>JBBRPP010000001.1:0-372227 GCA_038227995.1 Acidimicrobiales bacterium
ATCAACATCAGACACGCCCACATCATGGACACGTCCGTTCAACACTGCGATAGGCATAGACATCGAAATAGGTAACCGTTCTCGCCCTACAAGGGAAGATCCGCAACAGCGGGCGTCTCACCTAAGCCTGACACGTAGGGAGCCGTGATCCGCCCTCGACTGTCGGCACGGGCGTCGCCGGACAAGCTCCTCGGTGCTGCGACGGTGGTCGTGTCCCTCGCGTTGCTGACGACAGCGGTCTTGCACGTGCCATGGTTGTTGGGCATCGGTCTGTTCATCGGAGGCTGTGCGTACACGCTGGCGACCACGACCGTGAACGTCGCCGCTCAGTCGTCGCTGCCCTGGTGGGTACGAGCACGCGGGCTCGGCCTGTACCTGCTCGCGATCACCGGTGGTCTCGCTGTCGGCAGCGCGATGTGGGGCCTCGTCGCCGAGTGGAGCCTGTCGGGCGCGCTGTACATCGCCGCTGCGGCCCAGTTGTTGACCGTGTTCGCGGTCATTCGGTGGAAGTTGGTGGGCACTTCCGGATTGGACCTGTCGCCCGGTGCGCCAACGGACCCGGTGGTCAGCCTGATGCCGAAGCCCACCGACGGACCGGTCGTCGTCACGGTCACGTACGTCGTCGCGGAAGACGACATGAACGACTTCGGCCGGGCGATGCGCAACGTCGAGGCCCACCGTCGCCGGACCGGTGCGTACCAGTGGGGCCTGTTCCGTGACCTCGCCGCGCCCGACCGTTTCGTGGAGATGTTCCACGTCGAATCGTGGGCCGAACACATGCGCCAGCACGATCGCCGCACGACCCGGTTCGAGTCACATCTCAGCGAGGTGCATCGCTTCGCCCAGAGCGAATCGGTCGTCTCGCACCTCCTGTCGGCCTACAGCTCCGGAGGTCTCGACCGACTCGATCCCCACGCCGATCACACTGGTCACACCGAAGACATTGACCCCAGCGAGGACCTCATCGACGACGTCTGACGGCGCAGACGGCCGCTCCGGGTCGTCTCACGACGAGGGTCCCCAATCGTTTCGGTGCGTCACCATCGATACGTGCGCGTTGTTCCTCACTGAAACCGGTTTCGGCGGGCGAATTGGCTTGGTGTCGCCCGAGACCGGTCAGACAATGTCCGGGTCTCGGAGTCGTCTCAGACCTTTTCGACGATCACGCTGCCGACGGAATAGCCCGCGCCGAACGAACAGATCACGCCGAGTGCGCCGGATTCGAGATCGTCGCGGTGGCGATGGAAGGCGATGATCGAACCGGCCGAACTCGTGTTGGCGAACTCGTCGAGGATCACGGGCGCCTCGTCGTCCTCGGGGACGCGACCGAGCACGCCCTTGGCGATCAGCTGGTTCATCTTCAGGTTGGCCTGGTGCAGCCAGAAGCGGCGAACTGCCCCGTCGGCCACGCCGAGGTCGCTGAGATGGCACTTGATGTGGGCCGACACCATCGGGCACACCTCGCGGAACACCTGCTGGCCGCGCTGGCGGAAGACCAGTTCGTCTGGGTCCCGCTCGCCGTCTTCGCTGGAGTTGAGAAAGCCCGCGTCGTTGCGGATGTTGTTGGAGAACTGGGTCGCAAGCTTGGTGCCGTGCACCAGCCACTGATCGTTGCTGGTGGCGTCGCCGGCGCGTTCGAGGATGACGGCCGTGCACGCATCGCCGAAGATGAAGTGGAAGTCGCGGTGGGCGAAGTTGTTGTGGCCCGACGTGATCTCGGGGTTGACCACGACGACGCATGACGCTGATCCGTTGCGCAGCGCGTCGACGCCGGCCTGGATCGCGAACGTGGCCGACGAACAGGCGACGTTCATGTCGTAAGCCCAACCGCCGGCACCGAGCTCGTTCTGGATCTCGATCGAGACCGCAGGATAGGCGCGCTGCAGGTTCGAGCAGCCGACGATGATCGCGTCGACCTCGGATCCGGTTCGACCGGCCATCTTGAGCGCATCGATGATCGCCGGCATCGCCATCTCTGCCTGGACGCCGAGCTCGTCCTCGTCACGCAGCTCGATTCGCGGACGCAATCGTTTCGGGTCGAGGACCCCGGCCTTGTCGATGACGTAGCGCGACTGGATGCCGGATGCCTTGAGGATGAACTCCTCGTCGGGGATCGGCCGCGCGATGACCGTGCGCGCCGCGATCTCGTCGATGTGGGCGAGATTCCAGGCCGTCACAGCGGCCGTCAGGGAAGCGACCAACTCGGCGTTGCTGATCGACTCCGCTGGGGTGAACAAGCCCGTCCCCGTGATCACGACTGAGGCGGCGCTGGTGTTCCCCGAATGCATGGTTGCAGGATAGGCACTGCGGCGTGCGAAGGTGAGAGGCGTGAACGACGCTGTGCCGACCGGCGAGGACCGCGAGCCATGGGCGGTGTTCGCGGATGCTGCACTGCAGCGTCTGGCAGCCGTTCATCACCACGTGGATTCTGCCGCGGCGGGTGCCGTCGATGCCGGCGCCGACGCGATCGATGCGCAACATCAGCGCGCGGTGGATCAAGCGCGCGATGGACTGTTCGCATCGATGTCCGGGCCAAGCGTGTTCGCTGCGCTCGCGTCGAACGCGTTGCTCGGGCCGGCTGACGTCGAGCTGTTCGCGATCGTTCTGGCATGCGAATCTGACGCTCGTCGTCAGCGCTTGATCGGCGTGGTGCAGGGCGACTCGTCGCGCGATCGTCTCACGCTGCACACGGTTGCGCGCCTGCTCGGCGGCTACCAACGGTGCGCCGAGGCGGCCGGGCCCGGTTCCGCGTTGCGGCGGTCGGCGTTGGTCGAGGTGGTCGCGGAGGGTCCGTGGTCGCAGCACGCCGTCACCGTTCCGGAGTCGGTGATGTGGGCGTTGTCCGGTGATCTTGCTCCGGACCCCGAACTCCCCGACGGAGCATTCATCCTCGCCGACGCTGTCGCCGACGGTGAGCCGTTCGTCGTGGTGACGGGCATCGACAGAGTGCGCCGTCGAAACGACGCAGCACGCCAGGCGGCAGGAACACGCTTCATCGTGACGCCCCAGCCGGCGGAGGAAGCTGGCTGGAAGATCCTCGTTCGTGAAGCGACGCTGTCGGGCGCAGGAATCATCGTCGAGCTCGATCGGCCGCTGACATCCGCCGGTCGGCGTTGGCTCGAACAGGCCTCTCACCTGACGTGGGCGTTGACCTCGCGAACCGAGATCCCCGTGGCAGAGATGCCGACTCGGGCATGGCTCGAGTTCGACGCCTCGACCGCGCCTCCGTCGGACGCCGAGTGGGTGGCCATGCTCGGTGATGGTGTCGAGCGAACGCACCACCTCACACCCCAGCAGCTCGAATCCGTTGCCAAGGTGCTCCCCGCTCGCCGTGGTGATCTCGACGCGGCGGTGCGCCGCCTGCTGGCAGGCCCGTTGGAGACGCTGGCCAAGCGCATCCGGCCGCGTCGCACGTGGGACGACATCGTGCTCAGCCCGGAACGCATCGCCCTGTTGCGGGGCATCGTCTCTCGCTATCGCCATGCCGACATGGTCTACGACGAATGGGGCTTCGAGCCGATCCCGTCGCGCGGCCTCGTCGCCCTGTTCTCGGGATCGTCCGGCACGGGCAAGACGCTTGCCGCCGAGATCGTCGCCGGCGAGCTCGGCCTCGACATGTTCAAGCTGGACCTGTCGTCGGTGGTCAGCAAGTACATCGGTGAGACGGAGAAGAACCTCGATCAGGTGTTCGACGCCGCGGGCGCCGGCAACGTGGTGCTTTTCTTCGACGAGGCCGACTCGTTGTTCGGCAAGCGCTCCGAGGTCAAGGACGCCCGCGACCGCTACGCGAACATCGAGGTGTCGTACCTCTTGCAGCGCCTGGAGACCTACGACGGCGTCGTCGTGATGGCCACCAACTTCGAGAAGAACATCGACGAAGCATTCCTGCGGCGAATCCACACTCGCATCGATTTCATCGTCCCGGCGCCGCCCGAGCGCAAGGCGATCTGGGATCGCAACCTGCCTGCTTCCGCGCCGCAGCACGGAATCGACACCGAGTGGCTCGCGCGCCAGTTCGAACTCGCGGGCGGCCCGATCCGCAACGCTGCCGTGCAGGCGGCATTCATCGCTGCGTCGGCCGGCATCCCGATCACCATGGATTGCGTGGTGCAGGGCATCTCGCAGGAGTTCCGCAAGCTGGGGCGGATCCTGCGCGAGCGAGAGTTCGGTGAGTACTTCTCGATCGTCGCCCCGATGGCCTGATGAGCGATGACCACACCCCACCAGACGCCCAGCACCGCGCCCACCACGAGCAACGCCGAATGACGACCACGATGGAGCCCCCCGATGACCAATGACGCAGCCCGTACCAAGCAGGAAGAGCGCCTGCGCCGAACAGTGGTTCCCGCGCAGACGGCAGTCCTGACGATGGAACTGCAGCGAGCCGTCGTCGGCCCGCAGGCGATGCTGCCAGCGCTCGTGGAAGAGGTCCAGCGCGCGGGCACCCTGATCGCTGCCGGCAAGGTGTGTGCCGCGGCGCGCGAGGTGGGATCGCGCGTGGTGCACTGCACGATCGAGGAGCGCGCCGATGGAGCCGGCGCAGCCGAGAACTGCAAGTTGTTCGTGATGGCCGCGCGCATGCGCGCCGCCGGAACCAGCGGGTTGATCAGCGGGTCGGAGGGCGCTCGCCTCGTCGAAGAGCTCGGCGACGACCCGCGTGACATCACCGTCGCGCGCATCCACGGGATGTCGCCGTTCATGTCGACGTCGCTCGATCAGATCCTGCGCAACCTCGGTGTGCGCACCGTCATCGCGACGGGTGTCTCGGTCAATGTCGGTGTGTTCGGGATGGTGATGTCGGCGATCGATCTCGGGTATCAGGTGGTCCTGGTGAGAGATGCGGTGGCGGGCGTTCCCGTCGAATACGCCCAGTCGGTGATCGACAACTCGTTGTCGATGCTGGCCACGGTCGTGACATCCGACGAGTTGATGGCCGCATGGGATCGTGTCTGAAGCCGTCGACGAAATAGCGTGCAACCCGTCCAGCCCGCAGCAGCGGGCGATCATCAGGAGTCGTCCCCCATGGAATTGAAGTACATCCAGTACGAGGTCACCGACCGCGTCGCCACGATCACGCTCAACCGTGCGGACAAGGCCAACTCGCAGAACGAGCGTGTCCTCGACGAGCTCGATCACTGCTTCGAGACGGCCGAGTACGACGATGCGATCCGCGTGATCGTGTTGCGCTCCGCGGGCAAGCACTTCTCGGCGGGCCATGACCTGACCGTCGTTGCCGATGACCCCGACCAGCCGCACCTGGCCGAGCCCGAGGGCAACTTCCACCTCCACAAGATGTACCGGTGGGAAGCGCGCAAGTACTTCGGATACGCGTGGAAGTGGCGCAACATCCCCAAGCCCACCATCGCCGCAGTGCAGGGCAAGGCCATCGCCGGCGCGCTCAACCTGCTGTGGCCGATGGACCTCATCATGGCATCCGAAGATGCGCAGTTCTCCGACCCTGTCGTGATGATGGCGATCGGCGGTGTGGAGTACCACGGCCACACCTGGGATCTCGGCGCTCGCCGCGCCAAGGACATGTTGTTCACCGGTCGCCCGATCACCGCGGTCGAAGCGCAGCAGATCGGTTTCGTCCGCAGCGTCGTGCCGCGCGAGGAACTGTGGGACGCGACGATGGCGCTTGCAACCGAGATCGCCAAGCGCGACATGTTCGGGCTCAGCCAGGCCAAGCGAGCCGTCAACCAGACACTCGACGTGCAGGGCTACTACGCCGCGTTGCAATCCGTGTTCGACATCCACCACACCGGTCACGGCAACGCGATCAGCATCAGCGGCTATCCCGTGCTGATGGGCCTCGACGAGATGAAGTCGAACATCAAGAATCAATGAGTGCTGTCCACTCGAATCTCTCTCGCTGGGTGACTCGCTGATGGCGTTCGACCTCGGGCTCTCTCCCGATCAGCAATCGATCGACGACGTGTTCTCGTCGTTCTTCGCCAACGAGAGTCCACCGGCCGTCGTGCGCGAGGCCGAACCGCTCGGTTTCGCGCCCCCGCTGTGGGCTGCCCTGCGTGCGTTCGACGCATGCGGCATGGGTGCTGCGGAAGCAGCGGGTGGCGGGGGAGCCACCCTGTCGGATCTCGTCGTCGTGGCCGAAGCCATCGGCCGTTCGGTCGCGCCCGTTCCGCTGATCGAGCATCTCGTGGCCTCGCGCATCGTTGCCTCGGCTGACGTGGTCAGCGGTGATTCGATCGCCACGATCGCGCTCCGACCTGCCGCCGCCGATGGTGTGTGGCGGCTGGTCCCCGCAGGCGCCATCGCCGATGTCGTGTTCGGCGTCGACGGCGATGATCTGGTCGCGGTCCGCTCGACTCCGCCCGGCGCTGCGCCGGCCAACCATGGGTCCGCGCCGCTGGCCAACCGCAGCGCACGCGACGATGAGCGAACGGTGATCGGCGCGGCATCAGACTTTGACATCGCACTCGACGAATGGCGCGTGCTCACCGCAGCGGCGCTCGTCGGCATCGCCCGCGCGGCATTGGATCTCGCGCTCGAATACGTGCTCGAACGAGAGCAGTTCGGACGGCTGATCGGTTCGTACCAAGCGCTGCAACACGGCCTGGCCGACTTCCCCGGCCTCATCGACGGTGCCCGATTCCTCACCCACAAAGCGGCGTGGTCGGCCGACACCGGGCGTCGCGGTTCGGCGGGCATCATCGACATGGACGGCGGCGAGGTCACCGAGTTCGGCGCACTCGCAGCGATGGCCTTCATCCAGGCGGCTGATGCAGCGGCGGTCTGCACCGATCGCAGCCTGCACTACCACGGCGGCTACGGCTTCTCGGCCGAGTACGACATCCAGCTGTACTTCCGTCGCGCCCGAGGTTGGGCCAACATCCTCGGTGACCCGTCGCGCGAGCGGTTGCGGTTGGCCGACCTGCTGTGGCCCGTGGGAGTCAGCTGATGGACTTCACGTTCTCTCCCGAAGTCGAGGCGTTCCGTTCCGAGATTCGCGAGATCATCGCCGCGACGCTGACCGACGACGCCGTCGAAGAGGCCCATCGCAGCGGCACCAATCTGTTCCCCCCATTGGCCAAGGCATTCGGCGCAGCGGGCATCCTCGAGCGCGCCGTTCCGGGCATCGGCAGCGGCGATCCGGTCGAGATGTGGATGCTGTCGAGCGAAGCCGACCGGGCCGGCGCCCCGTTCGACGGCACGGCGATGGCGCTGGTCGTCGCCGGCATGCTCGGCATCGTCGGCAGCGACGACCAGCGAAAGCGCATCGTGCCGGCATTGCTGTCGGGTGAGCAGACGGTGTGCTTCGGCTTCACCGAACCCGATGGTGGCAGCGACCTGGCCGCGATCAAGACCAAGGCCACCCGCACCGACGACGGCTGGGTCGTCAACGGCGCCAAGATGTGGACGACCATGGCGCACGTGGCCGACTGGGTCGTGCTGCTGACGCGCAGTGACAGCAGCGGCTCTCGGTACAAGGGTTTCACGATGTTCCTGCTCTCGATGAAGAGTCCCGGCATCACCGTCGATCCCGTGTGGACACTCAGCACCGAGCGGTCGAACGCGACGTTCTACGACGACGTCCATGCCACCGACGCGGACATCGTGGGCGAGGCCGGCGAGGGATGGAATGCGCTCGGCGTCATGCTCGGCTTCGAACGCGGCATGGCCAACACCGGCTTCCTGGTGCCGATGCTGCGCCGCTTCGCCGCATGGGCTGCGCAGACCGGGCTGATCACCGACCCGATCGTTCGCGAGACGATGGCGCAGGTCGCGATCGACGCGCAGGTGGCCGAATTGCTGACGCAGCGAACGGTGTGGATGGCCGCGTCGGGCGCGCCGCCCGGCACCGAGGGCTCGATCGCCAAGGTGTTCGCCACCGAGGCCTATCAGCACGGGGCACGAAAGCTGCAGGCCGCTGCCGGACCGGAAGGACTGCTCGGGTTCCATCAACCCGGTGCAGCCGCCGACGGTTGGATCGACCACGATGTTCGCCACGCCGTTCCGCAGACCCTGCAGGGCGGCACCAGCGAGATCAACCGCAACAACATCGCCGAGCGCCACTTGCGCCTGCCACGGATCCGCTGACCATGCAGTTCATCTACGGGTACCCGGATTTCCACGGCGCGGACGGCGACATGCTGGATGCCGGACCGATCGGCGAGCTTGCCGCGGCAGCCGAAACAGCGGGATGGCACGGCTTCTCGCTCACCGAGCACCCCAGCCCGGGAGCCAAGTGGCTCGATGCCGGCGGGCACCAGTCGCTCGATCCGTTCGTCACCCTCGCGTTCGCTGCCGCGGCCACCCAGCGGCTGCGATTGCTCACGTACCTCACGGTCGTGCCGTATCGCAATCCGCTGTTGCTCGCCAAGACCGCGGCAACGCTCGACCGGTTGTCCAACGGGCGTCTCATCCTCGGTGCCGGAACGGGCTACTTGAAGTCCGAGTTCTTCGCGCTCGGTGTCGACTTCGACGAACGGAACACGCTGTTCGACGAGGCGCTCGACGTGTTGCCGATGGCATGGAAGGGCGAGCGCTTCAGCTACACGGGCACGCACTTCGGAGCGCGTGATGTGATCCAGCTGCCGCGGCCGACCCAGAACCCGATACCGATCTGGATCGGCGGCAACGCCAAGATCACCCGCCGCCGGGTCGCCGAACGAGCGCAGGGCTGGATGCCGTTGGCGGGCCCGATCGAGCTGTCACGCACGGCTCGCTCGACGCACATCGGCGGCATCGAAGATCTGGCCGGCATGATCAACGACATGCGAGCGCTGGCCGGCGATCGCGGCGACGGGCTCGATGTCCTGTTCCCGTACATCGACCCGACGATCCGTTCGCTCGGCGATGTCGAGCGCCACCGTGACGTGCTCGGCCAATTGAGCGAGATGGGTGTGAACTGGGTCGCGGTCAGCGCACCTCGCGACTCGCCGTCGGCGGCCACCGAGTTCGCGCAAGGCTTCGCCGAGACGTACTTCGGAGCACCCGCGGGCTGAGCACCGGCTCACGCATCGTCCGACTGCTGCATCGCTGGTACGTCAGAGGCACGGGACTCGAGGAGTAGCGTGACGTGTGGTGCAGCAGCGCAAGGATCGTTCCCCAGTCGCGTCCGCCGGCTCGAGTGCAAAGGTCGGCGCGCGCACGAAGTCGCGGACGAAGGGTCGCGCCGGTAACGGCAGCGACACGTCGATGGTGCGGCGGGTCACCGATTCGACGAGCGACGACATCGAGCGCCTCTCCCCGGGCTTCGACCTCGGCAGCGACGTCACCCGCATCGTTCGCTCCGACGTGGTGATGCCCTCGTCGCCTCCGATCGTCGCGACCGCGTCGGCCGGCCCCAAGATTCAGCGCAAGGAAGGCGACGCAGCGGCGAAGCCGAACAACACCGGCATGCCCGATCAACTGAAGGCAGGCATCGAGAGCCTCTCGGGTATGTCGATGGACCACGTCAAGGTGCACTACAACTCGGCCAAGCCGGCACAGCTGGCCGGGGTCGCGTTTTCGACGGGCAGCGAGATCCACATCGCGCCGGGTCAAGAAGCGCATCTGCCGCACGAGGCCTGGCACGTCGTGCAACAGGCGCAGGGCAAGGTGCCGGCAGGTGAGCACGTGCAGGGCGCGCCCGGCAACGACCCATCGCTGGAATCCGAAGCCGACTCGATGGGTGCCAAGGCCGAACGCGGCGGGACCTGATCCGCGCTCACGAGCGGTAGATCTGCCGATCTCGCACTCGTCGACAGGCCCAATGCGACGAACATCATGTGAGGTCCCAGGCGCGACCCGATCAGATGTCGCTCCGACGAATATCAGGGCTGGTCGCGCGTGCCGCGACCATCCCTGAAATCTGTCCGAGCTCTGTCCTCATGACGGCGCGCCTTGTGCTGCAGCGCATCGCCATGTACTCTTCCACTAACCACTTAGTGGAAGGGTGTTTCATGATCGAATTCCAGCTCGATGGCGGGTCGGGTGTCGCCACGTACCTCCAACTTGTGCAGCAGGTCCATCAGGCGTTGCAGCTCGGCATGCTCGAGCCGGGCGATCAGCTGCCGACCGCACAGCAGGTCGTCGCCAAGTTGGCGATCAACCCGAACACGGTCCTGAAGGCCTACCGCGACCTCGAGCGCGAGGGCCTTGTGCGCGCCCGGCCGGGCCTTGGCACGTTCATCGTCGCCTCGATGCCGCACACCGACCCAGCGGCTCAGGCAAAGTTCCTCGCATCGATGACGGCGTGGCTCAGCAAGGCGCGTCTGGCAGGGCTCGGGCCCGATGACATCGAGGCCATCTACCGCACCGCAGTGCGCAACTTCTTCGCCGAGGGTGTCGCATGAGTGCCGTCCTCGAGGCCGACCGGCTCGGCAAGCGATACGGCCGTCACACCGCGCTGGACGACTGCACGCTCACCATCCCGGAGGGCAACGTCGTCGGTCTGGTCGGTCCGAACGGCGCCGGCAAGACCACCCTGCTCCAACTCGCCGTTGGGTTGCTCGCGCCCACATCCGGCACGATCGCCGTGCTCGGTGGGCGTCCCGGTGACGGACCGCAGCAACTCGGCCGAGTCGGGTTCGTGGCCCAGGACACCCCGACGTATCCACGGATGTCGATCGCCGACCACCTGCGGATGGGCGCATGGCTCAACCCCACATGGGATGCGACGCTCGCCGAACAGCGCATAGAGCGTCTCGGCCTCGATGTGCGCAAGCGTTCCGGTTCGCTCTCGGGAGGCCAGCGCGCCCAGGTCGCACTCACCCTGGCGATCGCCAAGCGACCCGAGCTGCTCATCCTCGACGAACCCGTCGCCAGCCTCGATCCGCTCGCTCGGCGCGAGTTCCTGCAGAGCCTGATGGAGATCGTCGCCGAGCACGGCGTCAGCGTGTTGCTGTCGTCGCACCTCGTCGCCGATCTCGAACGGGTCTGCGATCACCTCGTCGTGCTCGTCGCGTCGCACGTGCAGGTCTCCGGCGAAGTCAGCGATCTGCTCGAGTCGCACCACCGCCTGACGGGGCCCCGTCGTGACTCGCGCACGCTGCCGGGCGATCAGGAGGTCATCGAGGAGAGCCACACCGACAAGCAGACCACGCTGTTGCTTCGCACGGAGGCCCCGATCCTCGACCCGGCGTGGATCGTCACGCCGGTGACGCTGGAGGACCTCGTTCTCGCCTACATGGCTCGGTCGCACGAACAGGTCGCGGCCCGCCCGCCGGCGTTGGCGGTGGTGCGATGATCCGCCTCGCCTGGCTGCAGTCGCGCACCCAGACAGCGATTGCCCTCGCCGGTCTGTTGGCTGCGGCAATCCTCGCGATCGTCACCGGTCAGAACTTGGTCCACATCTACGACACGATCATCGCCCCGTGCACCGCACAGGCGAACTGCTCGTCGAACACGATCCAGTCGTTCCTGCACAACGACAACACGCTGCGGAACTCGTTGAGCATCCTCGTCGTTGTGGTTCCCGGCATCATCGGCATCTTCTGGGGTGCACCGCTCGTCTCCCGCGAGATCGAAAGCGGCACCTACCGGCTGGCCTGGACGCAGAGCGTCACACGCACCCGGTGGCTGGCCACCAAGATTGCCGTCGTCGGGCTGATCGCAATGGCCGTCGCCGGGCTGCTCAGCCTCGTGGTGACGTGGTGGGCGCGACCGCTCGACCGCGTCGGCGCGAACATCTTCGGGTCGTTCGACGTGCGTGGCATCGTCCCGGTCGGCTACGCAGCGCTGGGCTTTGCGCTCGGGATCACCGCAGGAGTCGTGATCCGCCGGGTGTTGCCCGCGATGGCCACCGTTGCGGTCGTCTTCGCCGCGGTGCGTTTGGCGATGGCCAAGCTGGTCCGACCGCACCTCCTCGCCCCGGACCACATCGCCTTCGCGCTCGATCCCCAATCGACCGGTTTCGGCCCAACGAACGCCGGTGGAGTCACGCTGCTCCCCAGTCCGCCAACCATCGCGAACGCGTGGTTCTACTCGACCAAGATCGTCGACAGCACCGGACACGGCCTCACCGCCAAGGTCTTGAACAGCACCTGCCCGCACCTCGCAGACATCTACGGGCCGGCGGCGACTGCTGGGCATCCGACAGCGGTCCCGAACGACTTGCTGACCACGGTGCAGAACTGCGTCCGCGATGTCGCCGCGCACTACCACGTGGTCACGGCGTACCAGCCGGCCAGTCGCTACTGGGCGTTCCAGTGGTACGAGATGTCGATCGGCATCGGCGCCGCGATCGCCCTCTTCGCGTTTTGTTTCTGGTGGATACGCCGCCGCGCCTGATGGCCGAGGCCGACCCGGCCCGAGCCTTGCCATCCGGTAGCTGTCCGTTGAGGAGACGGAAAACTCCGCGACTCACTTCGATGACGCCCGAGCGATTCCCGGGGATCATGACGCTCTGACGTGATGAGGATTCCCACGATCAATCGAGGAACGTGAAGAACGACAGTTGCGTCGCGTACGCGACCCGTACGTCGCCGTCCCACAACGCCATGTCGACCGACGCGTAGCCGTCCCCCGCCCAGCGCGCGGTGTTGTGGGTGAGGACCCACGGGCTGTGACAGTCGCCGAGCATGTGCAGGGTCAGGTCGACGCTCGGTCCGAACCACGGTCGGTCGGTTGGCCCGAGCCGTTGCCCGATCGCACCGGGCATCGTGTCGGCGAGCACCACCATTGCCAGCGGGTCGAGACGGGCGCCATTGTCGATCCACGGAGGATCGTCGAGGCGATACCAGACGGCCTGCTCCGCGGTGCGGTTTTCGACGACTTCCCAGTGGGCCACACCGAGCGCTGCCCGACCTTCGACGCGCGTCGCCCAGAACGGCATCGGTTCGAACGTCGGCGTCCCGGGTGGCGGGGGATCGCGGAACGACGGGCACTCGTCGGGTGGTGGCACGACCGGCCGGCGCAATTCGGTGAACTCGAAGCCGTCGCGGGCCGCGCCGAACACGGCGGTGACGATGTGACCGGTCGCGGCGCCTGGGTTGCGGATGTCGGCGCGGAGATGAGACATCGACCGTCCCCGCCGCAGGACCTCGACGCAGATCTCGAGTTCGCCGTGAGCCACCTGGCCGACGAACAGTGTGTGCATCGTCCGCAGTCGCTGCGACGGATCGTCGAGCTCGGCTTCCATTGCTCGGAGCGCTGCCGCGGTCACTACTCCGCCTTGGGGCAGTGGACGGAGGTTCCACGACTCATCGACGGTGCAGCCGTAGACGCCGTGGCCTGTCGATTCGACCGTCGTTGCCTGTTGGAACGGGTTCATCGTCGACCCGCCGTTCGTTCCATGCCAGCCGTCATCGGCCGATGGTAACGCCGCCGCTCTGCCGCCACGGCCGCAATTTCAATCGCAAACAGCAGTGGTCGTCAGGGCTTGCGATAGGTCGACGGGATGTCGATGAATCCACGGCGCCTCGCGAAGCGCCACCGGTCGCGCTCCCGCACGAGGTCGTCTTCGTGACGACCGATCATGGTCACGACAGATCCACCGTCGGCGTTGCGAGCGACGACCGTCCACATCACGACAGACGTCGCGGTGTCGCCGGCCAGCTCGATCATCGGGCTGCTGATCACGTGATACGTGTCGCCGACGCGGCCGGCGAGGGTGCGCTCCATCAAGGCCTGGATCTCGGCTGGTCCGGTCGCGCGACCCATCGGCCCGAGGAGGATCTCGCCATCGTCGGCGAACAACGACGCGTACGCAGCGAAGTCGCCGTGATCGAGATGATGGCCGTAGTCGATGAACAACTGCTGGATCTCCTGCAGGTCCTCCAACCGGCGCAACCGCTGCGACAGCGCGGCGATGGTCGTCTGCACGTCGTCGGTCACGAACGGACAATAGCGGCGCCCGGGCCGCAGCCTCGCTGCGGATGAGCTTCAATGGAGCGATGGAACGAGATCGATCGTGAGCGCGTGGGAACTCTCCGAGGAACACGAGGCGTTCCGCTTGGTCGTTCGAGACTTCGCCGAACACGAGCTTGCACCGCATGTCGCGATGTGGGACGAACAGCACCACTTCCCACTCGATGCCGTCGCCAAGATGGGCGAGCTCGGCCTGTTCGGTCTCGTGTTCCCCGAACGTTGGGGTGGCGCCGGTGGCGACTTCGCGTCGCTGTGCGTCGCGATCGAGGAGATCGGCAAGGTCGACCAATCGATGGGCATCACGCTGTCGGCAGGTGTCGGCCTGGGCGCCAACCCGCTGTTCCAGTTCGGCACCGACGCTCAGCGCGATCGTTGGCTGCCTGATCTGATCGCCGGTCGGACGATCGGTGCGTTCGGTCTCACCGAACCCGACGGCGGCAGCGACGCGCAGGCCATCAAGAGTCGTGCCGTGGCCGACGGCTCGGAGTGGGTGATCAATGGCACGAAGGCGTTCATCACCAACTGCGGAACGGCCATCACGTCGATCATCACGGTCACCGCGCGCACCGACGCCGGGATCACCGCGTTCATCGTTCCCGCCGGAACACCGGGCCTGACCGTCGAGCCGCCGTACCGCAAGCTCGGCTGGCATGCCAGCGACACGCACGGTTTGTCGCTCGACAACTGCCGCGTGCCGGGTGATCACCTGCTCGGCGAGCAGGGTGCCGGCTTCCGCAACTTCCTGACGATTCTCGACGATGGACGGATCGCGATCAGCGCACTCGCACTGGGATGTGCGCGGGCGTGTCTCGACCTGTCGCTCGACTACGCCAAGACGCGGATGGCGTTCGGCGGTCCGATCGGCCGCAACCAGTCCATCGCGTTCGCGCTCGCGGATCTCGCTGTGGCGGTCGAGAACGCCCGCAACCTGACCTACAAGGCGGCATGGCTGAAGGACAACGGTCGCCCCATCGGCCAAGCGGCCGCGATGGCGAAGCTGTACTCGACCGAGGCCGCGGTCAGCGCGACTCGTGTTGCGACGCAGGTGTTCGGCGGGGCAGGCTTCATCGAGGAGACACCTGTCGCTCGCTTCTACCGCGACGCCAAGATCCTCGAGATCGGGGAGGGCACGAGCGAGATCCAACGGCTGGTGCTCGCCCGCTCGCTCGGCCTGCCCGTCGGGTGACCACATCGACCTCAGGAGAATCGCCGCCATGAAGTATCGAACACTCGGCACCAGCGGCCTTCGCGTCTCCGCGCTCGGACTCGGCTGCATGGGAATGTCGAACGCATACGGCCCCGCCGACGAGGCCGAGTCGATCGCGACGATCCATCACGCGATCGACATCGGGATCACGCTGTTCGACACAGCGAACGCCTACGGCCGTGACGGACACAACGAACGCCTCGTCGGCCGTGCGCTCGCAGGCCACCGGGACGATGTTGTCATCGCGACGAAGTTCGGTATCGTTGCGGGCGGCGGGGGCATCGGCGTCAACGGCCATCCCGACCACGTCCGCGAGTGTTGCGACGAATCGCTGCGTCGGCTCGGCGTCGATCACATCGATCTCTACTACCAACACCGCGTCGACCCCGACGTGCCGATCGAGGAAACGGTCGGAGCGATGGCCGACCTGGTCGCCGCCGGCAAAGTACGTCATCTGGGGCTCTCCGAGGCCAGCGTGGATTCGATCGAGCGAGCGGCCGCGACCCATCCGATCGCGGCGCTGCAATCGGAATGGTCGTTGTGGTCGCGAGACATCGAGGTCGAGGTGCTGGCCTGCGCCCGCAAGCACGGCATCGGCATCGTTCCGTACAGCCCGCTCGGCCGAGGTTTTCTCACCGGCACCGTGTCTGCCACCGACGACATGGCGGCGGGCGACGCGCGGCGCACCCACCCTCGCTTCGGCGGCGACGAACTGCAACACAACCTCGATGTCATGGCCGCGTTCCGTGGGCTGGCACACACCAAGGACCTCACGCCGAGCCAGCTCGCGATCGCGTGGCTGCTCGATCAGGGCGACGATGTCGTGCCGATCCCCGGCACGACGAAACGGGTGAACCTCGACGACAACGTCGGCGCGATCGACGTCGAGCTGCGTGTCTATGACCGCGCTCGCATCGACAAGGTCGTACCGCTCGGCGCGTGGGCCGGCGATCGGTTCTATCCCGGACGGTCGGCGCAGTTCATGGGCTACGGAACCAGCCGACCGCTGGCATCATGACGACACGGCGCGCGGCCTGAAGCCGCGAGCCACCGAAGCATTAGCGTCGGCACCATGTCGACCAACGAGTTCAAGGCTTTCATTGCAACCCAACAGGATGGCGATGTCGTCCGCTCCGTCACCACGATGACGGTCGACGATCTGCCGGCCGATGGCGTTCTCGTCGCGGTCGAACGGTCGAGTGTGAACTACAAGGATGCGCTCGCCACCACGGCCAAGGGACGCGTGGCCCGCATCTCGCCGCTGATCCCGGGAATCGATTTGGCTGGAACGCTCATCGAAGCGGCCGGAGATCTGCCGGCGGGCACGTCGGTTCTGGCCCACGGCTACGACATCGGTGTGGCCCGGCACGGCGGCTACGCGGAGATCGCTCGCGTCCCAGTCGAGTGGTTGGTCGAGTTGCCAGTTGGCCTCGACGCACGTCAGGCGATGATCATCGGCACCGCGGGTTTCACTGCCGCCCTGTCGGTCGTCGCGCTCGAAGATCGCGGGCTGACGCCGACTGATGGCCCGGTGCTCGTCACGGGAGCAACGGGCGGCGTCGGCAGCTTTGCAGTGTCGATCCTGGCCGGCCGCGGCTATGAGGTGATCGCCAGCAGCGGCAAGTCGACAGCTGAGCCGTACCTGCGATCACTCGGTGCATCGGCGGTCATCGACCGCAACGAGCTCTCGGCCGAAGGCGGCAAGCCACTGGACTCGATGTTGTGGGCGGCTGCCGTCGACTGCGTCGGCGGACAGACGTTGGCGAACGTGTTGGCCAAGATCAAGTACGGGGGAGCGGTTGCGGCCAGCGGTCTGACCGGAGGCACGGGGATCCCGACGACGGTGATGCCGTTCATCCTGCGCAACGTCGCTCTTCTCGGTATCGACTCGGTGCAGACACCCATCGCTCGCCGTCGCGAGATCTGGGCGCGACTCGGCGCCGACCTCCAGCCTGCACACCTCGACGAGGTCGGGCAGGACATCACTCTCGACGGTTTGTCGCCCGTGCTCGATTCGATCCTGCAGGGTGGTGTCACCGGTCGCGCCGTGGTCGACGTGCGCGGCTGAAGTCTCGGCACGCGACGGCTCGACGCGTGGATTTTGCCCCGTGTCTCGTACCGGCCGTAGCGTGACGGCTCATGCACGTACCACTGCTGTTGGAGATGGCCGGCCAGGCTCTCGGCGATCGCGTCAGCGTCGGCGGTGCCGCTGACGGCATGAGTGCCGAGCAGCTCGACCTGGCGGCTCGCCGAGCAGCGACATTCTTCGCCACTGCCGGAGTCGAACGGGTCGTGCTCGTCGACCTCAACTCGGTGGCGGTCCCGATCTGCATGTTCGGGGCCGGCTACGCCGGGCTGCCGTTCGTGCCGGTCAACTATCGATTGACCGACGATCAACTGCGGGCCATCCTCGTCCGTACATCACCCGCGATCGTGGTGACCGGCGAGGGCATGGCTGATCGCATCGGCGAGATCGACGGGCTGCAGTTGATCAGCCGTCCCGACTTGCTCGCGATCTGCGCTGCCGATACCGAGCCCGAAGTTGCTCCACTGGTCACCGACTCTGCGGAAGACATCGCGGTGCTGCTGTTCACCAGCGGTACCACCGGTGAACCGAAAGCTGCGGTGCTTCGCCACGGCAACCTCACGTCCTACATCCTCGGCACCGTCGAGTTCGCCGGCGCCGACCCCGACGATGCCGCCCTCGTCAGCGTCCCGCCGTATCACATCGCCGGTGTCTCGGCGATCCTGTCGTCGGTGTTCAGCGGTCGTCGCTTGGTGTACCTCGAAAGCTTCGAGCCGGCGACGTGGGTCGACACCGCTCGCTCGGAACAGATCACGCACGCGATGGTCGTGCCGACAATGCTGGGCCGGATCCTCGACGACCTCGACGAGCGCGGGCTCGAACTGCCGGCGCTTCGTGCGCTGTCGTACGGTGGCGGACCCATGCCGCAGGCACTTGTCGAGCGCGCCGTGCAACGGCTGCCGAAGGTCGATTTCGTCAATGCCTATGGACTGACGGAGACCGCGAGCACCATCAGCGTGCTCGGCCCTGACGACCACCGCGAAGCCATCGCCAGCGATGACCCTGCGGTTCGCCGCCGCCTGGGTTCGGTCGGTCGCCCGATCCCCACCGTCGAGTTGACCGTTCGCGGGCCAGATGGCGAGGTCCTCGGCCCGAACGAGCGGGGCGAGATATGGGTCCGCGGCGATCAGGTCTCCGGCCAATACGTCGGTCGTGACGACCGCACCGATGGCTGGTTCCACACGCGCGATGCGGGCGAGTTCGACGACGCCGGATATCTCTACGTCCACGGCCGGCTCGACGACGTGATCGTGCGCGGTGGCGAGAACCTGTCGCCGGGCGAGATCGAATACGCGCTGCTGGAGTTCCCGGGCGTCGCCGAAGCCGCCGTGGTCGGCATCCCCGACACAGAGTGGGGCGAACGGGTCGTCGCTGCAGTTGTCCTCGACGACGATGCGCACGTCGACGAGGCCGCGCTGCGCGATCACGTACGCGCCAAGCTGCGCTCGACGAAGACGCCCGAGCGCGTTCAGTTCCGCGAGAGCCTGCCCACCAACGAGACCGGCAAGTTGCTGCGTCGGGTGCTGCGCACCGAGCTGGCTGAGGAGTTCAATCGTCCGAGCTGATCTCGTCGATCAGACCCCACGCGAGGGCGGTCGGCGCGTCGATCGTTCGACCGGACAGCACGAGTTGCGTGGTGCGGTGACGGCCGATGCGTCGGGCCACGCTCACCGTTCCGCCGGCCCCCGGGATCAATCCGAGCCGAAGCTCGGGCAATGAGATCGCGGTGTCGGCGGCCGCGCGGATGTGACCGGCGAACGCGGGGATCTCGATGCCCGAACCCGCGCATGCGCCGTGAAGGTGAACCTCCAGCCGTCGGCCGAGCATCGCCGCCAGTCGAGCCGGACTGCGGCTGACGCGGATGAGGTGTGCGCCGGCCGGATCGCGGAAGCCGCCGAACTCGTCGAGATCGCCGCCACTGCAGAACGACGGTCCTCGCCCGGCGAGGATGACCCGTTCGATCGAGGTGTCTGCAACGGCCAACGCGAATGCCTCGGTCAGCTCTGTCTGCATCGCAGTGTTGAGGGCGTTGCGGACGTGTGGCCGGTCGAGCGTCAGGAGCAAGCGGTCGTCGACGCGATCGACAATGACCGCCGATGTGGTCTCACGATCCCGGCGGGGCGCGTTTGCGCCGCGCCAGGTGCGGAACTCGGGGCCCGACTGCAGCATCGAGTACGTGACCGACTCGGCGACGAGCCCGGCCTCGACCGGACGAGCCACCGTGAAGTCGCGCATCAACATCACGACCGCGGCAGCCGCCATCGGTGACGCGGCGACGCCGTCGAGAATCGGTACGAGCCACACGGCTTCATCTGGTGGCTCGACGATCACGTCGACGGCAGCAGCCAGCGTTTGGGCGCCAGGTCCGACGCCGATGACCACGGCCGGCAGTGCGCGAACAGCACCAGCCAATCGAGCGACGGCATCGGCCGATGCGCCGTCGCGCTCGACGAGCAGCACTCGGGTCGGCCGCTCGACGAGGTCGAGGTGATACAGCCCGAACGACAGCCGATCGACGAGTTCGGTGACGCTGATCCGAATCGGTTCCACTCCGCCTCCCAGGCCGTGAGGTTACCGGTGCTCACAGAACGTCACCGCGTCGGATCAGCCCAGGGGAAACGCTATGTCGCAGATCACTTCGTCGTCGTCGAGGGTGTCCGGCTCGGCGAGGTACACCTCGCGGCACGAGAGGGTGTCCGGGCGGGCGACCGCTTCGGGCGAGCAGGCGACTGCGTCGTACGCAGCGAGGATGGCGGGGTAGTCCCACTGGGCCTTGGTGATCGTCGTGTAGGCCTCGTCGTGTTCCGGTTCCGTGCGGATACCGATGACGTCAGTCGGGCCGATGTGTTCAGGGCAGCCGAGGATCGCCTCGATCGGGCCGTCACTGTCGTGGTCGACGACGCCGTGAAAGATCAACGTGAACGGACCCGTCGGGGTCGTGCCATCGAGTTGGGACGCGAAGGCCGCCTTCGCTTCGGCGACGAAGGCGTCAGTCTCCGGCGCGCGCAATCGGCGCTGCATCGACATGACTCGTTGGGCTGGGATGGTGCGGACATGAATCGGGAACATCTGGGTGTCTTCCTCTCGCAGGATTCTGTGGATGTGACGGATCAGGATCCTCGTGGCGCCGACGCGTGTCTCGATCTCGGCCAGCAGTCGTGCGAGTCGTGCGGCAGCACGCTCGCGATCGCTGTCGAGATCCACCATCAACAGGCCGATGTCGGAGAGGCCGATGTCGGCGCCGCGCAGCAGACTGATGAGGCGGGCTCGATCGAGTTGAGCCACGGCGTAACGGCGGTAGCCGTTCGACGGATCGACCCATGATGGACGGAGCAATCCGAGCTCGTCGTAGATGCGCAGCGCCTTGGCGCTGAGCCTGCTTCGCCGCGCGAACTCGCCGATGGTCATCAGCGGGTCGATGTCATCATGATCCTTCACGCCGTCGATCATCGGGCCTGCCCCAGGGGCCGAGTCAAGTGCCGACGGCGAATCGTCATGGTGACCGGCCGCCGAGGTCGAACTCTGCGATCAGTGCAGCGGTGTGGGAACCCAGCGCCGGTGCGGGGGAGAGGGCGCGGCGAGCGCGGGGCTGCCCGACATCCACCTCGACCGCTGCCGCGGCCGTTGCCGCGGCGGCTGCACGTTCGGCCGCGACCGCGCTGACGCCGCTCATCGACAGATCGAGCGTCCATCGGCCACCGGCCGCCAGCCGATCGATCACGCTCGCGGCGCCGACCATCCCGCTGAGCGGATCGGCGATCGCGTCGGCGCAGAAGCACGGGCCGTCGGTATCCCACGTCACGAGCCCGCCGGCCACGGCTGCGTCATCGCCGAATGCGACACGATCAGCATTCGGTCCCTTTCGGCCGTGACCTGTGATCGACAACCATGCGCCGATTGGATTGCTCGTCATCAGCGCGTCGCGGTCGATCCCCATCTGGTCGAGCGCGCGTGGTCGCGATGCTTCGATCACCACATCAGCGTGACCGATCAGATCGCGCAGCAGCCCTCGACCGTCTCGTTCGCGAAGGTCGACGGCGAACGACTCCTGGCCGCCGTGGAGGAGATCGAAGAACGCTGCAGGCCCGGAGCGGGCCCCGTCCCGACGCGATGTGCTCTCGACCTTGATCACCCGCGCGCCGAGGCCGGTGAGGATGTTGCCGGCCAGTGGTCCCGCCCACAGCGACGACAGGTCGATGACAACGGCACCCGCGATCGACCGGGTCGGAGCCACGCTGACGAGCCGCGCATCGACAGCTGTCGCGTCGGCGGTCGTCTCGCCGAGACGGCTGCAGGGAAGGCCCAGCAGCACGGCTCGATCGACGAGGTCGGCGACAGGAAGGTCGGCGATGATCGTGCGCAAGCCTGCGAGGTCGAGTGGCGTCGCATCGATGGCATCCAAGCGATGCGGAGCAAGCCACGCAGCGAGCAGATCGACATCGTCCCCTCGGGCCAACGACAAGGCGATCCAGCCATCGACGCCACGAATGATCGACGAGCCGCCTCCGCAACTCGTGTCGCCCTGCCGGGACAACCCCGCGATCGCAGCTCGCTCGCCGAGCAATGCTGCACCGTCGAATGATCGGCCGCTGTGATTCGGAATCCACTGCTCGTCGATGACTGCCTCGGCCGCGCGCACGACGTCGAGCACGGACGCCGGGGCAACGAGTGCGGGTCCGTCGGGCCGTCCGCTGAGCGGCATCGCACCCGATCGGGCCCAGATCGAAGTCGCCTCACGGTCGTCGAGCGCGGGCAGACGGCTCGTCAACTGGCGCAACAGATCCAAGACGGCGAACAATACAGGGATGACCTCGTCGACTGGGAGAGCACGAGGCATCCTGTGAGTGAGCTGATCCTTCGCCACGTCGAACTCGATGGCGTGCCGGCGGACGTCGCCATCCGTGCCGGACGGATTGTCGAGATCGGCGGCGCGGGCCAGATCTCGGCGGTTCGCGGTGGCGAGGAGTTCGACGCCGGTGGTGGCGCGCTGCTGCCAGGCCTTCACGACCATCACATCCATCTCGTCGCGTATGCCGCCGCACTCCAGTCGGTCGACGTCGGGCCGGGTGCGACACCGACGGTCGACGCGTTCGAAAGCGCGCTTCGCGCCGCGACCGCGAATGCACCAGCGGGGGAGTGGATTCGCGCGATCGGCTACCACGAATCGGTTGCCGGCGCCATCGATCGAGATCGGCTCGACGCGATCGTCGCAGATCATCCGGTGCGCGTGATGGACCGCAGCGGTGCGGCCTGGACGTTGAACTCGCGCGCTGCGGAGGCGATCGGTCTCGACGACATCGATCATCCCGGCGTCGTGCGCGACGGCGCTGGACGTGCGACCGGCCAGATGGTCCGCATGGACGACGTGATCCGTCGCCTGGTCCCGCCAGTCGCACTCGACATCGCCGCCGCAGCAGACCGACTGGCGGGCCATGGCGTCACATCCGTCACCGATCTCACCCCGACCGATGCCGGCGCCGATCTCGATCCGCTGGCGGCGGCCGCGGCGGCCGCCGATTTCGCGCTCGAGGTCTACATCACCGGCGGGCTCGGCCTCGATCCAAACGTTCACGCCGGACTGAAGCGTGGTCCGATCAAGATCGTGGTGGGCGACCATGCATTGCCGGATCTCGACTGGCTGTGTCGCTCGATCGCGGAGGCCCACCGCCGCAGTAGACCGGTCGCGCTCCACTGCGTGACGCTGGAGGCGTTGGTGCTCTCGCTCGCAGCATGGGATGACGTCGGCAGCATCGAGGGTGACCGGATCGAGCACGGTGCCGTGATCCCGGTCGGTCAGATCAGCACGATCGCCGCGCTCGGCCTGTGCGTCGTGACCCAGCCGAGTTTAGTGGCCGAGCGCGGTGACGCGTATCTCGCCGATGTCGATCCGCGCGATCAGGAAGATCTGTGGCGATGCGCGAGTCTCATCAGCGGTGGCGTCCGAGTCGGTGGCAGCACCGACGCTCCGTTCGGATCTGCGGACCCGTGGCGGGCGATTGCTGCGGCGACGCGTCGGCGCGGCCCGAGCGGGGCTGTCGTCGGTGCGGATCAGCCGCTGACCGCGACCGCCGCGCTCGACCTGTTCCTCACCCCGCCGAACGATCCAGGTGGGCCTCCGCGACGGATCGAGGTCGGTGCACCGGCCGACCTGTGTCTGCTCCGCACCTCATTGCGCGACGCGCTGGAAGCGCCCTCCACGACTGCCGTCGCGGCTGTCTGCAATCGAACAGGATTTCATCAGAGGTGACGGTTCCGGCGCTGCCTGCCAACTACGGTATGGCCTGTCCGGCAAGCGTCTGGCCCACACCGCTGCAGGCACGAGAACGCACCGACTTGCGCTCCGCCCTCCGTCCAAGGATCCATCACCAATGGCATCTCGCCCGCTTCCGACCACTGGTTGGAACATCCTCAAGCATCCCCTGAAGGCACCCGACAACGCAGCTGATCCGGCCGTCCAGGCCACCGTCACCGAGATGCTGCTCGCCATCGAGCGCCAGGGGATGGATGCGGTTCGCCGCTACTCCCGCGATCTCGACGGCTGGGATCCCGCCTCGTTCGAGATCACCCCGGCGCAGATCGCTGCGTCCGGATCAGCGCTGCCGGAGGCGTTTCGTGACGCGTTCGAACGGAGCGCGGCCACCGTGCGGGCCTTCGCCCAGCACCAACGCTCGTTGCTCGTCGACACCGAGTTCTCACCGATGCCGGGAATGGTGATCGGGCATCGACAGATTCCTGTCGAGCAGGTCGGCTCGTACCTCCCCGGTGGCCGTTACCCCATCGTCTCGTCGCCGCTGATGAGCGTGATCGTGCCCAAGGTGGCCGGTGTGGATCGCGTCGTGACGTGCACGCCGCCGCTGCCCGGTGGTGCCGGCCCGTCGCCCGCGATGACATGGGTCGCCTCGGTCGCCGGAGCTGACGCGATGTTCTGTCTCGGCGGTGTTCCCGCGTTGGCCGCGATGGCCTTCGGGCTGGAAGGCATGGGACCGGTCGACGTGTTGTGTGGTGCCGGCAACAGCTACGTGGCCGAGGCCAAACGCCAGCTGTTCGGTCGCGTCGGCATCGATCTCCTCGCCGGTCCGTCCGAGGTCGCGGTGGTGTGTGACGACAGCGCCGACCCGGCACTCGTGGCCGCCGACCTCCTCGGTCAGGCCGAGCACGGCCCGAACTCGCCGGCATACCTGGTTGCGCTCAGCGAGTCGTTCGCCCGTGCAGTGATCGCCGAGATCGAGACTCAACTGCCGACGCTGACCAACGGCACCGTCGCAGCCCAGGCATGGGCCGACTACGGGATGGTGTTCGTCGCCGACGGCCACGAGCAGGCTGCCGACATGGCCGATTGGATCGCGTGCGAACACCTCGAGATCCACACCGAGAACGACGGTTGGTACCTCGATCGGCTGCGCAACTACGGCTCGCTGTTCCTCGGTGCCGATGCCACGGTGACGTACTCCGACAAGGGCTGCACCGGCACCAACCACACGCTGCCAACGCAAGCGGCAGCTCGCTACACCGGCGGGTTGAGTGTCGCCAAGTTCCTCAAGACGCTGACCTGGCAGCGGGTGACCGACCCTGTGGCGACGCGTCAGATCGCGATCGACGCGGAGGCGTTCGGCTTGGTCGACGGCTTGCAGGCGCACGCTCAGACCGCGCGGATTCGGCTGGACCGGCTCGCCGCGTCGGCCGGCGCGAACTAGGACCAGGTCGATGGCAGCGGACTGGCCCTTGGTCGGACGCGAGGGTGAGCTCGCGTACGTCGCACGCGTTCTCAACCGCGCCGACTCGACCGGCATCGTGCTCGTCGGCCCACCCGGTGTCGGCAAGACGCGCCTCGCCACCGAATGCTTGCGGTTGGGAGCCGAGAGCGGCTTTGCGACCCAACGTGTCGTCGCCAGCCGTGCCGCGTCGGCGATCCCGTTCGGGGCCCTCGCTCCGTTGCTCCCGCCAGGTGTCGTCGCGATGGAACGCGGGCTCAACGCGCTGCGACAGGCCACACTCGCGCTCACCGAGCGAGCCGAGGGCAAGCCGCTGCTGCTGCTCGTCGACGACGCTCATGCGCTCGACGACGCGTCCGCCGTGCTCTTGCAACAGCTGGCCGCAACTCGTACGGGGTTCCTCGTCGTCACGCTGCGCAGTGGCGAGGTACCGCCCGAGCCGGTGACCGCGCTGTGGAAGGACCACGGCGTCGAGCGGCTCACCATCGAACCGCTGGATCGCGACGACGCGGATCAACTGGTCGCGACGATGCTCGGCGGTGACCTCGACCAGACCATCCGCTCGATGCTGTGGGACAAGACGCGCGGCAACCCGCTGTTCATCCGCGAGCTCGTGCTCGGCGCGGTCGAATCCGGCGCATTGTCGAACCGCATGGGCCGATGGCAGGCCGATGGCGAGCTCGAGCCATCTGATCGGCTGTCCGAACTGGTCGCGTCGCGCCTCGGCGGCCTGGAGCGGCCCGAGCTCGACGCGCTCGAGCTCGTCGCGTTCGGCGAGCCGCTGGGTGTCGGTCTGCTCAGCGATCTGACCGACCCCACCGTCGTCGAAGAGCTCGAACGCAAAGGTCTCGTGGCGCTGATCCGCGATGGGCGACGCAACGAGATCCGACTTGCGCACCCGATGTACGGCGAAGTGCTTCGGGCCCGAACCCCCGCACTGCGCGCCCGATCGATCTCGCGCAGCCTCGCCAGCGCGCTGGAGGCCACCGGTGCCAACCGTCGTGGCGACGCACTTCGCGTGTCGCTGTGGCGACTCGACGGCGGCGGACTTCCGCCGATGGCGTTGTTGCTCGAAGCGAGCGCCCAGGCGCGATTCGCGAACAACTACGAGATCGCTCACCGCTTGGCTCGCATCGCGTTCGAGGTCGAGCCGACGTTCGATTCGGGCATGCTGCTGCTCGACGTGCTGTATTCCAGCGATCGAGCGCGCGAGAGCGACCCGATCTCGCAGGCCATCGCTCCGCTCGCGACGACCGACCAACAGTTCACGATGTTCACCCTGCTGCGCGCGGCCACACTGTTCTGGAAGCAGGGTGACGCCGACGGAGCCCGACGGGTGTTGCACGAGGCGATGGATCGCGTGCAATCCAAGGACGAACAGGACGAGCTGGCCGCGTTCCTGGCCGAGATGGATCTCCAGGCCGGCCATTCTCGTGAGGCCTACGAGCGGATGGCGCCGATCATCGCCCACGAGTCCGGGCGTCCGTTCGTGCTCGCTGCGGTGTCGGCGGCTCTCGCCTCGGCGATCCTCGGCCGCTGCGCTGACGCAGTCGACATCGCCGATCGCGCATTCGCGGTCCGGGTCGAGATGGGTCACGAGCTGACGCTGTACCAGTCGGGCATCCTGCTCGTCCACAAGGCCGTCGCCGTCAACGAAGCGGGTCGCCCCCAGGAGGCGTACGAGCTGGCCAACTTCACCCGGCTGATGGCCGCCGATTCCAACGACCTGTCGGGCCAGGCGTTCTGTTGCATCGCCCTCGTGCGCGTCTGCATGCTGACTGGGAAGACGCACGAAGCGATGCGGTGGTCGGCGGAGGCCGCCGAGTTGCTACGGCGCAAGAACCATCCCGGCCCGTTGCGTTGGAGCCTGTCGTACCTCGCACTGGCGGCCGCGATGAGCGGCGATGGTCGCACGGCGGGCGATGCGCTGGCCGAGTTGGAGATCGCGATGATGCACCCGGCAGCGATGCTGGAGGTGGAGACGATGCGCGCCAAGGCGTGGAAGGCCATCTGCGACGCGCGTCCGGAGGACGCGAAGGCGATCCTGGTGGCCGCGGCGAAGGAGATGAACGCCAGTGGGCAGGTTTCGTTCGAGGCGGCCGTGTTGTTCGATCTGGCCCGGTTGGGTGAGGCCGAGGAAGTCGCCGATCGTCTGGTCGAAATCGGTGAGCACGGACAGAGCGAGTTGCATCGCACGATGGGCGCTGCGGCGCGGGCGATGGCGCAGGGCCGCGCCGGCGACATCGCGGCGCAGTCCGACGCGTTCGCAGCGATGGGGGTCATGCTGTACGCCGCCGAATGGGCAGTTGCGGCGTCGGACGCTTTCCGCAAGGAGGGCGACCAGCGTCGTGTTGCCGAATGGTCCCGACGAGCCTCTGAGCTGACTGCGTTGTGCGACGGCGCTCAGACTCCGGGCCTGGTGCAGATCGACGCGCCGGTGCCGCTGACGCAGCGCGAACGCGAGATTGCATTGCTGGCTACACAAGGGTTGACCAGCAAGATCATCGGGGAGCGCCTGTTCGTGGCGAGTCGCACGGTTGACAACCACTTGGCTCGGATCTACTCCAAGCTCGGCGTGTCCAACCGCAATGAACTGTCCGCGGCGCTCTCCGGATTCGAGGACCGATGATCGGCTTCATGAGCGACGAGTCAGCGCCGGAAGCGCGTTGGCACCTTGCGGCCTCGTGATCAATCAGCACATGGGGGCGATCGCTGACGCGACGGCCCTGGACAAGACTGCGGCGGGCCCCGTCAAGGACCCGCCACAGGCTCGAGGTTGTTAGAGGCTGCGGACGTTCTCGGCCTGGTCGCCTTTGCGACCTGGCACGACGTCGAACTCGACTGCTTGACCCTCTTGGAGGTTCTTGAAGCCGTTACCGGCGATGCCGGTGTGGTGTACGAACACATCTGCGCCGCCTTCGCGGGAGATGAAGCCGTAGCCCTTCTCGGTGTTAAAAAACTTGACTGTGCCTGTGGCCACGTATTTCTTCTTTCAACAACGCCGGTGGTGCCGACGTGACTATCAGTCGCGAACGCTATCGCCCGCTCGCGTGCAAATACGTCATCCACGCCGACAAAAGCTCCGGCGAAAAGATTTGGCGGTCCCAGCGTCATGATCACCGGTCTCCATCGTCAAGCAGGTGTCGGTGGTGACCACGCAGCGTCTCCAAGGGTCCGACGATCACACCTGCCGAGGTCCTCGGGGAGAGGTTTTGCATCATCATGACCATGGTCGAACGCGTCAGAACGACAGACGGAACGCCGGACGGACGGTGGCTTCGAAGCATCCGAACCCGCACAGCGATCATCGAGGCCTGGTTGGCGTTGATCAATGCCGGCGACCTGTCGCCGACGGCCCGCGGTGTTGCCGATCGCGCAGACGTCGGGTTGCGCACGATCTTCCAACACTTCAGCGACATGAACGCGCTGCAGCTGGCAGCGGCCGAGCTTCACCTCGCTCGAACGACGTCACTGGCGGTGCAGGTTGGTGCCGATCTTCCGTTGCACGAACGGGCGATTCAGATCACAGACAACCTCGGCCGGGTGTGGGAATCCACCACGTTGCTGCGCCGTTCGTGCGAGCGCCAGGAGTGGGTGTCCGACTCGATCCACGAATTCATCGCCGGCTGGGAATCGATCTACTCGTCGTCGATCTTCCACCTGTTCAAAGTCGAGCTCGATGCACTCCCTGCAGACGATCGCGATCAAATCGGACTCGCGCTCGACAACCTGCTCAGCTGGTCGAGCTGGAACCACCTCCGGGTGCGGCGTTCGCTCACGGTCGAACAGACCCGTCACGTGCTGACCCAAGCCGTGCACTCCTTGCTGGGCTGAGCCGACGCGCTCTCGATCACTTCGCTTGAATCGTGATCGAGACTGCGTACGCAGCAGCGACATCCGCATCCAGTCCCTGAGCCCGGGCGTCGATGCCGAACAGGTTCTCGAACCACGCTGTGACCGCATGATCGATGATCGGAAACGTTGTCGTCACGGGCGCGGCTGGGGGTAAGCAGCCGTCAGAGCCGAGCGCTCGGAACTTCGGCTCCTGGTCGAGCAACGGCCCCAGCCCCGACGCCTCGGCGATGCCGATGATGCCCTGCCCGTTGCCGAACGTGCAGAAGTCGTCGAATCCGTTGTGCCCGACCCCGTCGATCTTCCAGTATCGCGACGGCGACGGTGCGGCCTCGAAAGCGGCCAACGTCGTGGCCGGCGGCACGACGTTGTCGATCGCTCCGCCGAGGAAGAAGCTGGGCTTGTTCGGCATCGGCGAGCCAGCCGAGTTGCCGAGCTGCCCCGACGCCATCGAGACATAGCCGTCGACGCGATCGTCGGCAGCGGCTTGCAGTACCGTCCCTCCGCCGGCCGAGTGGCCGAGTGCGCCGACACGTGTCGCGTCGACGTGACCATCGAACGGATCACCCGTCGTCGACCCGCGGGTCGTGATCATGTCGAGCGAGCCGAGCAAGTCGTCCTTCGCCTCGGTCGGCACGTCGGGCTTGATCTGGGTCACCGAGTGGTACAGGTCGCGTGACGGATGATCAGGGGAGACGACGATCATGCCCCACGAGGCCAGGTGTGCGGTCAGAAAGCTGCTGCCCACCCGGATGCCGCTGAACCCGTGGCTGTTGAGCACGATCGGAAATTTCCCGTCGGCGACCGCCGTGTCGCGGGTGGCCGCGTATGTGTATGTCGCTGGGATGTCGGCCGTGAGCAACGCCTTGACCGCAGGTGCGGTGAAGTCACGGACGTCGTAGGTCTCGGTGCCGTTGCTGCCGGCGACGGCGGGGTACCAGATCTCGACCTTGATGTCGTTGGCGATGGTCGCCGTGGTGACCCCGACCGGGTACGGACCGGCATCTGTGTAGGCCGCGGCCTGAGCTGCGAGATCGATCGTGGTCGTGGTCGGCGCTTCGGTCGTGGTCGGTGCTTCCGTTGTCGTGCTCGATGCGATTGTCGTGGTGGCCGCGGCCGACGTCGTCAGCGGCGTCGACGATGTGACAGCGGACCCGGCAGACGTCGTTGCGGTCGTCGACTTGCCGGCCGTGGAACACCCGCTGAGCGCGATGAGGATGACGAGCGAAGGCAGCAGACGGCGAATGGGCATCCAGGCATCGTGCCAGATCGGGTTCGGTTGCAGCCGGGTCGTGCGCGCCGAATCCGAGGTGACGGTCAGGGCATCGACCCGCTATCGTGCGGGGGCCGAAGTCACGCCAGTGACATCATGGCGACGTGGCCGAATGGCTTAGGCAACGGCCTGCAAAGCCGTGTATCCGGGTTCAATTCCCGGCGTCGCCTCCACTGCGGAAGCGCATGACGCTGTCAGCAGAAGTCGCACCAGATGCGACTTCCGCTGACAGCGTCGCGTCACCGGTGCGTCCGGGGTCAGTGGTAGAAGTACGGATCGAGGACACTGACCTTGGTGATGTGATCGACTGGCAAACCGGTGCGCTCCGCAGCGCGGCGGATCGCCTCGGGGTCCGGGCCGTCGTAGATGCAGAAGGTCTTGCCCCTGTCGTCGCTGACGTAGGAATGGACCCACGTCACGCCGAGATCCAGGTTCGTGTCGACGACCTTCAAGCACACGCCGGCGCCGTCGCTGTTGACGGGGATCTCGAGCCCTTCGGGGAATGTTCGTTCCACCATGTATCGCGGCATCGTTGGTTCTCCTTGTGTTCGGACGAGCTCGGTTGCCCGTCAACACACCGTCGCGCCGCATCGTGGGCGGCGCATCGGGGACCGTCCCCCATATTGGGAGTCGTCCCTTCAGGCCGGCACCTCAGTCGACGAGGCCGAGCTGCTTCGCTTCCTCGACCGCGCCGGATCGATTGTGCACGCCGAGCTTGGCGAACACCGACGTCACGTGATGGTCCACCGTCTTCGGCGACACATACAGGCGTGCGGCGATGTCGTTGTAGCGCAGGCCCTCGACGATCATCGCCAGCACATCGAGCTCTCGCGATGTCAGCCTGGCCGAGTTCGCCTTGGTCGGCGTCCGAGGTCCGCGTGGGAGTCCGCGTGCCCCCATCGCCCGGAGTCGGCGTGTGGCCAGGCCGGCGGTGGCCGTCGCGCCGATGTGTTGCAGTTCGTCGAGGGACTGACGCAGGGCAAGCTCGTCGTTCGACCCGAGACGTGCCACGGCCGCTTCGTAGGGGCATCCTCGATCGGACCAGAAATTCGCTGCGCCCGCCCAATCACCTGCCATCTCGAGCGCGTACGGTTCGGCTGCGTTGTGCGGCACGATCTGATCGAGGCCACACCGCCACCGCCAGCACGCAAGCTCGCCGATGATCCACGGGCTGCCACGGTCGATCGCGGTTGCGAGCGTCGCCCCGGTTGCCGCGTCGACATCGGCGGCACGGTCGCTCAACCATGCATGCTCGGCCAGCGCCGCTGCGACCGGTGCGATGAACTGCAGCTCACCGGTCGGCGTCGCAAGCAGTGTCGCGTCGTCGAGCAGCGGTCGTACTTCGGGGTCGCCGCGTCGGGCACGAACCAGAGCCATGACGACGATCGAGGTGATCCGTGGCAGCTTCGTTCGCGGATCGCGCATCACCTGCTGGGCCAGCTCCACGGCGTCTGTCCATCGCCCGCTGTCGAGCGCCAACCGAGCCCGGTATGTGACCAGGTAGTGGATCCACAGGACCAGACCGCGTTCGGCGCAGTAGCCGAGTCCATCCACGAGTTGATCATCCACGCCGATGTAGGTCCGTGATTGCAGCGCAGCCCAGCCGAGGTTCAGGAATGCGCGGCCGACGTGCTCTTCGAACTCGGCCGCACGCGCCAGGCCGAGGCTGCGCTCGAGCTGGGCGCGGCCGGCGTCGTCACCAGCCAGCAGAGCTGCGGTCCCGAGAGTGTTGAGCACGTGGATCAGGGCCTCGCTGTCACCGAGCTGCTCGGCGAGCGCCTTGGCTCGTGCGCCGAGCACAAGTGCGCCGGCGAAGTCATCGCGATTCAACGCCATGTTCGCGACAGTGCAGTACGCCATTGCGAGCTCGCGTCCTCGTGGCAGCTGTTCGAGAACGGCGACGGCTTCGGACGCGGTGGTGCGAGCGTCCGCGGAATGGCCGATGCACATCAGATGGCTGGCATGGAGGCGAAGCGCATCGCCCTCTCGACGTCGGTTGCCGGCTGACCGGAATCCATCGATCGCGGCTCGACCGGCGGCGATCGCGATGTCGAACTGATCCGACAGAAAGCATTCGTGCGCTTGACGTTCGAGGATGTCGGCCCGTTCGTCGGGCGAACAACCCGGCGCAAACCGAAGGAACCGCCCGTACTGAGCGCCCGCCTCGCGATGGGCGCCAACAGCTGAAGCGTGCTGTGCGGCTTGGGGGCTGAGGCGCAGCACGGCGTCGACGTCGCCTGCACCTTCTGCGTGATGCGCCATCCGAGCCGAATCGATCTCGCCGTATGGACGTTCGCTGAGAGCGGCCAGCACCCGTTGATGCAGCTCGATCCGACGGATCGGCGTCAACGATGCCTCCACGGCCAATCGCGCGAGCTCGTGGCGGAACGCCACTCCGTGTTCCGTCGCCGCGAGCATGCCCGAGCTGAGGCAGATGCCCAAACCCTCCAGCACGGGTTCGGCGATGGCCTGAAGGAGCCACAACTCGGCGTGTGCCGGAACGACAGAGATGACATCCAGCAACGCCATCGCATCTGCCGGCAGGCGAGCCGCACGTGCCAGCACTGCATCTCGAACCGTGACGGGTATCGCCGCTTCGCCGCGGGCGGCCAGCACCTCGGTGACGAAGAACGGATTGCCGCCGGTGACCCGGAACAACTCTTCGCCATCTCGTCCGAGCGGTTGGGCGAGGCCGACCACGGCGGCGGACGACAGCGACCGCAGCATGATCCGCGTTGCGGCTCCGCCAGCGGGAGCGTCGCCGAGGAGGACGCGCAACGGATGTGACCGATCCAGATCGTCGCGATACGTGACGATCACGAGCGCGGGCATCGACTCGACTCGACGAACCAGGAATCGCAGCACATCCAGTGTCGCCTCGTCCGCCCAGTGCACGTCTTCGACGACCAGTATCGTCGGCTGTCCAGAGCGCAGTACTGCGATCGTCGTCTCGGCGACCTCGAACGCGCGTGATCCCCGGCCGACGACGACGGCCAGCTCGCCCCCGATCGCGTGTGCGATGTCGACGAACGGGCCGAGCGGGCGCGGCGTGTGGAGCGAATCACACGCGCCTGACACGATGCGAACCGGCGACGCGACCGAGGCGACGAGCTCGGAGAACGATCGGACCAGCGCTGACTTCCCCACACCCGCCTCGCCGCCGACGAACACGATGCGTCCCTGACCGGTGCCGACCACGACGTCGAGCAGGGTTCTGAGCGTGCCGAGTGAGCCGTCGCGTTCGACGAGTGCAGTCGGCTCGATGGTTGTGTCAATCGACGGCGACAGGTTCGACACGGCAGTCCCTTTCAGACGAGAGAGAGCCTTGCACAGCAAGCCGTACAGGCACACTCGCGTTGGTCACGGTATGGGGCCGAAGTGACGGGCAGACCGCAACGCGGACGGCTGGGGAGCCCGGAATTAACGCACGGAGATCATCGCTGCAGTCGATGATCTCCGTGCTCCCCCAAACGGAGCCGGGCGGAAGGCTCACGCAAGGATCGGCCCATTGGAGCACGTGGGCGGGTGTCGCAGGTCTGTCACGGGTAAACGTTCATGCCGAGATTGAACAACTCTTCGGCACTGGCTTCACGATCGCCGCGGATGGTGACGGTGTCCACACATCGAGCGCGTGCGAAGGCTTCCGGCAGCCCGAGGTTCACACAGGTTTGTCGCTCGCGTGTCGTGGCGACGCGAGCGGAACGAGCCGGCCGGCCAGCACTGCGATGACCGCCTCGGCGGCTGCGGAATTGCTTGTCACGACCGGCATCCCGGCTCGGCGCTGCAGATCGGGGAGGAGGTCGATGGTTGGCACGTTGGTGCAACTCATCAGCAGCACGTCGGCGACGTCGTCGCCGTCGGCGTGGTCGAGCAGGCGCTGCGGCGCCAGTGCAGCGATGTCGTCGTCGCGTGTGATGCCGAGCCCGATCGCACTGCTGACGCGAAGGCCTGCTGATTCCATGTAGGCCGCCTCCGCCGCGGTGAGTTCGGCGGAGTACGGCGTACGGATCCGCACCGTCGATCCGCGCTCGCGAAGTGCAACAGACACCGCCCATGCGGTGGCGACGAACGGCGCGCCGATCGCAGCTGCCAGAGTACGCGCCATCGTCAACTCGTGAGTTGCGCCGCGGAAGAACGAGCCGCTGGTGCACCCGAAGAGCACCACGTCGGGGCTGATGTCCGCGAGGAGTGCGGCTGATTCATGCGCGTGAGCCTCCATGACGTCCAGACCGTCGGGCGTGACATCGGGCAGCCGCATCCTCGTGAAATGAACGGTCGCTCGGCCGCGCAGCATCATCGGCAGCTCGTATTCGAGCGTCGTGTCGGACGAGGGTACGAACACCGCGACGCGGGCGACGGTGCGTGTCACGGTGCAGTCGCGGTGCGTTCGCGCCATCGATGGTGGGTGTCGGACGTGCGCGTCCACAGATCGTCTGCCGCGGCGGGAGCGATCGTTCGCACCGGGAGCTCGAACAACTCACTCATGACCTGAAACCATTCCGTCGGATCCGCGAGCTCGCGTTCGGTGATGACCGTGTCTTCGATCCTGCGCAGCATGAGGCCGCGCAGCAGGTCGACACCGGTGGCGTCGCGTCGCTGCACCACGAGGTTCTGGACGAACCCGGAATCGGGTGAGGTCGAGAGTTCGATGTTCCGCGCCGCGAACGCGCTGATGTCCACCGGCTCTGCGCGGAAGGCCATGCCCGAGAACGACCCGAGCGGATGATGGTGGAGGCACCAATCAGCGAAGTCGACGTCGGACGCAGTGAGGGCGAATTCGAATGGGCCCTGCCGGTAGGTGCCCGCGACCAACGGGAGCGGCTCGTGCAGCGCGTCGCCGAGGCCCGCATCGACGTACCAATCCCCGCCCGGGTTGCTGCTGTCGGGCAGCCCGTGCACGACGAGCACGAGATGATTGTCCATTCGTTCGGAGGCTGGTCCGTCAGGTCCGTGCACGCCGCCGATGTGCAGTGACACGTCGTAGCCGAGCGCCTCCAGGAGCAAGCTCAGCGCGCCGTTCAGGTGAAAGCAGTATCCGCCCCGTTGGCCGTGGGCGATGCGCTGCAGCGATGCAGCGCGATCGACGTCCCAGCGCTCGCCAAGGTGAATCCACGCGGTCTCGTACGGCACGTGTTCGACGTGAGCTCGATGCACGCGATAGAGGCCTTCCACCGACGGTGGGTCGGCGTGCTCGACACGAAGCCGGCCCAGGTATGCCTCGACGTCTCGCGTGGTGACCACGCGCCGACTGTACTTCGGGCGAGGTCAGCCGGCGGCAGACAGGCTCGCCACGAGCGGGAGCACGATCGCGAAGGTGGTCGGGTCGTTGTTGACGATGTCGATCGTTCCCTCTTCGGCCTCGATCACGGACAGGGCCAGCGACAGGCCGATGCCATGTTGCGAATCCTGAACTCGCCGGGCGAATGGATCGCGGGCGGCGTCGGGGGTGAAGGATCCTTGATCGGCGACCGTGACGCGCTGGAGGCCCTCATGGACGTCGAGATCGATGTGGATGGTGCCGGAACCGTGCACGATCGCGTTGTCGAGCAAGACGTCCATCGCGGTGTCGACGGCCACCGCCCTGATCGGCATCAGCGCCGACCGGCTCGGACATCCGACGGTGATGTCGCGGCCCTGCGCGCCTGCCGTCGCTCGCCACCGGTCCGCGGCTGCATGCGCCAGTTGGCCGACGTCGACCAACACGCCGGACGGTTTGGCTTCGCGTTGGAGTGCGATCAATTCCGCGATCGCGGTCTCCATCCGGTCGACGGCGGAGATCACCTCGGTGAGGATCTGCGTGGAATCCGCTCGCGGAGCGACCAACTCGGATTCGACCGCAACGCGCATCCCGGCCAGCGGCGTTCGCAGTTGATGCGACAGATCGGCGGTGAGTGCTCGTTCGCGGTGGACCAACTTGCCCAGGCGACCGGCCGCCGAGTTGAGGGCATTCGCGACATCGTCGGCTTCGGCCAACCCGCTCGGATCAACTCGGATGGTGAAGTCGCCGGAACCGAGGCGGTTGGCCGAGTTGGCGAGCGCGACGATCGGGCGGCTCAGGCGCTTGGACAGGATGACGGCCACGACGATCGCCATTGCCATCAAGCCCGCCGCCAGCCCGGCGAGCCTGAGTTCGGCGGAGAAGGCCCGCTCGTCCGCCTCCGACGTCGATTCCGCGGCGCGGACGGCGCCGCCACCTTCCGACGGAGCGCTGGCGACGATCATGCCGCCAGTCGTCGTGATCGCCGGTGCGCCCTTGAGGGCAATCTGCACTGCCCGGTCACCGACGGCTGGGCCGTCGCCGCTCACGAGTTGATCGTTCTTGTCGTAGATCGCGAACGAGTGGTCCTCGACCGGCGTGATGGCGTGATTGGTGCCGAGTTGATCTTCGGCCGCATAGGCCTCGTTTTGGATGTCGACCTCTTGTTCGTGACGCTCCGCAGACTGCAATGCGATCGCCGCAGGAATGAACAAGATCACGGTCGTCAGCGTCATCACCAAGATCAATGCGAGCAGTATCCGTCGCCTCATACGACCGTCTCCAGTCGGTAACCGACCCCTCTGATCGATGTGATTCGGCTCGGTCGATGGGGTTCTTCGCCGAGCTTGCGGCGCAGCGAATTGACGTGAACGTTGAGGGTCTTGGTCGAACCCCACCAGTTGTCGTGCCAGACATCTTTGATCAGATCGTCGCGACGGATGACCTTGCCGGCGCTTGCGGCGAGCCGGTGGAGGAGGTCGAACTCCTTGGGGCGCAACTCGATCTCCGTGCTGCCGACCAGGACTCGCCGCGACTCGGTGTCGATGAACAGCTCGCCGACTCGAATGCTGCTGCTACGGGTCTGCGACAGCGCGTTGCTGCGCCTCAGTTGAGCGTCGATCCGCGCCATGAGCTCTTCCAGGCGAAACGGCTTGGCGATGTAGTCGACGGCGCCCCGGGTGAGCCCAGCGACGACATCGGAATCGCTGATCCGTGCCGTCAACGCGATCACCGGGACGTGCGGGCCGAGGATCGACATTCGTGAGATGAAGTCGAGGCCGTCGCCGTCAGGAAGCGTGAGATCACACAGGATCAAATCGCAGTCTTTTTTGATCTCGGCCTCCGCTAGTGAACGTGCGGATTCAGCGAGGTAGCCCTTCGAGGTCAGAGCGCGCACGAGACTGGAGGCGATCAATTCATCGTCCTCGACAACGAGCACCTTCTGCACTGCGGAAACGTACATCGAAAGTGTCAAGAACACCACGGAAATGATCTTCAAGATCAGGGCAAGAACAACGTCGGGACAATGTTCGTCAAGCTCACTACAGCTGACCTGGGGCGCGCCGATATCCGATCAAGCTTTGTCTCCCACGACCAAACCGGCGCATCGCCGTTCGACGTGTCATCGGGCAGAGCGGATGTGTTGAGAATGTCCCGTGACCCGAACGGAAAGGAGCCAGCCAGTGCAACGACGCGTTGCCATGTCTGCCTCGATTGCAGCAACCGCATCCCTCGCTATCGGCACCGTCGCTTTCGGCGCGGTCGGCGGAGCGAGCATTTTCGGCTTCAGTGACTCATCGCCTGTGCGGCACTCGGTCGTGGTGGTCAAACACCGCACCGAGACGATCGATCAGGTCGTCGTCGTGCCCAGCCAGGACACGATCGTCGCCAGTGCCGACGGAGCCGCGACGACGGTCGTCCTCGCGCCTCCTGCGGAGTCCGGTGTCTCGACGCCGAAGACGGTCAGTCCGAACTCGTCCGGCCAACCCGCCACCACGGTCAGTCGGAGGTCCAGCCCCGCTGTGACCGTCGCTCCGGCGCTCGCCGTGCAGGAGGTGCAGACCACGGCGGCGGCGTCCAGCAGCTCATCGACTCAATCGACGACTGCCGCGACTCCGACGACCGCTGCGAGCACGACGGCTCCGAACACGACCGCATCGATCGCCGCCACGACCACGCCCACCACGGCCAGTCCGTCGACGAGTTCGGCGACCACCGCAGCTCCGGCGACGACCGCTGCGCCGGTCACGACGGCAGCACCGGTGACGACCGCTGCACCCCCCACCACGGCAGCGACGACCACAACGGTTCGACCGCCAGGTGTTCCGGCTGATTGGCCGGCCAACAAGCCCATCCCCCCGATGCCCCCCGGGTGTCGCAACCCCCAGTTGGAAGACAACGGAGTTTGGAACTGTGACCACTGATGAGTGATATCGACGACGACATGGCCCGCCGCCTCGAGCGTCTGGCCCAACGACGTGGCCCGAGCAATCGGACCGCCAGCCCACGTGCAGCTGCGCAACCCGCAGCCGTGCAGACAACCGCCGCGCAGACGGCGATGACCTGGGCGCCACCGGCACCCGCCGGGGGAGCGGCCGTCACCGGTTCTTCGCTGGCGGCTTCGCTGGCGGACCCGTCACCGACCGTTGCAACCGTCGGTGCGCCGACGACCACACGCGACGCCCATACGAATGTGAGGGTCACGTCGTCAGGCCGTAAGCACCACGCGCTTGCGGCCAAGGTGATCAGCACAGGACTGGCGACGTCCGGTTTCCTGGCTGCGGTCGGGTCGCTCGCGACGTATGGTGCGGCACCAACGCTGTCCTCGGCCTCGAACGCCTCCGGCAACGCAACCGAGACGACCGTCATCACCGAGACCATCCATCGTGTGGTCTACGTCGATGAATACGGCAACCCCGTTGCTGCGCCGTCGACAACGATCGCACCCGTCGATCCGAACGCCGTTGTCGCGCCCGTCGACCCCAACGCGACCACATCGGTTGCGCCGGCCGCGGCAGTCGATCCTTCGTTGACCACTGTTGCCGGAGCCCCGGTCCTCGCCGTGGCACCGGTCGCTGCTGTCCCCGGCGCACCCGTGGCCGCTGCAGCCCCGGGCGTGACGTTGCCACATGCGGGCACACCGGTCACGACGGTTCCCGGTTCACCGAAGTCGGGCGCGCAGCCCGCCGCGACGGCGCCCGGTGGCGCACCTGCTCCGACGACACCGCCAGCCGGCGGAGGCGCTCCCGCGGCACCAGCCGCTCCCGCCGCGCCGGCGCCCACCACGCCGCCGGCGTCCGGTGGCGGTGGCGCAGCCCCTGCGACGACCCAGCCGCCGGTCGCTGCTCCCCAGCCCGCGGCTCCACCCGCGGCAGCCGCACCCGTGGCAACGACTGCTCCGGCCCCGCCGCCGACGACCCAGCCGCCGCCGCCCCCGACGACGCAGGCTCCGCCGCCTCCGCCCACGACGCAGCCACCGCCTCCTCCCACCACTGCGCCCCCGCCGCCCGCGTGCACAGGTTCCAAATGCCCCTGACGTTGGTGATGCCACGCGAGCGCACGTGGATGCGATCGTCGGCACCGATGATGGGAACGACCGCCGAGATCTTGATCGATGGCGACGTCTCCATGGTCCGTGCCGCGTTCGCCAAGCTGCGTTACCTGGAATCGATCTTGTCGAGGTTTCGCGCCGACAGCGATCTGAACCGCCTTCATGCCCGTCCAGGTGAGTGGACGAGGGTGAACGCGGAGCTGTTCAATGCGTTCGTCTGGAGCGATCGGATGTACCGCGAGACCGGCGGGCTGTTCGACCCGACCATTCGGGGCGCGCTCGAGTCGTCCGGCTACGAGACCACGTTCGCGCAGGTCGCGGACGACGATCGCGCCCTCGCTCCGGCGGTCCCGGCACCAGGCTTCGATCAGGTCGACCTCGATCGGGCAACGCAGAGCATTCGAATCGCCCCTGGCGTCGCGGTCGACCTGGGCGGGGTCGGCAAGGGTCTGTGTGCCGACCTGGTCGCGCACGACCTCGTCGCACACGGGGCAGGCTCCGCCTACGTCAGTCTCGGCGGCGACATCCATGCTGCGGGCGAACCGCCCGAGACAGGCTTTTGGCAAGTGCCACTCGTCCACCCGGTTTCCGACGAGGTGATCGCCGAGCATCACCTGGTCAGCGGTGGTCTGGTGATGAGCACCGTCAGCATGCGCTCGTGGCAGCGCGGCGGCGAGACCGTTCACCACATCATTGATCCGCGGACCGGTCGATCGACGACCACAGACGTGATCGCCGTCGCGGTCGCCGCTCGCAGCGCTGCGCGCGCCGAGGCGCTGGCCAAGGTTGCCATCATCCTCGGCTCGGCCGATGGGGTTGCTTTTCTGTCGAGGTCTGACGTGACAGCATGGGTCATCACCGTTGACGGCATGGTCGTCGTGGAGGAGATCTCGTGCTCGCAGTGACCGCAAAGCTTTCGTGGTACGTCGCCAGGTCGAGCGGCCTGATCGCGTGGGCCCTCGTCACCGCGAGCATCCTCTGGGGCCTGGCCCTGTCGAGCCGTCTCGTGCGGCGGCGCGGCGTGCCGGCATGGTTGCTCGCGCTGCACAAGTACCTCGGCACGCTGTCGATCATCTTCGTCGTGATCCACATTCTGGGTCTCGTCGCCGACAACTACGTGTACTACGGGTGGGCCGAGATCTTCATTCCGATGGCCACGAAATGGCGGCCCGGCCCGACGGCCTGGGGCATCGCCGGTTTCTATCTGTTGGCCGCGATCCAGGTGACGTCGTGGATGATGCGCCGCATGCCCCGGCGCGTCTGGCACACCATCCACATCAGCAGCATCGCCCTCTTCGTCTTCGCCACCATCCACGGCTTCCAGTCCGGCGCCGACCGCTCGAACCGGTTGGTCCAATGGTCAGCGCTCGTCGGCGGCATGCTCGTCGGCACGTTGCTGCTGTTCCGTTTGCTGACCCGGTCCGAGCGTGGATCACGGCGCAAGAAGGGCCGCACGGCTGCGAAGGCTGATGTCTCGCCGCAACCGCTGGCCGAGGTCGCCTCGAACTGACACCCACCGCTCGCGGCGCCGGAGGTGGCGCGTTCGGCCTGCTCATGGCCGATACGAGTATTCGTGGTAAACGGTCGGCGAAGTTCTGGGGGCGCTGGCGCGCGCCACTCCGTGCGCTCACTTGACCACTTAGAATCCTAAGTCTCAAGTTTCCTTGATCGAATAGTTTGCTTCGTTGGTAAACGCTCTCTTTGCACAAATGACATTCACGGCGTAAGAAACCACGCATGGAGGAGTCATTTGGTGAGATGGAGCGCCGGCCGGGTCCCGGGGCGGGCGCGTCGAGTCCTCGTCGCGAAGCGCTTGGTTGACCGCTCACATGCACTGAGCTGGTCCTATAGCGACCGGATGGGCCGCGAAGCGTTCCTTGGCGCAGAGTCGGGCCGCCCGCCACGGACCCTTTTGTGCTGCCTCGCGAATCAATTGGTTGAGCGCGCAAGAACAACGTGGGAACAACGAAGAGACAACCAAAGAACAAAACTGAATAAATGAACCCCTTCGCGCTTGACGCGGCACTCGAAGAGCGAGCACTGTGCATTTCTCTAGGAACCGGAAGAACGACGACGCACAGTGCTGAGGCGTCTTCCGGCTCGAGTGAACTTCTCCCCGGCAATGGGTGAAGGTGTTGTGGGCAAAGCGGGTGGAAACGCTCGTCGGGCGGGGCGCTGATTCAGCGCGCCCATACGGCGGGCCGGGCAGGAAGGTATGCGGGCATGTTGGATGTGGCGTCGGTTGGCAGGGCTGTTCTTCAGCGGCGATTCGGAGCGATGCGCGGATGGCGCAAGGCGTTCGTCGCCCTGACCGTCGTCGTCGGCGTGAGCATTCCCGTGATCGCCGACAATCCCGTGAGCGTGCACGCGTCAGGGCCGAAGTGCCCCGCCGTCAGCCTGGCCGAAAGTCTCGGCAAGCTGTGCGTGGAGAGCTCGACCAACGGCGTAGGACCGACTGACCCGATCTACCCAAACACAATCGACAAGGGCGACCGGATCACGAAGTTCAAGTGGCTGGTCAACGAGGACAGCACGGGTGATCCCGCTTTCACCGCCGCCAACGTCAACAAGTGCCTGCCGGCCCGCGCCGCAGTAGACGCGCCGACAGCTGCAGCGAACCCTGCTCTCGCGATCTACGCCAATGCCGGATCGGGCAAGCTGACGGACTGCCCCTGGCCATCAGTTCACGCATCATCGGGACACTCGGCCGTCGTCGCCAGTGGCAGTCAAGCTGACGTCGCCAACCTCGCTCGTCTTGCGGATGGCAAGTACCTGATCTCGGTGACGGCCAACGACTACAAGATCGACGGCATCCACTTCGAGGTGAGGGCCGGCGTTCTCTACTCCGTGAACGAGGAAGTCGGCAAGCCCTTCATCGTGCGGATGAACCCGCTGCCGAAGAAGACCGCGACCGTTCGCATCCACGTCTACAACGACAACGCCTCGACCAACGGTCAGTGGGACGGCCAGACCGAGACCCTGGTGACGTGTGCCGACGCGACGCCCCAGCAGCGGATCGACAACTGCAACGGCTCGAGCGATCCGAACCTGGTCGGTGATCCCTCCACGGACATGTCCGGCTTCAGCGTGCAGATCACCGACGTCCTTGCCGCAGTGACGACCGACGTGTACGGCAATCCGCTGTGCACCCAGTACCAGACCGACGCAGCCGGCAAGATCTTGTTGAACGGCGACGGAACCCCGAACCCGATCACGTTCCAAGACACGGATTACACCGTCCACTCAACGACCTTCCCGAATGGTCAAAGCCCGCCGAACGCAATCCCAGCTGACGGAGGAGCGACGGGCGGAGCGCTCGCGGGCACGAACTCGACATGCATCTCGGACCACTACGGCGACATCGTGATTCCCAACATGGGGCCGAACCGCTACGCCGCGACAGTGATCCCGCCCGACCGCCGTTCGCACGATGGCGATCAGTGGGTGCAGACCACGACGCTCGAGGGCGGGCACGACTGGGACACCTGGAACATCGAGGGTGGCACCGGTTACGACACCGAACTGATCGTCGGAGGCGAGCGCGTGACTCCAGTTGCGCACGGTTTCGTCAAGTTGACCCGAAACGACGATCACGTGAACGACTCCGACTACTACACGGTGCCAGCGGGCAACTTCAGTCTCGACAACACGGTGAGCCCAGCGGGCAAGAACGGTGTCTTGACGGGAGCGATCAAGATCGGTCGTGCCTACATCGGATCAGGCGGCGGTACGCCGCTGGCAGGCACGAACCTCTCCAATGCGAAGGAAGACGGCATTATCAAAGACGGCTTGATCTCGATCAGCTGCCTGGCGACCTGCGGGGCGCCGACGGACACCACCGTGTGGACGGGTCGTGCCAAGAACGATGGCACGTTCACGGTGAACGGTCTCGAGACCGGCGACTACAGCGTGGCCTTCTGGGACGAAACCCAGAACTACATCATGAGCATCCTGCAGTACCACGTGACAGGCGATGTCGCGAGCGACCCCGCGAACATCACGGATGCAGGGCACATCTTGCTTCCGGGATGGTTCACCGACCTGCAGGGAACGGTGTTCAACGATGTCAACGGCAACGGCATCCAAGACGACGGAGAGAAGGGCATTCCTGACTTCGTCCTCACGGTACGCACCCGCGGCAACTCGTTGCAGGACCAAGGCGCGGCCGTGGCCAAGACCGACGACTCGGGACACTACGACCTCAGCCAGGGCTACCCGCTGGGCCAGTTCCTGATCGCCGAGGCGTACAACCCCCGGTTCAAGAACACCGGCTACAACTACAGCACTGACAGCGTTGCGACCAATCCGGACCCCACCCAATCAGACCCCGCCCATCCAGACGTCGCAGTGGTGTTGTCGTCGCAGGTCGATGTCAACTTCCTGCCGATCATCGGACTCGCGGCAAAGCTCAACTGGGGCGTTCAGGCGTATGGGACCGGCGTCGACTATTGGTCGGGCGGTGCCCAGCCGCTCAATCCGAGCGAGAACGGCGGCATCGTCGGCACGGTGACCTACGACGTCACCCGCAACGAGTTCGATCCGGCGTATTCGGCGCAAGAGGACTATCAGCCTGGTGTCTCGGGCATCCCCATGCAACTGTGGGACACGAACAAGGTCAACGGTGTCGTTCAGACGTACGCGGACGGTGCCGCCCAGCAGGTCGGTACGACAGCAGCGGGTGCGACGTGCACCCGACGTGAACAAGACCGCGGCACCGACGCCGTAGCGAACAGTCAGACCTGTCTTCCGCTGGACTACTACGTCACCGAGAGCTGGCAGCGGCCAGTCGGATGCAAGGCGCTGGGCGTCAACGGTCAGCCGCTGCAAGATCTCACGAATCCACAGAATGGCGAACTGGCTCTGCCAAACGCGCCCGCAACAGACGGCATCGACAATGGCCACAACCCGGACAACCTGACGTCGGCATCCACACCCGCACAAGCGGCTGATTGCATCGAATCACCGATCAATGGCTTCCAGATCGGTGGCAATGGCACGGTCGATGGGAACTACGCCCTCACCAGCCGGATTCAGCCGGCCGCATTTGCGCCCAGCAATATTCAGCGCATCACTGAGATGCTGACGGCCGACCTCAATAGGCCCCCGACGTCCGGCGAGGTCAACGCCGCAATCTACGCAGATGCACAGAACAATCCTGACGTCAGCGTGGCCCTGGTTTCTCACGACTACGTGGTCGAAGCGGTCAACCCCGTCGACAACGTTGCGCCGAACACGGACACCACCACGGACCCGACGGTTGGCGGCTACGTCGGCACCGCGTCAGCGCCGGTTGCAAAGGCGAAGCACCTCTACCGGTTCACCGATGAATCGGCGATCAACGTCATGAGCGGCGACACGTACGTGCCTCAGGACGGATATTCGGCATCGGGCGACGCAGGTGGTCCTCCGTACGCACTCACGACGCCCACCTCGAAGATTCGCATCGACCGAAATTCGCTCGGTGCGGGAACGGTTGCCAAGTGCGCTGGCGCCAGCGAGCCGCACAAGGTCCCGGACAACACGGGGAACACGCCGCAGTCGGATACTGGGCTGGGCGCGATCAACAAGGATCTGAACGATGCCGGCGGTAACCCGTATGCAGGGCAGAACACCCCGGTCTGCGACGCCAAGTTGGTGACCGTCGTCGGCGGGCGTTCGATGAACCCCGGATTCTTCATTTACACCGACGTGCCGATCCCGTCGAAGTTCTACGGCCTCGTCAACGACGACCTCAATGTGAACGTCGATCGCCGGAGCGTCCTGCTCGGTGAGGTTGCCCCCGCATCCAACGTGCCGGTCGGCGTCTACGACGAGAACGGCAACTGGAAGCTCACGGCGCACAGCGATGTGAACGGCTTCTACGAAGTCCTCGTGCCGTCGATGGACACCTACAACTGCCCGCTGCCTGCCGGACCATGCCCCAACATGTACCGCTTGGTCGGCAACGACCCGGGGACCCTGGCGCATCGCAACCTCGACTACAACCCGCAGTTCCGCACGATCGCCACCGAGTTCCAGGCATGGACCGGTGTGGTGCACCCAGTCGACCAAGCCCCGACGCACAGCGGCATCACGATCGAGGGCCCTGCAGCACAGTTCGGTGCTCTCAGTTTGTGCAGCGTCGCATCCGACCAGGCTGCGACCACCACGCCCGAGCTGTACGCCATCGACAAGCCGTACTTCGTGCCGGCAGAAGGCTCGACGGCCAACGATCGGGATCACGTGTACACGCTCAACGGCAAGGGATTTGGATCTGGCGGACAGCTCACCTTCACGAACGGTGCGACTGTGTTGACTGTCGCTCCAACCTTGTGGACCGACACACAGATCAAGTTCACGGTGCCGCCGATCACCACCAACCCCGCGGGGGGCATGACGCCTGGACCTTGGCAACTAACGATTACCAATGGCGACAGCCACCTTTCCACGGTCAACGGACTCACGTTCCATCGTCTTTCACCCGCCGGCTCCGGCCCAGGCTCTGGCGTGTACCTGACGTGGAGGGACGTCTTTGTGGTGTCGCCACTCGTGAGTCCGACGGACCCGACGTCGGCTCCGCGCACGACTGACACCCCGGCGGTCCCCGCAACGTTCACCCCGGCGCAGTTCACGCCATACATGGATGCATGGGACACGGCCACCGACACGCCGGCTGGTTTCAGTGGCAAGGCAAAGCCAATCGCTCCAGCGACGTCTGGCGCACCAGTCGCCGGTGGACGAGCGATCCAGCGTGCGATCGAGGCTGCGCACGGCCGGCGAGGCAATCAAGCCAAGCTGATCGTGATCTATCCGAACACAGCCGACAACTACGCCGCTCACAATCCCACCGCTGCGTACTTCGAGAACGTCATCGTTCACAGCAACATCAAGTTGCAGGGCGTCGGCCCGGGCGGTGCCCGCACCTCCACAGACATCGTCAACGGTACGAACATCGACGCCTCGCAGTTCTGGTCGGCGACGCAGGTGGTCGCCCCCGGAGCGAACCAGGACACGGCAGATGGCAGCTACTCCGATGACTGGCGCACATTTGCCGCAAGCTTGCCACGCTCCGGTGTCGGACCGGCCGAGTTGCCTGAAGGCGAGGGCGTCCTCGCCATCGCAGAGAGCCCTGTCCAGTACGGCGCCAACCCGCCGAGCGCCACGGTGACGTTCCGGCCTGGTGTCGACGGAATCCTCCTCAACGGCGGAGATCAGCAGGGCAACCCCGGCAACGTCAACACGCTGCCCGGTGGAATCACCGACACGGTCCCCGGACCGACGCCTCCGGGCCCAGCCCAGGGCGGTGCGATCATGACCGACCAATACGTTCGGAACTTCAACATCACCAACGACCTGATCGAGTCGAATGGCGGCACGTATGGCACCATCCGAATCGGTACTCCGGATCTGCCCGCGACGGGTCGAGCGGTGGACCGTACGCCGGGTGACAACCACAACGATGGCTTGACCGTGGCCCACAACAGGATCCTTGCCAACGCCGGCACCAACCTGGCGGGCGCGCTTGGAATCTTCGCCGGTGCGAACAACTACAACGTGTCCGGCAACGACTTCTGCGGCAACTTCTCGGCGGAATACGGCGGTGCGATCTCGCACTACGGCCAGTCGGATGGCGGGCACATCACGTCCAACCGGATCTACTACAACCAGGGCTACGACGAGGGCGGCGGCATCTTGATCGGCGGCGCACTGCCACAGGACAACAGTGCACCGAGTCCCGGTGCCGGCGCAGTGACGATCGACAGCAACGTGCTGATCTCGAATCAGTCGAACGACGACGGTGGCGGCATCCGCTTCCTCATGGCAGGCAGTGCCAAGGAGTTGGTGATGAACAACATCATTGCCAATAACCTGTCGACTCACGAGGGCGGCGGTGTCGCCCTCGACGACTCGGTCAACGTCACGCTGGTCAACAACACCATCGTCAAGAACGTCACCACGGCGACGGCAGCCACCAACGGTGCCCTGTCGAATGGGGTCAAGCCGGCAAATCCTGCCGGTCTCTCGACCGGTGGAAACTCGGCAGTGCTGCAAGGCACCCTGGCGCAGGATGCGCCAACCTGGTCCCAGCCGACGCTGATCAACAACATCTTCGCTGACAACCGTGCAGGTTGGGCGGTGTTGCCGACGGTGTTGAATGCGAACGCAAGCGCGATTCATGGCATCGGAGGTCCCGGCGACACATCGCCGGTGCAGGTGTGGGACATCGGTGCTGTCGGAGTGCCGGAGGCAACCGACACCAACGTGGCATCCCCGAGTAGCTCCAACAACACGACCAACACGCTGACCTCGACCGAGTTGCTGTCGGTCGGCAACGTCAACGACAACTCGGTGAGCTACGTCGGAACCAACATCACACCGGTTCCCGGTGTCGACGGATCGAAGACCATCGGGTTCGTCAATCCCCAGGACTTCCTCGTCGACAGTTTGATGTGGCGAAACAACACCAACGCCTCGTTCCCGGTGATCGTGGCTCATATGGTGCCTGCGAACCTCTTGGCCGACTACCACCTCCTCGGAGCGTCGTCCTCGAGCGTCTATGCCGTCAACGTGGGGCTCGACCCCAGCGCCACGAACCCGGTGCCCACGCACGACATCGACAACCAGACGCGACCCCAAGCTGTCGCGGATCGTGGCGCAGACGAGGTCGCTGTGCCCGCCAACGTCAACCTGTCGATCACGAAGACGACATCGACACCCACGGTCGACAAGTCGGGCACGGTGCGCTACACGATCGTCGTTCACAACGCTGGTCCACACGAGGCTTCCGGCGCACTCGTGACTGATACCTTCGCCAGCCCGCTCGTCCTCTCGGGGAACAGTCAGCCTCGTTGGACCTGTGCGGCGAGCGCCGGCGGCTTGTGCAGCTCCGCCGCCGGCATCGGCAACATCGCCATCCCTGTGACCATCGCTGCCGGCGGAGACGTCACGTTCCAGGTGACGGCTGCGACCTTGGCCACCGCGCCGCCCGGGCCTTTTGACAACACCGCGACCGTGGCGGCAACGTCGTCCATGGTCGATGCCAACGCCGGCTCTCATTCGTCCACCGCGACGGTCATCGTCAAGGGAACTGGACGTTTGACCGTGACGAAGACGGCGAGCCCGGCCGGAACGATCACACCGGGTACGACAGTGACCTACACGGTCACCGTCAGGGACATCAACCCCAACAACTCGGTTGCCGACCCGGCATCCGGTGTCAAGGTTGCGGACACCCTTCCCGCTGGTTTCACACCAACCGGCTCGTGGAGCTGCGTAGCGGCCGGTACGTCATCGTGCGTCAACTTCACCCCAAGTGCAGGCAGTCTCGACGCCACGATCAACCTCGCCGTCGGCACGACCACCCCCGCAACGAACGGGGTCGTGTTCACAATCACTGGCAAGGCAACAACGGTGGGAACATTGTCGAACACGGCAACGCTCACGGCTCCTGCCACGTTCACCGCAAGTGCCAACTCAACTCTTTCAGCCACTGCGAGCCAGAACGTACGGGCACTCGCCGGTCGGCTGCAGATCGCAAAGACGGTGAGCCCGTCCGGTGCAGTCGGCCTCGGCGGTCAGTTGTCATACACCATTCGAGTGACCAACACATCGAATGGGAACACGACAGCTGATCCGGTTTCTGATCTGGCGATCACAGACCTCCTGCCTGCAGGCTTCGTGCCGACGCCGTCTGGATCCTGGTCGTGTTCAGCTGGGCCGGGTTCAGCGTGTCCGACGGGCGCTCTTGGCAACGGGAACCTGGCCGCGACGTTCAATGTCGGAGTTGGCAACGGTGCGGTCGTCACCTTCACGATTTCGGGTAACGCAACGGTAACGGGAACCATCAGCAACACAGCCACGCTGACACCACCCGCCAACTTCGTGCCGACGGCCAATTCTGTGCTGGCGTCGACCGCCACGACGTTCAACCCGGTTGGCAACCTGGGCATCCAAGCTCAGGTCAATCGTTCAACCATTTCGAAGAGTGCTACGGCCGCAAATCGTCTCGTCACGTACACCGTGACGGTGACGAATGGCGGACCGGATGCCGCCATCAATGCCATCATCGTCGGACCGGCGAACACACCGCTCACCGGGGTGACCTGGTCGTGCGTGACTTCAGCATCTGCGACCTGTGGCAGTGGATCGGGCTTTCCTGGTGCCGGCGGCGGACGAGCGATCACAGTGGCCGCCAGTGGGTCGGTGATCTTCACCATCCAGGCAACGGTGCCATCGAACGCTGCTCTCGGCGCAATCTCGAAGCAATTCCTGCTGACTGATCCGTCCGGCTTCACGGAATCCCCATTGCCGATGCCTGCCCACGACGCGACAGCAACTGTGACGGTGGTGTCGTGAGTCGGCCGAAGAACCCTGACGGAACGAAGGGAAGTGCGGACGTGAATAACGAAACAGACAAAAAGGCGGGCACAGTGAGCGGACTGATCGGGCGTCGAAAGTTCTTGATCATCGGAGGAGCGGGCGCTGCAGTCCTGGCGAGTTCTGCTGGAGTGGCTGCGGCGGTCATCACGGCCGGCGGTGACACCCCGTCGCCGCGCAGCGAGAACCCGGTGGGACTCGACCCGGCAAATGGTCGAAACGCGAACGCGGTTCCGCCAAAGGCGAAAGTGCGGCACTTTGCACTAGCTGGGACCGACGGCTGGGTCTCGATGCCATCATCGAGGGATCTGGGAGTTGAACGTGGTGCGAGGGCGATTGATCCTTACTTCCCGGATCCGCTCGCAGATGACTTCAAGACGACCTACGCGTTCTGCTTCCGTAATGTGACGGGCCTCGATCAGGCCCAGGTCGCAGCGCAAAAGGGCCAAACGCAGATCTGCGCACCGCTCTTCTTCTCGACAGTGGGCGAGGAGATCTGGGTCACCCTGACCAACCTCGGCCTCGCTCTGCGGCCCGACCTCGTCGATTCGCACACGTTGCACTGGCATGGATTCCGCAACGCGATTCCGTTCTATGACGGAGTTCCCGAGAGCTCGATCTCGGTGCCGATCGGACGCGACTTCACCTACGTGTATCGACCCGAAGACGCCGGCACCTACATGTATCACTGCCACTTCGAGGACGTCGAGCACGTCACGATGGGCATGCACGGCATCGTGTTCGTCAAGCCGGATCCGAATGGTGTCGGCTACTCCGACGGCCTGGGAGCCGGTCAGCAGAAGGCATACGGTCATAGCGACGGCGACACCAACAACGTCACCGTGTACGACCGCGAATACGCGATGATGCTCAGCGAGATCGACACCCGAGCGCACTTCAATGACGCGCACATCCAAGCGACCGATTGGACCGATTTCCACCCCGATTTCTGGACGATCAACGGTCGGGCGTACCCCGACACACTCGAGCCAAACGGATACCGTGCCGGCACCGGCGAGCAAATCGCACAGACGTGGGACAAGACGATTGTCGGAGGGGTACCAAATCTGACCGACGCCTCGAACGACGACGTGAGCGGTCGACTGTCGAGTAACCCGCTCAGTTCGGTCGTTTGGGCCAAGCCCAACGAACGGATCTTGATGCGATTCGCGAACCTCGGATTCCTCGATCACACGATTGTGTTCCCGGGGCTCGAGGTCGATGTACTCGGTCGAGATGCCCGCTTCGTTCCGGACTGGGCAGCGCGCAAGGCGACCGACTCGATTCAGATCGGGCCGGGTGAGAGCCGCGATGTGTTCTTCACGGCCCCCGCCGTAGAAGCCACCTATGCGTTCTACGACCGAGGTCTGTCGCACTACACCGGCAGCGAGGGCACGGTCGACGGAAACGATGCATGGGTCGGTGGCCAGCGAAGCGAGATCCGCGTTGTCGCCGGCCTCGCCGATCAAAAGAAGCCGAACGGCTGGCCAGGCGAGATCATCCATCCAGGTGAACAGCCGGAGTTGGCATGAACAGCTCGAGGAATCCGGACATGAACAACGAAGGGGCGGCGATGAAATCCAACAACACATTCCGGCGCAGGACTGGCTTCTGGCTCGGCGCGGCGGGCGTCTGCATCAGTATCGGAGCCGTCCTGCCGACCTCCGGGGTCTCTCACGCCGCCAGCGTGACAGCCACCAACGAGGAAGGGATGCTGTGCACCACTGACGGCACGGTTGATCCAGACACCAATCTGCCGACGCCGACGTTTGAGCTCACGGCCACTGATGGCTACACCAGTGAGCCGGACGGCAACGCAATCTACGACTGGGGTTACAGCGCCACAGGTGCATTCCAACTCCCTGGGCCGATTCTCTGCGTCAATGAGGGTGACGTCGTCACGGTCAAGCTGACGAACAACCTTCCCGTCGCAACGTCCATTCAGTTCCCCGGACAGGACAACGTCACGGCAGACGGTGCGCCTGTTGGACCTGTTTCCGCAAGCCAAGCAGACCCATCAAAAGGTATCAAAGTTGGCGATCTCGCATCGCTCGTGCCCGAGGTGGCTGGACATACCATTCCTGCAGACCCCTTGTCAGCGATCACCTACAAATTTACAGCCTCGCAAGCCGGTACATATCTTTACGAGAGCGGGTCCGATCCACAGCTGCAAGTGCAGATGGGTCTGTTCGGGGCAATCGTGGTCAGGCCCAATGTGACCATCACCGCTGACGACATTCTCAAAATTCCTGCCGATGGTGGGGCTGCTGGCGTCTCGACGAATGGGACGTTCAAGCGCCTCGGACGCGACGGAACAACGATCGATGACCATATGACCGTCGACGAAGCCAACAGCTTCAAGGGGGAGGCCGCATGCGCCTACGCCATCAAGCCCGGCAGCGCGACTTGTGACCCACTCGCAATTTACGACGGCAGCAGGGAGAACATTCTGATGTTGTCAGAGGTCGATCCGGGCCTGCACACGTACATGGAGCAGAACAAGTCGACGCCTGACAATCTGACGTGGAACAAATACCCCGGGGCCTACGAGGCGCATTACTTCATGATCAACGGGCGGTCGATGCCTGACACGCTGGCACCGAACAAGGCGGCGTGGATGCCGGGCCAGCCGTACGGCGCCATGGCGCACGTGCAGCCGTGGGATGTCCACGCGAACCCGCTCGACGTCTTGCTGCGATATGTGGGCGTTGGCGTCACCGGTTATGACTTCCATCCGCACTCGAATCATGAGCATGTGATTGCTGAGGATGGTGCCCTGATGAAGGGTGCCGCTACCGGCAACGACAACACCGAGGAGAAGTTCAACATCATGGTGGCGCCTGGCTCCACCGTCGACGCGACTTTCCGATGGACGAACGAAGAGGGCTACAGCAGCACCGACGACAACCGGTTGCCCGTGGCATGGCCGCAGGGCTTGAACATGACAGAGGGTGACTTCTGGAGCGGTTCGCCGTACCTCGGTGAAAGTGGACAGCTCAACGCCGGCATCCTCGGCAAGACCCAATGCGGCGAGTACTACCACGTCGCCCACAGCCACGACCTGACCCAGGCCACCAACTACGGCATCACGTTCGGCGGGATGCTGACCTTGATCAAGGTCGAGCCATCTGACCAGGCCCAGAAGGACCTCAAGCTGGATTGCGGAACGGATTGAGGACGGCGGCAATGCACGACACAACGACTTCAGCAACATCAGCCTCTCAGCGGGAAGGCACTGCGATGACGAACACGAGGAATCACAAACGGGTTGTGGCTGCATCAGTCATGATCGCGGCGCTGGCCGGGGGGGTCGTCTCTGCGGATGCAGCGACGTTCTCCGACCGGACAGCCACCACTGCGACCGTTGACCCGCCGATGACCTGGCCGGCGATCACCCCCACGATGTGCACGCCCACCGACAACGGTGACTGCGGGATCACCCTGTTCGCCGGTCCCGGAAATGTCATCGTCGGGGACACGACGGCCACCGCCGGCAAGGCCACCGTGCCGTTCCTCGGCTTCGGCATCAACATCACCGATCCCGCGCAGGTGTCGCTCGCCGGTGGCCCGACCTCGACGATCAAGGTCACGGAAGGTACGACGTTGAAGATCAGCGTCAGCGGTGCCACGGGCGTCGATGTCTCCGACATCTCGTTCCCGAGCTTGCCCGCCGGCTCGGTCTACCACGACGTGGCCGACCCGGACGGTGTGCTGACCGTGGTTGCAAGCAAGGTCGGCACCTCGGTGTTCCAGCCCGGATCGAACCCGACGGCACCACGTGAGGTCGCGATGGGCTTGGTCGGCGTTCTCGTCGTCACGCCTGCGGCGTGCGCTACGCCCAACGCCACGTGCGCCTTCGACGGAGCCACGTCGTACGCCGATGAAGCCATCGTCGCCACGACCGACCTCGACTACGACTTTGCGACGTCCGCCGACCAGGCGCACTTCGACATGTCGTACTTCGGCCAGGTCCGTGATGCCAACGACCTGCCTCGCCACGTGTACCACGTCATCAACGGCCAGTCGTTCCCGGCCACCGACCTCATCGATGTGCGTGCCGGCGACAACGTGCTGCTCCGCTACGTCAATGCCGGTGTGTCGGACAAGGCGATGGGCATGCTCGGCTTGCGTCAGTCGCTGCTCGGCCGCAACGCCGCGCCGTACACCGATCCGCAGACGTTGATCGCTCCGCTCATCGGCCCAGGCGAAACGGCAGACATCGCCGTGACGATTCCGGCGGATGCAACGCCCGGACCGCGGTACTCGATCGTCGACCAGAGCCGTCAGATGAATCATGGCAATGCCTTCGGCTTCGGTGGTGCACTCACGTTCATCGACGTGTGGCCGGCGACCCCGGTGACCCCGGATGCTCCACTCGCACCGCCTCCCGCCCCCGTGGTCTTGGCGTCGCCAACCGTCGACACGCTCGCATACGACTCGACGACCTCGCCAGGCACGTTCACGGCGACGGCGCATGTCGATTCGTCCGTGACAGTCGCAGGCTACGAGACGACGATCACCGAGACGGCAACACCGCCAGACGCAACTGCGATTTGGACCGCGGGCACCTTTGACCCGACCGGCGCGATCTCCGAGCCGCTGGTCGCGACGGCCGGCCAGACCATCTGGATCCACGTGAAGGACTCGAGTGGAGCGCAGAGCGCCGATGTGAGCCTGGCAATCTGATGTTGCTGGATCACGGTGCCCTTCCGGTCGAGGCGGTCGGCGCGTCAGCGTCGGCCGCTCGACGGCCGCGGATCAGCTGGCCGGTCGTCATGGCCGCGCTGGTTCTGATCGTCGGCACCGTGGTGGGTGTTCGCGGGTTCGGCTCATCGTCGGCATCGAAGTCAGCCTCCAGCGCAACCGGCAACGTGATGCCGATCAGCGCCGAAATCGAGGCCAAGTACGGCATTCGCTTCACGCTCGTCGCCGTGACGGCCGGTGGCGGCATGATCGAGATTCGCTACCAAGTGCTCGACAGCGACAAGGCGTCGGCGGTTCATTCAGCCGAGCTCGCGCCGATCATCGTCGACAGCAAGGGCACCAAGTTCGCCGACCCAGGGATGGTCGGTCACACACACGTGGGCAAGGCGAAGTCGCCTGGCACCACCGATTACATCCTGTTGTCCAACGCCAGGGATGGCTTGAAGTCAGGATCGATGGTCACGATCGAAGTCGGCGGACTCGAACTGCGAAACGTTCGAGTCGATTAGTCCATTCACGATCGACAACAAGGTCCCCCAACGAGGAGATGATAGGAGTCAGCGATGAACACGAGGACGAGCCTGCGGGCACGTGAGGTCGAGACGGGTACGGCGGAAACGACTCGATCGAGGCAGCTGCCGCTGATCGACCTGATCGGCATCGGCGGGTTGGCCGCGATCATCGCAATCCACACATCCGAGCTCAGCAGCAAGGCCGAGGAAACGGCGTACCTGGGCCTCGGATACCTGGCATTGATCGCGGGATGCGTCGTCGCCCTGATCATGCTCGCACTGGGTGACTTCCGCGGTTGGTTGCTCGGCGGTGCCACGGCAGCGCTCACCATCCTCGGATTCGTGTTGACGCGAACGACTGGGCTGCCGAACGCCAAGGACGACATCGGCAACTGGGGTGAGACGATCGGCATCTGGTCGCTCGTCGCCGAGGGAGCGGTCGTGCTCCTCGCTGCGTTGGCGATCGCCAATCGGCGCCGATGACCGAGCGCCTCGAGACATCCGACATCAGCGGTTTCTCGCTCGGTACTGTTCAGACGTGATTCGTCGTCTTGTTGCTGCTGCGGCAGCAGTCTTCATGTTCGCGTCGTGCAGCTCAGGCAGTTGTTCGACGGCCAAATGCGATGGAGGCATCACGTTCTATGTGGCCGAGGTCGCAGGTTCGTTGGCCCGAGGCACCGAGGAGCCGCTGCACATCTGTTTCGACGGCACATGCCACGATGCAACGGTGACTCGTTCGAACGTCGGCGGCTCGATCTTCGTCCCGTTCAGCAACGTCGGCAAGGCGGGCAGCCACGACGTCACGGTGACGGGCGTCGGCGCGATGCACGGCGAGTACAAGGGCGAGATCGCATCGTACGTCCAGCGCCCGAACGGCACGTCGTGCGCTGGTTCGTGTGCTCTCGCAACGATGAAGATCGGTGCGGACGGCACCATCACCCCCGGCGTGCCGGCGTCGACCGCGACCACGGTCGTTCCCGCAGGCCCGGCCGTTTCGGCAGCGTCGTCCACGACCACGGGTTGATGAACCTGTAGTGAGCAAGCGGTGGTGGGCACTCGCCGGCGCAGTCGCGACATTCCTGGCTCTCCCGATCTCCGGCGCGTCGGCGCACGCTGAGTTCCTCGGGTCGAATCCGGTCGACGGCTCTGTCCTCGCGACTGCTCCGCCGGTTGCCGAGTTGCGGTTCAGCGAGGAGGTGCTGCTCGGCGCCAGCCACGTGACACTGCTCCAGCTGGGGACCGGGACGACGACCGAGCTCCGCATCGCGGGCATCGATGGCGGCAGAACCGTGCGAGCCACGTTGCCGACCATCACGCGGGGTGCCTTCATCCTTCGCTACGTCGCGGTCGATCCAGCCGACCTGCACAAGACCGTCGGCTCGATCTCGTTCGGTGTGGGCGTTGCTGCACCGCCGTCGCAACGTGGCGAGCAGTTGGACGGTTCGTGGGCGTCGACCGCTGTTCGATCGATCACCGATGGAGCGCTCGTTCTCGGCGCAGGTGCGGTGATCGTGATCTGGCTCGCGGTGCGTCGTCGCGAAGGTGCAATCGCGCGCGCAACTCGGCTGGCGTCGATCTGCGCCTGTGTCACCGCCGCGGGATGGGTTGTGTTGCTGCTCTCGGATGCTGCAACCGTGGGTTGGCAGCGTGTCCGGTGGCGAAGCCTCCTCATCAGCAGCGACCCTGGCCGGCGTGCGCTCGTCGGTCTGGAACTCGCGCTCGGCATCGTGTGGGGCGGGCGAATGCTGCGCAAGACCTCCGCTGCATCGGCTCAGGAATTCATCGTTCGGGTTCTCGTCGCGATCTCGTTCGGCTTCGTGCTCGCCGAGGCCTACGGCGGCCACTCGGCGATCGGTGGTTCGTTCGTCGTCGGCGTCGGTCTCCGCGCAGTCCATCTCGCATCGCTGTGCGTCTGGCTCGGGGTGTTGGCCGCGACGTGGATGCTGAGCCGGCGGGACGACGCTCTGAGCCCGGATTGGAAACGCGTCAGCACACTGGCGGCGATCGGGCTTGCGGTCACCGGGGCGTCGGGGTGGTTGCTGAGCGGACGCACGACGGCGACCGTGACGGCACTGCTCGCAACGTCGTACGGCAGGCTGCTCATGGCCAAGATGGTCGTGCTCATCGGTCTGGCGATCGTCGGTGCGCTCGCCGCGACCAGGGTGGGTCGCGATCTGCCGCCGCGACGTATCCCGTTCGAGATCGGCCTCGCATGCGTCGCGATCGTGTTCGCGGCGTTGTTGGCCAGTTCGGCGCCGGCGCGCGGCGAGCGGTTCCTCCCACTTCCGAGAACAGAGCCACAGCTGGTCACATCCGACACCGCCGACCTGACGGTGAGTGCCTCGATCGAGCCCGCTCGGCCCGGGCCAAACCTCGTGCAATTGCGGGTGCTCGAGACCCGACGCCCGTCGCCCGGCGCCGTGCAAGCGGTGACGATGACGATCACCGCAGCCGACGGGTCGGTCGCGACCAAGCGCACGGGCGTGCCCGACAACGGATTGCTGGAGTGGAGTGACATCGCGATCGCGAGTCCCGGCACGTACAGCGTGCGCGTCGACATCGATCGAGTCGCGTCGCCCGTCTCGCCAGTGACTGCCTCGTGGGTGGTCGATCCAACACCGGTGCCGCGGGTCGACACCGTGGTCTCGACGCGTCGATGGGCACCGATCGCGTTCGCTCTGGCCGCACTCTGGGTCGTGATCGTCGGTGTCGGACGGCTGATCATCGTTCGCCGTCGTTCACCGCGCAGCTGACGCCGACGCTGAACGCGTCAGGACGTTCTGGTCGCCATCGCGTTGCTCGCCGGCAGCGTCAACGTGACGACGAGGCCGTGCTCGGGCGCGTCGTGCAGCGTGATGCCTCCGCCCGACGAACGGGCGAGCGCCTCGGCGATGGCGAGTCCCAACCCGGTGCCCGGCGTGCTGTTCGATCCGCGCCAGAAGCGACGAAACGCGCGGGCCTTGTCTTCGTCCGACAGCCCGGGACCGGAATCGGCGATGACCAATCGGTGGGCAACAGCGCCACGCTCGGTCGTGACGACGACGCTGCTTCCCGACGGCGCGACGTTGATCGCGTTGTCGAGGGTGTTGTCGAGGATCTGCTCGATCGCGCCCGGCACCGCAAGCACGGCCAGAGGTCCTCCGTCGCTGACGAAGCGCAGGGTGACGCCGCTCGCTTCGGCAACGGCGCTCCAGGTCTCGACGCGGTCGCGGGCGACCGCGACGAGATCGGTCGAGACCGTCGCCTGCGCTTGATCGGCGCGGGCCAGTCGCAGGAGATCGGCCACCAGCGCGCCCAGGCGCATGCACTCGTCGATGGCGGCCTCGACCTCGGTCGAGTCGGTGAGCTGGAACTGCAGGTTCTCCAAGCGCAGACGCAGCGCCGTGAGCGGGGTCCGCAGCTGATGCGAGGCATCAGCCACGAACGAGCGCTGCTCGTCGAGCATCGCCGCCAACTGCACGGCCATCGTCGACATCGACTCGCCGAGCTCGAGCAGTTCCGGTGGACCTCGCGTGTCGGAATCGCGCACGGTCAGGTCACCGTTGGCGAAACGAAGGGCTGCCTCCTGCAGGCGACGCACGGGTCGGGTCACGGAACGGGCGATCGCCAGAGCGGTCAGTGCCATGACAACCAGGATCACGAGGGCGATCGCACCAAGGCCGGCCCAGAACCGGTGAACATGGGCGTCGACGTCGTTGGTGTCGAGCGTGATCCGGATCACGCCGTGCACAGTCCCGCTCGACGCGATCGGGATGGCGACGTAGAGCAGATCGACACCCAACGTCGCCGACTCCCGGGTACCCGTCGCGCGTTTTCCCGTCAGTGCCTTGGCAATCTCCGGCCGTGTGGAGAAGTCGCGTGGAACCGCTTCCTCGGTGTCCACGCGAGCGATGCCGCTGGAGTCGACGACCACGACTCGTGCGCCGGTGCGAACGTTGTACTGATCGGCTGGGCCGGCATCGAGAGGGCTGTCCGTCTCCAGCGCGTGTTCGTAGAACGTGGCGATCACACTGGCATCGCGCTCGACAGCGCTCGTGAATCGCTCTCGTTCGCGCTGGGCGTAGAAGACCGCGAGCGGAACTTCGAGGATCAGCAGCACCACCACCGTGACGGCGAGGTAGCTCAGGAGGAGCCGTCTGGTCATGGCTCGGCAGGCGACGAGACGAGCCGATAGCCGACCGTGCGAACCGTCTCGATCAACTCAGGCGCCAACTTCTTGCGCAGCGATGCGACGTGCACGTCGAGCGTCTTCGTCGATCCCCACCAGTTCTCGTCCCAGACGTCGTGGATGAGCTGTTCGCGACTGCGCACACCGCCGGCGTCCATCGCCAGGCAGAGCAGGAGGTCGTACTCCTTCGGCGTGAGGACGACTGCTGCTCCGGCGAACGTCACCTCGCGAGTGCGCTGATCGATGGTCAGGGCCCCCGCCGAGATCACGTTCGAGGCAGCCGGTCGGTCGCCCCGAGTGCGTCGCAGGACTGCCCGCATGCGCGCGACCAGCTCGCGAAAGCCGAATGGCTTCACGACGTAGTCATCGGCCCCGAGTTCGAGCAACATCACCTGATCGAACTCGTCGCCGCGTGCGCTGACGACGATGATCGGCACCGGCCCACGAGCCCGCAACTCTTGGCACACGACGCGCCCTTCGAGGTCGGGCAGCCCGAGATCGAGCAGCACCAGATCCACCGGGTCTGCGGCGAGCGCCGCAGCGCCGGTTCCGGCGACGACGACCTCGAAGCCCTCGCGGACGAGTCCATCGCGAAGCGGAACCGAGATGGTGGGGTCGTCCTCGACCAGCAGGATTCGCACTCGACAAGCATCGCATGAGACGGCGCCTGCCGATCCGCTTTAACCAAACCATTGCCTTCCGCTGTCCGTGCATCAATCGGGGTTCCCGTACCGTTTCCCGTATGACAGCAGCCCATCGCCCAGGACCGTCGAAGCGCACCCGCCTCGTCACGTTCGCGTCCATCGCAGTCGTCGTCATCGCCGGCGCTGCTGCGATCGGCGCCAACATCGGCATTCTGAATGCCGCCAGTGACACCAAGGTCGGATCACTGTCCGCAGCCGGAGATCTCACTACCACGACCCCCTCCATCGCCGCAGCGGCGACGGCGATCGCGTCGGTTTCGAACGCGACGACGAAGACGTACACCGTCGACGTCGCCGGCACGGTCTCGCTCGGCCTCGGCGGCTCCGTGCTGACCATCGACAACGTGTTGCCCGCAGCGGGATGGACGTGGACCGTTGCCCAGACCGAACCGAACAGGTTGACCGTCACGTTCACCGACAAAGCACGCACGCTCGACTTCGTCGCAACTCGAGGCGCCGACGGAACGGTCGTCGCCGACGTGACCGAGCCTGTGTCGACCAACGCTTCGGTCGCGCCCCCCTCGAACAGCGGCAGTGGCGACGACACGGGAACGGGTCAGGAGTACGAAGGCGGCAGTGATGACGACTGACGCGACAAACGCGACAAACGCGACGAACGCGACGCCGTCCGCACCACGGCCCCGTCGTCGGCACCCGGCCCAGACGGGGCGCGTTGCTGCCGCCGGATTCGGTCTGGCATCGATGTTCGGAATCGTCGGTGCGCTCGGGTACGCCCATCGGCCGACGAACGTCGAACCACCCACCGTTCCGTCGCCCGCGCCATCGGTCGAGAACGTCTCGGCGGCAGGGTCGGTCACCGTCCCCATCGCGCCGACGACCACCCAGGGGTCGAGTGCGGCCGATGTGCCGACCGCCCTCACCGCGAAGGTCGTCGTGCAACCCGTCGCGACATCGCCGACCCCGGCTGCCAAGACTCATGGAAGCCGTTGAACTCCGCGCCCGTGTGATGGGCAGCGAGCTCCGCATCGTTGCGACCGGCTGCACACTGGCCGTGTGTCGCGAGGTGCAGTGCTTCCTCGGCGATCTCGAGTCGTCATGGAGCAGGTTCATCGAGACGAGCGACATCTCGCGGATCAATCTCGGATCGGGACAACCCGTCCATGTCGCGCCGTCGACGATCACGCTCGTGGCAACCATGATCGAGGCCCATCAGCGCACCGCCGGCCGTTACGACCCCTGCGTGCTGCCCGCGCTCGTCGCGCACGGTGATCGAGCGAGTCGCGACGGAAGCTGCGCAAGCACGTCATTGCCTGGCGACGCTCGTTTGATGCCGGGTGCGATCCTCGACACCGTCGTCGATTCGCAGCGATCGCAGGTCACGACCGTGGTCGGGGTCGCGCTCGACCCCGGCGGCATCGGCAAGGGCTTGGCCGCTGATCTGGCTGTCGACTGGATGCTTCGGCACGGCGCCGCCGGCGCGTTGGTGAGCATCGGCGGCGACCTGGCGATGGCCGGCACGTCGCCCGACGAACGAGGCTGGATCATCGCGGTCGAAGACCCGCGGATGGCCGACGAGACGCTGTGCACGCTCGCCGTCAATGGTGGGGGAGTTGCGACGTCGAGCACGCTCAGCCGACGGTGGGAGCACGACGGCAGTGCCCGCCATCACGTCATCGATCCGTCCACGGGTGATCCGTCCCTCACCGACCTCGCATCGGTCACCGTCATCGCCGACACCGGCTGGGCCGCGGAAGCGCACGCCACCGCCGCGTTGCTGTGCGGGAGCTCCTGCGCGGTGGACTACCTGTCCGGGCACGGACTGTCGGGGATTGCCATGACAACCGGCGGCGAACGACTGTCGACGGCGGACCTCTGGCAGACGTCGCACGACGGTCACCGCGTGACCTCATGAACCCTCAGTTCTGGTGGTACATGACCCGGGCTTCGGGTCTCATTGCTTGGTTGATGCTGACGGCGTCGGTCATCTGGGGCGTCGTGCTGTCGACGAAGGCATTTCCCGAACATCGCCGCCCCGCCTGGCTGCTCGACCTCCATCGATGGCTCGGGGGCTTGTCGGTGATGTTCCTGGCGATACACCTCTCGGCGCTGGTCGCGGACAGCTACACCCATTTCGGCATCGGAGATCTTGCGGTGCCGTTCATGTCGGATTGGAAGCCAGGTGCCGTCGCGTTCGGCGTGATCGCTGCATGGTTGCTGATCGCCGTCGAGCTGACATCACTCGCGATTCGCCGCCTTCCGCGCCGCGTGTGGCGTTCGATCCATCTGTTGAGCTACATCACCTTTTGGCTCACGAGCATTCACGGCGCGCTCGCGGGATCGGATCGGACCGCACTCCTGTATCAAGTGACGGCCGTCGGCTCGATCGTCGCGGTCGTGTGGGCGCTGATGTATCGCATCGCCAACCGGCGCGCAGTCACCCCCGGGCGGGCAGTGCGCGGACCCACGTGATGCATGCGGCCGCGTCGACGACTGTGGCGCTGCGTGTACCTTGGCGACATGGAGCCTCGTCGCCCCCGATTCGGCATCTCGATGCTGGGCGGTGTTCTTGCCCTGATCGTCGCTTGTGGATCGACCCACCCGAAAGCGGCTGGGTCGACCACGCCGACCGTTCCGTCCTCTGCAACGACCGCGGCCGGCCCCAGCGCAGGATCATCGGCCGGGAACGGCTCGGTCACGGAGACCACCGACGACGCGAGCGGCATCGAGCTCTGTGATCTGCTGTCGATCGACGACGTCGACGGCCTCACGGCGGGTGCGCTGCAGCAGACCGGCCACGGTTCGTCGAAGTGCACGTACGCCGGTACGGACGACAGCGGCACCACGCACACCGTGTTCCTCAAGGCTGTTGCCGGCGATTCTGCCGCGGCCCTGCCCGCTGACCAGCCGAGCATCGTCGGAGTCGGTGACGCGGCGAGGGGGAACGACGGCCAGATCACGATGCTCGTCGCCCACCGAACGTATGTGGTCGGCGCAACGCCGACACCGGCCGCTGGGAGTCTGTTGCGACTGGCGACGACGATCGTCGAGCGGATCACGACGCCGCAGGGGTGACTCCCGGCGGCCTTCGACTACTTGGCGCCGTCGAGGATCTCGCTGAAGCCCCACTGCGTGTGCGGCCCGAAGATGATCTGCTCGAAGATGCCGACGCCTTCCATGTCGCCGATGCGGGCCTTGACCAGATGGTGCACGTGTTGATGCGCCGGATCCAGCGGCGCGACGTCGGCCATGATCCAGTCCTCACGACCGATCTCGCTCGGGCCATGCCAGACGCCATGGGCCCACGCCGGATTCTGATAACCGATGCCGAGCATGTCGAAGCGCAGCATCGGCTCGAGCTCGAGCGTGTACGGATCACCGCGTTCTGGGCGGATGTCGATCGCGATCGTCTTCGCCCACCGACTGCCGGGGTGGAACGTGAAGTGGGCGAGGTCGGGCTCGATGCGCTCGACCCCCGGGTCACCCATCGCCACCGATTGCGGGATCGGATCCTGCACAGGAATCACGTGGCCGTCAGCGCGCCACGGGGTTCCGCCGGGAAGCTCGAACCAACCGACGACGCGGCAATCGTTCTCGAAGTGGATCGGTGCCCACAGCCATGCCATCGGGGCGCGTGATACCGCACGTCCTGGCGGCTGTGTGCCGACCGGGCGAACACCCCACGAACGATCGCGAATGCCGAAGACCTCTTCGCGACGAACTTCGGTGATGTCGCCGTCGATGGTGACCGTGCCCTCCCACTCACCGAACTGCAGGAAGCGAGCCATGTCGACCTGCACCATCGGCCCGTCGGTCATCACCGTGTGGTCCTCCAGCAACGCGCCGGTACGGGCGTGGTAGGTGAGGTCGCAGGTGATGCCGGTGTCGTTGGGTTCGATGACGAAGCGCAGTTGGCGCAACGGCTCGACGACCTCGAGTCGGAACGGGCCGACCGACGTATCGGTGGGGTCGAGGGGTGCTTCGCCGGACGCATGGAACGAGGTCTGTCGCCCGTTCTTGACGATCGAGAGATGGCCGTCGACCACTCGTAGGTTGGGATACCGACCAAAGGCCAACTCGATGTGGAAGTCGCCGTTGCGGTGTCCGGCGCCCAGCCAATAGCGGCCGTACGCGTTGCGGTCGCTGGTGACCTGCGTCGCGATCGGCCGCGGGGCCTGATGGATCGGGTAGTCGTCGAACGGGGTCAGCAGGCTGGCGCTCATCCAGGCATTCTGGTGTACGCCGTCGGCATCGGTCGGAGCGGGCGGTACGGCGTCACCCGATGTTCAACTGATGTTCGCGATGACCGCTGATGCGCGATCGATGAACTGGCGTTGGCCCGCCAGGATCTTGAGCGTTGCCATGTCGCCGCTCATGAACGCGGCCCGATCGATCTCTGGGAACAATTGCACGCGTCCCGAGCGTGGTGGCCAGACCATCTCGAACGTGTTGCTGACGATCGCGTCCGTGTCGATCCGGCCGATCACGCACCACACCGACACCAGCTTGCCGCCGGGCTGCTTGATCTCGCCCAACGCGATGCGCTCGCCGTCGGGGCATGGCAGACCCAGTTCTTCCTCGAACTCGCGCAGAGCAGCGGCCAGTGGGTCCTCGTCGGCCAGGTATTCGCCTTTCGGGATCGACCATGCCCCGTCGTCGCGCTTGGCCCACAGCGGTCCTCCTGGGTGAACGAGCAGGAACTCGATGCGCGTCGGATCGTCGACGTTGCGGTCGACCAGCAGGATTCCGGCGCTGCGCTTGGGCATGGTCAACGGTACGCCTTTGCTACGGTCGACTCGTGCTCACCATCGACGCCGTTGGCGCACTGCCGGCCTCCGTCACGATCCGCGACGTCGGCGCCCGCGACGGTCTACAGAGCGAGGCGCCGCTCACCGTCGACCAGCGGGTCGAGATCATCGAGGCGATCCTCGCTGCCGGCGTTCGCCATCTCGAGATCGCCGCGTTCGTGAGCCCGACGGCCGTGCCGTCGATGGCAGGCGCGGCCGAGGTCGTTGCTGCGGTCGGCCAGCGATTCGGTGTCGTCCGGGCCGCGCTCGTTCCCAACCTGCGCGGCGCCCAGATGGCACTTGCGAGTGGCATCGACGAGTTGACGGTGACGATCTCGGCGTCTGCCGTGTACAACGAGCGCAACGTGAAGATGACCATCGACCAGTCGGTGGAACAGATCGCCGCGATCTGCGAGACCGCGTCCTCGACCGGACGACCGATTCCGGTCGACGCCGTCGTGTCGTGCGCATTCGGCTCGCCGTACGAAGGTGACATCGACCCGGCCGCCGTCGCTGCGCTGATCGAACGACTTCGAGCCGGGGGAGCGACCGCGATCACGGTGGCAGACACCACCGGCATGGCCACGCCACGGCGGATCGACGACCTGTTGTCGGTGACGGGCCCGTCCGTCGGTCTCCACCTCCACGAGACCCGGGGCACCGGCCTGCTCAACCTCTATGCCGGGCTGCAGGCCGGCGTGACGCGATTCGACACCTCGGTCGGTGGCCTCGGCGGTTCGCCGTTCGCGGCCGGAGCGGCCGGCAACGTCGCGACGGAGGAAGCCGTGGCGCTGCTCGACGATCTGGGTGTGCACTCAGGACTCGACATCAGCGCGCTGATCGATGCCGCGCTCACCGTTGAACGACTCGTTGGTCACCCGGTGCCCAGCCGGGTGGCGCACGTCGGCCCACGATCCGCACACTGATCGAGCCGTCGATCAAGATGACGGCCGTGTCCGACATCCCCGTTCCCTTCAGCGACCGTCCGATTCCACCGTGGTACGACGATGCCAAGTTCGGCATCTTCATCCACTGGGGTCCGTACGCCGTGCCGTGTTACGCACCGGTCGTCAACGACATGGGCGACCTGTTCGCCACCGGCGACTGGTCCGCGGTCTTTCGCTCCAGTCCGTACACCGAGTGGTACCTCAACTCGTGGTCGCTGGACGGCAGCCCCACCGCACTGCACCATGCCGAGATGTACGGCAACCGCACATATGACAGCTTCGTCGACGAGTTCCGCGCTCGTTCGCAGGGTGTCGACGTCGCCCACTGGGCCGATCTCTTTGCTGCTGCCGGTGCGCGCTATGTCGTGCCGGTGACCAAGCATCACGACGGTTTTCTGATGTGGAAGAGCGGTACGCCGAACCCTCACCGTGCGGGTTGGATGGCCGAGCGCGACTTCGTCGCCGAGCTCGCCGTGGCCGTCCGCGAACGTGCCATGAGGTTCGGTGTCTATTACTCAGGCGGACTCGACTGGACGTTCTCGCCACCGCCGATCGACAGCCTGTTGAGCATGGTGAAGAGCATCCCGATCAGCCCCGAGTACTGCGACTACGCAACGGCGCACGTCCACGAGCTGGTCGACCGGTTCGCTCCGAGCCTGCTCTGGAACGACATCGGGTGGCCGTCACCGCTCGATCCGAACGACACGTTCGCCGCTTACTACGACCGCGTCCCGGACGGCATCGTCAACGACCGCTACAACATCGTCGCCGTCGCCCAGGGGACGTTGCACGCAGACATCGCGACGCCCGAGTACTCGACAAAGGCATCGAGCAGTCGCAAGTGGGAGGTCTGCCGAGGGATCGGCCGGTCGTTCGGCTACAACCGGATGGAGACCGAAGCGACGATGCCGTCGGTCGAAGAACTCGTGTGGATGCTGGTCGACATCGTTGCCCGAGGGGGCAACCTGTTGCTCAACGTCGGCCCGACGGCCGACGGGCAGATCCCCCTGGCCCAAGCCGCTCGACTCACGGCGTTGGGATGGTGGCTGCGGGTGAATGGATCCGCGATCTACGGGACCCGACCGTGGCGGATCCAGACCGACACCGCCGCCGACGGCCGCGCCGTGCGTTATACGACTGATGGCCGCACCGTCTTCGCCATCGTCCAGGGCGCGCCCGTCGACGAATTGCGCCTACGCGATGTCACGCTGGAAGAAGGGTCGACCGTGAGGATGCTCGGCAACTCGCGCGACCTCCCCCATGCAGTGCGCGGCGACGCACTCGTGATCACCCTCGCAGACCACCAGCCCCCGGCGCCGGCCACCGTGTTCGCGATCGAGGGCGCCCGCTGACCGAAACGACCTCGCTCACCGGCACGGCCTCGCTCACCGGCACGACCTCGCTCACCGACAAGATCTCGCGTTCGCTGGTCGTCCGCGTAGAGTCGGCTGAATGATTCGAGCCAATCGAGCCATCGGCGCAATCGCGATTGCTGCAACGGCCGCCATCACGGCTGCCATTGGTGCGTCCGCGACATCCGCGACATCTGTGTCCTCCGCGACCTCGGCTCGGGTTGCGATGATCAACGTGCAGAGCGCGGCGTCGGCGTCGGCGCCCGCAGTTCGTCTTGCTCCGCCACATCCAGTCGTGACCGAGGGTTCTGCGAGCTGTCCCGCCGTTGGTCGAGCCGCGATCATCGACCGAGCCGCACAGCGGGGCTGGTTGTGCACGGACGGCGTCGCCGATGCCAAGTTCCCGATCACCACCGCGATCTCCGAGCCGTCGCCGGGCACGTACCACGTCTACGCCAAGGATCGTCTGACGACGTCGACGTTCGGCGGGCACTTCTCGTACCTCGACAACTTCGTGGCGTTCACGCGCGGCACCACCGGCGCACGAATCGGATTCCATGCCGTCCCTCGCGACAGCGCCGGTCACCCGTACGAACCGTACGACGCGCTCGGCACGCTGGCCTGGTATGGCCAATCGTCGGGTTGCATTCGCGTCTTGCCGGCGCAATCCGTCACGGTCTGGGATCATCTCGCCATCGGCGATCTGGTGATCGTCGTCTCGTAGCGTGCGATCGACCGAACGTCATCCGGCCATCACGCTCTCATCACATTCGATCGGCACGATGTCGTCGATGAAGCAGTCGACAACTCCCACACGTCACTCCGTCACGATGGCGGTGATCGCGACGACCTTGCTCGCCGCTGTCAGCGCCTGCAGCGCGACCCGGACAACCGCACCGACAGCACCGACCGCGACGTCGGTCGCATCGACCGAGACTGCGCCGAGCCCATCAGCGACCAGTGTTGTAGCTACGGCGCCGACGTCCGCCGCGCCGAGTTCGGGCGCGCCGACGACGCCCGCGACCACCCAGGCCACGCCGACCACCCAGGCCACCGCGGTCACGCAGCCGGTGCTGACGTTCGCTCCGCTCGCGGCGCCCGTCGCGGCGGTTGGAACGGTGACCCACGGCACGATCACGGTCGGCGCCCTGGTTCGCACGTATCGGCTTTACATCCCGACGTCGCTGCCGGCCGGACCGGTTCCATTGTTCATCGGTCTCCACGGGGGCGAAGGTTGGGCCGACCAGTTCGCGCAGACAAACCACATCGAGCGTCTCGCCGAGAGCAACGGCTTCATCGTCGTGCATCCCGACGGCGTGAAGATCACGGGCAGCAACGGCGAGGTGTGGAACGGCGGCGCCTGTTGTGGCCGAGCGGCGCGGGAGAACATCGACGACGTCGGCTTCATCAACGCACTCATCGACCAGTTGACCGCCACGAACGAAATCGACCCGCACCGGATCTTCGCGTTCGGCCATTCCAACGGGGCGATCATGAGCTACCGGTTGGCGTGCGAACTGTCGGATCGCATCGTGGGCATCGGGCTCTACGCCGGCACGCTCGGCATCGACACGTGCCAGCCGTCGCAGCCCGTGTCGATCATCCACATCCACGGCGCCGCCGACCAGAACATTCCGCTCGCCGGCGGGGTCGGGCCCGAGGGTATCTCGAAGGTCGACTTCGCTCCGCCGCACAGCGGCTTCGACACGCTGGCCGGTGCGGACCAGTGCCCGACTGCGGTGACGTCGACCAGCGGCGCGATCACGACCGAGATGCGCGCGCCGTGCGTCTCGGGTTCGGCCGCGATGTTCGTGACCATTGCGGGTGCCAACCATGCGTGGGCCGGCGGCACGCCATTGCGTACGCCCACCGTCGGTGCGGCCTACGCCGACTACGACGCGACGGCACAGATCGTGTCGTTCCTGCTCGCGCACCCCCGTCCGTGAGCGGACCGGAGATCAGCCGGCGGGCGTGACCCGCGGCGCGCCGACGAAGCGACCCGCCTGTGGAGCTCGCTCGAGACCAGCGTGTGCGGTCGCGATCGTTGCGATCCGGTCGATCATGTCCTGCGGTGCGGGGACGGCGCGGTTGGCCTCGGTGTCGACGTGCAGGTACATGTGCTCTCCGGTGGCCATCAGCGTGTCGCCGTCGGCGCGGTGCATGCGGTTGAACACGTGGAGCCGTTTCGGGTCGTGGCTCAGAACCTGGGTCGTCACGTAGACAGCGTCGCCGGCGCTGGATTGGGCGAGATACGAGATGTGGCTCTCGGCCGTGAACCAGCTGTGGCCGTTGCGGAGGTACTCGGCGTCCATGCCGATCAGGCGCAGGAAGGCATCTGACGCGTCGCACGACAACTGGGCGTATCGACTGTCATTGGTATGTCCGTTGTAGTCCACCCAATCCGACGGGATGCGCGTGGAATGGGTCAGCAGCGGCTTGGTCGGATCGAGATCGAGGGTCGGCACCGCGGCGCGTCCGAAGAGCGCGTTCTCGTACTCGGCCAACACCTCACCCGCGCCATAGCCGACCGTGCGCAGCCCTTGCATGACCGACACGAGACAGTCGTCGCGTAGGGCTTCGAGCTCGCGAAATCCAACACCCGCTGCTTGTTCGTCGGACTGGGCGACGATCGTGTCGAGCAACTCGTCGGTCAGCTCGGGGACGTCCATCAGCTTGGTCCACGGCCACTGCAGCGCAGGTCCGAACTGGGCCATGAAGTGGCGCATGCCCGCTTCGCCGCCGGCGATCCGGTACACGAGAAATGTGCCCATGAAGCTCCACCGCAAGCCCGCGCCGAACCGGATCGCGTCGTCGATCTGTTCGGTGGTGGCGACGCCGTCGTTGACCAACCAGAGGGCTTCGCGCCACAGTGCCTCGAGCAGTCGATCGGCGACGAAGCCGTCGATCTCCTTGCCGAGCACGAGTGGGCGCATGCCGATCGCGGTGTACACCTCGGCGGCGCGAGCCTTGGCTGCTTCCGATGTCGCGGCACCACCGCAGATCTCGACCAGCGGCAACAGGTAGACGGGGTTGAACGGGTGGCCGACGACGAGACGTTCGGGGTGATGCATCCCCTGCTGGATCTCGGTCGGCAGCAAGCCCGATGTGGACGTGCCGAAGACCACAGACGGATCGGCTGCCGCGCTGGCGCGCTGCAGGATCGAGCGCTTGAGGTCGAGCCGTTCGGGTGCGCTCTCCTGGACGAAGTCGACATCGACGACGGCCTCCTCGGGAGTCGTCACGATTCGCAGCGAGCCCTCGACGGGCATCGGGGCCATCGTCAGCTTGGCGAAGGCGCGGCGAGCGTTGGCGATGACCTCGCCGACCTTGCGTGGCGCTTCGGGATCTGGGTCGAACAGCACGACGTCGACGCCGTTGAGCAGGAACCGCGCTGCCCAGCCGCCGCCGATCACTCCGCCGCCCAGCAGACCAACTCGGTTCAGGCCCGGGATCGGACTCACCGCTTGACCAGCTTGAGTTTGTCGCGCACCGCGTCGGCGGACATGACCTTGGCGTTCATTCCCTGAAGGATCGAGACGGCTCGGGCGACCAGATCGGCGTTCGTGGCGAGCTTGCCGGCACTGAGGTAGAGGTTGTCCTCGAGTCCGACGCGGACGTTGCCGCCGGCCAGGGCGGCCATCGCGACGTACGGGATCTGCATCCGACCGATCGAGAACGCGGAGAACACCGAACCCTGTGGCAACAGGTTGACCATCGCCAACAGCGATTGCGGGTCGTCGGGTGCGCCGTAAGCGATGCCCATGCACAGCTGGATCATGATCGGATCGTCGAGCACGCCGGCCCGAATCATCTCGCGGACGAACACGAGATGGCCGGTGTCGAACACCTCCAGCTCGGGTCGAACGCCGAGGGCTTGCACCTGGCGAGCCATCTCCATCAACGTCGCCGGCGTGTTGACCATGATGTAGTCGCCGCCCGATCCGAAGTTCATCGAGCCACAGTCGAGGGTGCAGATCTCGGGCATGATCGCGCGCACGTGCTTGAGGCGTTCCGTGGCTCCGACCATGTCGGTGCCGTCGGCAGCCACCGGCAACGGCTGTTCCGCGCTGCCGAGGACGAGGTCGCCACCCATGCCGGCGGTGAGGTTGATCACGACGTCGACATCGGATGCCCGAATGCGTTCGACCGCTTCGGCGTACAGCTCGGTGTCTCGTGCCCCGACCCCGGTCTCCGGGTTGCGGACGTGTAGATGGACGACAGCCGCGCCTGCCTTGGCGGCGGCAATCGCCGAATCCGCGATCTGCTGCGGTGTGACGGGGACATGCGGACTCTTGCTCGTGGTGTCGCCGGCACCCGTGATCGCGCACGTGACGAATACATCCCAGTTCATTTGACGCTCATCTTCCCTCGGGCCCACAGCGGTCCGAATGCTCTGCCACGAAACGGCAATCTTCCGTCTGCCGGGAACGACTGTACATCGCGTCGGTGCTACCTTGAGAGCTGTCACGAGTCGTGACCGGCATCGATGCAGCGCCGGATCGAGGAGAAGGAATGCCTGTGGCTTTGACGCCGGATTTCGACAGTTATCCCGTCGAGTTCACCCCGACGGGTGCCGCGGTGCATGCGGGCTGGATCGAGGTCGGATGGTCCGACGGTCGGGTGAGCCGCTTCCACCACATCTGGCTGCGCGACAACTGTCCGTGCGCTGAGTGTGTCCATCAGGGCACCAAGGAGCAGATGTTCGAGCTCGTCACCATCGACGTCGGGATCGCTCCCACATCGGCGACGCTCGATGCTTTCGGCGAACTCGCGATCGTGTGGTCGAACGACGGTCACATGTCCGCGTACCACCCGGGTTGGCTGCGGGCCAACAGCTACGACGACGATTCCCGGCGCGAGCGTCACGCCGGACGCGTGACATGGGACGGCCTGACGTTGGCCGAGCCGCCGACGTTCGATGGTGCGGCGATCATGATCGACGACGACGCGCTGTACGAGTGGCTGAGCGCGCTGCACACCCACGGCGTGTCGCGTGTCCAGAACGTGCCGTGCGAGGTCGACGCCATCGCGGATCTGGTCAACCGCATCGGCGTCGTCCGTGAGACCAACTTCGGGCTGCTGTGGGATGTCAAGAGCGAGCCCAATCCGATCACCAACGCCAACACTGCTCTGCCGCTACCGCCTCACGTCGATCTGCCGACTCGCGAATATCAACCCGGGTTGCAGTTCCTGCACTGCATCCTGAACGAGACCGAGGGCGGCGAGAACATCCTCGTCGATGGCTTCCGCATCGCCGAGATCCTTCGTGAAGAGCATCCCGCCGAGTACGAGATCCTCTCCACGGTTCCGTTCCAGTGGGCAAACCGCAGCACGACCAGCGACTACCGGTGGGCATCGCCGCTGCTGGTTCTCAACGACGATGGCTCGATGAAAGAGGTGCGCGTCGGCAACTGGCTGCGCGCCCCGCTCGACGTGCCGTTCGACATGGTCGAGGCCTGTTACGGCGCGTATCGGCGGCTGTTCGAGCTCACGTATCGCGCCGATTTGCAGCTGCGTTTCCGACTTGCGCCTGGCGAGGTCATGGCGTTCGACAACCGCCGCGCGCTCCACGCCCGTGGCGAGTTCACCGACATGAGCGGTCGACGATTCCTCCGCGGCTGCTACAGCGAGCGCGACGAGCTCTACTCGCGCCTGCGCATGCTCGAACGCGGCCGGCGCGAACGCCGCGCGGCCGACGTGACCTCAACGCGGCGGTAGCACCAGCCGTACGTTGCCGTCGATCTCGCGGCCGGCCAGGCGGGTGGCGACGCCGGTGCTCGCGAACCGTCGCGCGAGTGATCGATGCAAGGTTGCCAATCCGTCAGGTGCGTCATCGTGATCGAGCAACGTGCAACTGATCTCGATCGTGCCGTCGGAATGCCGCGAGACCTCGACCGCCCGAGCCTGCGACGGCCAGTCGATGATCGATGCCGTCGTGATCTCCCAGAATCCGCCGGACGCGCCGGGTCGGGCCTCGATGCGATTGAGGTGGCGATGTCCGACGAGCCACGCGATGGCGCTGGGATGTCGGTGGATGACCTCGTTCATGTCGTCTCCGAGGTGGCGGTCAGGACGGTGTCCGCGCACGTTGACGAGGCTGTCGGCGCCGTGGTGGCTGACGAGGATCGCAACCCGACCTGCCTCGCGATCCACCTCGCTCAACCGCTGATCGAGCCACGCCAGTTGTTCGGTGCCGATGCTGCCCTGGTAGTCCCCATCGGGGTGGTTCGTGTCCAACAGCACGAAGCGCACGTGTTCGGTGTCGATCACGGTGTCGATCGTTCCGGTCGCGGCGTGGCTCGGCGTGAACCCCAAGGCGCCGGCGGCGATGTGGGCCTCGATCCATTCGCGGCGGTCGATCTCACGTCGGCCGGCGTTCGCTTCGATCGGGAACCCGGGTCCGGCTGAGAACGCTTCGGGTTCGTCGAGGAACAGGCTGAGCGGGTCGACCGGACGGAAGTCGGGCGGTTGGCGCAATGACTTCGCGGGTCCGATCGCAATCGATTCGAGTGCGGCGGTGGACAGCGCGGTTCCCTGGCGCATCAAGTCGTGGTTGCCGGGCACGCTCGTCCAGGCCACGCCGATGCCCTTAGCGTGGATCGGCGCGCTGGCACGCTCGATGAAGGACTCGACCACCGGGTAGCCGAGGTCGCGCCACGCGTCGGGGATGACAGGGTCGGGGCTCCAGTACGGCCATGGTTCGCCGGCCAGGTGCGCTGACGCATCCTGGGCGCAGCCGACCGCGCTCAGCTCGGCGATGCCGCCGGCCATCAACGCCAGGTACGCATCCAGTTCGTTGCGCTGAGCGTTGTCGATGTTGTCACCGGTGGAGATCGCGATGTCGTACGGCTGATGGAAGTTGGGGCCGACCGGATCGGCGCGAATCGATGCGAGGTGGGCCTCGACGGCGAACGTCGTCAGTGCGTCGTAGGGACGGTGCATGTGCAGCAGCGGTCGCCACAGCGGATCGTGGCCGACGAGCTCGACCCATTCACAGCGTGCTGGTGACGACGCGTCGAGCACGTGCAGATCGGTCAAGTGCACGGCGCTGACGAGCACCTCGCCCGTGGCGCCCGGGTCGACCCCGCCGAGGTCGGTGCGCGCTGGCGAGCCCATGAAGACGACGATATCCGAGCGCCACCGATCGGTGTTGGCCTCGCTCGGCAAACCGGGCGTTCGGCCCGACGCGGATATGTTGAACGGGTGACCGGCGCTCCTGCATCCCAACCGTTGTGGACCCCTTCGCCAGAGCGCATCGCGACGACCAACCTCGCTCGGTTCGCACGCGAGAGCGGATTCGATCCCGTCGACTACGCAGGTCTGCACCGGTGGTCGATCGACGAGCCGGAAGCCTTTTGGCGCGCGATCTGGACGTTCTGCGAGATCGTCGGCGACCCCGGCGAGCGCGTCATCGAGCATTCGCCAGCCCTCGCCGCAAATCGGTTCTTCCCCGACGCAACGCTCAATGTCGCCGAGAACCTGCTCGCTCACCTTCCGTCGCATCAGCCGGTCGTGATCGCCCACACCGACCAGGGTCACGTCGCGTCGATGACGGCCGACGAGTTACGGCGTGCGGTTGCCAGCTTCGCCGGTGTCCTTCGTGAGAACGGCGTCGTTGCCGGCGACCGCGTCGTGGTGATGTTGCCGAACGGAATCGAGGCAATCGTCGCGATGTTGGGCGCGGCAACCATCGGTGCGGTCTTCGCGTCAGCGTCGCCCGACTTCGGTGCGACGGCCGTGCTCGATCGGTTCGGGCAGATCGAACCGGCGGTGTTCGTCGCGTGCGCCGGGTATTCGTACAACGGAAAGTCGATCGATGTCACCGGCAAGGCGGCCGACATCGCCCGTCAGTTGCCCACGTGTCGCCTCGCGCTCATGGTCGGCGACGAGCCCGCGGAGGGGTTCCAGGCGTGGTCCGATGCGCTCGAGGCTCACGCCGACGCGGCGTTGGAGTTCGAGCAGCTGCCGTTCGATCACCCGTGGTACATCCTGTTCAGCTCTGGGACGACGGGTGTCCCGAAATGCATCGTGCATCGCGCCGGCGGGGTGTTGGTGATGCATGCCAAGGAGCACCGCCTGAACTGCGACATCCAACCCGACGACGTCGTGATGTACTACACGACGACCGGCTGGATGATGTGGAACTGGCTCGTCTCCGCGCTCGCGGCGGGCGCAACGATCGTCACCTACGACGGCTCGCCGATGTATCCCACTCACCAGCAGCTGTTCGACATCGTCGAACGTGAGCGCATCAACCTGCTCGGCGTCTCCGCCAAATTCATCGACTCGCTGGCATCGAACAACGTCGACGTGCGGGGCTATCACGACCTGTCGACGCTGCGCACGATCTGTTCGACGGGCTCACCCCTCGGCCCGCACGGGTTCGAGTACATCTATGCGGCGGTGAAGTCCGACGTGCACCTCGCCTCGATCTCGGGCGGCACCGATCTGTGCGCGTGCTTCGTCGGGGGAGTGCCGACGCTGCCGGTGTTCTCGGGCGAGCTGCAGGCGCGGGCACTGGGCATGGCGGTCGAGTTCGTCGACGATGACGGCCGCCCGTTGGGCATCGGTGACGGGCCCGGTGAACTGGTCTGCATGCAGCCGTTCCCGTCGCAGCCGCTCGGCTTCTGGAACGACGTTCCGTTCGGACCGGAAGGCCCGAAATATCGGTCGACCTACTACGAGCGCTTCCCCGGGGCATGGGCGCACGGCGACTTCGCATCGTGGGGCGAGCACGGCGGCGCCGTCATCCACGGACGCTCGGATGCGACGCTGAACCCGGGCGGGGTACGGATCGGCACGGCCGACATCTATCGCGTCGTCGATGCGATGCCCGAAGTCGTCGAGTCGATCGCGTTCGGCCAGCAGGTCGACGATGACGTGCGTATCATCCTGGCCGTACACGTCGCCGACGACGTCACGTTCGACGATGCGTTTGTCTCGATGATCAGATCGGCGATCCGTGCCGCGCTCAGTCCGCGACACGTGCCGGCCATCGTCGTTTCCGTCTCCGACGTGCCCCGCACGTACAGCGGCAAGCTGGTCGAGATCGCGGTGACCGATGCCGTCAACGGTCGGGTGGTCCGCAATCGCGATTCGATCGCGAACCCCGATGCGCTCGATGCGATCGTCGCCGCGATGTCCTAGAGGTACCAGCCGACGACGTCGATCGCGAAGTTGGCCGACCCGCCGCCGCCGGCAATGACGGTGACGGTGCGATTCGGCCCCAGGCTGACGATGCTGGTGTTGGCGAGCACCTCACCTGGCGCCGACCAGTTGATCGTGGACGACGCGACGACTGTGTTGCCGCCGGGGTTCACCGACAGGAAGCCCTGCGCCGTCGTGTCGACGGCGGTGAGCGTGTACGCAATGGCACTTGCGTTCGTCGGCACGAAAGGCACGATGGTGGTGGCGCCGGTGGTGAGGTCGCGGCCGTTGGCCACGGACACGGTGCGATTCGCACCCGAGGCGAGCTTGCCGTTGGTGTCGGGCGTCATCGGCAGACGGCTGTCGTAGACCCGCAGCGGAGCAACAGCCTGGAAGTCGCGGGCCGTCGGGATGTAGCGGAAGCGGATGCCGCGGATCACGCTGCCTGCTCCACCGCCGATGTACACGGCGTCGTACATCCTCGTGCCGTTGCCGAAATCCCCGAGGCTGGCGCTGATGACCTGTTGGCCACTGATCGTGCTGTCGAATGGATAGTTGAGGAACAACCCGTCGTAGCCGACGCCGTCAGGGACGTATCTCGTCACCGTCAGCGTGCCCTTGATGGGCTGGCCGAACACGCACATGTCGACGCCGGTCAGCAGCGAACCGATCGGCGGCGAGAAGGCCGCGCCGAGCGATGCCGTGGCGTATCCGCCCCAGTACGGCGCGCCAGCAACGAGGAGCGGACCGTTGACCGCTGTCAGCTCGAGGCCGAGGTACATCGTCACCTGTTCGCCGGCCGCCAGCGCTGGCCATGACGTGCCGACGGTGGGTGCGACCTCGGGGCGAATGCGCATCAGCGCGTCGAGGTGAGCCGTGCTGGAGTCGTGGCCGGCGCCGGCCTCGGATGCACCGGTGCCGACGACGGTCGCGCCGACGGCTGCGGCCGCACCGGCTCTGAGTGCGTTTCGTCGGGTGATCTTTGCCTGTGCCATCTGTTCCGTCTCCTCGTCGTGTGCATTCAGCCTGACGCATCACGACCGGCAGGTCAACGCACAGGTGCATGACATCACCCGCGCATCCTTCACGCGCGGCGCGGGTCGGGCAGCCCTGCGTCGAGCCGATCGTGCGAAGCTGACCACATGCACTCGTTCCGATGCCCGATCGATCCCCCCGACGATGTCGTCGGCTGACGCGATGGACGCCCCGACGGATACCCCGATGGATGCCCCGAGCCTGATCGTCGAACGCGACGGGCCGACCGTCACGCTGACGATGAACCGTCCCCAGCGGCGGAACACGCTGTCGCTCGACATGATCGCTCGCCTGGCGGACGCGTGGGAAGCAGCCGATGCGGATGACAGCATCCGTGCCGTGATCCTCACGGGCGCGCCGGGCGCGTACTGCGTCGGTGGTGACCTCGCGTCCGGATGGATGACCGGCGGCGAATCCGCCACGCCACCGACGGACCACGAATTGCGGATCAAGGCGGACCCGACCCTGATCGCTCGGGGCCTGCTCCTCAGCCAGTGGTTGCGCACCCCGATCGTCGCTGCGGTGAACGGCGACTGCATGGGCGGCGGTTGCGAGATGTTGCTGCAGACCGACATCCGCATCGCCGAGGAACAGGCGCGGTTCGCCGTGCCCGAGGTTCGACGTGGCCTCATCGCCGGTGCCGGGTCGACGATGCGCCTCAAGCGGCAGATCCCGTACGCGGTCGCGCTCGACATGCTCTTGACCGGCCGCATTCTCGACGCCGACGAGGCGTTGCGGTGGGGGCTCGTCACGCACGTCGTCCCAACCGGACACGGCCTCGCCAAAGCTCGCGAGGTTGCGGCAGTGCTGGCGGCCAACGGGCCGCTGTCGGTCGCCGCTACCAAGGCGTCCGCGATCGAGACCGGTTGGCTCCCCGAGGCCGAGGCGAGAACGATCGAAGGCCGCTACGCCTCGATGGTCACCCGCAGCAACGACGCCAAGGAAGGCATGCGCGCGTTTGCCGAGAAGCGTCCGCCGAACTTCACCGGCACCTGACGGAACGTCGAGGCCTGCGTCAGGCGCACGCCGTGCTCGTCAGCCGGCGAGTTCGGGCTCTGGCACCAGCACGGGTTCGCGGCTGCGACCGACACCGGGCCACGCACCCATCCGTTCGAGCGCGGCAACGGTGCTGCGCATCGCGTCCGGCGGAAGGGGATGGCTGATGAGGTAACCCTGGGCTTTGGTACAACCCAGCTCGCTGAGAACCTGCAGTTGCTGCACGGTCTCGACACCTTCGGCCACCATGTCGAGTCCGAGAGACAGTGCCATTGCGATGATCGTCCGGACGAGGGCTCTGTCGTTGCTGTTGTCGGCCACGCCCTGCACGAACGCACGGTCGATCTTGATCCGCTGCAGCGGGAACTTCTGCAGCAACGACAGGGACGAGTAGCCGGTGCCGAAGTCGTCGAGAGCCACACGGACGCCCAGTGACCTCAGCCGGCGCAGCGTTGCCAGCGCCAGCTCTGGCTCGGTGATCATGATGCCTTCGGTGACTTCCAACCAGAGCTGGTGTGGCGAGACCCGCGAACTGAGCAGGGCCTCCTGCACGACCGACGGAAAGCTGGGATCGGCGAGTTGACGGGGCGACACGTTGACCGACATGTTGGCGGTGGGGGAGCACACACCGTCGTCGCACCACGAACGAAGCTGGTTGAGCGCCTCGTTCAGCGCCCAGGCGCCGATGGGAATGATCGTTCCGGTCTCTTCGGCGATGGGGATGAACTCGGCGGGGGAGACGATCGTGCCGTCGCCCTGCTGCCACCGCATCAGCGCCTCGAAGCCGACGACATCGCCGGTCGTCATCTCCAGGATCGGCTGGTGATACATCCGCAGCTCGCGTCGATCGAGTGCACGGAACAGCGCAGTCTCGACCGTCAACCGATGGGCGACACGTTCGTGCATGGTCTCGTCGAAGAGAGCGACGCAGTTGCGGCCGGCGTCTTTGGCTTGGTACATCGCCGTGTCGGCGTGACGCAGCAGGACGTCGGCGCTGCGATGAGATTGCGGCTCGGAACGGGCGACGCCGATGCTGGCGGTGACGAACACGTCGCCGGCCGGCAAGGGAAGCGGCTCGCGGAACTGCACCAGCAACTGGTGGGCCAACTCCATCGCCGCCTCCAGCGACGGTGAGGCCGGATCCAGCACCACATACTCGTCTCCCGAGATGCGGGCGACGGTCGTTCGTGCCGGCACCGTGAGACGGAGGCGGTCGGCGATCGTGCAGAGCACGCTGTCGCCGGCAGCGTGACCGAGGCTGTCGTTGATGTTCTTGAAGCGATCGAGGTCGATGAAGAACAGGGTCGGGTGGAGCTCGCCCTTCCACGACTCACGCAGCGTCGCGTTGATGTGTTCGAGGAGCAGGATGCGGTTGGGCAGGCCGGTCAACGAGTCCGTCTGGGCAACGTGGAGCAGTTCTTCCTGTGCTGTGCGGTTCGAACGCAACGCCTGCATGATGCGCAGCGTCACGAACGAGGCCAGGATGCCGACGGACAAGGTGCGGACCAGCCGATCCGATCCGTCCTTCGGGGTTGTCGCCGACATCACGATGATCGGCACGAGCAGCGCCGCTGTCGTTGCGACGATGCGTCCGAGGAGAGGTCGGGACGGCCCGTCGGGCTGACGTTCGAACAGTGTCTCGACGCTGGGGTCGAGGATCGCGCCGTACAGCATGCCGACCGCGACCAACGACGTGCATGTCGCGACAGCGGAGTTGTTGCCCATGTGGCCGGAGTCGTGCAGTGCGCGCAGCACCCCGCTGACGATGGCCAACCCGACGGCACCGCTGAAGTAGACGACGGACTTCGTCCGCTCCGTGTCCGAGAACAGGACGATGATGAGCAAGAAGATGACGATCGAGCCGAGCGGCTCGAACGCGCTGCGGAAGATCGTCAGCGATTGATCGCTGCCGGCGCGATCGAGCGACGGTCGCACGAGCGTCACCCATGCGAACAGCCACGAGCCGAGTGCGACGATGCCGCCGTCGGCGAGCAGGCCCCAGAAGTTGCGGCCGCGCCGATTGTGGGCGACGACAGCGACGCCGCCGACGAGCATCAGCATCGACACCAGCGACAGCACTTCCGCCGCGTCACTGCCACCGAAGCCGCCCGGCGTCTTGGCGCGCACGATCGTCGAAGCAGCACTGCAGCCGATCAAGCCGATCATGCCCAGTCCGAGCGGTGTGGTGACCGTCTTGCGACGGATCGAGATGGCAACGATCGGCACGGCCATCACCGCGACCACCACGTACGTCACGGTCTGGAACGCGAGCGAGCGTGACAGCAGGCAGACGAGCGCGAGAACGCCAGCTGCTGCCGGGAACCACCACGATTGCGCCCGCAGGCGACCAGCCATTCGACGTCCCGTCCTCGAGTTCAGCCTCGGGAGAGGCCGTCCCGAGAACTGTACGCGGCATCCGTGCGAAAATCTATAGTTGAGTGGCAAATCAACCGCGAGGAGTGAGAATTTCTCCTGTGTTCACCTGGTGACCGTCAGCAGGTCGCTGCCCGACCGAATCGTCGACGTCGCGCGGCCCGCCTGCGCCGAATCTGTGTGCCGCCGCATGCTCGGGCGGGCGCTACCGTAGAGCGGATGAGAACGTCGATCGCCCAGGTTCCATGACCCTTCTCGGTACCACGGTGACCGTCGTCGTTCCCGGTTCTCATCTGATGTCGTCGCTGGTTGGCCCACGTGACGAATACGTACGCCAGATCGAGGACGCGTTCCCCGCTGTCAACGTGACGATTCGTGGCAACGAGATCAGTCTGTCGGGCGAGGGCGCCGACGATGTCTCGAAGCTGTTCGAGGAGCTCGTGCTCGTCCTCCAGCGCGGCCAGCATCTCGACGCGGCAACAGTGACGCGCTCGATCGACATGGTCAACGCGCACGAGTCACCCAGTCGCGTCCTCACCGACGACATCGTGCGCGCCGCCAAGGGTCGCTCGGTGCGGCCCAAGACGGCCGGTCAGAAGCGGTACATCGACGCGATCCGCGAGAACGTCATCACGTTCGGTCTCGGCCCGGCCGGCACGGGCAAGAGCTGGCTGGCCGTGGCGATGGCGGTGCAGGCGCTGCAGACCAAGCAGGTGCAGCGAATCATCCTCACCCGGCCCGCGGTGGAAGCCGGCGAACGGTTGGGCTTCCTGCCCGGCGACCTGATGGCCAAGATCGACCCCTACCTGCGTCCGCTCTACGACGCGCTGTACGACATGGTCGAGATGGAAGGTGCGCAGCGGCTGCTCGAGCGCCAGGCCATCGAAGTCGCGCCATTGGCGTTCATGCGCGGGCGCACGCTCAACAACAGCTTCATCATCCTCGACGAGGCCCAGAACACCACGCCCGAGCAGATGAAGATGTTCCTCACCCGTATCGGGTTCGGGTCGAAGGTCGTCGTCACCGGCGACACGACCCAGGTCGACGTGCCCGACGGTCGCAGCGGGCTGGCCGGTCTCGAACGCGTCCTCACGGGCGTCGAGGGACTCACGTTCGTCCATCTCGGGGCCGGCGACGTCGTGCGCCACAAGATCGTTGCCGACATCGTCGCCGCCTACGAGCGGGCCGCACCGCCACCGCCCACCGACGACGGTCGACGTGGTGGTCGCCGTGGGTGATTCATCCCGCCCGCGAATAGCGGGCAAACCCAAGATCGGCGGCGACGTCGACCCAGAAGTCTTCTGCTCCGACGAACAGAGCGACGTCGAAATCGACCTCGCTCGATGGCAGGCGCTGGCCGAAGGAGTCCTCGGCGCAGAGGGCATTCGCGGCGGCACCGAGCTGTCGGTGATCTTCGTCGATGCAGCCTCCATCGCCGAGCTGAACCAGTCGTTCCTCGGTCACGCCGGGCCAACCGATGTGCTGTCGTTTCCCATCGACGCCGGCGACCTCGATCTGCCCGTGCCGAGCACGGGCGCGACGCGCGGCCCCGACCGCGCACCACTCGACCCATCCGATCTGCCGTTGCTGCTCGGCGATGTCGTCGTGTGCCCCAGCGTTGCCGCCCAGCAGGCGCCTGACCACGCCGGCACGCTCGACGACGAACTCGCGCTGTTGATCATCCACGGGATTCTCCACGTACTCGGCCACGATCATGCCGAAGAGACCGAAACGGCAGTGATGCGAAAACGCGAACTGGAACTGCTCGAGCAATTGCACTGGCACGGTCCTGCGCCCGCCGGTTTCCGCCAGGAGCAGCCCCTCACGTGATCGCCGCCGCCGCTTCGCACAGCCTGACGATGACCGACTTCTGGTTGGTCGTCGCGATCTTCATCATCCTCGTGATCCTCGCTTTCTGCTCGATCGCCGAGATGGGTCTGTCGCGGATGACGAAGCCGAAGGCAGGCTCGCTCGTGGATCGGGGCAAGAACCCGCGATCCTCGCGGGCGTTGGTGAAGTTGGTCAGCGAACCCGAGCGCTGGATCAACCCGTTGTTGCTGACCGTGTTCATCTGTCAGATCGTCCAGTCGACGCTCACCGCGATCGTGTTCGACGATTGGCTCGGCAAGTGGGGTGTCGTCGCCGGCGTCGTGCTGAACGTGATGGTGTTCTTCGTGTTCGCCGAGGCGATCCCGAAGACGTGGGCGGTGCTCCATCCCGAGACCGCAGCATTGGCCACCGCCCGACCGACATCGGCGCTCGTCGCATTCCCGCCGCTGCGTTGGATCTCACGCGGCCTGATCTGGCTCACCAACGTGCTCGTGCGCGGCAAGGGTCTGGAGAAGGGCCCATTCGTGTCCGAACAGGAGTTGCTCGGCATCGTCCAGGCCGCCGCACACGACGGCGTCGTCGAGCCCGAGGAACACATGCTGATCGAGTCCGTGATCGAGTTCGGCGACACGGTCGCCCGCGAAATCATGGTGCCACGGCCCGACATGGTGGTGGCCGAGTACAACGCCACCGTCACCGAGGCGCTCGACCTGGCGATCGACAAAGGTGTCAGCCGTCTGCCCGTCCTCGGTGACGGCAACGAGGACGACGTCGTTGGCCTGGCCTACACCAAAGACCTGATGCGTCTCGAACGAGACGGCAAGGGCGCCTCGCCGGTTCACGAGTCGGTCCGTCCGGTGCACGTCGTGCCCGAGAACAAGCCGGTCAGCAGGTTGATGCGCGAGATGCAGGCGCAGAAGTACCACCTCGCGTTCGTGGCCGACGAGTACGGCGCGATCGCCGGACTGATCACGCTCGAGGACTGCCTCGAAGAACTGGTCGGCGAGATCGTCGACGAGCACGACACCGAGCAGGACGAAGTCGAGCGGCTGAGCAACGGCGACTACCTGGTGGAAGGCGGGATGTCCGTCGGCGACGTCAACGATCTGCTGGAGATCAGCATCCCCGACGATGACTGGGACACGATCGGTGGGTTCCTGTTCGGCACCCTCGAACACGTTCCCGCGGTGGGCGAGAGCGTCGACTTCGACGGTTGGAAGTTCGCCGCGCAAGAGGTCGAGGGCCGTCGCGTTCGCCGTCTGCGCGTCAGCGTGTTGCCGAACAACCCGTCGGACACCGAGGAAGCGATCGCCGAGAGCTAATTTCGGCGCTCGTGGAGATCTCACTGAGCGGCAAGGTTGCACTCGTCACGGGTGCATCGAAGGGCATCGGCAAAGCGATCGCCGCGTCGTACGCGGCGGCCGGAGCGAAGGTGATGTTGAGTTCGCGCAAGCTCGACCAACTCCAGGCTGCGCAGGCCGAGATCCTGGCGGCGACCCCAGATGCCGACACCGAGGTCTACGCCGCCAACGTCGGCGACATCCCGTCGGCGGCGGCGTGTGTCTCAGCGACGATCGAGCGCTTCGGTGGGCTCGACATCCTCGTCAACAACGCCGCGACCAACCCCTATTACGGGGCCACGCTCGGGGTCGATGTACCCCGATTCGACAAGACGTTCGATGTCAACCTCAAGGGCCCGCTGTTCTGGGCCCAAGCGGCGTGGGAGGCGGCGATGAAGGACACGCCGGGCGTGATCATCAACATCGCGTCGGTCGGCGGGCTCCGCGCCGAGGGCGGGCTCGGCGTCTACAACCTGACCAAGGCCGCGCTCATCCACCTCACCCGTCAGCTGGCCGGCGAGCTCGGCCCGACGCGTGTCGTCGGCATCGCTCCCGGTCTCGTCCAGACCGACTTCGCCGCCTATCTGGTCGACAACTTCGGCGAGAGTCTGGCCAAAGCACTGCCGGTACGGCGGCTTGGCGTGCCGCAGGACATCGCCAATCTCGCGACGTTCCTTGCCAGCGACCTGGCCAACTGGATCACGGGCGAGACGTACGTGATCGACGGCGGCGCCGGTGTGCGGGGTTCGGGCGGCTGATGGCGGCTCGCCCGGCCGCAGCGAAATCGCTACCAGATCCCTGACCGGGTCTGGCCGGGCTCGGGAGTCTGCGGTTGACCGACGACGACGTTCCACTGCCGGATCTTCCACGACGTCACGAGCCCGTTGCGGACGTACGGGTCGTTGTGGACGAACTCCTCGATCTGCGAGGTGCTCTCGACCCGAAACACGAACACGACGCTGTCGGCCGGATCGGCGAGCGCACCGGACAGGACGAGGATGCCCTGCCGGTGTGCGCTGTCAGCCAGCGACAGGTGAGCCATCCTGAACGCACCGCGCCGTCGCACGAAGTCGTCGACGACCTCGTAGAACAGGAGCCAGTACATGGGACGCATCATGCAGCATCCGGCGAGGCAGAGCAACCATCCTCGCGGCCTGGCCGCCAATGACCTCGCCGCCTGGCGCCGATGATCTCGCCGTGGTCAGTGTGCGGCTGATGCAGCCTTGATCCGCTGGTCGCTGAGCATGGGTGCGCCGATCGCGAAGCCGACCAGGATCACGATGCCGCCGACCACGAACGGGTTACGCAACCCGAATTGGAAGGCCAGCTCGCCACCGATCAGCGCGCCAACTGCTGTCGACCCCGTGCCGATCCAGCGGTAGACGCTGTTGACCCGGCCGAACATCTCGGTGGGGATCACCTGCTGGCGCAACGACACCGTGACGATGTTCCACACCGTGGCCGCGAGTGCATCGAGGAAGCTGAACATCGCGACGATCCAGTAGTTGGGCGACAGGCCCATGCCGATCGACGACAGGCCGAAGACGAGGTAGCTCAGACGGAGTGCGAGTGATCGCCCGAACTTCTGCACAACGCGGTCGCCCACGAAACCGCCCAGCACTGCACCGAGCGCCATGAGTGCCAGCAGCGCGCCGTACCACGATTTGCTGACGTGCAGTGTCTGGGTCGCGAACTTGACGAAGATGCTGACGCCGAACGTGCCGGCCATGTTGACGATGCCCAGGAGGAGTGCCATCGTGCGCAGCAGGGGGCGGCGCCACAGCCAGCGCAGGCTTTCGGCGATGTCGGATCGGAACGTGCGCGTGGCCGCAGCGGTGGCGGCGGCGGCGCGTCCGGCGACGGGGCGAACGCGGATCGTCGCGACGAACACGGCCGCGAGCGCGAAGCTGAACGCGTCGATGCCGAACGGCAGGCCGACTGCGAACGCGAACAGCACGGCGCCGAAAGGCTGCCCGAGGAAGTTGTTGGCGATGGTCTCAGCCGCGTACAACCGCCCGTTCGCCCGCGGGAGTTGATCGGATGGGACGATCGCCGGAAGGAACGCCTGCGCGGTGCTGTCGAAGATGACCTCGCAGATGCCGATGCCGATCAACAGCAGGTAGAGCAACCAGATTCGGAGCGTGCCCGTGCCGGCCGTGATGGCGAGACCGGTCATCAACGCCGCGCGAATCACGTTGGTCGTGACCATCAGCGTCTGACGGTTGTAGCGATCCACCATGACTCCCGCCGGCAGCGAGATGACGAGCCATGGCACGAACGCCGTGAACGTGACACCGGCGATCAACCGGGGATCGCTGGTGAGCGACAGCGCGAGCAGCGGGAGGGCCGCCGCGTTGACGCCGTCACCGAGGTTGGAGATGCCGCTGGCGATCCACTGCCGCCAGTAGGCATTGGGCAGTCGGTCGGGTGAGGCAGCGGCTGGCGTGGCGGCCGTGACCGTCACGATGCAGGACCACCGCTCAGTCGAGCGAATGCGCCCGGCAGATCGGGGTACCGCTTGGTGGCTGCTCCACCGTCGACGGAGTGGAACGATGCGCTGATGTACGTCGACTCGTCGGAGGCGAGGAACAGCGCGAGCTTGGCGACATCGTCGGGTTGGGCGAATCGGCCGAGCGTCGTGTTCTCGACGAACTCCTCGACGACGCCGGGAACCATCCAGAACGCAGCGGTCGCGGCGGTCTCGACCAAGCCGGGGGCGATGCTGTTGACGCGAATGCCGCGATGGCCGAGCTCCATCGCGGCCACACGTGTCATCATCACGACGCCCGCCTTGGCGGTGCAGTAGGCGACCATGCCTTCGGCAGGCTGGATCGCGTTGAGCGATGCGATGTTGATGATCGATCCTCCGTCGCGCATCGCCCGGCCGGCGTGCTTGACCGTGAGGAAGACACCGGTGAGACAGAGGTCGATGATCTCCTTCCAGGTCTCGAGCGGGTGATCGACGATCGGGGCGAAGGCGCCTTTGCCGGCGTTGGCGACTGCGATGTCGAGGCCGCCGAACGTGGCGACTGCGAAGGCGACCGCGGCTTCGACGCTGGCCTCGTCGGTGACGTCACAGGTGATCGCTGCGATGTCGCCGGGGAACTCGCCGGCCAGCGCAGCGTCGCCCGCTGCGTCGATGTCGGCTGCGACGACCGCGCAGCCGGCTTGTTGGAACTGCCGCGCGATGGCGTTGCCGATGCCACTCGCCGCGCCCGTCACCAGTGCCACTTTGCCATCGAGTCGAGTCACCATGGCGGCCACCTTACAGCGAGGGTGACGGGGGAGTCCGGAACTCGGAACGACGAATCTTGCCGAGTGCCGTGCGGGGTACAACGGTGCTGATGATGAGCGATTTTGGCGCCATATATGCAGGTAGAACGGCACGAACCCACTCGCGCAACTCGTCCAGCGACGGTGTCACGGTGGTGTCGATCGGCACGATCCACGCCCGTACGGCTTCGCCCCACTCGACGTCAGTCACTCCTGCGACGACAGCATCGGCGACTGCTGGATGGCTGGTCAAGACCTGTTCCACGACCTCGGGCCAGACCTTTTCGCCGCCTGTCACGATGACGTCGCCGCGGCGTCCATCGACGTACAGCCGACCGTCGTCGAGCCAGCGTCCGAGGTCGTCGGTGTGCAGCCAACCGTCATTGTCCACGGGCGTCGAGCCGTCCCGGTAGGTGCGCAACATCATCGGACAGCGGATCAGGATCTCGTCGTCGGCGGCGATATCGATCTCGACATCGCGCAGCGGCCGACCGTCGTAGACGACGCCGCTGCCCGTCTCCGTCATGCCATACGTGGTCACGCAATTGGCCGGACGATCCGCCGGTGGTCGGCTGCCGCCGAGGACGATGCGCTGGAAGATCGCGGCATCGATGCGGCCGAGTGCAGTCGCCACCAGCGACGTGTGTGTTGCGCCGGCGTGGGCTGCTGCGGTCACGGCGTCGGCATCGAAACCGGGCAGCACCGTCAGTTGGGTCGACATGTGCATGGCACGCGTGACCACCGACAGGCCGCCGACGTGGGCCAGCGGGAGGCAGGCCAGCCAATGCGAATCGGCATCGATGTCGAGGTACTCGCTGGTGGCCTCGGCCGACGCAGCGACCGCAGCGTGGGTGAGGACGACTCCCTTCGGGACCCCGGTCGAGCCGCTCGTCGCCACGACGAGCGCGTCACCGTCGTCGGTCGGTCGCCCAGCGGCGAGCCGTTGCTCGCCCTGTGGACCGATGACCGCGGCGACCTCCATCGATTCGATCAGCGCCTGCCTGGCGGGTTGTGGCAGGCGTTGATCGACGGGCAGCGCTGTGTCGCCGCGATCCCAGATGCGTTGCAGGACGACGACGAACTCGGGGCCGCCGGGAAGGTCAATCGCGACGAGTTCCCGCATCGGCTATTCGGTCACCGGATCGATCGGGGTCAACACTCCGACGACGCTCTCGATCATCGCTGCGACGGTCAGGCAGCCGAGGTCGTGGAAGCGATCGCCGGTGATCTGGACGCCGACGGGCATGCCGTTTGCCAGACCCGCGGGCGTGACGGCCGCGGGCAGGCCGAGCAGGTTCGCCGGCAGCACCGGCCGCAACAGTTCGATCGTCGCGAGCGCTCCGGCCTGATCGGCGATGTCGGCTCCGTGGGCAAATGCGGGCTGGGACCAGACGGGCGTCACGAACGCATCGAACTGGGTGAAGAACTCGGCCCACTCGCGGGCCACACCATTGCGTTCGGTCAGGGCGGCGGCCCACGTCGGCAGGTCGATCTCTTGGGTGATCACATTGGTGAGGTTCATGAAGGCTTTGCCGCCTTCGCCCATCACCATCTCGATCAGTGGCAGCTGCACGCGGAGATCACCGCCGAGGACGAGTGACCAGAGTTCGATCGCGCGGGCATACGTTCCCGGCGACGTCTCGGTGACCTCGCACCCGAGGTCGGACAGGACATCGCCGACATGACGCACGGCCGACGACACGCCGCTGTCGGTCGTCCCGAGCGGCGGATCGGTGAGTATCGCGATGCGCAACTTCCGATCGGTCGGCACGTCAGCGAGGCGAACGGGCAGGCTCACCGGGTCACGACTGTCGACACCGGCGACGGCAAGCAGACCGGCGCGAACGTCGGCGACATGGCGGCCCATCACGCCCTCGACGGCCATCAGTTGACCGGCGATGTACATGTTCTCCGGCGGGATGCACGTCGCCGACGCGATGACGCCCGTGCTCGGCTTGATGCTGGCGATGCCGCAGCAGTGGGCCGGGTTGCGCAACGAACCGCCGATGTCGTTGCCGAGGCCGAGTGGGCTCATGCCACTGGAGATCGCCGATGCCTCACCGCCGCTCGACCCGCCCGCGGTCACGCCGGGGTTCCACGGGTTGCGAGTCAGGCCGTGCAGCGAGGAATCGGTGTGGATTCGCAGACCGAGGTCGGGCAGGTTGGTTCGTCCGATCGGTATCGCACCGGCGGCGCGCATCCGCTGCACGATCGGCGCGTCGATCGGGGCGACCGCGTCGGCGAGCACGACCAACCCGCTCGTGGTCGGCGTGCCGGCCACGTCGATGTTCTCCTTGACCGTGATCGGCACGCCGTGCAGCGGACCCATCGGCTGACCATTGGCGCGTGCCTGATCGGCAGCGTCCGCTCCGGCCCGTGCTTCGTCAGCGAGCACGCGCACGACGGCGTTGAGGTGCGGGTTGACCGCCTCGATCCGCGCCAGATGGGCATCGATCACCTCGCGGCTGGACACATCGCCCGCGCGAATCTTCGCTGCGAGCCCCAATGCGCTCTCTCGCCACAACTCACCGGTCATGGTGATCCCCCTCTGTCGTCCGAACCTGTTCGGTTGTCGTCGAGAAGTATTGCCGGTACTGGCGCGCGGTGCGTCGTTCCGGTGACACTGGAGCCATGACGTCTCCAGAGCAGCAGCCGAACCGATGGGTACTCGGTGCCCGTCCGCGTACGTTGCCCGCCGCGGTCGTTCCGGTCGCAGTCGGCGCGGCGTGCGCCGCAGGTCTCTCCCATCCCGTGTGGTGGCGGACGGCTCTGTCGCTCGTCGTCAGCCTCGCGCTGCAGGTCGGTGTCAACTACGCCAACGACTACAGCGACGGCATCCGCGGCACGGACGACGTTCGCGTCGGTCCACCACGTCTCGTCGGGTCCGGGTTGGCCGCGGCCAAGTCGGTCAAGCTGGCAGCGTTCGCCGCGTTCGGTGTCGCCGCGGTGAGCGGTCTGATCCTCGCGATCGCGACGTCGTGGTGGCTGCTGGTCGTCGGGGTCGCCGCGCTGCTCGCCGGGTGGTTCTACACCGGCGGACCCAAGCCGTATGGCTACCTGGGCCTCGGCGAGGTGTTCGTGTTCGTGTTCTTCGGGCTCGTCGCAACGATGGGCACGACGTACGTGGTCGCCGAGCGGATCACGGCTGTCTCGATCATCATGGGTTGCGGCGTCGGAGCGTTGGCCTGTGCGCTGCTGGTGATCAACAACCTGCGTGACATCCCGACCGATCGCGAGGTCGGCAAGAAGACGCTGGCCGTCCGCCTCGGTGATCAACGCACGCGCTGGATGTACGTGGTGTTGATCACGGCTGCGATCGCCGCCGGTTTGGTCGTCGCGGTCATCACTCGCCCATGGACGGCTCTGGTCGTTGTCGCCGTTCCGCTCGCCGTCGTTCCGGTGCGCATCGTGCTGCGCGGGGCGAAGGGCCGCGACCTGTTTGCCGTCCTGGGTAACACGGGCCGGCTGCAGATGGCCTACGGGCTGCTCGCCACCATCGGCTTGCTCCTCAGCCGGGCGTAGAGCTCAGGGCACCTCGGACGGTTGGCCCGGGTTCTGCTTGTTCGCGATCAGCCACGCGCGTAGCTCGGCGACGACGCTGAACGGCTGCTCGAGGTTCACGGAATGGCCCGCTGAATGCACGGATCGGAACACGGCGTTCGGGCCGATCGCTGTGGCCAACTGCTGACCGAGGGCCATGAACTTGGGGTCGAGGTCGCCGGCCATCGTGATCGTCGGCGCCGTGATGTAGCGGATGCGATCCCACAGCGGCAGCTGGCTCCCAGTGCCGGCCAGACGCAGGCTCGACGCCAGGCCGGATGCCGTGTTCTGGCGCCGATCATCGATCGTTCGTGCGTACTCGGGCAGCGATGCGAACATCGGCTGGCTCAGCCATTTGTCGAGGAACACATCGACGCCTTCGGCTTCGATCTCGGCCGCGAGCGCTTCGTCCGCTGATCGCCGCTCGTTGCGTTCGTCGTCGTTGCTGATGCCACCGGTGGCGCTGATCAGCCCGAGCGATCGCACGAGGTGCGGGTAGGCGAGCGCGAGATGCAGCAGGAACCGGCCGCCCATCGAGTATCCGATGTACGTTGCGCGGCCGCCGACCTTGGCGATGAAGTCTGCTCCGAGGCGGAGGTCGACCCGAACATGGCTCGATCGGCCATGACCCGGCGCGTCCACGAGGACGACCTCGTGATCAGCGGTGAATGCTTCGGCAACGGGCAGCCATGAACGACACGTCTGGGTGAAACCGTGGACGAACACGAGGCGTGGTCCGGTGCCGCGGCTGATCGAGGCAACGGGACCTTCGGCCGGCGTCCAGCCGAGCGGTAGCTCAGACATCGCAGACGTCGTCGGCGCACGCCGTACCTGCGGGTTGGCCGGCCGCTGCCGGAGCTGCTGCAGCTACCGCTGCTGCGCTCTCTTCGTCGAGCAGCTTGCGCAGCACTCGTTCGAACACCGCGACGTCTTGGGCCCCGGGAACGGCCCACTTGCCCTCGAAGACGAACGTCGGCACAGCCGTGATGCCCTGTGCGGCCGCAAACGCGAGCTGCTCCATGACCTCGCCGTGCCCGTCGTCGCCGGCGAGAAAAGCCGCGACCTCTTCGGCATCGAGCCCGACCTCGGCGGCGCAGGCAGTGAGGACATCGGGGTCGCTGATGTTCAGCCCGTCGGTGAAGTACGCCTGCAGCAGGCGCTCCTTCAGCGCGATCTGCCGGCCGCCGGTGATGGGCTCGTGTGTCTCCGCGAACCACAGCAGCCGATGCGCCAACAGGGTGTTCGCACGCAAGGCCTGGTCCATGTGGAAGGTGATGCCGTCTTCGGCGGCGACAGACGTGACATGACCCATGATCTCGGCGGCGCGCTGCTGGCCACCGAACTTCTTCGCGTATGCCTCGGCCACCGGCTGGACGCGGCCGGGTGCGGCAGTGGGGTCGAGTTGGTATGGCCGGTAGACGACGTCGATAGCGTCGATGTCGTGATCGGCGGCGATGTGAGCGAGCGCAGTTTCGAAGCGGCGCTTGCCGATGTAGCACCAGGGACACACCACGTCAGACCAGATCTCCACGCGCATGCGTGACACGATAGATCCGATGTCGTCCGAGACCACGCCCCAGGTTGCGGCACGCGTCGCCGCGCACGACGTCGCCGCGACGTTCTGCGCGACGCTGATCGACGAGTGGATCCATCACGGCGCCCGTCACGCGGTGATCGCTCCCGGATCGCGGTCGACGCCTCTCGCACTCGCACTTGCGGCTCGACCCGAGTTGAACATCCACGTCTTCCACGACGAGCGCTCGGCATCGTTTGCGGCACTCGGCATCGGGTTGCTCGGCATGCCGGCGATCCTGCTGTGCACCAGCGGCACGGCGGCCGCCCACTTCCATGCGGCGGTCATCGAAGCTCACCAGTCGGCGGTCCCGATGCTCGTCTGCACTGCGGACCGTCCACCCGAGCTCCGCGACGTCGGCGCGCCGCAGACCATCGATCAGATCAAGCTCTACGGGTCGTCCGTGCGATGGTTCCACGACCCTGGCGTCGCCAGCGTCGACGCCGCGCCAGCGTGGCGCTCGCTCGCGGCCCACGCGTTCTGGGCGGCGACAGCGTCATGGCCCGGGCCCGTTCACCTCAATCTTCCGTTCCGCGAACCGCTGGTCGGCACGACGGCTGAGCTTCCGCCGCGGACCTCGAACGGCGGCGCCGCCGACTCTGCCGACCTTGCCATCACGGCCCACACTGAGGTCACGGCCCAACGGAGGTTGAACGACGCTCAGATCGCGAAACTCGTCGGCGTCATGAAAGGCCGCAGGGGTGTGATCGTCGCAGGGCGGGGGTGCGGCTCGGCCGATGCCGTGAGCGCGCTGGCGGCCGCGCTGGGTTGGCCGGTCATCGCCGACGCCAGATCGGGCGTCCGGCATCGCACCGACGTCGCTGTGGCGGCTGCAGATCACCTGCTGCGATCTCCCGAGTTCGCCACGGCCAACGTCCCTGCGGTCGTGCTCCGGATCGGTGAGCCGCCCGCCTCGAAGGTCGTGGCTCAGTGGCTTGCCGCATCGAACGCGCATCAGATCCACGTGTCGTCCGTGCCGGCGTGGATCGATCCCGAGGGTCACGTCGCGCAGCACGTGTTGGCCGAGCCCGACGACTTCTGCAGCCAGCTGTCCGACGCTGTCGCATCGACCGATCCCATGTGGTTGCGCACGTGGATCGCGGCCGAAGGCCTCGCCCAACAACGGCTCGCCGATGCACTCGGTGACGACGAGCTGTCCGAGCCGTTGGTCGCCCGTGTGCTCGGTTCGTTGCTGCCGTCGGGCGCGCATCTCGTGGTCTCGTCGTCGATGCCGATTCGCGACGTCGAGTGGTTCGGGATCATCGCCGACGGCGTGACGGTTCACTCGAACCGCGGCGCGAACGGCATCGACGGCGTGATCGCGACGGCGACGGGCATTGCCCTCGCCACGGGGGCTCCGACGGCCGTGCTGATCGGCGATGTCGCGCTGCTCCACGACAGCAGCTCGCTCACCGGTCTGATGCGACGCGACATCGACCTGCGCATCGTGCTCGTCGACAACGACGGCGGCGGCATCTTCAGCTTCCTGCCGCAGGCGTCGTCATTGACGGCGGCTCGGTTCGAGCAGCTTTTCGGCACGCCGCATGGTGTCGACCTCGCCGTGCTGGCAACGGCTCACGGCATCCCGGTTCGTGCGGCGGTCGACAGCGCCTCACTCACCGCCACCGTGACGCAGCCAGGCCCGGCGCTCATCCACGTGAAGTCCGACCGAGCCCAGAACGTCCGCGTCCACGAGCGCCTCAACGCCCTCGCAAGCGGCCACCACGACTGACCCCACTCGACATGCGCCGCTCCGGTGTTCGCGATCTGCGTGACGTCAACCCGGGCCGTTACGGGTTGACGTCAACCCGGGCCGTCAGGGGCGGATGATGGCCGACAGCATCGCCTGGAACTTGGCCTGGGTCTCGGCCAGTTCGTGATGCGGGTCGCTGTCGGCGACGATGCCACCGCCCGCGAAGAGTCGTGCGGACCGCCGGTCGGGGGCGAACTCGGCGCATCTGATCGCCACCGCCCAGGTGCCGTTGCCGCGTGAGTCGACCCACCCCACGGTGCCGCCGTATCGGCCGCGACGAAAACCCTCGACTCGCTCGATCAGCTCGATCGCGGCCCGCTGCGGATGCCCACCGAGTGCAGGCGTGGGGGACAGGGCCCGAGCGAGCGTGACGACGTCGGGGCGCGGCTCGGACAGTTGTCCCTCGAGGCGGGTGCCGAGATGTTGAACGTTGGCCACCGCGACGATCGATGGCTCGGGTTCCCAGTCGAGATAGCTGGCCCACGGCAGCAACGTGTCGTGGACGACGTTGATGACGATGCGATGCTCGATCTGGTTCTTCTCACTCGCCAAGAGTTCGGCCGCGAGGCGGGCGTCGGTTACGGGATCACCGGTGCGCGGTGTCGTCCCAGCGACTGGGTGCGAGCGGACGGTGGAACCCTCGACCTCGACGAGCAGTTCGGGCGAGGCACCGATGAACCCGTCGATCGAATAGCGGTAGCTGGAACCGAAACTGGAGCGCAGCCGACGCAGGACGGCGTGGATGTCGATCGGGTCGGGCGACGTCAGGACGAGGTCGCGGGCGATCACTGCCTTGTCGATGTCGCCGGCCTTGACGGCATCTCGAGCGGCCGCCACGGCTGCGAGGTACGTCTCCACGGGCACGCCCGGGCGGACGGTGAACTCGGCGGCCGCGCTGACCGGTGCGATGTGGGGCACGGGGATCGGGGCGTCGTCGATGACGGTGATCCACGATCGGCCGTCGGCCCCTTTGCCGATCGTGACGGCCGGGATCACGAACTTCGCCGATGCACCGGGCTTGAACGGCAGGATGCCGATCGCGACCGGACCCGAACCGGCGATGCTGACGTGATCGTCGGTATCGATGGACGACAGCAGGGAGAGAGCTTCGTCAGCTTCGACCCGTGCCGCGACGCCTCGACCGGCGAGGCCGACACCGTCCCGAACGAAGAGGTAGCCGTCGCCGCCGGCGAAGTCGTTGAGGTCGACGTTCTCGTCGTACCAACGGGTGACTGCCCGCATCAGTTCAGGCCCGCGTGCCGAGCAGCAACTGGGTGATGCCGCCGCTGAGCAGGCGGTGTTGGGCGTCGGTGAATCCGGCTGAACGCAACGTCTTCACCATCACGTCGGCCGGCGGAAGGTAGGCAACGCTCTTCGGCAGGTATCGATACGCACCGGCGTCGCTGAGCAACGCACCGATCTTGGGCACGACCTTGCCGAAGTAGAAGCCATGGCCCCACCGCACGATTCGATTGCGCGGGATCGCCACGTCGAGCAGCGCGATCCGGCCGCCGGGCTTGACGACGCGCCCGAGCTCGGCGAAGAACGTCGGCAGGTCGACGAAGTTGCGCAACGCGAAGCCACACGTGACCCCGTCGACCGATGCATCGGCGAACGGCAGACGCAAGACGTCGGCTTGCACCCGCGGCACGCCACTGCGGTCGGCGGAGAGCATTCCGAAGCTGAAGTCGACCGATGTCGGGCGGATGCCGATGCGGGCGAGATCGATGCACAGATCTCCGGTGCCGCTGGCGAGATCGAGGACCCGGCTGCCGGCCGGCAGTGCGAGGAGATAGACCGCGACTCGACGCCATTTGACGTCGAGTCGGAACGTCATGATCCGGTTGACGAGGTCGTATCGAGGGGCCACCGTGTCGAACATCTGTCGAACGGCCACGGCCTTCTCGTCACCCTGCGGAAGTGTGTCGGTGTCCCATGCGGCGCGTGCCATCTCGGTCAGGCTACGGCGGTCATCCGGCGTCGTGCGCGCTCACAGCTGCTTGTAGAAGAACGAGGTCGGCGTGGGGACACCGACCGTGCTCAGCGCGTGCCCCGGAACCTCGCCGTATCTGATCCAGCCATGCGCCGCGTACAGCCGTTCACCGGCCGAGTCCTTCTCGGTGTCGAGCATCAACAGGGTCCGGTCGAGACGCGATGCGAGTGCTTCGACCGCGACGAGCAGCCGCGCGCCGATGCCCTGCCGCCGCGCCGCTGAATGCACCAGCATCTTGCCGACATCGGCTCGATGCGGTTGGTTCTGCTGAGGCGCGAGCATCAGCATCACGGTGCCGATCACCGTGCCATCACGTTCGGCGACGATGAGGCGGCGCCCACCCGCTGCCTGGTCACCGATCGATCGCTCCCAGAACTCGACCACATCGGCCCGCTTCACACCGGCCAGGTAGTTGACCGATGATCCGCCGGCCACCGAGTCGAGCAGGATCTCGACCAACTCGTCGATGTGTTCTGCGGCAGTGTTGGCGTCGATCTCGGCGATCTGTACGTCATCGGTCACGCGCGAAATGAAATCAGCTGGCCGCCGTTGCCGCAACCTGCTTGGCCCACCGATAGTCGGCCTTGCCGCTGGGAGAGCGCACGATCTCATCGACGAACACGAACGCCTTGGGCAGTTTGTAGCGGGCGATGTGTTTCTCGGCCTCGGCCAGCAGATCGGCCTCAGTCGCCTCGTGGCCTTCGCGTCGGCGGACGACGGCGACGACTTCGCTTCCCCAACGCTCGCTGGGTCGGCCGGCGACCACACAGTCGTAGACGCCACCGTGGGCCTTGATCGCGGCCTCGACTTCTTCGGCGAAGATCTTCTCGCCACCGCTGTTGATCGTGACGCTGTCGCGTCCGTGCAGTTCGAGGACGCCGTCGGCGCGGATGCGTGCCCGGTCCCCGGGCACGGCGTAGCGCACGCCGTTGACGACGGGATAGGTGCGGTCGGTCTTGACCGGATCGCCCAGATAACCGAGCGCGAGCCGGCCGCTCTTGGCGAGCCACCCCAACTCCTCGTCGCCGGGTGCCAGCTCTCGATCGAGGTCTGCCGACAGCACGTGGTTACCGGGTGCCAGGGCGAAGGTGCCCGTCGTCGCGTGCGAGCCGACCGAGACCTGCGAGACCTGGCCGCCGGCCTCGGACGAACCGAGTCCGTCGACGATCATCAGCGTCGGCAGGTGATGCAACAACTCTTCCTTCAGGTTCGCCGACAGCGCAGCGCCGCCGCTGAGCACCACTGTGAGGCTGGACAGGTCGTAGGTGTTGCGGTCCAGTTCGTCCAGCAGTGGGCGGGCGAACGCGTCGCCGACGATGAGGAGGAAGTTGAGACCTTCGCGTTCGACCATGCTCCAGATGTCGACAGGGTCGAGGCGATCGGGTTGGTCTTGAATGAAGATCGTGCCGCCGGTCAACCACGTGCGGAAGCTCATCCAGTGTCCGGCCCCGTGCATGAACGGGGGAGCGAGCAGGGCGCGCAGGCCACCGACCGCCTCGGTTGCGAAGTCGTCGAGACTCGCCGCGGTCTTCGATCCGCCAAAGCATTCGACCACTGCGTCGCCGCTGCGCCACAGCACGCCCTTCGGCATGCCGGTCGTGCCGCCGGTGTAGAGGATGTAGAGATCGTCGCCGCACACGGCGACGTCGGGCCGCTCGGTGGACGCGGCAGCGAGCGCGTCCTCGTACCAGACGGCGCCCGGCAGCAAGGCGTTTCCGGACGCGTCGGGCACCTGCAGGATCACGCGCAGGCTCGGCACGTCGGGCAGGACCTCGGCGAGTGTCGGTGCGAACTGCGAGTGCACCACGACCGCAGATGCCTGCGAGTCGTTCAGGATGTAACGCAGTTCCTCGGCCACGTAGCGGTAGTTGACGTTGATCGGGGCGACTCGCGCCTTGAACGCGCCGAGCATGGCCTCGAGGTACTCGTTGCCGTTGTGGAGGTAGATCGCGAGGTGATCCTGTCCGCTCTCGGAACCCGTCAACGTCGAACGTTCGGTGTGGCAGCCCAGACCCTGAGCAACGAGGTGGTTGGCGAACTGCCGCGTGCGGTTCGTGACCTCCGCCCACGTCAGGCGCCGATCGCGGAACACGAGGCAGAGTTCGTCAGGGCGAGTTGCGGCAATTGCTTCATGGATGTCGCCAGCGGCGAAATCTGCGACGGTCACTTCCATGGTTCGAACCTACGTCGGCTGTGACGTCGGGCACGAACTCGCACCGACCGGCTCGGAAGATGCGTCGCGTCGTATCGTGCCGCCATGACAGACGTGATGTTCGGTGTGTTCATGCCGCAGGGTTGGAAGATGGAGCTGTCGTCGATCGATGGGGCCGAGGCGAAGTGGAACACGGCGGTCGACATCGCCCTCCTCGCCGAGACGCTCGGCTTCGACTCGATCTGGCTCTACGACCACTTCCACAACGTGCCCAAGCCTGCACACGAGGCGGTGTTCGAGTGTTGGACGACGATCGCAGCGATCAGTCAGCGCACGACTCGGATTCGGCTCGGGCAGATGGTCGGCTGCAACAGCTATCGATCGCCGGCGCTGCTGGCCAAGATCACGTCGACCATCGATGTGATCTCGGGTGGCCGGCTGGAATGGGGAATCGGCGCCGGATGGTACGAGCTCGAATATCGCGGCTACGGGTTCGAGTTCCCGAAGCCGAAGGATCGCATCGGAATGTTGCGTGAGAGCGTCGAGATCGTGAAGTCGATGTGGTCCCAACCGGAGACCACGTATGACGGCGCGTATTACAAACTCGTCCGCGCGAACTGCGACCCGAAACCGCTGCAGCAACCGCACCCGCCGATCTGGATCGGTGGCGGCGGCGAACAGTTGACCCTGCGAGTCGTCGCTCAACACGCCGATTGCAGCAACTGGGGCGGCAAGCCCGACGAGTGGGCGCGCAAGCGCGAGGTCCTCAAGGGCCACTGCCTCGCGGTCGGCCGAGACGAGGAGACCATCCGCAAGACGTGGTCGCCCGAGGTGTTCATCCGCGAGACCGAAGCCGAGATCATCGCCGCCGGCAGCAAGAGCATCAACGGCGAGCCGTTCGATTCGTGGCGCGCCGGCAACCTGGTCGGCACGCCCGAACAGGTGACGGAGAAGGTCGCCCAGTACGTCGCGTTGGGGTGCACCGGCTTCATCCCGTGGTGCGCTGACTATCCCGACACGACGTCGATGGAGTTGCTCGCGACTCGGGTCATGCCCAACTTCCGCTGAGACGATGAATCCGTGAACGTGCTGGTGCTCTCCGACACCCACCTCGGGCCGGGCCAGGCGCCGGTGCTGATCGACAAGTTGGGCGCGTTGCTGGACGACGCCGACGTGATCATCCATGCCGGCGACGTCACGGACCAGTCGGTGCTCGACGCGTTGGCCCAGTACGCGCCGGTGCATGCCGTGCTCGGCAACAACGATCGGTCGATGAGGATCGCCGAGCAGATCACCGTTCGCCTCGATCGATGCGAAATCGCCGTGATCCACGACAGCGGTCCGTCGAGCGGTCGCGGCGATCGCTTGCACCGGTGGTTCCCGACGGCGGACATCGTCGTGTTCGGGCACTCACATCTGCCCTGGAACGTGAAGCACGTGCGCTCCGATGACGAGCACGTGCAACACCACCTCAACCCCGGCTCAGCAATCCAGCGCCGTCAGGCTCCGTACCGCACCGCGGCGGTCATCGAACTCGCGAGCGGACGCGTCGACGAGATCCGCCACGTAACGCTGCCGTGAGGTGACATGGCCCGGGCGGACGGCTGCTGACGTCAGACGTACGAGCGGAAGATGATCTCGGCCACGCACGACGGCTTGGTGGCGCCCTCGGTCTCGAAGATGAACTCGAGCGTGTTCTGCACACCGCCGGCGATCTCTTCGACCGCGAGCAGCTTGGCGCCGAGGCGCAGCTTGGCGCCAACGGGCACCGGGGCCATGAAGCGGATCTTGTTGGCGCCGTAGTTGACGCCCATCGAGAAACCGCGGAACTGCACGATCTGCGGGTACATGAACGGCAACAGCGACAGTGTGAGGTAGCCGTGTGCGATCGGGCCACCGAACGGGCTTTCCTTCTTGGCGCGCTCGACATCGATGTGAATCCACTGGTGATCACCTGTCGCCTCGGCGAACAGGTTGACGCGCTCCTGGGTGATCTCCAGATAGTCGCTGTATCCGAGGTGCTCGCCGATGAGCGCCTTCATGCCGTCGATGCCGTCAACCACGCGTGCTGCCATGGGCCAAGTGTTGCAGGTCGCCCTCGGTCGCTCCCACACGAACCCGAGTCGACCGACCTGGCCTGACCTCCGCCCGAAGTTGCACTCGTCGCGCATGCTAGGAACTCGGCCATGCCCGATTTCCTGACCGTGTACTCGCAGGCGCAACCCGACAAGGTGGCCGTGATCGATGATCGGCCTGACGGCACCGTCACGTCGCTGACGTTCGCCGAACTCGAACAGCAAGCCAATCGGCTGGCGAATGCGTTGCTCGGCCTCGGGGCCCGCCCTGGCGACACCAAAGTCGTGTGGTGCGGGCAGAACTCGATCGGCTTGGTCACGATGGTGAACGCGGCGCGCAAGCTCGGCGTCACTGCTGTCCCGCTGAACTACCGCCTCAGCGACGAGGAAGCGGCGTACGTGACCGACCACTGCGATGCGACCATCGTCTACGTCGATGCCGAGTTCGCCCCGATGTTCGAACGCATTCGCCAACACATTCCCCAGGTGCAGCACATCATCGTGTTCGACGGTCGGCCACCGAGCGACATGGAGAGCGCCGACGACCTGATGGCCGCGGCTTCGACGAACGAACCCGAGTTGCCCGAAGCGGCCGAGGCCGGGGCGACGATGATCTACACGAGTGGCACCACCGGCAAGCCCAAGGGTGCGTACCGCAGCGCGGCGGCCGGCACGGCTCAGGCCGGCGCCCTCATCGCGTTCATCGGCTACAACGCCGATGATGTCTATCTGCCCACCGGGCCGCTGTACCACTCCGGCCCGGGCGGGTTCATGGGCGTGGCCCAGGCGCTGGGCCAGACCGTCGTGTTGCAGCGCAAATTCGGCGCCGAGGACTGGTTGCGGATCGTCACCAAGCACAAGATCACCTCGACGTTCGCCGCGCCGACGCCGATCCGGATGATCTGTTCACTGCCGGCCGACGTGAAGGCCAAGTACGACACGTCGACGATGCGGATCATGATCGCCAACGCAGCACCGTGGAGCATGGCGCTGAAGCACATGTACCTCGCCGACTTCCCCGCCCACTCGCTGTTCGAGGTCTATGGCAGCACCGAGCTCGGCGTGAACTGCGTCCTCCGCCCGGAGGACCAGCTGCGCAAGCCAGGGTCGTGTGGTCGGCCCGCGCCTGGCGTCGACATCAAGCTGTTCGACGACGACGGCCACGAGGTCACGGGCACCGGGCCCGATCACCCCGGCGAGCTGTTCGTGAAGAGCGGCAGCGTCTTCGCCGACTACTACAAGCAGCACGACAAGTTCGAGGCTGATCAGAAGCACGGCTATCAGACGGTCGGCGACATCGCCTATCGCGACGACGAGGGCTACCTGCACATCTGCGGCCGCAAGAAGGACATGATCATCTCCGGTGGCATGAACATCTATCCGGCCGAGATCGAGGCTGCCCTCGAGCTGCACACCGACATCTACGAGGTCGCCGTCTTTGGCATTCCCAGCGACGAATGGGGCGAGACGGTACACGCCGTTGTCGTGACCCGCGAGGGTGCGGGACTGGTCGAGTCCGATGTCACCACGTTCGCCCGCGAGAAGTTGGCCAGCTACAAGGTGCCCCGCAGCATCACGTGGTCCGACGAGCTGCCCAAGACCGGCAGCGGCAAGGTGCTCAAGCGCGAGCTACGGGCACCGTTCTGGGCCGGACGCGACAGCAAGGTCTGACGCAGTCGGCCTTCGGGCCGATGACTCAGAGGTAGTAGCCCGTCACGTCGAGGATGAAGTCGGTGGTGCCTCCGCCGCCCGCGATGACGGTGACCTCGCGGTTGCCGTTGAGCGTCAGCGAGGCACCGTTGTTGAGGATCTGGTTGGCCGCCGACCAGTTCGCGGCTGCAGCGTTGACAGTGGTGTTGCCGCCCGGGTTGATCGCCAGGAAACCCTGTGCGGTCGTGTTCACGACGGTGACGTTGCACGTGATCGCAGTGGCGCCGGCCGGTACGAAATCGGCCTGGGCGACGCTGCCGTCGACGAGCGAGCGGCGATTGGCGACGGACACGGTGCGCGTTCCGCCGCTCTTGATTGCGCCAGGCGTCGGGGCGGCCACACGAGAGTCGTAGACACGACCCGGTGTCAGGGCATGGAAGCCGCCAGCGACGGTGGGTCCGCCGATCTGCTGCCACACAGGCGGAGCAATCTGAGTTGCGGCCTTGACGCAGAACCAGATGTTGCCCGTGGCATCGGCCTGGATCATGCCCGGCACCGATGCCGTCGTGGCATCGATCCGAGGGTCGGCATTGGCGCCGGTGACGAGCTGGATGGCCGCCCGCTGACCCTGGAAGGATCCGCCGGTGCCCGTTGCCGAGTTGCCGACGATGCCGAACCCGGCGGGAATCTCGGTGAAGCCATAGACGCCATCTCGCACGCTGCCGTCGTTGGCAGCCCATCCGGCGAGCGCGGCGGCCGAGATGTTCCCGACGTTGGTTCCGAACCGCTTGCCTCCCTCGAAGACGAATCCGGAGGTGTTGGCGGCAGTGCCGCTGTAGGTCGTGTGCACGGGGAAGGGCGAGTCGGTCGCCGTCCCATCTGGCTGGAGCAGGACGCCACGGTCAGCGGCCGCCATCTTGGCGCCGACGGCTGTGACGGCGACCGCACCGACGGCAGCCGACCCGGCCAACTTCAGCAGGTTGCGACGGCTGCTCACCTCGACCGGCTCGCTCGGCTTTGCAGGTGACGCGACCGCATTCGATGAGCTGGCTGCGACAGTCGCGGGCTGCTGGTCGAGCCTGGCTTCTAGATCGGCGAGGCGCTGCTTGAGATCGTGGATCTCGGCGAGGACGGAGTGGTGTGATGAATCGTTCGCGTCGTTCATGGTTCCAGCATTTCACAGTCGAGCCGCACCCGACCCGGCGGGTGAATGACGTGAAGGCAAGATCCGAGATCGATGACGCGCCCCGTGTCGGATGAGGGTTGCGCCCGGTGCCGCTACCCTCAATGCACCATGCGTTCCGGATTCATCACCTTCGTCGGCCGTCCCAATGTGGGCAAGAGCACGCTGCTCAACGCAGTGTGCGGCACCAAGGTGAGCATCGTCAGCGACAAGCCGCAGACCACGCGCACTCGCATTCGCGGCATCCTCAACATGCCCGACGTGCAACTCGTGTTCGTCGACACGCCAGGTCTGCACAAGCCCGTCACGGCGCTCGGCAGCCGAGTGAACGCAACAGCGCTCGAATCAGCCCAAGACGTCGATGTCGTCTGTCTCGTGATCGATGCGACGATGCCGTTCGGCAAGGGCGACCAATGGGTGGCCGACCGCATCGACGCGAAGAAGGCCGTGATCGTCGTCAACAAGGTCGATGCTGCCTCGAAGCAGGCGGTCCTCAAGCAGCTCGTCCGTTCCAGTCGCCTGGAAGCGTCGGCCTACTTCCCCGTGTCGGCGCTGACGGGCGAGGGCATCCCCGAGCTGATCGCGCATCTCGCTTCCCTGGTCCCCGAGGGACCGATGTACTACCCCGAGGGCGAGACCAGCGACACGCCCGAAGAAACGTGGGTCGCCGAACTCGTCCGCGAGCAGCTGTTGGCCGTGTTCGAGGACGAGATGCCGTATTCGATCGCGACCCGCGTCACCGAGTGGGAATGGCCGCGCATCCGTTGCGAGATCCTGGTCGAGCGCGAGAGTCAGAAGGGCATGGTGATCGGCAAGCACGGCGCCGTGCTCAAAGAGGTCGGTAAACGAGCACGCGCTCAACTGCCCGAAGGCGCGTACCTGGAGTTGTTCGTCAAGGTCGACAAGGACTGGCAGCGCCGGCCCGATCGGATCCAACGCCTCGGTTACTGAGCTCGACGGCGGAAGCGCTCACGGTGTCTGCGTGGTCGTGGCCCCGTCCGGAGCCAGCGTCGTGGTGGTGGTCTCGGGCAGTGTCGTGGTGGTGGTCGCTGGCGCACTGCTGAGCAGCAGCGCGTAGTCCTCGTGGTACAGCGTGACCCCGGCCTCGCTTCGTGTTCCGTCGGCGAGGATGACCGACACGTCCTGACCGTTCTGGGTGAACCGCACGGCGCCGACGCCGTTCTGTTCGGTCATCGTCAGAACGATTTGCGCGATCGCCAGACGGAACTCCTTCGGATCCATGCCGTCGTTGAAGTTCGGATCGAGGTCGATGGTCGCGACGCCCTTGCTGACGGTGACTCGACTCTCGGAGCCGAGCGGGATCGCGCTCCGGAAGCCCGGTGTTGCGTCGCCCTGCGGACCGTTCTCGAGCGCGTGCAGCGTCTGCGCGTACGCCTGCTCGTAGCTGACCGGACGAGCCAGCAACTGGCTGACGCCCGAGAGTTGCCCGCCGATCACGAAGTACAGCGTGACCGGCGCCGTCTCGACCACCGTGGTCGTCGTCGCCAGTGCGGTCGTGGTCGTTCCCTCCGCCTGCACCGTGGTCGTGGTGCTGGGTTGCGTGGTTGTCGTCGTCGTCTCGGTGAGGATCGGCGGGATGTTGGGGGGATCGATGCTGGTGAACTTGCTGGTGCGCGGTACTCCGCACGCGACAGCGAGCCCTGCCAGAACACTCAGGACGAGCAGGATTCGCAGTCGCATCAGTTCTCCGATCCGTGTCGGTCGATCGGAAGTCGCACGACGAACCGTGCGCCACCACCGCTGCGGTCTTCCACCCACGCATCGCCGCCCAGCGCCTGGGCGTGCTCGGCCACCAGCGCCAGCCCCAGCCCGGTGCCGATCCGATGGCGCGCCGCGGTACCGCGGGCGAAGCGTTCAAAGATGCGCTGGCGCTCACCGCGGGCGACTCCCGGACCAGAATCCTCGACAGCGAGCAGCATCGCCCGCGTTCCATCGGTCTCGATGCTGATTCGGGCCGGGCCGCCGCCGTGCTCGCGGGCATTGTCGAGCAGGTTGGCGAGAATGCGTTCGACGCGCAGCTTGTCGGTCCAGATGTTGCGTTGGGCCCCTGGCTGCACGTCGATGGGAACGGCACCGAACCCATACCGCTGGCTGATCCGGCGGACGAGATCGTCGAGGCGCAGCTCCTCGCGGTTGATGTCGGTGACCCCCGCGTCGAGGCGCGAGAGCTCGAGCAGATCCAGCACCATCTGGTCGAAGCGCCGGACCTGGTTGACGACGACATCGAGCGCTTGCTGGGTGCGATCGGGAAGGTCGGCGCGTCGCGCGTCGAGTACCTCGACGGCGGCGCTGAGCGCCGTGATCGGAGACCGCAGCTCGTGGCTGACGTCGGACGCGAACTGGGCCTCGCGTTCGATGCGGGCCTGCATCGTGTCGGCCATGTCGTTGAACGCCTGCGACAGGCGGTTGAGCTCGGGGTCGCTCTCGGGAGCGAGGCGCAGGTTCGTCCCGCCGGCCGCGATCCCGCCCGCAGCTGCAGCGACACGACTCACCGGCTTCAACAGGCGACGGCTCATCCACCACCCGAGCGCGGCCGCGAGCACGGTGATGATCAATGAGCCGAGGACCAACGCGGTGCCGATGATGCGGATCACCTGGTCGGTGTTCGTCAGCGGGAAGGCCTCGAAGTACTGCGCGTTCAACCCGGGAATGCTGACCCCGACGGCGAGATATGGGATGCCGTCCAGCTCGAATCGCTGCTGGCCGGTCTGCCCCTTGAGGACGTGGTCGACGAGGTCGCTCGGCAGCGACGTCTCGGTGTACTGCAGCTTCTGCGGATACGCCTTCCCGTCGATGTAGAGCACGGCAAACGCCTTGTCCTCGTTACGGATGCTGCCGACGACGCTGATGTAGTCCGGGCGGGTGACCGCGACGTTGACGTCGCGGAGCTCGAAGAGCACACCCTTGGCGTCGGCGTAGGTCTGTGCGTGGGCCGTGGTCGAGCGCTGATCAAGGAGGTACGCGCGGGCCGTCGTGTAGGTGACGATCGTCAACGCAGCGGACGTGGTGAATGCAGTGAGGCCGAGGAAGAGCGTGAAGCGGGTGCGCAGACTGAGCGCGCGCTTTGGCTTCTTCGTGCGTGCCACTCCATCAGTGTGGCCGATCCGCGGCGACGTTGCCGATTTCACCCAGTGCTGCCGGCGCCGTGTCGTTTGTGAGCGACCGCCGCCTCCTCTAGGCGGCGGTCGCCACGATCTGGCTGGCCTGGGCCAAGTTGTGCAGCACGGGCGCCAGGGAATCGAGGTCGCTGAGCACCAGATTGGCGCGGACGTCGAGCGATTCACTGACGAGGATCAATCGCATCCCGTCGCGAATCGCGCGTTGGGCCAGCGTGCGCAACGACGCCAATCCCATGCTGGACAAGGTGGTCATTGCATCGAGTTCGATGATCAGGCTGTAACCGGGTGGTACGGATTCGACGGTGTGTTGCAGCGCGGCGATGTGATCCGCGGTGGTGAGTGGGCCCGACACCGTCAGGACGACCGCCCCGAGAGACCTGTCAGTTCGTGCGCACAAGAGTGGAGCTAACATCTCTGACCCTCTTTCGACACCGGGCGGTCCGATTCGGCTACTCATTCGGCAACTCATTCGGTGTTCCCGTTGTTTCTCGCTGCCGGTGAGGCACCAGGGGGAGGAAGGTACCCCACCGAAGCAGCGTGAACACCTGTCATGATGGTCGTCGTTTGTGACGAGCGCTCGCCCGATGTGCGCGATTTCTGTAACAGAATGAGTGGTCCCCGTGCAGTCCCTGTTGTTCATCGAAGACGACGACTCCATCCGTCTCGCCCTGCGGCTGGCCCTCGAGGACGAGGGCTACGACGTCCGCGAGGCACCCGACGGGCGAAGCGGCCTGGAATCGTTCGAGCTCCACGAACCGGATCTGGTGCTGCTCGACCTGCGCCTGCCGGACATGTCGGGCTTCGACGTGTGTCGCGCCATACGCGCGAAGAGCATCGTGCCGATCATCATCGTCACCGCCCAGACCGACACCCACGACCTCGTCGTCGGACTCGAAGCGGGCGCTGACGACTACGTCACCAAGCCGGTGGTGCCGAAGGAACTGGCGGCGCGCATCCGCGCTCAACTGCGCCGAGTCCAGTTGCACGAGATGCCTGCGCAGGGCTCCCGACCGATCCGGTTCGGCGATGTCGAGGTTCGCCACGAGCAGGGGATCGTGCTCAAGAGCGACGTCGAGCTCAGCCTGACCAAGACCGAGTTCCGGTTGATGTGCGAATTCGCCGAGCATCCGGGCGCGGTCCTGTCGCGCGATCAACTGCTCGAACGGGTGTGGGGCTACGAGTATCTGGGTGACAGCCGACTGGTCGATGCCCACGTCCGTCGCCTTCGGTTGAAGATCGAGGACCATCCCGACGACCCCAAACTGCTCGTCACCGTGCGCGGCCTCGGCTACCGCTTGCTCTCGTAGACCCTGCTCAACAGGTATTCACCGAGCCCTTTTGCCTGGGCGTCGAAGTTGGTGCTGCTCGCCACGCCACGCCCGAGATAGCCGATGATCACGAAATTGAGCGCGTTGAGGTTGGCGAGTTCGAACCGCTGTACTACGAGGCCGGCCGCTTCCGGGAGCAGCCGGTGGATCGCGTCGATGTCCAGGTGGTCGCGAAGCCACGCGTACCCGTCCGCATCGCGCGCCCAGATCCCCACGTTCGCGTTGCCACCCTTGTCACCCGACCGGGCCAGGAACCGCGCCCCCAACGCCTCGCCGGCCCCCGGCCCACCCCCCGAACTGATCCCATTCTTCGACCGCTCAGGTTGAAAAATGGGATCAGTTCGAGGCGCCGCCGACGGGGTGTTGGGGATGGTGAGACGCCGGCCGGAGGCGAGGACGACCTCTTGGTGAACAGCATCGGCATCGACGAGGGCCGGCCAGAACTCGCCGATCGACTGGGCTGGGCCGGGTGGCGAGGAGACGAAGAACCCGGGGTAGGTCGACAGTGCGAGTTCGGTCGCGGCCTGGGAGAACGCCCGGCTGACCAGTCGTTCGTCGCTGGATCGGACACTGACGTGCAGCCGCCCCGACGCTTGCTCCTGCGTCGGTGCATCGGGTGGCGCGGACACGAACCGAACGTCGACATCGTCGAAACGCGCAGCGCCGCCGACCGCGGCGAACAGGGCGTCGCGCGCCCAGTCGGCTTTGGCCTGCTGCTCGAGCCCGGTGAGCACGAAGGTGACTCTGTTGCGGTAGCCACCGTCGAGGTTGATGCACACCTTCGTCGTCGGTGGCGCCGGCTCGCCGATCGCGGCACTGACGCTGACTCGATCGGCACCGATCTGTGCCACCTGAATCGTGTCGAACCGGGTCATGACATCCGGATTGGCATAGCGGACGTCGCCGATCTCGTACAGGAGTTGGGCGGTGACCGTGTCAACTGTGACAGTGCCGCCGGTCCCGGGGTGCTTGGTGATCACGGAGGACCCGTCGCTGTCGACCTCGGCGATCGGGAAGCCGAACGGGATGTCGAGCCGGAGCAGCGACCTGAACCCGGCGAAGTTGCCGCCCGTTGCCTGCGGGCCGCATTCGATGATGTGACCGGCCGCCACTGCGCCGGCGAGCGCGTCCCAGTCGTCGCGCTGCCAGGTCCACCACCACGCTGACGGCCCGATCACGAGTGCTGCGTCGGTCACTCTCGGGCAGATGACGATGTCGGCACCCGCATCGAGCGCGGTGGCGATGCCCCAGCCGCCGAGGTAGGCGTTGGCCGAGACCGGTTGTTCGACCAAAGGCTCCCCGGTGTCGAGATGGCCGAGCTGCGGGCGCAGGTCGTCGATTCGATCCATCAGGTCGTCGCCCTCGATGTGAGCCACGGATGCATGCAGTCCGATCGCGAGCGGCGAGTGTGCGAACGGCGTCGGCACAGCCACTGGGGTTCAACCCTCCGGCATTGACGACGATCTTGATGCCGCGTTCGAGGCAGGTACCCAGAACGTCCTCGAGCTGACGCAGAAACGTCGTTGCGAAGCCGGCCGATGGATCGCGCAGACGCGCCTTCCACAGGATCAGCATCGTCAGCTCGGCGAGGTAGTCGCCAGTGAGGACATCGATCGGGCCGCCGTCGACCATCTCGCGAGCTGCGCTGAGTCGGTCACCGTAGAACCCGCTGCAGTTCGCGATGCGTATCGGTCGAGTGCCGCGATCGCTCGTCAGCGCCGAGTCGGAACTCACGGGTTGGCCCACGACGGTGGTCGCTTGGCGAAGAAGGCGCTGATGCCCTCCTTCGCTTCATCGCCCTCGAACATCGCTTCGGACAGCTGCTGCATCCGCGCGAACGCATCGTCGATCGTCATCTCGGGCACGGTTCGCAGGAGCTGCTTCGTCGCCGCCAATGCCTTGGGTCCGGCCTTCAGCAGACCGCTCGTCAACGTGTGCACGGTGCCCTGCACGTCGTTTGACACGTGGCTGACGAGGCCGATGTCGAGCGCGTGAGCGGCGGTGAACGACTCACCGGTCAGGAATGAGGCAACGAGCTTCGACGCCGCGCACCTGCGCAGGATCGGAACTGAGATGATGGCCGCGGCGGCGCCGATGCGAACTTCCGTGAAGGCGAAGTCCACCGATGGCGGCACCACCACGAGATCGCATGCGGCCATCAGCCCGACACCACCGGCGCGCACCGCACCGTTGACAGCCGCAATCGTCGGCTGGGCCGAATCCATCAGGCGGCGGAACGCGCGGACCATCGGCGTCGAGTCCACCGGGCCGGCGAGGCGCTCTTTGAGGTCCGCTCCGGCGCAGAACGTGGTGCCCGTGTGGGTCAGCACGATCACTCGAACGTCGGGTTGCTCGGCGCGGTCGAGGGCGCGGTTCAGATCAGCCACGAGGGCGCTCGACAGCGCATTGCGGTTGGCGGGGGAGTCGAGCGTGATGGTCGCCACTGCTCCGTCGACAGTGCAGTGCACCAGATCGGTCGTCATGGACGGAGCGTAAGTCAGGAAGGCTCGGCCGTGATCGATCGAAGGAATTCCTCGGCTTCGGCGCGGTGACGAGTGCGGCGCATGGGAGGCAAAGCTTTCACGATGTCCCATCCGTAACCAGCCTTGCTCAGTCGCGGATCCATGACCACCACGACGCCGCGGTCGGTGGCCGTACGAATCAGGCGCCCGGTCGCCTGCGCGAGCAGCGTGGCCGCGCGTGGGATGTCGATCTGGCTGAACGCCTTCGCGCCGAGCAGTTCTCGTCGAGCCGACAGCAGTGGGTCATCGGGCCGCGGGAACGGGAGACGGTCGATGGTGACCAACGACAGCGTTCGTCCTGGGATGTCGACGCCCTGGAAGAAGCCGGCGGTGGCGAAGAGGCACGTCGATTCGTCGTCGCTGAACGCCTTCACCAGCGCCGTCTTGGGCAGTTCTCGCTGGGTCAGGATGCGGTTCGGGATTCGGTCACGCAGGGCCGCCGCGGCTGCCTCCATCGCCTTCCAGCTCGTGAACAGGGCGAGCGTTCGTCCGCCGGCCGCGGCGATCAGCGCGGCCAGTTCGTCGTGGACGCCGCTGGTGAATTGTGGTGACCGCGGGTCCGGCAGGTGGCGGGCGCAATAGAGCATCGCGTTGTGCTCGTAGTCGAACGGGCTGCCGACGTCGATCACATCGACCTTGTCCGGCGGAAGGCCGACGCGTTCGATCAGCGAAGCGGGGATCGTCGCGCTCGTCAAGACCGCGACATGCTGATCCCACACGCCGGTGCGCAACGTGGGGCCGACATCGAGGGGAGCGATCTCGAGTCGCGGCATCTCCGGACCGCCGGACACGAACGCGACGTAGCCGTCGTGCACGCCGATCGCTTTGTCGATCTCCTCCATCAACCGAGTCGCTTGGGTCTGGGCCCGCAGCTTGCGCTGTTTGGCGTCCTCGACCTGAGTGTCGATGGCTCGCAGCGCGGTCTGAGCGTTGTCGATGCGCTGCCGAGCCATGATCAGCGCGTCGCTGAGGCTGGTCGGGAATGGGTCGCTCAATCGATTGCCGACGAACGGTGTGAGCGCGTCTCGGATCGCCGTCCCCGAGTCGACCACCGAGCCGATCAGCACCGGATCCTCGATGATGCGTCGCAACGTGATGCCGAGACTCACGAAGCGGCCGCTGCCGATCGTGATGCCCACGGTGTCACTCATGATGTCTTCCAGTGAATGCGCTTCGTCGACGATGACGACGTCGTGCTCGGGCAGCAGCACACCGCCGCTCGCGACATGAAGGCCGTACAGGTACGTGTTGACGACGATCACGTCGGCTGTCGCGGCTCGAGCCCGCGCCCCCTCGGCGAAGCACGGTTCGCCCATCGGGCAACGGGAGGCGCCCGGACATTCGTCACTGGACACCGACACCGACTGCCAGGCGCGATCCGTTGGCTGCCAATCGAGTTCGGCCATGTCGCCGGTGCGCGTCGTGCCGGCCCATTCGCTGAGCCGCTTGATCTCCAGCTTGACGGTTGGTGCCAGCTCGGCGATCTCCAGCTGGCCGGTGTCGCTCTGCTGCACTTCGCGGACGCGCTGGAGACAGATGTAGTTCGAGCGGCCTTTGAGGATCGCCCAGGCGAACGGATTCGGCAGGTGTTCGGCCAGGAACGGCAAGTCCTTGCTCGCCAGTTGATCCTGCAATGCCTTGGTCGCCGTGGTGACAACGACCCGCTTGCCGGCGAGGACGGAGGGCACCAGATAGCCGATGGTCTTGCCGGTCCCAGTGCCGGCCTCGACGATCAGGTGGCGGCCGGTTCGCAGCGCCGTTGCGACGGCTTCGGCCATCTGCTGCTGGCCCGGACGCTCTTCAGCGGCTGGAAGCGCCGATGTCACCGCCGCGAGAGCGGTGCGAACGGCGGCTGAGGACATGGCGATCGACGCTACCGCGCGTGCCGCGCCCGCGGATGGCTACGCGGCGGGATGGCCTGGTGCCACGGGCGGCTCACGACTTCGATCGTGCGTCGTGCGTCGTGCGTCGTGCGTCGTGCGTGGGTCGCTGAGCGCGTCAAGAAGGCACTGATCTCGCGAAGTCAACCGAGCGTGCCTCCAGCGGGCGGGCGCGTCCCGGCACAGGTGGGCTGTGCGAGGAGCCACTGCGTGGCGGCGTCTCTCGTTGGGTCGAGCTTGCCGGTCCTGGTCGGTGTCGTGACGTCGGGGTCGATCGGGTTTTCGTGGGTGGTGCCACCGCGGTCGACCCCGATCGCGACGGCGAGCACGAGCGCTGAGCCGTCGGACAGTGTGTATGTGGTGTTCGCTGTCGGTCTACCTGCCGTCGGTTGTCCGAAGCTTCGTGTGTGCGGGCGCCCGATGAATGCCATCGTGACGCCCTCGCCGGCGCTCCCGGTGAGCGCGTCGGTCAGCACGGCAACTGGCACGTGCGCCAGGCCGGATGGTTCGGCGGTTGGCGCTGATGTCGTCGTCGGGGTCGATCCGCCGGGCGGGACAACGTGCAGCTCCTCGCTGATGCTGAAGACCCCGGCGTGACCATTGCGTTCCTTGTAGCTGACAGCAGGGCCGGCACCGAGCAGCGGGGCAACAGCTTCGAGCATCGGTGGCAGCGACCCGCCGGTATCGCCGCGCAGGTCGACGATCCAGCCGCACGCCTTGACGGTCGCAAGTCCGGTCAGCGCTGCACTGAAGTACGAGGTCGCCCGATCCGACGGCATGAGTGCCTCGACGGGTAACACCTGAAGGAGCCCGACGCCGTCGGCCAATTCCGTTGCCGTGGCCCGAGTGGACGAGACAGATGCGCTCAGTTCGTCGGACTCTCGCTGGTTCTGAGTTTTGTCGAGGAAGAAGGAGTGGCGGTCACCGAGCTCCTCGATGACATGGAGCGCGACGCCGTGAACGTCTGCCAGGCTCGTCGACGCAGCGTTGGCAACATCCCTGGTTGCAGCGGCAAAGTCCACTCGATCCGCGTAGAAGGCGTTGTCACGGACGATGTCAAGCATGGTGGTTCCCCACTTCAACGCTGCCCCTGCGGGGTCGCTCGCGTATGGCGCCGGCGATCCGTTCGTGCTCACTGGAGGCGTCACCATCGACGGCTCCTTCGGGTGCCCGGAGCAGGCCACCAGCACCGCACATGTCAACAGGGCTACTCGGGTCACTCGTCGACCTGCCTGCAAAGTCACGAACCAAGCGTGACCGCGTCGCGTCTCCATCGCAAGCCGCACAGACGACACCGAGCTGCAGAGCCCCGCGCCTCTGAAAGTTGTGAACCGAGCGGACCGCCGGTTGCCGTGCCACCCAGGCGGCCGGTCAGTTGCTGTCGGGTGGCATGTGCGGTGGGGGGCGGAAGGTGAGGTAGCCGTCGTCGATGCTGCCACCTTCGGGATGCACGTACCGCTTCGCTGGATCCGGCGGCGGCTGCCCGTTCCGCACGAAGCGGCTCCGCGCCGAACCCGAGCGAGCTCAGCTGTTCGGCGGAAGCAGAGCCAGCGCGGCGTCGAGGGCTTCATCGTCGAAGTCGGGCCACGCCTTGTCCGTGAACGACACGCGGGTTCCGGCGATCTGCCACAGCAAGAAGTTCGAGATCCGCATCTCACCCGACGTCCGGACGAGAACGTCGACGGGCGGCAAGTCCGGCAAGTAGAGCCGCTGTTCGAGGTTGGCCGCGGTCGCTGGGACGCCATCGGCGATGATCCGTTGTGCCGCGTGAGCGAGTTCGGTGCGGCTGCCGTAGTCGAACGCGATCGTCAGCGTCATTCCTGTGTTCGTGGCCGTGTCGGCGATGGCTTTGCGAATCGCGCGTTGCACGAATCGTGGCGTGCGCGCGCCTCGCGAATCGAAGGGCCGGCCGATCCACTGAATTCGAACGTTCAGATCGTTGAGCTCGGCGACCCGGCCGAACAACTTCTCGTGCAGTCCGAGGATGTGTCGAACCTCGGTGCGGGGTCGGCGCCAGTTCTCGGTGCTGAAGCCGAACGCCGTCAGCCAGCCGACATCGCGTTTGACCGCGGAACGGACGACGGCAGCGAGGTTCTCTTCGCCCTCGGTGTGGCCGTCGGTGCGCGGCAGGTGACGCGCCTTGGCCCACCGTCCGTTGCCGTCCATGATGCAGGCGACATGTGGCCCGCGATGGTCGCCCCGGGGACGCGCTGCCACACTGGGCGAGGCAGAGGGAGCGGGGCTCTCGGACGATTCGGTGGGCGACACGGCGAAGCCACGCTAGTCGCCGATGCTGCGGCGATGGCCTCGCACCATGCGAGAATCACGGGGTGATCAAGCGAGGTTCGGCGAAAGGTGAGGGTCGGCAGCCGATTGGCGCGCCCCCCGCCAACGAACTCCATCACGTGCTGGTCGTCGGCGGAACGATCGCCGAGTGGAACGCACTGTCGTCCGACCAGTGGATCGATCGTCGATCCGATCTGGCCAAGGTCGCGGCGCACGCCGGTGTGCAGTGGCTCACCGTGCTGCCGTATGAACAGGGGTCGACAGGCGAGGCCCCCACCATGGCCCGCGAGATCGATGCCCGCGACAACTGCACCGTGATCATCGATCCGTCAGCGGATGGCCGCCAACGACTCCTCGCGGTCGTCGAGCAACTGCGATCCGGCGGACCAGAGGGAGTCGACGAAGCCGCGATCGCTGCGAAATTGATGGCGCCGGCCCCTGTCGAGCCCGATCTGACAGTGATCCTCGGTCCATCGGACCGTCTCCCGCCTTCGCTGGTCTGGGAGTTGGCATACAGCGAAATCGTGTTCCTCGACGTGCGCTGGGACGACCTCGCGGCGGCCCACATCGAGCACTCGATCGACGAGTTCTCGCGCCGGCATCGTCGCTTCGGCGGACTCGGGTGAGCCGCCTCTATCGCGACAGCGGCGTGGTCCTGCGCACGTACAAGCTGGCGGAATCAGACCGGATCATCGTGCTGATGACCGAAGGCCACGGCAAGGTTCGGGCGGTGGCGAAGGGCGTTCGCAAGACCCACTCCAAGTTCGGCGCCCGGCTGGAGCCGATGAGTCATGTTCGCTTGCTGCTGCACGAGGGTCGCGAGCTCGACATCGTCAACCAGGTCGAGTCGGTCACGTCGCTGGCGCCGCTGGTAGCGGATCTGGATCACATGACCCAGGGCCTGGCGGTGTTGGAAGCGGTCGATCAGGTGGCGATGGATCGTGAAGCGAACCCGCAGCTGTACAGGATGCTGGTCGGTGTCCTGCGCACGATCTCCACCAGTGCGTCACCGCTCATCGTGCCGGCGTTCTTCTGGAAGTTGCTGGCACTCGAAGGCGTTCGGCCCGAGCTCGACGTCTGCGTCCGGTGCGGCGAGGAGAATGCGATCGTCGCATTCGACATGGACCACGGTGGTGCGCTCTGCCGCACCTGTCGGTCGGGTGCGCCGATCAGCGCCGAGGCGTTGGAGCTGATGCGGATGATCCTCGGTGGTCAATTGAACGATGCATTGGCCGCGCCGTCATCGCACGCGACGCACGAGGTCAACAACCACGCGACCCGCGCAGTGGAGCACCACATCGAGCGCAGGCTCCGATCGGTCGCGGTCTTCGAGCGCCACTGACCGCTCGCTGGCTCACACACGTCGTCGCGAGACCGCCGGCTACGGGAAGAGGGGCGGGTGTCCGCAGCCCTGGATGTCGCCGTAGTTGTGCTGCACCGCCGGATCGTCGGGGATCGTCTGGCCGCCGAGATCATTGAACGACGCAACCGCGCCGATGTGCCGGATCTCGCGCGACGTGGTGGCGACGCTCCCCGCACCGTCGGGCGTCGCAGTGCGCAGGACGTAGTACACGTGCCCCGCCGCGCCGTCGCACAGCAGGCCGCTGAACGGCCCGCGTTGGTCGATGGTGAAGGTGAACGGTTGCCCACCGGATGTCCAGCGCGTGAGGCAGTGGTTGTCCGGCCCGGCCGCGGAGAGAAAAGTCGCGACCCTGCTGCCAGCCGGCGCCGCGCCGAGGGCGAGCACGACCAATGGTGGTGGCACTGCCGCACCTGCTGCGTGGTCGAAGTCCTCGAACGAGATCGCCACGGTGTCGGAATCGCCGAGCGGCAGCGTGACGTCGCTGCCGTTGCCGCCGCCGCGCTGCATGAACACGTGCGGAGTCCCGTCGTTCGCTGTGTAGGCCGAGATGGTGTCGTCGGCGCCGTCACCGTCGACGTTGCCGGCGATCGACTTCAGGTTGCGTGCATCGGCCGGGATCTTCGCCGGGCCGGCGCATTCGATGGCCGGCGCTCGCGTCACCACAGGGATCGTCGACCGCGACGGCGACGTGTCGGGCAGGATGTCCCCGGACGTGATGGTCTCGGGCGACGGCGCGCCCGACGACAGCGTCGCGTCGGCCAACGACGCCGCTGGGGCGATGCCACTCGCACCCGAATTCGATTCGGCCGGATCTGCGTTGGACGGCGTGAACGACGCAGGCACGTTGACCGACACGAGCACACGCGATGGCGAGTCCGTCGATGCCGGCGCCCGACCGCTGCCGCACGACGCGGTCGCGCCGACGAACAGCACAAGCACGGCAGACGCCGCCAGTCGCGCTGCCCGTTGTCGCGATCGGAATCGGTCCTCGCTCATGCCCTTCCTCTCTGCTCAACATCTTGCCTCGTCAGTGCGGTCGTTTCGGGGAACTCGTTGGGGACTCGTGGCCCGGCTCCCTTAGCCTTGAGCGCATGCCGGCAACCGAGCTCGACCAGATCGTCAATCTCTGCAAACGCCGCGGGTTCGTGTACCCGTCTGCGGAGATCTATGGCGGCTTCCGTTCCAGCTACGACTACGGCCCCCTCGGCTCGCTGATGCTCCGCAACGTGAAGGACGCGTGGATCCGGTCGATGGTGCAGACCCGTGACGACGTCGTGCTGATCGATGCCTCGATCCTGTCTCCACCGCAGGTGTGGGAGGCCAGTGGCCACCTCGCCAACTTCACCGACCCACTGGTCGATTGCACCAGCTGCAAGCAGCGTTTCCGCGAAGACCACCTCACCGATCCGAACGTCTGTCCCAACTGCGGGGCGAAGGGATCGTTCACTGCGGCGCGAGCGTTCAACCTCATGTTCAAGACCTATGCCGGCCCGGTCGAAGGTGGCGGGGCCGAGGTCTACCTCCGTCCGGAGACGGCTCAGGGCATGTTCCTCAACTTCGCCAACGTGCTGCAGACCAGCCGCAAGAAGCCGCCGTTCGGCATCGCCCAGGTCGGTAAGAGCTTCCGCAACGAGATCACGCCCGGCAACTTCATCTTCCGCACGCGAGAGTTCGAGCAGATGGAGATGGAGTTCTTCGTGCCACCGGCCGACGGCCCGAAGTGGTACGAGTACTGGTGCAATCAGCGCCTCAACTGGTACATCGATCTCGGCATCCCCGCAGACATGTTGATGATGCGACCCCACGATGCCGACGAGCTCAGCCACTATTCCGCTGGCACCAGCGACGTCGAGTTCAAGTTCCCGTGGGGCTGGGGCGAACTCGAAGGCATCGCTCAGCGCACCGACTACGACCTCAAGCAGCACGCGCAACACAGCGGCCAGAAGCTCGAGTACTTCGATCAAGCCACCAACGAGCGCTACGTGCCGTTCGTCATCGAACCCGCGGCGGGGGCGACGCGCACGATGGCCGCGTTCCTGCTCGCCGCGTACGACGAGGACGAGATCGACGGCGAGAAGCGCACCATCTTGCGCCTGCACCCGCGGCTCGCCCCGTACAAGGTCGCGGTGCTTCCGCTGTCGAAGAAGGACACGCTGACGCCATTGGCGAAGAAGATCTACGCGATGCTCGGCGACCGGTACATGTGCGACTACGACGAGACCCAGTCGATCGGCCGTCGCTACCGGCGCCAGGAAGAGATCGGCACGCCATTGTGCGTCACGGTCGACTTCGACTCGCTCGACGACAACGCGGTCACCGTCCGCGATCGCGACACGACCGAGCAGGTGCGCGTCCCCATCGAATCCCTGCTCACCGAGATCTCGACCCGCCTCGGCTTCTGACGTCGGTCAACCGCACGGCGTCACGGGTTCGGGCGGGCCAGCGGGAGGCGCAGGATCATTCGTGCGCCACCCGTCGGTGATTGTGAGGCCGTGACCTGGCCGTGCATCGTCTCGACCAACTCCTTGACGATGGCCAAACCGAGACCGCTGGAGTTCTCGTGGCGGGTCGGTTGCGAGCGAGCCACGTACAGCCGATCGAAGACGTGGGGCAGGTCCGCCGGCGGTATGCCCGGACCATCGTCGTCGACGGCCAACACCGCCCAGGCACCGTCTTGGCCGGTCGACATGACGACCTCGAAACGAGCGTACTTCAACGCGTTCTCGAGCAGGTTGGCGACGACTTGCGCCAACCGGTCGTGGTCGGCGTTGACGATGAGTTGACCGACTCCGGTGTGACGGATCGACAGCTGGCGCTCGGCGGCATCGGGCTCGAACCCCTGTGTCGCCACGGCGCCGAGAGCCACGAGATCGACGGGTTCGATTCGCAGCGAGAACGACTTGGCCCGCAGCTTGGCAAGGTCGAGCAGGTCGGCGACGAGCCGTTCGAGACGCCGGGCTTCGCTGCGGATCACCAGAGCTGCCTTCTGCGGATCACCGGCACCGTCGCTGATCGCCTCGGCGTAACCGCGGATCGAGGTCAGCGGGGTGCGCAGGTCGTGGGAGACCGACAGCAGGAACTGCTGCTCGAGGACGCGGGCGCGTTCGAGTTCGCCCGCCATCGCGTTGACAGACCGAGCGAGCTCGGACAGTTCGTCGTGCTGCTGCGGCGGGGGATCGGGGAGCCGGGTCGACAGTTCGCCACGGGCTATTCCCATCGCTGCCGCGCTGGCCTCGCGGATCGGTTTGGTCAGTCGACGTCCGAGGATCAGGGCGATGCCGATGCCGATGGCCAGTGTCGCGAGCCCGGCCAGCAGCAACGTGCGGAGCTGGGCCTGGATGCCCGAGTTGGCCTTGCGTGAGACCACGACGACGAAGAACTCGCCCGTGATGCTCGACACGGGTGCGGCCGCAAAAGCGAGGCTGCCGCTGTTCCCCATGATCGTCTGTCCGTTGCGCAGCACGCCGATGTCCAACACAGACGGAGACAATCCGTTGGGCAGGTCACCCCCCGACAGCACGTTGTTCGCGCTCAACGTCAACACGACCAGGCCGTCGAGGCGCAACGCCTTCTTGACGGCGTTGATGATCCGTTGGCGCTGGCGAACGACAACCGGGCGCTGGTTGGCAGTTGCGGTGTCGAGCAGGTCGTCGAGGCTCTTGGCGACGGCCGTTGCCTGACCACGCAACTCGACTTCGGTGGTGTGCCGCGACCGGACGGCGCCGACCACCAGCGTGCTGAACCCGGCCAACATCAGCGTCGCGATCACCACCGAGGTGATCACGACAACGAAGCGACGGGTCATAGCGGCGGGCAGTCTGGCAAGGCCATGTGATGGAAGTGTTAACCGAGCCGGTAGCCGATGCCCCACACCGTTGCCAGCGGTAGGTCGTCGCCCAGCTTCTTGCGCAATTGGCGGACGTGCACATCGACGGTGCGGTCGTCGCCGTACCAGTCGACTCCCCACACGCCGTCAAGCAGTTGCTGACGGGAGAGGGCGATGCCCTGGTTGTGGGCGAGGTGTGCGATGAGATCGAACTCTCGCGTGGCGAGGGCGACGGTCTGGCCCTTGACGCGCACCTCGCGTCGGGCGAGATCGATGTCGAAGTCATCCCCGACCTTCAGCACGGTCGCGTCGGCGGCCGCAGCCGGCTGGCCGCGCCGCAGGATCGCCTTGACCCGGGCCACGACCTCGCGTGGTGAGAACGGCTTGGTGACATAGTCGTCGGCGCCGAGCTCGAGGCCGAGAACCCGATCGATCTCACCGTCGCGCGCGGTCAGGAACAGGACCGGCATCGCACTGTGTTCGCGGATGCGTCGACACACATCGAAGCCGTCGATGTCGGGCAGTCCGATGTCGAGAATCGCAAGCGCCGGACCGTGCTGGCTGATGAGTTCGAGGCCGCGGGCGCCGGTTGGGGCGAGCAGCACACGGAAGCCCGCAGCGCGCATGTAGGTGTCGACGAGGTCGGCGATGTTGGGATCGTCTTCGATCACGATGATCGTCTGTTCCGTGGCCACGGATACATCGTTGCACTTCACTCGGCGGCGTTGTTGTATCCCGCTTGAAGTCGTTTTCCGGCGATCCGGTCGGGCAAGCTCACCCGGACGTGGACACCGGGGGAGTACTGCACGATCGGCTCGCCACGAGGTGTGGGCAGACCGGCGGCGACGATCAGTTCGTCGTCGTAGCGGTCCAACGTTGCCCGGTGAAGTGGCCACGGTTCATGCAGCGCCCGAGCATCCCAGAGGCCGGCGAACATGCGGCTGTACAGCCTCCATCGCGCCGACAGGAAGTGATCGCGTTCCGTCAGATCGGCCGGCGCGTACACCTCGCCGATCCGCACCGCTACATCGCTGGACGCACCGCGTGGTCCTGGCCATCTCCGGCGGCAGGTGTATTCGGCGGTCGATCCATCGGAGGTGGCCGACATCGTCGACCACATGTACGGCAGCCGATAGCCGGCCCGAGCCGCGAGGACCGCGAGCAGGCGGCTGGCATCGAGGCTGAAGAACCAGATCCCTTCGGTGCCGTCGGCTGCCGTGACGTACGTTCGAACGTTCGTCTCCGGGAACACGTTCAACCACGGCACCTCGCCGAGCAACGGGAACCCGACGTGCATCGTGAACGGCACGAGCGACACCCACGCCCGTCCTTCGAACGTCTGCGCCGTGAGCCCAGGCGGCAGGAGGCGCTGAACGTCGGCCGCGTCGTAGTCCCAATGGACGAACGTGAGGTCGAGCCAGTTCATCGTCATCACCGCCCGGTTGACGGAAACCGTCGGGTTCGGGCCGTGGGTCATGTCCGTAGGCTAGGGGGATGGCCACCTACCTCGACCGGATCCTCGAACGGCATCGCGAAGTCGCTGCCGCCGATGAGCGGCCGATCGCCGACCTGATCGCGCAGGCGACAACCATGTCGAACAGCCGCCCGTTCGCCGCCGGACTTCGTGCCGCCGTCGACCGCAACGAGCTGGCGGTGATCAGCGAGATCAAGCGCCGCTCGCCGTCGAAAGGTGCGCTCAACGTCGACCTCGACGCCACGGCTCTGGCCGTCTGCTACGAGCAGGGAGGTGCATCCGCGCTGTCGGTGTTGACCGACGAGGAATTCTTCGGCGGCTCGGTCGCCGACCTCGTTGCCGCCCGCTCGGCGGTCGGCATTCCCGTGCTGCGCAAGGACTTCACGGTTGGGCCGCGCGATGTCTGCGACGCCAGGCTGATGGGCGCCGACTGCGTCCTCCTGATCGCAGCGGCGCTGCAACCCGCCGAACTGATCGACCTCCATCAGCTGGCGACGTCGATCGGCATCGAGGTGCTGGTGGAGATCCACGACGAGCGCGAGCTCGATGTTGCGATGGCGGCGGGGGCCACGCTGATCGGCGTCAACCAGCGCGATCTCGTGACGTTCCAGGTGGATCACGAGCGGGCGGTTCGGATGGCAGGCGTCATCCCCGACCATGTCGTCAAAGTGGCCGAAAGCGGTGTCCGCGATGCGGTCGACGCCGCTGCACTGCGCGCCGCGGGCTACCACGCGGTGCTCGTCGGCGAGACGTTGGTGACCGCGGACGATCCCGGCGCGGTGTTGCGCGAGATGCGGCTGGCCTGACCGATCGCGTCTGCGCGGTCTCGGGAACAAAGCCCTGATTCATCCTGCTCACGCGGTACCGTGCACACCGATGTTCGTCAAGATCTGCGGAATCACTAACGAGGACGATGCGCTGTTCGCCGTCGCGATGGGCGCCGACGCGGTCGGGTTCGTGTTCGCCCCGTCGACTCGCCAGATCGCTGCTCAGCAGGTGTATGACATCACGCGCCGGCTTCCACCGGAGATTCTGACGGTCGGCGTCTTCCGCGACGAGCACCCCAGCCGTGTCATCGACATCGTTCACCGCTCCGGCGTGCGCGCGGCACAACTCGACGGTCACGAGACGCCTGCCGATGTAGCCGAGGTCGTGGCTCAGGTGCGCTGGGTGATCAAGGGCTTCGCGGCAGGCACGGCCGACGCACGCCGAGCCGACCAGTTCGGCACCGACCTGATCCTGGTCGGAGCACCCACCCCTGGGTCCGGCACGGTCTTCGACTGGTCGTTGGCCGACGAGATACCGACCGGGCCGCGACTGATCCTCGCCGGTGGGCTGACGCCCGACAACGTCACCGCAGCAGTGCAGCAGGTGCGCCCGTGGGGCGTCGACGTGTCGAGCGGTGTCGAGAAGTCGCCGGGCAAGAAAGATGCCTTGAAGGTGAAAGCGTTCATAGAACGTGCACGCAGAGCCGCACCCGTGCAGTATGTGGGTCCGGACGAGATGCCCTATGACTGGGCTGATGACGAATAGCTCTGCGGAGCCCGTGAAAGGAACAACAGTGTCGATCATGGCCGAGCCCTCTGCGGAGGGTCGCTTTGGTGAGTTCGGTGGTCGGTTCGTCCCAGAGACGCTCGTGCCTGCATGCCAGGAGCTGGAAGCTGCGTTCCGCGAGGCGTGGGCCGACCCCACCTTTCGAGCCGAGCTCGATCATCTGCTGGCCGAGTACGCGGGCCGCCCCAGCATCATCACCGAGTGCCACAACCTCGGCCAGCGCCTGGGTCTGCGGCTGCTGTTGAAGCGTGAGGACCTGAACCACACGGGTTCGCACAAGATCAACAACGTCCTCGGTCAGGCCCTGCTCGCGAAGCGAATGGGCAAGACACGGCTCGTGGCCGAGACCGGCGCCGGTCAGCATGGCGTCGCCAGCGCAACCGCTGCAGCGTTGCTCGGCATGTCCTGCAAGGTGTACATGGGTGCGGTCGACGTCGAACGTCAAGGTCTCAACGTGTTCCGGATGAAGCTGCTCGGCGCAGAGGTCGAAGCCGTCAACAGCGGCAGCCGCACGCTCAAGGACGCGGTCAATGAAGCAATGCGCGACTGGGTTGCAACGGTCGGCGACACGCACTACTGCCTCGGCTCGGTGATGGGACCACATCCGTACCCGTGGATGGTCCGCGAGTTCCACCGAGTCGTTGGCATCGAAGCAAATGCGCAATGCGCGGAACTACTCGGCGACGTTCCCGATGTAGTCGTCGCGTGTGTCGGTGGCGGATCGAACGCGATCGGAATCTTCAGCGGCTTCGTCGACACTCGGGCGCGGCTGGTTGGCGTCGAGCCCGCCGGTGGGGCTGCCGTCGGTCGAGGAGTACCGGGTGTCGTCCACGGCATGCGCAGCTATCTGATGCAGGACGAGTACGGGCAGGTGCAGGAGGCCGAATCGATCTCCGCCGGCCTCGACTACCCAGGCGTCGGCCCCGAACACTCGTATCTGGCCTCGATCGGCCGGGCCGAGTATCCCTCGGTCACCGACGCCGAAGTGATCGACGCGTTCCAGATCCTGGCCCGATCCGAAGGCATCATCACCGCATTGGAATCGGCGCACGCACTGGCATGGATCATCCGCGAGGCACCGTCGATGCAGGGACAAGTCGTCCTGATGAACCTGTCCGGGCGCGGCGACAAGGACGTCAATCAGATGATGGAGATCTTGGGCTGATGAGCTTCGGTGTGATGGAGACAGCGTTCAGAGCCAAGCGGGCTGCCGGGCGCAAGCTGTTGGTTCCGTACATCACGGGCGGGTTGGCCGGTTGGCAAGAAGCGATTCGTGCCGCGGCAGACGCAGGCGCCGACGGGATCGAGATCGGTCTGCCGTTCTCGGATCCGGTGATGGACGGCCCGGTGATTCAAGAGGCATCGCAGCGCGCCCTCGATGCCGGTGCGAATCCGAACAACATCTTCGACCAGGCACGCGAGCTCGAGGTCGGCATCCCGCTGGCGATCATGTGTTACTACAACACGATTCACCACGCCGGCCACGAGCGGTTTGCGTACCAACTGACCGCGGCAGGCATCGTCGCCGCGATCGTGCCCGACCTTCCGCTGGAGGAGTCCGGTCCCTGGTGCGTAGCGGCAGATGCTGCCGGCATCGAGACCGTGATGCTCGCCGCACCGACTGCGCCCGATGATCGGCTGCCGCGCATCGCGGCCCGCGCTCGCGGCTTCGTCTACTCGGTGGGCCTCCTCGGTGTCACGGGCGAGCGCGACGCACTGGCTGCGTCGGCAACGGCACTCGCTGCCCGGCTGAAGCTGATCACCGACGTCCCCGTGATCGTCGGCGTGGGCGTGTCGAACGCGGCGCAGGCAGCCGAGGCGGTCAAGGTTGCCGACGGCGTGATCCAAGGCGCCAGCGTCGTACGGCGGTTGATGGACCACGGCCCCGAGGCCGTCGGCGATTATGTCGCCGAGGTCCGCGCCGCAATCGGTGCGTAGCTCACGAGTGTTCTGGTCGGTTGAGAGCGGCTGATCCGCGCTGGTATCCGCGGATGGCGCGCGGGCGCGATGTAGAAGATCGGCATGCAATCGAACGACTGTGAGCTGTGCGAGGCCGCGCGGATGACCACGTGGTACTACGAGGACGACGTCTGCTGGATCGCCGAGTGCGAATCGTGCTCCGTGCCGATGGTCGTCTGGCGCGAACACGACAACGCCCCGGCTGCGCACGTCAAGGAGTACCTGCACGACAAGCTCGCCGCAGTCGTGGCAGAGCACTTCGGCTTCGTCCACTACATCGACGACAACCTGCGCTCGATTCCTGATCACTATCACGCGCACGCACGCCCACGCTCGACCTCGTGGGGGCTTCATCAGAACCCGGCTCAAGCCGTGAGGCGAGACCAGTCGGTCTGACAAAGGAGGGACTCGGAACTTGCTGGCTTCAGCCCCTCAAGCGGGGTGACCACTGAATGTGGTCAGACTTTCACCAAACAAGAGATTCTTCGAGTTCCGAGGTGTTCAGCAAGGACGAACAATGAGTGTACGCATAGTGAGATTCCTTTCCGTGAGAGTTTCAACGCTGTAAGTGGTGGTTTTCAGCAGGGACGGACGATGAGCGTGCGCATTTGGAGCCTCCTCGAGAGCGGGTGGTGAAGATCGGACCTTGTCAACGGCAGTATTTCTATCATCGCTTTTCGATTCATGCAAGCGGAAAGCCGACAAAAGATTTGGAAAAGTTCCATCACTCTTCGTGACGCCAACACGCAAGGTGAGCGGCGTTGGGCAAATCATGACACATCGACGCTCGACGCGCCACAGGCGGGCTGCAGTAAGGTCGGGCTTCATGCTCACTCCAGGTGATATCGCCCCCGTCGCGGACGTGCTCGACCAGGACGGTTCCCCGTTCGACTGGTCGACGCTGAAAGGTCAGCGCGCGCTGTTGTTCTTCTACCCCAAGGCGTCAACGCCGGGCTGCACACAGCAGGCCTGCGCCCTGCGCGACATCGTCGGCCAAGTCGGCGCCACACGCATCGTCGGCATCAGTCCCGACAAGCCAGGCGCGCAGAAGAAGTTTGCCGACAAGTACGAACTGCCCTATCCGCTGCTGGCCGATGTCGACCACGCACTCGCCGAGGCCTACGACGTGTGGAAGGAGAAGGCCATGTACGGACGCACGTACATGGGCATCCTCCGGTCTGCCTTCCTTGTCGATGCGCGTGGCAAGATCGAGCATGCGTGGTACAAGATCAGCCCGAAGGACACACCCGTGAAGTTGCTCGAGGCGCTCGGCGAATGACGCCGTTGCCGCGGCCCGAAGACGTCATCGCCCACCGACCGCCCTTCCTGTTCGTCGACGAGGTGACCGCCCTCGAGCCGGGCGTGAGCGCCACCGGCCGCTGGCATCTCACTGGCGATGAATGGTTCTTCGCCGGTCACTTCCCGGGGCGGCCCACGCTTCCGGGTGTGTTGATGTGCGAGGCGATCGCGCAGGTCGGCGCGATCGCCGTGCTCACCGATGCTCGCTTCGCCGGCAAGCTGCCATTGTTCGGCGGGCTCGACGGGGCCAGGTTCAGGCGCCAGGTCTCACCGGGTGACACGCTCGAACTTCGCGTCGAGCTCGGCCGGATGTCGGCCAGGGCCGGCAAGGGCCGGGGCACGGCGTCACTCGGCGGAGCAGTGGCGTGCGAGTGCGAGCTGATGTTCGTCCTGGTCGACCCAGGCGTCTGATCGCCGGTCAGGCGCCGGCGAAGACGGCGCGATTCTTGCCGGCCGCCTTGGCCAGACGCAGCGCTCCGTCGGCGCGCACCACGATCTGAGCCGCCGATTCGTTCGGTTCGCTCAGCACGACGCCCGCGCTCGCGCCGCAGGTGACGCGGCGCCCATCGGACAGCACACGTGGTCCTTCGATCGCGGCGATGATCCGTCGTCCCGCAACCAGAGCGTCATGATCGTCGGCCACCGGATCGATGAGCACGATGAACTCATCGCCGCCGATCCGCCACACCGAATCGCCGCCGCGCAATGCCGCCCGCAGACGGTTCGCGACATCGATCAACAGCTCGTCGCCTGAATCGTGGCCGACCTCGTCGTTGATCCGTTTGAAGCCGTCGAGATCGATGTAGCAGACGGCAACGCGGTCTCCGCTTCGTTCGCAGCGAGCGAGCGACGTTGCGATCTCGCGTTGACACAGCGTGCGATTGGGGAGATCGGTGAGCGGGTCGTGCGTCGCCTGGTGCTCGAGCCGCGATGTGAGCAGTTGCCGATCGGACACGTCACGGGCCGTGATCACGATGCCGCCGACCTCCGGTTCGTCGAGCAGGTTCACCGCCAGTACTTCGAAGTGGCGCCACTGGGCGCGTGAGTCGTGCACTCGAATCGTCAGGGGTCGTTGTTGGGTCTCTCCGGCAGCGAGGCGAAAGAGTTCGAAACGGGCGATCTCTTGGTCGTCAGGATGGATCATGCCGAAGATGTCGCCGGCAAGTGTCGGATCGGCTGGGTAGCCCAACACCCGCTCGACCGACGGGCTCACGTACAGCAACATGCCGTCCTTGTCGACGATGGTGATGAGATCGGTGGCGTGGGCGAACAGGAACGAGAAGCGAATCAGCTCGGACTCCAGTCGGCGTCGACTCGTGACGTCTGCTGTTGCAACGACGTGGAACGTGTGGCCGCTGCTCTCGACCCGGCTGCCCGTCAACTGCAGCCAGCGCTCTGTGCCGTCAGGTGCCGTCATCATCTGATCGCCGACAGCGATGAGGCCCGGCGTGAACTCCGCCCCGCGCAGCGTCTCCAACGACTGTCCGACCTGGGATGCGTATTGTTCGTTTGTGCGGATGATGCGATTCGATTCATCGACAACGGTGATGCCCACGGGTGCCTGATCGTAGATCGCGTCGAGCAGCATGCTGTTCGCCCGCTCGTCGGTCACGTCGATGAAGCTCGAGACCGCACCGCGCAGGGTGCCGTCGGGGTTGATCACCGGCGCTGAGTTGACTCGCAACCACCGCTGCGTGCCGTCAGTGCGGTTGATGCCCATCTCGATGCCCACCACTGGCAGTCCCGTGCGCACCGCGACCGACGCCGGGAACTCGTCGAATGCCCACGCCGTGCCGTCCGCATGCACGGCGCCCCACAAGGGATCGACCGGTTCGCTGCCGGTGAGTTGTCTCGGGGTCAGGCCGAGCAATCGTTCGGCGGCTGCGTTCCATTCCAGGAACCGGCCTCGTGCGGTCTGCATCACGAGCCCATCGTGGATGGTGTCGAGGATCAACGCCTTTCGACGTTCACTCTCGTCGAGTTGGGCCAGGGCAATCCGCACGTCGGTGCGGGCGAGTTCGGATTCGGCGATCGCCGCGAGGTCGCGGATGACCTGCCGGTCGGCCTCGGACAGATCGCGCGCCCGATCGTCGACGACGCACAGCGCGCCGACCCGGTGCCCGTCGAGCGAGCGCAGAGGATGGCCGGCATAGAAGCGAAGGTGCGGCGAATCGGTGACGTGCGGGTTGTCGCGGAAGCGCTCGTCGCTCGTCGCGTCGGCGACGTGGAACACGTCGTCGTTCGGTTCCAGGATCGTGTGGGCGCAGAACGAGTCGTCACGGTCCGTGTGCGTCCTGTGCCATCCCAGGCGAGCCTTGTACCAGACACGGTCGTCGGCGACGATGCTGATGAGCGCGATCGGTACGTCGAGGAGGCGAGCCGCGAGCCGCACGATCCGGTCGAAGCGCTCCTCGGGTTCCGTGTCGAGCAGGCCGAGGTCGAGGACCGCGCCGTAGCGACGGTCCTCGTCCAACGGGAGCGCGGGCAGGATCACGCTGCTGCCACCGTCACCGTCCGCCTCGATTGCCGCCTACCCATCAGTCCTGTATCGGCCGGATGGATCTGACACTTGAAGCAAACGACCGGTGACGGTCACGCGGGCAGGTGGTGGACTACCTGCCGGTACCGATGATGACGGACCCGTTGTGGCCGCCGAAGCCGAAGTTGTTGGAAATGGTCGGCCCGGGTTCCCATGGTCGAGGTTCGCCGAGGACGACATCGATGTTCATGCCTTCGGAAAGGTTGGTGGTGCCGGCCGTTGGCGGAATGACGCCGTGCTGCATCGACAGCAGGACCGCCGCGGCTTCGAGTGCTCCGGCTGCGCCGAGCGGATGCCCGGTGACCCCCTTGATGCTCGTCACCGGCACGGTGTTCGGTCCGAACACGGCTTCGACGGCCTGTGCCTCGGCGGCGTCGTTGAGCGGGGTCGAGGTCCCGTGCGCGTTGACCTGGCGGATCGCCGACGGTTCGAGCTCGGCGTCGTCGAGCGCCAACTGCATGCAATGGATCGCCCCCGTGCCGCCGGGTGACGGAGCGGTGATGTGATGGGCGTCGGCCGTACTGGCGGCACCGAGTACCTCGCCATAGATCGTCGCCCCGCGAGCGGTTGCGACCTCCCACGCTTCGAGGATGAACGTGGCAGCACCTTCGCCCATCACGAATCCGTCTCGTTCGGCATCGAAGGGCATGCTGCGCAGGGTGGAGGACAGCGCGGTCATGTTGCTGAAGCCGCCCAGGCTGGTGAGCGTGGCGGCCGCTTCGGCGCCACCGGTGACCATTGCGTCGCAGCGGCCCCACGCGATGAGTCGTGACGCGTATCCGATGGCATGCGTGGCAGCCGCGCAGGCCGTGCAGATCGTCTCGTTCGGGCCCTGGAGGCCGTACTTCATCGAGATCGCCGCGCCGGAGGCGTTGCCCATCATCATCGGCACGAGGAACGGCGAAACCCGCCGCTCGCCCTTCTCCAGTCGCAGTTCGACCTGTTCTTCGAGCGTTCGCAGTCCTCCGATGCCGGTGCCGTAGATGATGCCGAACCGGCGCGGGTCGATGTCGGCCCGGCCGGCGTGTTCGAAGGCTTCGATCGCGGACGCCATCGCAAATTGCTCGACCGAGTCGGCACGGCGCGACTCCTTCGGACTCGCGTAGTACTTGGACGGATCCCAATCAGCGAACGTGATCGAGCGGGTGCCCGTCGAGGCAGGGCCGAGGAGGCCCTGCCAGAACGCGTCCTTGCCGAGGCCACATGGCGCGACCACACCGAATCCGGTGATGGCGATGCGCCGGCCACGCCCTTGCATCAGAGCTTGCCGACGACCAGGTCGTATGCCTGACCGACGGTGTCGATGCCTTCGAGTTCTTCTTCGGGTACTTCGACGCCGAACTCCTCTTCGAGAGCCATCACGAGCTCGACCAGATCGAGGCTGTCGGCTTCGAGGTCGTCGGCGAACCGTGCCTCGGGCACGACCTTCTCAGCGGGCACCGACAGCACGTCGACGGCGCACTTCTTGAAGCGTTCGAACTTTTCCTGATCCACGGTTATCTCCAGTTGTGAGTTGTACGTGGGGCTGTCGAGCCCCACTGGCATTCATGGGATTGCGGTTGATGGTAAGGGACTAATGGCCCATTCCGAGGCCTCCGTCGACCGGGATCACTGCCCCGGTGATGTACGCCGCGTCGTCGGAAGCCAAGAAGGCCACTACTCCGGCGATTTCCTCTGGCGTCGCCATCCGCGCCAGCGGCACGGCGGCAGTGAGCTCTGCCAGTCGCTTCTCGCCGAGGGCTGCCGTCATGTCGGTGGCGACCGGCCCGGGCGCCACGACGTTGACCGTGATGTTGCGTGAGCCGAGCTCGCGCGCCAGTGATCGTGCCAGGCCGACCAGGCCGGCCTTACTGGCCGCGTAGTTCGCCTGGCCGGCGGATCCGAGCAGGCCGACGACCGACGACATGTAGATGATGCGCCCGGCGCGTGCACGCAACATGCCCTGTGCAGCGCGCTTGGAGACGCGGTACGCAGCCGTGAGATTGGCATCGACCACACCGGCGAACGCGTCCTCGCTCATCCGCAACAGCAAGCCATCCTGCGTGCGGCCGGCGTTGGAGACCAACACCTGCACGGGGCCGTAGGTGGCTTCGGCGAAAGCGAACGCAGCGTCGACATCTGCCTGCGAGGTCACGTCGCAGCGCACCCCGGCCAGGCCTTCAGGCGGCGCGGAGGTGTTGTACGTGACGACGACGTTGTCGCCGAGCGCGGCAAATCGTTGCGCGCAGGCAAGACCGATTCCACGGGACCCGCCCGTGACCAACACCGTGCGACTCACGCCTCGTCGCCACCCCAGCGCAGCAGCGCACTCGCCGCCGTCATGCCGGCACCGAAGCCGACGAGCAGGATGAGGTCGCCCTTCTTCACCCGGCCGGAGTCGAGGGCGTCGACGAGCGCGAGTGGAATGGACGCCGACGACGTGTTGCCGGTGTAGTGCAGCACGACGGCTGCTTTCTCCATCGGGATGCCGAGTCGGCTGCACGCGGCCTCGATGATGCGGATGTTCGCTTGATGCGGTACGACGAGCGCGATGTCGTCGACGCTGACGCCGGCGTGAGAGAGCGACTTCGTAGCCGAGTCGACCATGATGCGCACGGCGCGTCGGAAGACTTCCTTGCCTTCCATGTGGATGAATCCGCCGGTTTCGGCGTACAAGAACCGTTCGGCTGTGCCGTCGGCATCGAGGTCCCAGCCGAGCAGCTGGCCGGCACCGTTGCCGGTGGCTTCGAGCACGACTGCTCCGGAGCCGTCCGCGAACAGCACGGCGGTGTTGCGGTCCGTCCAGTCGGTGATCTTGGCCAGACAGTCGGTGCCGATGAGGAGGACCTTCTTGGCGCCCATGGCGATCATGCCCTGGGCCATCACCAGGCCGTAGACGAAGCCGGAGCAGGCGGCATTCACGTCGAATGCGCCACAACGCAACCCGAGTTCGTTTTGAACGGTCGCTGACGACGCCGGCACGGCGCGGTCAGGCGTGGTCGTGGCGAGGATCAACCCGTCGATCTCCAGCGGATCGACGCCCGACATCTCCAGCGCCTTGCGGCCGGACTCGATCGAGAGACCGACTGTGGTGCCACCGACGCGGCGCTCTCTGATACCCGTGCGCTCGACGATCCATTCGTCGCTGGTGTCGAACATCTGCTCGAGATCGGCATTCGTGAGGACCTTGGGCGGTAGCGCCGACCCCCATCCGGTGATGACGGCACCTCGGACACCTTCGGGAATCTTCGGCATATCAGACCGTCCTGAGCCAAGCGATGGGTTGACGAAGCGTGATTCGTTCTCCGTTGACGGCAATGTAGCTCTGCAGGATGCCCGCGAACGGAGACCGGACTTCTGCGTCGCCGACATGGCCCAACACGGTGCCGACCGTGATCATGGCCCCGTCGGCGATGTGGGACAGGGGAGTGAAGACGCCTGCGGCGGGGCTGACCACCAACCGTTCGACAGCGAAGAGGTGTTCGCCTTCCAGTTGAGCGCCACCCTGCGGTGATCCGGTGCCGACCCACTCGATCATCTTGTCGAGGTCCTCGGGGGTCGAGACCGAGATCGTGCGCGCCGATTCCACCGTGCGTTTGGCCATGCCGGTGAGGACGCCGCCCGGTCCGAGCTCGGCGAAACCGGTGACGCCGTGTTCGGCGAGCGCCAGTAGGCAGTGCTTCCAGCGAACGGGACTGCTCAACTGTGCGGACAGCAGACTGGACCACGCCTGGCCCGTGTCATGGGCGAGCGCATCGACGTTGGACACGACCGGGATCTCGGTGTCGCGTGGGCTGGCCTCGGCGATCGCCTTGCGCAACCTGTCGCGCGCCGGGACCATGAACGGTGTGTGGAACGCACCGCTGACCTGCAGCGGCATCACCTTTTTCGCGCCGAGTTCCTTGGCGACGATGCTGGCGGCCGCGACTCCGTCGGGCGAGCCGGCGATGACGACCTGCCCCGGCGCGTTGAAGTTGGCCACCCACACGTCGCTGTCGGCGCGCCGACAAGCGACTTCGACGAGGTCGTCGTCGAGGCCGAGCACTGCGGCCATCGTGCCGGGATTGTCGAGGCCTGCCTGATGCATCGCATCGGCCCGCTCGCACACCAGGCGCACGCCGTCTTCGAAGCTGAGCGCACCGCTGGCCGTGAGCGCGGTGTACTCACCGAGGCTGTGGCCGGCGCAGTAGCTGGGCTCGATGCCGAGACGCTCGACCGCGTCGAGCACCATCAGGCTGGACACGAACGTGGTCAGCTGCGCGTTGCGCGTGTCGCGCAGTTCTTCGGCGTCGGCGTCGAGCAGCAGGCGGGCGACATCTCGCTCCGCGTGCACCGATGCCTCTTCGACGAGCTCCCAGCTTTCGTGATCCGCCCATGGACGGCCCATGCCCGGCCGCTGTGACCCCTGGCCGGGAAAGGTGAAGGCAAGCATGGTTTGGTGTTCGGTCTCCTCGTGCGGATTGTCCCCTGTGCGCAGAGGCTAGACCTTCACGCATGGCCGTGCGTGACTACCGGCGGGTAGCTCCGGGCGCGGCCAGCGCGGCGCCCCTCGTCGAGCTCTGGCGAACGATTTCGATCGATTTTGACGCCGCGCTCGGGAGGAACCCGTGGCTACACTGGCGCAGCTACTTGCCCGAGTGGCGGAATGGCAGACGCGGAGGACTCAAAATCCTTTGTTCGAAAGGACGTGTGGGTTCGAGTCCCACCTCGGGCACTTGTACCGCGCCGTCGGCTCGGAGAGACTGGACCAATGGCACCGTTGATTCCGTTGACCCGTCCGTCGGCAGGCTCGCACCTGCTGGCTCCCGCCACGATGGAATGGCAGCCCACGGACACGCCAGGGTTCTGGCTCAAGCCGTTGCTCGCCGATGACGCGAGCGGTGGCACGACGTCGCTGATGCTCATCGATCCCGGTGCTTTTGCCGAGTCGCATTTTCACGATCAACTCGAAGAGATCCTCGTGCTCGACGGACCTTTCGACGACGAAGAGAACAGCTACGGTCCCGGCGATTACTGCGTGCGAGCTCCCGGGGCGGCGCACACCGCGGGGTCGGTCGACGGCTGCACGGTGCTGCTCATCTACCGCGACTGAACGTGGTGAGCCTCACGACACCGGGGCGATGAACGATCCGGTGCGCGGCGCGGTGGTGATGACGCACACGAGACGACCCTTGGCCGACGAGTCCACGAAGAAGCTCTCGGCGGCACCATCGGTGGCCTGAGCGGCGGCGACTGCCGCACCAACGGTCGGCGGCACTTCGGTCCGACAGATGCGAATCACTTCGGGGTCGTTGCTGGCGTCCTTGGTCACGTCGATCTTGGTCGTCACGTCGCCGAGGGCGTAGATCTCGCCGGTGTGGGGCGCCGAGCAGTCGATCGCCTTGATCGACGTGAACTTCGTGCCGGTCGGCGTGTTGATGCAATCACCGACGACGAGCTTGTCGAGCTTCGCGCTGCTGTCGTCGGATCGCACAACACGTCCGATCACCGTGATGACGCCGGCGACGACCACGAGCACGATGATGCGTCGTAGGACGTGACGGGCCGTGGAACCACGACGCGTGCCCGTTGCGGGAACCGGTGCGGGAGTCGACGCCAGATCGGGTGGACTCGGCAGGCCCGCCGCTGAGCTGTACGGAGGATGCGCCGGTGGCTCGGCCGGGAACTCCGGGACGCCCGCCGGACTCATCGGTGATCCTCGTGCACCGGATGATGGGGGAGCGCGACCGCGTCCACCGGCCGTGGCAGGCGGCGGCGCCAGTTCGGCTGGGTGTTCGTGCCGGGGTGATTCGGGCGGTCAGGCGTAGCGCACAGATCGTCCATGGCGAGCAGCCGCAGACGCGCCGGCGAATCGAGCAGCGCATGGTGGACATCGTCGATGACGGTCTCGACATCATCGCCGGTCGCGATCTCGCGAAGCCGGGAGAGCTGTTCTGCGTCGCCATCGGTGCCGCCGAGAACGCCTGCAATGGTCGGCAGGTCGTGTGTGGTCACGGTTGCGAGGGCGTTCTCCGGCCACCCGCTGGGCGGATCGGGCTCGAAGAGCAAGACCTTCGTTCCTGCGATCCCACACGTGGCCAGCCGCTCGCGGACGCCGGGCGCCACGGTGCCGAGATCCTCGCCGACCACGAATGCGCCGGCCCGGGTGGCTTCGAGGCAGACGATGGCCAACAGCTCATCGGAGTCGAAATGGACATAGGCACCCGTGGCCGGGGCCATTCCCTCGGGAATCCAGAACTGGCGGAACAGGCCCATCACGTGATCGATTCGCAAGCCGCCCACACCTCGCAACGCGGCGCGGATGGTTTCGATGAACGGCTCGTACCGAGCCTGGCGAAGTCGCCACGGCACGAATGGTGGCAGACCCCATTCTTGGCCGTCGAGGTTGAACGGGTCGGGCGGAGCGCCCATGCGCATGTCGAGCGCCAGCAGATCGGCGTACTCCCACGCATCGGCCCCGCCCGGTGAGAATCCGACGGCCAGGTCGCCGATCACCGAGACCCCGGTCGCCGCAACGGCAGCGAGTTGGTCGGCCACGAGTTGCTGGCACCACTCGTGGAACACTGCTCGTCGGGCGAGTGGTTCGTTGCCGGCCAGCTTCGCCAGGACTGCTTCGCGATTCGCTGCGCGGATGTCCTCCGGCCACTGTCGCCATTGCGGACCGTGCTCGTCGCACAACGCGTTCCAGATCGAGACCATCGTCGGCAGCGGCGGTGGCTCAGCCACGTCTGCGTACATCGCCTCGAGCTTCGCCCGCTTCGCCCTCCACACCTCGTCGCGGTCGATCAACTCGCCAGGGCTGCAGCGCAAAACGTCCGGAGGGACGTCGTCGAATCCGATGAGGAGCGGGTTCCACGCCCGTCGGCTGCTGGGGTAGTAGGGGCTGGCCTCCTGCGGCATGGACGGTGACGGTTGGTGCAGCGGCGACACGAGCACCGCCCTGCCGCCGGCCGACACCACCGACTCGGCGATTGTGGCGAGATCGGCGAGATCGCCGATCCCCCAGGACCGGTTGCTCCAGAGCGCGTAGATCTGGCTCGACACACCCCACGTGTCCGGGATCGGCAGGCACGCCTGCGGATGGATCACCAACCTCGTCGTCGGCCCGCCGTTGACGGGTACGAGATCGTGGTAGCCGAGTGGAAGATCTGGTGCGAGCCAGGTGATCTCGCCGAGATCGTCGCCGTTCTCGAGCACGAGGTGGCACGGGTCCCACAGGTGGTGCGAGTCACCCTGGATGACGAACCACATCGGGTGGTCCGAGATCGGCGTGCCCATCGACTCACGCAGGCGATCGCGGGTGACGTCCGACGTCGGGTGCCACGAACCACCGACGTCGAAGAATCCGTCGGTGATGCCCCATTCGTCGTGCACGCAGCCAGTCTGGCGTGTGCGGCAATCGATCCGGTCTTTCTAGACTGAGCCCGTGGGAAAATGGCTGATCGAACGTCGCCTGAAGCAGGCCAGCGTTCGGCTGCGCGGGCTACGCGAGGAACTGGGTGTCATCGACGAGCAACTCGCCCACCTCGCCGACGAGGCCGATGACATGGGTATCCGGTCGCTCGTCGCCGAGACGCCCGGTGCGTCGTACGAGCACCATCACGCCCAGGCTCACGTCGATGCGATGGCCAAACACCGCGCCCACGTCGTCGCCAACATCGCCGAGCTCGAACAGCGCCAGGATCAACTCCTCGACCGGATGAGCGGATAGCCGTTTTCGATTGCCTCGCGACGCATCTCCGGTCGCTGGGCGACCTGTGATGCTGCTCGGGATCGTTGCCGTTCAGTCGGGCAAGCCCTCCTTCACTACTCTTCACGGATTGCGTGTTTAATGATCGAGCGGCTTCGCCGCGATCGAAAGGATCTGCCCTGTGACCATCCGTGTGGTGATCGCCGAAGATGAAGCCATCATCCGGCTCGACCTGAAAGAGACCCTCGAAGAAGAGGGTTACGACGTGATCGGCGAGACCGGCCGCGGCGACAAGGCCGTCGAGCTGGTCCGCGAGCTGCGGCCCGACCTGGCGATCCTCGACATCAAGATGCCCGGGATGGACGGCCTGGAGGCAGCGGCGATCATCAACGCCGAACGCCTCTGCGGCGTACTGATCCTGACGGCGTTCAGCCAGCGCGAGATCATCGAGCAGGCCCGCGACTCCGGTGCGCTGGCGTACCTCGTGAAGCCGTACCAGAAGAGCGATCTGATCCCCGCGATCGAAGTCGCGATCGGCCGTTTTCGCGAGCTGCAATCGCTCAGCGGCGAAGTCGACGCGCTGGGCGAGCAGTTGGAGTCGCGCAAGATCATCGATCGCGCGAAGGGCATCCTCTCCGACAACTACGGGATGAAGGAGCAGGAGGCATTCACCTTCCTGCAGCGCACGGCGATGAGCGAGCGCGGCCGGATGCGCGATGTCGCGGAACGCGTCGTCGCCGGGACGCTGCGCCCGCCCGAACCCCCGGCGAAGTGACCACGTGGCCAAGCTGCTCATCCTCGACGGCAACTCGCTGACGTACCGCGCGTTCTTCGCGCTGCCCACCGACATGGCGACCGCCAGCGGCCAAGTCACCAACGCCGTGTTCGGGTTCACGTCGATGTTCATCAACCTCGTCAAGGAGCACAAGCCAGACGGCGTACTCGTCGCGTTCGACCGCCCCGAGCCGACGTTCCGCCACTACGCCAACCCGGAATACAAGGCCCAGCGCGAAGCGGCGCCCGACATCCTGCGTCAGCAGATGGGTCTCGTACGCGAGGTGCTGCAGGCGCTCGATGTGTCGTTCGTGGATCTGGTCGGCTTCGAGGCCGACGACATCATCGGCACGGTCGCGCGCCAAGGCCGCGAGCGCGGCGATGACATCATCATCGTCACGGGCGATCGCGACGCGTATCAGCTCGTGAGCGACCCGCACGTGCGGGTGCTCTACAACAAGCGCGGGGTCAGCGAATACGCGCTGTACGACGAAGCCGGCATTCTCGAGAAGACCGGTGTGACCCCGGCGCAGTACCCCGAGTACGCCGCCCTGCGTGGCGACACCAGCGACAACCTGCCAGGCATCCCCGGCGTGGGGGAGAAGACGGCAGCGAAGCTGATCCAGACCTACGGCGGCCTCGATGGCATCTTCGCCAACGTCGATGCTCAGACCCCGAAGCTGAAGGCGTCACTGATCGAGTTCGAAGCACGCGCGCGGCAGAACCACGAGCTGATGATCGTCAACGTCGACGCGCCGATCGAGGTCGACCTCGACTCGCTCGATTTCACGCCGAACCCGGCCGAGGTGCAGCGACTGTTCGAGTTCCTCGAGTTCCGCAGTCTGCTCGACCGCCTCAACGATGCACTCGGCTCGGTGGGGGTCGCGAGTGGCCCGTCGTCGTCGGCCGAGGTGCTCGAAGCCGAAGTCACCATCAGCGCGTCGGCTGCAGACAGCCTGCTGACGGTCAACGCGTTGGCTCGGCTCGACATCGGCCCGCGTTGGCTCGGCGAGCCTGGGCGGACCGAGCTGATCGGGTTGGCGGTCGTCACCGACGCCGAGCGCGCGGAGTGTGTCTGGATCCCGTCCGAACATCTCGCCGACCCCGTCGTCGCAGCAGCACTGGCGGCGCATCCGGCTGTCCGCGGCCACAACGTCAAGGCGTTGATGCGGTGGTTGTTGGCTCGCGAGCACGATCTCCGCGGCCTCGTGCTCGACACGGCGATCGCGGCCTATCTCATCGATCCAGCCGAGTCGCGGTACGCGATCAGTGACCTGCTCGAGAAGTACACGCCGTTCCGGTTTCCTCCCGATGAACCAGCGACGAAGGGCCAACTCGATTTCGGCGACACCGGACTCGACGAGTCCGTGCGCGGTGGTCGCGAAGCCCTCGCCGGGTCGAAGCTTGCCGACGCAATCGAAGACGCGATGTCCAAGCAGGGCATGGCCGAGCTGTACGCGACCATCGAGAACCCACTGGTCCGGGTGCTCGCGAAGATGGAGCACGTCGGCATCGCCGTCGATTCCCTCGAACTGCGCTTGCTCAGTGATCGGCTCTCGGCCGAAGTTCGACGACTCACGGGTGTGCTGCAGGACGTCGTCGGCCGACCGTTCAACATCAACTCACCGATCCAGTTACGCGAGATCCTGTACACCGAGCGCGGCCTCGCCCCCGGCAAGAAGACCAAGACCGGCTTCTCGACGGATGCCGCCACGCTGGAGAAGATGCGCGACGACTGGCCCGAATTCATCGAGCCGCTCTTGCAGTACCGCGAGGTCGAGAAGTTGCGCAGCACCTACGGCGAAGGACTTCTGGCCGAAGTCGCGGCTGACGGTCGCATCCATGCCACGTTCAATCAGACCGTCGCCCGCACCGGCCGGCTCAGCAGTGATCGACCCAACCTGCACAACATCCCGGTCCGTTCCGAGGAGGGCCGCCAGTTCCGGCGATCGTTCGTACCCGGCGCCGGACGGACGCTGCTCGTCGCCGACTACAACCAGATCGAACTGCGCTGCATCGCCCATCTCGCTGCCGATCCCGGGTTGATCGAGGCGTTCGCGACCGGCCAGGACATCCACAACGCAACTGCTGCGCGTGTCTTCGGTGTCGATCCCGCCGACGTGAAGCTCGATCAGCGGTCGAAGGCCAAGATGGTGTCGTACGGGCTGGCGTACGGGATGGAGTCGTACGGACTCGGCCAGCGTCTCGGCATCCCAACCGAGGAAGCGGCCGTCATCCTCGACGCGTACTTCGTCGCGTTCCCCAAGGTTCGGGCATACATGGATTCCACGGTCAAGGAAGCGCGGATGCGTGGGTACACGGAGACGCTGTTCGGCCGGCGCCGTCCGATCCCCGAACTCTCGAACTCGAACTTCCGCATCCGTCAGGCCGGCGAGCGGCAGGCGATGAACGCCGGGATCCAGGGCCTCGCAGCCGACATCTTCAAGGTCGCATTGGTGCGCATCGACGAGGCCCTCGAGTCCGGTGGATTCGAGAGCCAACTCATCCTGCAGGTGCACGACGAAGTCCTGGTCGAGGCACCCTTGGCCGAGAAGGACATCGTCGGGCCGATCGTCATCGACATCATGCGCGACGCGGCGCACCTCGACGTCCCGCTCGAGGTCAACGTCACTTGGGGCGACTCCTGGGCCGCTGCCAAGGGCTGAATCGTGAGCACTGACGATCAGTCGGATCGGCATTGGTTCGAACCGGTCGCCGATCATCTCGGTTCGGCATACCTGCGGTATTCCTTCACGAAGGGGACGGCTCAAGAGGTCGAGTTCCTCGTCGCCGCGCTCGGTCTCGTGCCGGGCATGCGCGTGCTCGACGTCGGCTGTGGCCCCGGTCGCCACGCGTACGATCTGGCGCGGCGCGGGATCGAGGTCCACGGGGTCGACATCAGCGAGACGTTCATCGACCTCGCGTCCGCCGGCGCGCCGACGCTGGCGACCTTCGAACGGCTCGACGCACGCAATCTGGCGTTCGCCGGCGAGTTCGACGCGGTCGTCTGCCTCTGCCAGGGCGCGTTCGGCCTGATGACCGCCAACGATCAAGATGATCGGGTCCTGGCCGGGATGGCCCGGGCGCTGAAGCCGGGTGGTCGGCTCGCGTTGAGTGCATTCAGTTCGTACTTCGCGATCAAGTACCAGGAAGACGCGCAGTTCGATGCCGCAACAGGTGTGAACCACGAGCACACCGAGGTGCGCAATCCGAACGGCGAGGCGATCGTGGTCGATCTGTGGACGGGGTGCTACACGCCGCGCGAGCTGCGGCTGATGTGCACGGCCAACGGGCTGATCGTCGATTCCATCGCCAGCGTCGAGCCCGGTCGATATGGATCTGATCCGGCCACGACCGAGACACCTGAATTCTTGGTGTTGGCAACTCGTCCCGGGTGACGAATGCCCAGCGTGCTGTTAGCATCGCACACGGTCACACACGTGTGTTCCTGATTCTGCAATGTCCCTTGTCCACCTCTGAAAGCGAATACCCCTTTGTCCGATACCTCGACCACCTCTTCCACCGCCTTTGGCACGTTTGACGAAGAGGGCAATTACACCCCACGCCAAGTGATTTCCGACGACCTTGGCATGTCGTTCGCCGACGCCATCGCCGGCACGCTCGTCGAAGTCGAAGATGGCCAGCTGGTGTACGGCACCGTGGTCAAGATCGACCGCGACGAAGTCCTGCTCGACATCGGCTACAAGAGCGAGGGCGTCATCCTCGCCCGCGAGCTCAGCATCCGCAACGACGTCAACCCCAACGACATCGTCAAGCTCGGCGAGAAGATCGAAGCACTCGTGCTTCAGAAGGAAGACAAAGAAGGGCGCCTGCTGCTCTCCAAGAAGCGTGCTCAGTACGAGCGTGCCTGGGGCAACATCGAGAAGCTCAAGGAAGCCGACGGCATGGTCGAAGGCCTCGTCATCGAGGTCGTCAAGGGCGGCCTCATCGTCGACATCGGTCTGCGCGGCTTCCTGCCGGCATCGCTCGTCGAGCTGCGCCGCGTTCGCGACCTTCAGCCGTACGTCGGCAAGATGGTTCAGGCCAAGATCATCGAGCTCGACAAGAACCGCAACAACGTGGTCCTGTCCCGCCGCGCCTACCTCGAGGAGACGCAGAAGGAAGCTCGCGACGAGTTCCTCACCAACCTCAAGCCGGGCGAGATCCGCACCGGTGTGGTCAGCAGTGTCGTCAGCTTCGGTGCGTTCGTCGACCTCGGCGGCATGGACGGACTCATCCACGTCAGCGAGCTGTCGTGGAAGCACGTCGATCACCCGGGTGCTGTCGTCGCCGTCGGCGATCCCGTCACTGTGCAGGTGCTCGATGTCGACTTCGATCGCGAGCGCATCAGCCTCTCGCTGAAGGCCACTCAGCAGGACCCATGGCAGATCTTCGCCAACGGTCACGAAGTCGGTCAGCTCGTCTACGGTCGCATCACCAAGCTCGTGCCGTTCGGTGCATTCGCTCAGGTGGGCGAAGGCATCGAGGGCCTGGTTCACATCAGCGAGATGAGCGCTCATCACGTCGACGCTCCCGAGCAGGTCGTGACGCCGGGTGAAGAGTTGTGGGTCAAGATCATCGACCTCGACCTCGCCCGTCGCCGCATCAGCCTCTCGATCAAGCAGGCCGCCGAAGGTGGCGAGCTCGCGGAGGAATATCGCCAGCACTTCGAGATGGACGAGCACGGCAACTGGGCCGTCGGCGCCGACGATGTCGAGCGCGAAGCCGCATGGGCCGAGTACTACCAGGAGAACGGCGAAGAGCCGCCCGCCGATGGTGTGTTGCCCGAAGGTGACGCCCCGACCTCTGCGTCGGCGGCCGCAGCCGTGGTCGACACCGACGTTGAAGTCGACGTCGAGCCGGCAACCGAACCAGCCGAATAGCACGCATCGAGCGCGCCCATGCTGCCCGAGAGGGTCGGTGTGGGCGCGTTCGCGCGTCTGGGCTCAGTGGATCTTGACGATGCCCATGCGCACTGCGGTGAGCACGGCCTGGGTGCGGTCGTTCGCGTTGAGCTTTTCGTAGATCGAGGCCAGATGGTTCTTCACGGTCTTCTGGCTGATGTACAGGCGTTCCGCGATCTCCGACGTCCCAAGTCCATCGACGACGAGTTGCAACACCTCTTCTTCGCGTGGCGAGATCAGCGCTTCGTCGCTGGAGCGGACGGTCCGTGCCTCGTCCAGCATCAAGGTTGCGAGGTTCGGCGACAGCACCGTGTCGCCGTTGACCGCGAGCCGGATGGCCTGGACGACGTCCTGGATCGAGCAGTCCTTCGTCAGGTAACCGACGGCTCCGGCGCGCAAGGCTTGGTCGATCAGGTTGCGATCCATGTGCATCGTCAGCATCACGACACGCTGCCTGCTGTCGGCCTTCATCAGGCGGCGGGTGGCCTCGATGCCGTCGATGTTCGGCATCGACACATCCATGATGACGACATCGGGCCGGTGCTCGAGAGCGAGACGCACAGCGGTCTCTCCGTCGCCCGCTTCGCCGACGACGATGATCCCTTCGGCTTCGATGCCGCGACGAAGTCCCTGGCGCAACATCGTGTGATCATCGACGAGCAGAGCGGTCAATCCCATCTGCGGATCCCTTTCGGTTGGTGCAATCCAACACGAATGACCGTACCGGTCGGGGATGACTCAGTGGTCATCTGCGCGCCGATCGATGACGCTCGCTCGCGCATGCCCCGCATTCCGTAGGAGTCGACGCGACCTGACCCCACGACCAATCCGACGCCGTTGTCTCGAATCGTGAGGACCGCGTGAGACGGTGTAGAGATCCACTCGAGCGAGGCCTGGGTGGCCTGCGCGTGCCGTTCGACGTTGATCATCGCTTCGCGAGCGATGTGCCAGAACTCGCGCTCCTGCGACACCTCGAGCCGCAGTCGTTGGTCGCTGGTGAAGGTGATGTCGAGCCCGCTCCGGCCGCGCATGCGGTCGACGAACTGGCGAAGTGTCGTCGCCAGGTCCTGTGTCTCGGAGACCTCCGAGCGGAGGTCGTACAACGTCTCGCGGACCTCTCCCACCATGCTCGTCACCTGCTTGCGCAACTCGCGTAGTGCGTCCTCGACCGATTCGCCTCGTGCCGCGGCGGCGACCGAACGGTCGATCTCGAAGCCGAGAAAGGCCAGGGAGGAGCCGATGTGATCGTGCAGATCGCGGGCGATGCGGTTGCGCTCCTCGTCGGCCGACGTGATGCGCAGCCGCTGGAAGAGCTTGGCGTTGTCGATGGCGATGCCGAAGGGCTCGGCCAGACCGTGGAGGATCTCGGCCTGCTGTGGCCCGAAGTGATGTGGATCGATTGCTTCGATGGCAATCAGCCCGATCACGGATCCGCGGGCGCGCAACGCGGCATACAGGCCTGATCGCGCTGTTGGTGCAAGGCATTGCGCCGAGGCGTTCACGTCGTCGCGGCGGACGGTCTTCGGTTGGTTCAGCGCCTCGACGAGACCCGACGGGAGATCGCCGGCAGCGATCGTGCCGGATGACGAATAGCCGAGCACGCGTACGGGATCGAAACTGTCGGCATGTTCGGTCTGGAGCAGGATGGTCAACATGCTGTGCTCGACAAGCGATTGCACCCGGGCAACCGTCGAATCGAGCACGTCTTCGAGATCCAACGACGCGGGCAGCGTCTGGGCAACGCGTTGCAATGAGAACAACAGCGCGTTGGCCTCCGCCAAGCGGCCGACTCGATCGAGTGCGGCCTGCTTCTGGCGGGCAGCCTCGTGCGCAGCCCGATACGACAGTCCGCTCGTGACGCTGACGACACCGAGCAGTCCGATCCAGAGTGCAGCGTCGGCGAGCCCGTTGCGGGCACCCTGATCGTGCAACTGCTGGACGGTGATGATCATCCCGGATCCGACGAGCAACTGCGCGGACAGGATCGTGCCGCCGACGAAGCTGGCGAGCATGATCGACGGCACCAGGCACAGCGCGAACGGTGACTCCCAGGCCCCGGTCACGATCACGGCGCCGGTGAGCAAGGCGATCTCGACAACGGTGCGAAGCCGCGACCGGTTGTCGTTGCAGTACGGCACGGGATGCCAGATCAGGAACGCGGTGAACAGCACCACGAGTGCAGTCGTGACGTTCAGCGACCAGTCGTTCCAGCGGTACAGGTGTGCACCGCGGATGATGGCGCCGATCAGCGCCGCAATCCGGAAGGGCATCAGCGGAGCGGCCTCGATTGCGGCGATCGCTCCTGGCGCGCTGTGCTCGGCTTCGGTCCGGCGCTCGGCGTCGTCGGCCAGGACGCGTGACACCTTGCGGCGCTCGACGAGCGGCCACGACAACGGCGCCGGGCCGGCGGGGTCGGCAGAACCCGCGGGTCCTCGGCCAGCGTCCGTCTGTTCCAGCGAATCGCCGTTCACGTGCTGATGGTACCTGGGTCGCTTGCTACCGTCGTCGGATGATCGTCGTTGGCCTCACGGGTGGAATCGGTTCGGGGAAGTCCACGGTGTCGTCGGCCTTGGCGGTGATGGGGGCCAAGATCATCGATGCCGATGCGGTCGCGCGCGAGTTGCAGCAGCCGGGTGGCGCCGTCTTCGTCGCGATGGTCGAGCGCTTCGGTGACGAGATCGTCGCCGCTGACGGAACACTCGATCGGCTCAAGGTGGCGTCGATCGTGTTCCCCGATCCCGAGTTGCTGAAAGCCCTCAACGCGATCACTCATCCCGCCATCGGCCGCGAGATCCGCGATCGGATGCGGGCTCATCTCGGGACCGACGATGTCGTCATCCTCGACGTGCCACTGTTGATCGAGAACACTCGGTATCCAGTCGCCGGCGTGGCGGTCGTCGACACGCCAGTTGACGTCGCGGTGCAGCGTCTCACCGAGTTCCGCGGCATGGACGAGTCCGACGCCCGGGCCCGAATCGCTCGCCAGGCGACGCGCGAGGAGCGGTTGGAGACGGCCGATCGGGTCATCGACAACTCAGGTGATCAGGAGGCGTTGTATGCGCAACTCCCCGATCTGTGGGCGTGGATGCAGTCGTTGCCGCCGGTCGCCGCCGACGATCCGCGACTGTCGGACCCCGTCGACAGCACGCCGGTCGACAAGCATCTCGGTTGACATCCAACGCCGCCTCGGGGTTCCCGATCGTACACCTGTTCGCTGATACAATGGTGCGGTGATTCCGTTCAAGGTCGTCTCCGATTTCGAGCCAGCCGGTGATCAGCCGACGGCGATCGCCAAGCTGTCGGAGGGCATCAAGCGCGGGGATCGGTTCCAGACACTGCTCGGCATCACGGGTTCGGGCAAGTCCGCGACCATCGCGTGGACGATCGAAAACGTCCAGAAGCCGACGCTGATCCTGGCCCCGAACAAGTCGCTGGCCGCGCAGCTGGCGCAGGAGATGAAGGAGTTCTTCCCCGAGAACCGGGTCGAGTACTTCGTCAGCTACTACGACTACTACCAACCGGAGGCGTACATCGCCTCCAGTGACACGTACATCGAGAAGGACTCGTCGATCAACGACGAGATCGACCGGCTTCGTCACAGCGCCACAGCGGCGTTGCTGACGCGGCGTGACACGATCGTCGTCGCCTCGGTGTCGTGCATCTACGGCATGGGAAACCCCGAGGAGTACAAGGGCAACCTGCTCGACCTCAGCGTGGGCGTCGACTACGACCAGCGCAGCATCCTGCGCCGGCTGGTCGACCTGCAGTTCGATCGCAACGACCTCACGCTCGGGCGCGGCAAGTTCCGGGTGCGCGGCGACACGATCGAGCTCCACCCCAGTTACGAGGAATCCGTCATCCGGATCGAGATGTTCGGCGACACCGTCGACCGCATCACGGTCATCGATCCATTGACAGGCGAGCAACTCCGCGAGATGACCCGCGTCCATGTCTTTCCGGCGACCCACTACGTGGCGGGTGACGAGCGCATGCGCAAGGCGATCCTCGGCATCGAGGCCGAGTTGCAGGATCGCCTGGCGATGTTCGAGAAGGAAGGCAAACTGCTCGAAGCACAACGGTTGCGGATGCGCACCCAGTACGACCTGGAGATGATGCAAGAGGTCGGGTATTGCAACGGCATCGAGAACTACTCGATGCACATCGACGGTCGCAACTACGGCGATCCGCCGTTCACGCTCATCGACTACTTCCCTGACGACTTCATGCTCGTGATCGACGAGAGCCACGTCGCAGTGCCACAGTTGCACGGTCAGTACCTCGGCGACCTCGCTCGCAAGGATCAGCTCGTCGACCACGGCTTTCGCCTTCCGAGCGCACGTGACAACCGTCCGCTGCGATTCGAAGAAGTCCTCGAACGGATCCCGCAGTGCGTCTTCCTGTCGGCGACACCTGCGGCGTACGAGCTCAAGGTGTCCACCCAGGTCGTCGAACAGATCGTGCGGCCGACCGGGCTGATGGACCCCGAAGTCGTGATCAAGCCGACCAAGGGTCAGATCGACGACCTGATCGAACAGGTCAACGCGACTGTCGCCCGCGGCGATCGTGCGCTCATCACGACGCTGACCAAGAAGATGGCCGAGGACCTCACCGAGTACCTGCTCGAGCAGGGTATGCGGGTGCGTTACATGCACAGCAACATCGACACGATCCAGCGCATCGAGACCCTGCGCGGTCTGCGGCTCGGCGAGTTCGATGCGTTGGTCGGCATCAACCTGCTGCGCGAGGGCCTCGACCTTCCCGAGGTGTCGCTGGTCGCGATCCTCGACGCCGACAAGGAAGGTTTCCTGCGCAGCGAGACGTCACTGATCCAGACGATGGGTCGCGCCGCCCGCAACGTCGACGGGCAGGTGATCATGTACGCCGACAAGATCACCAATTCGATGGAACGTGCCATCGAAGAGACGCAGCGCCGCCGCGAGCGGCAACGCGCTTACAACCTCGAGCACAACATCAACCCGCAGACCATCCGCAAGGCGGTCGGCGACATCCTGTCGTTGCTGCGCCCCGACAACACTGCTCCGCTGCCCGGCAAGGACAAGCGTCGCCAGCGCGAGCGCGACAAGGTTCAGCGCGAGCTGAAGTCGCTGCCGCAGGCCGAACTCGCTCGCCTGATCCAGACGCTCGAGGAAGAAATGCACGATGCAGCGGTCGAGCTGCGGTTCGAATACGCGGCTCGACTTCGTGACGAGATCAACGACCTGCGCCGCGAAATGCGCGACGCAGGCTGACCCCCGACCCCCGATAGGTTCCCCCAATGGCTGACAAGATCATCGTTCGCGGCGCCCGCGAGCACAACCTGCGCAACATCAGCGTCGATTTGCCGCGCGACAAACTCATCGTGTTCACGGGTCTGTCCGGGTCCGGTAAATCCAGCCTCGCGTTCGACACGATCTACGCCGAAGGCCAACGGCGGTATGTCGAGTCGTTGAGTGCCTACGCACGACAGTTCCTGGGCCAGATGGACAAGCCCGACGTCGACGTCATCGAAGGTTTGTCGCCGGCGATCTCCATCGACCAGAAATCGGCCAGCCGCAACCCGCGCTCGACAGTCGGAACCATCACTGAGGTCTACGACTACCTGCGACTGCTCTACGCGCGCATCGGCATCCAGCACTGCGCCAACGACGGCACCCGCCTGCAGCGTCAGACGCCGTCGCAGATCGTCGACCGCATCCTGCTGATGGAAGACGGCACGCGGTTCCAGGTCCTCGCGCCAGTCGTCCGTGGTCGCAAGGGTGAGTACAAGAACTTGCTCGAAGATCTCGCCGGACAGGGTTACGTCAGGGCGCGAATCGACGACGAGATCGTCGACATCAGTGAGTTCTTGAAGCGCGACGAAGCACTTGCGCGCTACGAGAACCACTCGATCGAAGTCGTCATCGACCGCCTCGTCCGTCGCGACGGCATCGAACGCCGACTCACCGACAGCCTGGAGACCGCGCTCAAGTTGGCCGAGGGCGTGGCCGAGATCGAGATCGTCGGTCGCGACGGCGCGGAAGGCGAGAAGCTGACCTTCAGCCAGCATCTTGCCTGCCCGAAGTGCGGCACGAGTTACGAAGAACTCGCGCCACGAAACTTCTCGTTCAACTCGCCGTACGGCGCGTGCGGAGCCTGCGACGGATTGGGGACCGCGTTCGAGATCGACCCCGAGCTCGTCGTCCCCGACCCCGAGTTGTCGATCAACGCCGGTGCGATCGCGCCGTGGCGTTCTGCACACACGCAGTACTTCAACCGGATGATCGAGGCTGTCGCGGAGGTGTACGACATCAGCCTCGATGCGCCGTGGAGCACTCTGAATCCCAAGCAGCTCAAGGTGATCCTGCATGGCGTCGAAGGCAACCTCGCGGTGAAGTACAAGAATCGCTACGGCCGCGTTCGGCAGTACACGACGGCGTACGAAGGCGTGATCCCGTGGATCCAGCGCCGCCACGAATCGTCCGAGAGCGACTGGAGCCGCGAGCAGTACGAGGGGTACATGCGGCTCGTGCCCTGCAAGACGTGCAACGGGGCGCGGCTCAAGCCGGCGACGTTGGCGGTCACGATCAACGACAGGCACATCTCTGATGTGTGTGACATGGCGATCGGTGAGAGTGCAAAGTTCCTGGCCGGACTCGAACTCAGCGAGCGCGACAAGATGATCGCCGAACGGGTGACGAAAGAGATCAACGCCCGCCTCGGCTTCCTGCTCGATGTCGGGCTCGACTACCTCTCACTGTCACGGTCGGCGGGTACGTTGGCTGGCGGCGAGGCACAGCGGATCCGGCTCGCGAGCCAGATCGGTTCGGGCCTCGTCGGCACCTTGTACGTCCTCGACGAGCCGTCGATCGGATTGCACCAGCGCGACAACCACCGTCTGATCGAAACGTTGATCCGACTCCGCGACCTCGGCAACACCGTCCTGGTTGTCGAACACGATGAAGACACGATCCGCACCGCAGACTGGATTGTCGACATCGGCCCCGGTGCCGGCGAGCACGGCGGTGGGGTCGTCTACAGCGGCCCGGTGAAGGGCATTCTCGACGTCGACGAGTCGGTCACGGGACAGTACCTCTCCGGCAAGCGGAGTGTGCCCGTGCCGAAGCATCGTCGTTCGCCCGGTGCGGACTGGCTGACGGTCAAGGGAGCTCGCGAGCACAACCTGCAGAACATCGACGTCAAGATCCCGTTGGGCTGTTTCGTCGCGGTCACCGGTGTCTCGGGCTCTGGCAAGAGCTCGCTCATCCGCGACATCCTGTTGCCGACGCTGATGCAGAAGATCTACAAGTCGAAGTCGGCCGCCGGTCGCCACACGTCGGTGCTCGGCATCGATCGTCTCGACAAGGTCATCGACATGGATCAGTCGCCGATCGGTCGCACGCCGCGGTCGAACCCGGCCACGTACATCGGCGTGTTCGACAACATCCGCAAGTTGTTCGCGACGACGCAAGAGGCCAAAGTGCGCGGCTACCTGCCGGGTCGGTTCAGTTTCAACGTCGCCGGTGGTCGGTGCGAAGCATGCAGCGGCGACGGCACGATCAAGATCGAGATGCACTTCCTTCCCGACGTGTACGTGCCGTGCGAAGTCTGCAAGGGGGCCCGCTACAACCGCGACACGCTCGACATCCAGTTCAAGGGCAAGAACATCGCGGAAGTGCTCGACATGCCGGTTGCCGAGGCGGTCGACTTCTTCAACAACCAGCCCGGCATCGCGCGGTACATGCAGACTTTGGTCGATGTCGGCCTCGGTTACGTCAGGCTCGGACAGTCGGCCCCGACGTTGTCGGGCGGCGAGGCTCAGCGCGTCAAGCTGTCGGCCGAGCTGGCGAAGCGCTCGACCGGACACACGATCTATCTGCTCGACGAGCCGACGACGGGCCTCCACTTCGAAGACGTACGACGGCTGCTGACCGTGCTGTCACGCCTTGTCGATCAGGGCAACACGGTGTTGGTGATCGAGCACAATCTCGACGTGATCAAGACTGCTGACTGGCTGATCGATCTCGGCCCTGAAGGCGGCAGCGGGGGCGGTCTGATCGTCGGTGAGGGCACCCCCGAACATCTGGCGACCATCCCGGCCAGCCACACCGGCCGATTCCTCAAGCCCCTGCTGGGCGCATCAGAGTTGCCGACCGTCGCCATCGAGGAGACGCCGCTGCCGTGGGAGAACCGTCCCGTCACCAAGGCCGCGGCGAAGCGTGCTCGCCAGGCCGACAAGGCAGCGCTGCAGACCGCGAACATGTTCGCCCCGGCGGACCCGGACGACGACTCTGCCCAGACGTTGACCCCGAAACCAACGAAAGCCGCAGCCAAGGCCGCATCCAAGTCCGCAGCCACCAAGGCGCCGGCAAAGGCCCCGGCGAAGGCTGCGACCGCGGCGGTCACAGCCGCCCTGACGAAAACGGTCGATGGCGAAGAAGCGGTGGTTGGTCAAGCTGCCCCGGCAAAGGCCGCCGTCACGAAGAAGCCACCTCGAGCCAAGACCAAAGCCCTGCGCTTATAGTCGCCGGCCGTTCGGGTGTCGATCCGGTGGGCGTTTCACGCGATTGACACCCGAGCCCGACGAAAGGTCGGCAGCGAAGGGTGGTCGGGTGTCGATCCGGTGGGCGTTTCACGCGATTGACACCCGAGCGGCCGAGAACGGTCCGCCCCATGCCGCCGTGTCGCCGAATGGAGGTCAGTTGCCTTTACGGAGGCGCTTGCTGGCTTCGTTCAGGCGGCGCTTCTCATCACTGGTGAGGCCGTCCATGCCCACGAGCGCGATCTTGTCGAGGATTTGATCGACCTCGGCCTGGTCCTGCATCGGCTTGTAGACCGGTGTCGAGGGCCACGGCCCGTCGACGACCGTGCCGCGATTGCTGCCGCCGCTGCTTCGGCTGCCCTTCTGAAACGAGGGCGTCGCCGAGATCTTGGGGCGGCGCTTGGGGAGCTTGATCATCGGCAACCATTGCTGGTCGATCAACATCCCCATGCTGCGCGCAGACCACACCGCGGTCGCGATCGTGACGAGCAGGACCGCGATCAGCTTGTAATCACGATTGGCGACGTCCTGCAGCACCTCGATGCCGACCAGGACCAGGGCCAGGATCCACGCTTGGATCCCGAAAAAGAATGGGCGGCGAGGGTTCTCGAACACGAACACGACGAAGAGCGCCGTCTCGACGGAATGGATGTAGAGCAACGGCACGTCCAGGCCTGTCGCTGCGAGTCCTGACAACAACGCGATGAGCACGAGCATCCACGTGAACTTGATTCGGCCGATTTGGTTTTCGATTTCGCGGCCGAAGTACCAGAACAGGGCGATGCCAATCGCCTTCCAGATGGCATCGCTTCCGGCAAGGTCGTTGGTGAGTGGCCACGTGACCAGCCGCCACACTTGGCCGGACTTGACGCGGTCCGGCCACAAGAACGTGTGGATCAAGGCGTTGCTGTCGGCTGCCCACACGAAGATCGACAGGACGCAGAGGAACGTCACAAAGATGGTGGTGGTGACCTCGAGCGAGCCGATGCGGAACCAGGGATCTGAGTGGCCACGACTCTTGGGCATGGAGAATCGGTAACGACCTGGCATCACTCAACCTTACCCTTGCGCAGGCACGGCTGACTGTCGTAGCCGTCAATCGGGGGTATCGCTCCACCACCGACTCGGGCGTCGAGATCGGCTTCGATGCGTATGCTCGACGCACCATGGTGAAGCGTCCGCCGGCCGGCACAATCCCCGATTCCCCGGGCTCATATCAGTTCAAAGACGCGGCCGGACGGGTGATCTACGTCGGCAAGGCATCGAGCCTGCGCCAGCGTCTCAGCAACTACTTCCAGGATCCGCGCAACCTCCATGCGCGCACGGCACAGATGGTCGCGACGGCCGAGACGGTCGAATGGATCGAGGTCCGCAACGAGGTCGAGGCCTTGATGCTGGAATGGACGTTGATCAAGCAGCATCGGCCGCGATTCAACATCCGGCTCCGCGATGACAAGAGCTACCCGTTCCTCGCGGTCACGCTCGACGAGGAATATCCGCGAGCGCTCGTCATGCGCGGCCGGAAGCGCAAAGGTGTCCGCTACTTCGGTCCGTATGCGCACGCGTACGCGATTCGCGACACCCTCGATCTGTTGCTGCGCAGCTTCCCCGTGCGCACCTGCAGCAACGGCAAGTTCAACGAGCATCAGCGACTCGGCCGTCCGTGCCTGCTCTTCCACATCGAGAAGTGCAGTGGCCCGTGCGTCGGCAACATCAGCGAAGACGACTATCGCGAGCAGGTGAAGGAACTGTGTGACTTTCTCGATGGTGACACCGACGAGATCACCAAGAAGCTGGAAGCCGACATGCGGGCGGCGGCGAAGGACCTCGAATTCGAGCGAGCCGCCCGCCTGCGCGATCGCTGGACGGCGGTGTTGCGCGCCATCGAGAAGCAGCAGATGGTCGGCGACAAGAACGAGGACATCGATGTCATCGGTCTGGCCGAGGACGAACTCGAGGCAGCGGTGCAGGTCTTCTACGTGCGCAAGGGGCGGGTCGTCGGCCGCAAAGGATTCATCGTCGACAAGGTCGAAGACGTGACGCCCGGCGGTCTCGTCGATCGCATCATGGAAGAGATGTACGGCGACGAACCGCCGCTCGGCATTCCCAAGCAAGTGCTCGTCCCGGTCGACGCCGAAGACCGCGAGACGTACGAGGAATGGCTCACGCACATGCGTGGCTCGCGGGTCCAGATCCGGGTGCCGCAGCGCGGCGACAAACGCGATCTGCACGAGACCGTGACGCGCAACGCGAAGGAAGAGTTCACCCGTCATCGCCTGCGCCGCGCTGCTGACCACAACACGCGCAGCCGAGCGCTCACCGAGTTGCAGGACCTGCTGCATCTGCCTGAAGCGCCATTGCGCATCGAGTGCTATGACATGGCGCACATGCAGGGCACCGACTACGTCGGCTCGATGGTCGTCCTCGAAGACGGGCTGCCGAACAAACGCGAGTACCGCCGATTCAAGGTCAGGACGGTCGCCGGCAACGACGACTACGCAGCAATGGAAGAAGTGCTCACTCGCCGCCTGACTGCCTACCTCGAGCAGCGCGATCAGCCGGTCAACGAACGCGGCGACCGCCCCGGAAAGTTCGCCTATCCGCCGCAGCTGTTGCTGGTCGACGGCGGCAAGGGGCAGCTTGCCGTGGCCGAGCGGGTGGTGAAGGCGTTGGGTCTCGAGGACGAGATCCCGATCGCCTCGCTGGCGAAGCGGTTCGAAGAGGTCTACCTTCCACATCGCAGCGAGCCGATCAACGTGCCGCGGGGCGGCGAGGCGCTGTTCATGCTGCAGCGCATCCGCGATGAAGCCCATCGCTTCGCCAACACGTTCCACCGCGAGCTCCGTGGCAAGCGGATGACGAAGAGCTCGCTCGACGACATTCCCGGCCTTGGCGAGAACCGCAAGGTGCGGATCGCCAAGGAGCTCGGGGGAGTCAATGCCGTCAAACGAGCGTCGCTCGACACGCTGAAATCGCTGACATGGCTACCGGACTCCGTCGCCGAGACCATCCACGCCAAGTTCCACGCCGGCGAGCCGGTTGTGGCGGAGGCTGAAGGCGATGGCCGCGGTGAGCAGCGCGAGGATGATGGCGAGCGAGAGGTACGTGTTCACGTGAACCCAGTGCGACACGACCATCTTGAGTCCGACGAACACGAGGATCCCTCCCAGCGCGTGTGACAGGTAGTGGAACTTCTCCTTCGCGTTGGCGAGCAGGAAGTACATCGCCCGCAGGCCGAGGATCGCGAAGGCGTTCGACGACAGCACGATGAACGGTTCGTGAGACACGCCGAGGATCGCGGGCACCGAGTCGACGGCGAAGATCACGTCGGTGACCTCGATCACGACGAGCGCTGCCAGGAGCGGCGTCGCAGCACGCCGAGCATTGATCCGGGTCACGAATCGATGGCCATCGAACTCCTCGCTGATGGGCATGATCCGACGCAACAGACCGAGCCCCCGAGTCGCTTGCTCGCTGCCTTCGTCCTGCCGGTGACGGAAGACCTTGACGCCTGTGTAGACGAGGAAGCCACCGAACAGCAGCAACACCCACCAGAAGTTGCCGATCAGCGCGCTACCGACGAGCACGAACAGGGCTCGCAGCGTCAGCGCCCCGAAGATTCCCCAGAACAGAACGCGGTGCTGATACTTGAGCGGGATCGCCATCGAGGTGAACAACATCGACCACACGAACACGTTGTCGACACTGAGCGACTTCTCGATCAGGTAGCCGCTGATGTACTCGCCGAACGCGCCGCTGCCGAATCCGATCGCGATCACGGCGCCGAACGACAGCCCACAGGCAACCCAGACAGCGGACTCGATCAGTGCCTCGCGGGGCGTAGGGGAGTGGTCGTCGCGGTGACGGTACAGATCGACGCCCAGCATGATCGCGATGACCAGACCGAGCCCGATCCACGCCCAGATCGGAACATCGAGATCGACGAAGTTGCCGGCGGCACTGGCGAGGCCTGAAGCAAGGGAGAGACTGGACATTGGGATCTCCTGACGGCGCACGTGTGCGCAGTTCAGGAGGTCTTCCCCACCTCGTTTTCTTCCGGCCGATGAGCCTTCTGCTGAGGCGAGCGAGCCGGACCAAGAGATGGCTTGGACGTGTTGACGACTCGTTGCTTGACGGGGTACTCCCCTCCGCCAGCGATGATAGCGGGCCATCCGAACGAGCATGCATCCCGTAGGCTCGCCCGGTGGCTGACGATGATCTGTGGGAGACGCACGCTGACTGGTGGATCGACGGGTTCACCGATGGCGCCGATCCCGAATACGAGGAACAGATCCTGCCTCTCGCCGCGCTCGAACTCGCCGGAGCCGATCGAATCCTCGACGTCGGATGTGGTGACGGACAGATCAGTCGGCTCGCGGTCTCGGGCGGTGCCCGACTGGTCGTCGGCATCGATCCGACATGGAACCAGGTTTCGGTGGCGCACGGACGCGGTGGCGGCGCGCTGTTCGCCCGGTCCGGCGCGGCCGCGTTGCCATTCGGCGACGCGTCGTTCGACGCGGTGGTCGCGTGCCTCGTGTTCGAGCACATCCGCGATGTCGATGACGCGATCGCGGAAGTCGCACGCGTTCTTGCGCCCGGCGGACGTTTCTGCTTCTTCCTCAATCATCCACTGCTGCAAACGCCGAACAGTGGCTGGATCGACGATCAGATCCTCGATCCACCGGAGCAGTACTGGCGGATCGGCCCGTACCTGATCGAGGACGAGACGATCGAAGAGGTCGAGAAGGGCGTGTTCATCCCCTTCATCCATCGGCCACTCAGCCGTTACATCAATGCGTTGGCCGACAACGGCCTGCTGCTCGAGCGGATGGTCGAGCCCGCGCCGCCGTCTGGTTTCCTCGCCAAGGCCGAAGAATACGAGGACGCGTCGACCATCCCGCGCCTGTTGTATCTCCGAACGTGCAAGCTGCGCTGAGTACGATTGTGAGCACATGACCGACATCCTCGTGATCACGGGTCTCTCCGGCGCCGGGCGGTCGCACGCGGCCGACGATCTCGAAGACATCGGATGGTTCGTCGTCGACAACCTGCCGGTCACGTTGATGGACAAGGTCGTCGAGCTAGGGACCGGGTCAGCGGCCGCCGGCTCGGGGTTCCAGCGGTTGGCGCTGGTGGTCGGGCCGACGGCCGATCAGACAGCAGTTCTCAAGGAGATCGAGCGGCTGCGTCAATCCGGTCACCGGGTTCGTGTCCTGTTCCTCGACGCGAGCACGCCTGAACTGGTGAAGCGATACGGCAGCACGCGTCGCAAGCACCCGCTCGACGACGGAGCGGCCGGCATCACCGAAGCGATCGAGCGTGAGCGGAATTTGCTCGAACCCGTGAAGGCCGAAGCCGATCTGATCATCGACACCTCGGCGCTCACGGTCCACCAGTTGAAAGCTCGGATCGCCGACGCGTTCAACGAGGATTCGAGTAATTCGACGATGCAGATCGCGATCACCAGCTTCGGGTACAAGCACGGGATCCCGCTCGATGTCGATCTCGTGATCGATGTCCGCTTCCTGCCCAACCCGCACTGGATCGAGGATCTGCGACCACTGTCCGGCCTGGACGAGCCGGTCCGTCGGTATGTGATGGAGCAGGCCGCCACAGCCGATTTCCTCGAGCGCTTCGAGCACCTGTTGGAGATGTTGGTCCCTGCCTACGCGACCGAGGGCAAGAGCTACCTGTCGATCGCGATCGGCTGCACCGGCGGCCAGCATCGGTCGGTCGTGATCTCGGAAGAGCTCGCGACATGGCTCCGTCGTCATGGTCATCACCCGCGCGTCACGCACCGCGACCTTCCGTAATCTGCGTCCGTCGCCCGCGAGCCACTATGGTCGCGGGCGCAATCCCTCCTTTTGAAAGGACGCGTCGACGATGACGGTTCGCGTAGGTATCAACGGATTCGGCCGAATCGGCCGCAACTTCTATCGCGCAGCGACTGCTCGCGGTGTCGACATCGAGTTCGTCGCGGTCAACGACCTCGGGTCACTCGATCAGATGGCGCATCTGCTGAAGTACGACTCGGTGCTCGGCACGTTGCCGCAGAACATCAAGGAGCACAAAGAGGGCGTCAGCATCGACGGCAAGCTGCTCAAGGTGTTGCAGATGCGCAACCCGAACGAGCTGCCGTGGGGCGACCTCGGCGTCGACGTGGTCATCGAGTCGACCGGCATCTTCACCGATCGGCCCAAGGCTGCGTTGCACCTCGAAGGTGGCGCGCCATATGTGATCGTCAGCGCGCCGTCGAACGGTGCCGATGCGACGTTCGTCTACGGCGTGAACCACACCGAGTTCAACCCCGCCAACCATCGCGTCATCTCCAACGCGAGCTGCACCACGAACTGCTTCGTGCCGCTCGTGAAGGTCCTCGATGACGCATTCGGTGTCGAGAACGGCATGATGACGACGGTCCACGCCTACACCGGTGACCAGAGCTTGGTCGATGGTCCTCACAAGGACCTCCGTCGGGCACGCGCCGCGGCCATCAACATCATCCCGACCAGCACGGGTGCAGCACGGGCGACGGCGCTGGTGCTCGAGTCCATGAAGGGTCGCCTCGACGGCACCTCACTGCGCGTTCCGGTTCCGACCGGCTCGATCACGGACTTCACCGCCAACCTCACCAAGGAAGCCTCGGTCGCCGACATCAACAAGGCGTTCAAGGCTGCTGCGTCGAAGGGCCCGCTCAAGGGAATCCTCAAGTACACCGAGGAGCCGATCGTCTCCAGCGACATCGTCACCGACCCCCACAGCTGCATCTTCGACGCTGAGCTCACGATGAGCATGGGCAAGCTGGTCAAGGTCCTCGGCTGGTACGACAACGAATGGGGTTACAGCAACCGCCTCGTCGACCTCACGGTGTACACCGCCAAGGAGATGAAGAAAGGCAAGAAGGCGGGCGCCGCCAAGAAGAGCTGATGGCGAAGATCCCCGTTCTCGACGACCTCGGCGACGTCCGCGGCAAGCGGGTCCTCGTGCGCACCGACTTCAACGTGCCGATGGCCGACGGTGAGATCACCGACGACTTCCGCATCCGCGCCGCGTTGCCCACCATCGCGTGGCTCACCGATCGTGGTGCCAGCGTGGTGTGTGCCAGCCACCTCGGTCGTCCCAAGGGGCGGCCCGAGCCGAAGTACAGCATGGAGCCCGTCCGCGAGCGCCTGGCCGAATTGGCACCGGGCGTCGACCTGATGGAGAACCTGCGCTTCCATCCGGGCGAAGAGGGCAACGATCCCGCGTTCGTCGCCAATCTGATCGATGGCATCGACGCATACGTCGACGATGCGTTCGGTGCGGCGCATCGCGCTCACGCCTCGATCGTCGGCCCGCCGCGCACGCTTCCTTCTGCGATGGGTCTGCTGCTGCAGAAAGAGGTCGAGGTTCTCCTCGGCATGCGCAACAACCCGAAGCGGCCCTTCGTCGCTGTGCTGGGCGGGGCCAAGATCTCCGACAAACTCGGTGTCGTCGAAGCGTTGCTGAACACTGTCGACGCGCTCGTGATCGGTGGGGCGATGTGCTTCACGTTCTTCCTGGCGCAGGGCAAGCCGATCGGTGCGTCGTTATGTGAGCCCGATCAGGTCGAGACGTGCAAACGGTTGCTCGCCTCTGGCAAGACCATCCACCTGCCCGACGACATCACGGGCGTTGACGCCAACGGAACGTACGCGACGTTCGGGACACGCCTGCCCGAGGGCGCCAAAGGTTTCGACATCGGACCTGGTTCCGCTGCTGCGTTCAGCGACATCATCATGGAAGCTCGCACGGTGTTCTGGAACGGTCCGATGGGCATGTTCGAGGACGATCGTTTCGCATCGGGCACCCGCACGGTCGCCCAGGCGATGGCCGACACGAAAGCGTTCACCGTGGTCGGGGGCGGAGACTCCGCCGCTGCGCTGGCCCAGTTCCACCTCGAGGACGAGGTCGATCACGTGTCGACCGGCGGCGGTGCGTCGTTGGAATTGCTCGAGCTCGGCGACTTGCCCGGGCTGGCTGCGTTGAGGGGAGCGCCGAATGCCCCCGCGGACTGAGCCGGACTCATCGGCTCGACGGCCGATCATCTCGGCCAACTGGAAGATGCACAACAGTCACTTCGAGGCGATCCAGAGCATCCAGAAGTTGTCGTACCTGATCGGCAAGGACGACGTCGCTGAAGTCGACGTCTGCATCCACCCGCCGTTCACCGACATTCGCAGTGTGCAGACCTTGATCGACACCGACAGCTTGCAGTTGATCGTCGGCGCCCAGAACTGTCATTGGGAGGACAAAGGCGCGTTCACCGGCGAGGTGTCCGCTGTCTTTCTCGGCAAGCTCGGTGTTCAGTACGTGATCTGCGGCCACAGCGAACGCCGCGAGTTGTTCGGCGAGACCGACGAGACGGTTGCGAAGAAGATCGTCGCGATTCGCCGTAACGGGATGACGCCGATCATGTGCGTCGGCGAGACGCTTGCCGAGCGCGAGGCCGGCGAAACCGAATCCAAGGTGCTCGGCCAGATCCGTGCCGGGTTGGCCGGGCAGAAGCCCGATGCGATCGGCTCGATGGTCATCGCTTACGAACCCATCTGGGCCATCGGCACCGGTCGCACCGCCACGGCAGATGATGCACAGACCGTGTGCGCTGCCATCCGCGGCTGCATCGCCGAGATCGCAGGTGCCGCTGCGGCGGCAGCCGTTCGGATTCAGTACGGAGGCTCGGTCAAGGCCGCCAACATCGCCGAACTGATGCGCCAGGACGACATCGACGGTGCCCTCGTCGGCGGGGCGAGCCTGGTTCCCGACGAGTTCGCTCGCATTGTGCAGTACCGCAACCACTGACGACGTCCGTCACGCATTGATCCAAGTTCCGATCGAACCGATTGTTCTTGTGGATAATGGAACTGGCCGTCTTGGAATGAACGCGCCAACAAAATGTAAAACTGGAACAGCTTTGACTATTCACTTGACAGAGCCGTGCTATGGTTCCGACACCCGTATTGATCGGGGAGGACAATACGGGAGCAGGTCGGGCGTTGGCTCGCTGATGTCCCGACTCACCGCCTCGGCGGTGAATTCCTTCCCTCCCGACCCACTCAGGAGGCAAATAACGTGATCAACACGAGGCGCAGCACTGTTGCTGCACTTGCCCTCGGTTTGACCCTTGTGTCCGCTGCATGTAGCAGCGACAGCAAGAAGGTATCCGAGGCCAGCTCAACCACCGCAGCTTCAACTGCAACCACCGGCGCCAGCACGGCAACAACCGGCGGTTCGGCCACGACTGCGGCACCAGCCAGCAGCGCCGCGCCGGCCAGCAGCGCCGCACCAGACACCACGACGGCGACCACCGACTCGGGCGCAGCCCCCAGCGGCACCGTCACCATCGGTGTCGAACAGGAGTGGGATTGCATGGACTGGATGGGCAGCTGCGGCGGCTCCACCTACGGTTCGTGGTCAGCTCAGTACTTCACCACCGCACGCCCGTACGACTACGTCAAGGGCAGCGACGGCGAGTGGGCCTACAAGGCCTCCAACTTGCTCACCGGCGAGCCGACGATCAGCTCGGATGGCCTCACCGTCACCTACAAGATCAACCCCAAGGCCGTCTGGAACGACGGCAAGCCGATCACCTCGACCGACTTCAAGTACACCTGGGACCAGGTCGCTCACGGCAAGGACATCTACGACACCAGCGTCTACAAGGATGTCTCGGCTGTCGACGATTCCGATCCCGCGACCGTCGTCGTGACGTACTCGAAGGTGAACGCTTCGTGGCAGGACCTGTTCGAGAGCTACGGCCTCTACCCGTCGCACATCCTCGACGGCAAGGACCGCGACGCTGAGACCAAGGACGGCTACACCTGGTCGGCCGGCCCGTACCAGCTCGTCAAGTGGGACAAGGGCGTCGGTGCGACGTTCGAGCCGAACCCGAACTACTGGGGCACGAAGTCCAAGATCGCCAAGATCGAGGAGAAGTTCTTCGCTGACACCGCAGCCGAGTTCCAGGCCTTCAAGGCCGGCGAAGTCGACACCATCGGACCACAGCCGCAGCTGGACGCGATCGACGCGATCAACGCTGGTGGCCTGCCCGGTAAGTCCGTCGTCGACGGCAACACCGGCAACGTGGAAGCCCTGTGGATCAACAACGCTGCTGCTCCGTTCGACGACGTCGCCGTTCGCCAGGCATTCGCCTACGCGATCGACCGCGACGCCATCGTCAACAAACTGTTCGGTGGCATTGGTGTGACCAAGGCCGTTCAGAGCCTCAACCCGCCGATCCTCGCCAAGTACTCGGACCAGGCAGCCTTCGCCGGCTACACCCTGAGCCTCGACAAGGTGACCTCGACGCTGACGGCCGCTGGCTACGCCAAGGGTTCCGACGGCATCTGGGCAAAGGGCGGCAAGAAGTTGTCGTTCGTGCTCAAGAGCACCGCTGGGAACAAGCGTCGTGAGCTGACCGAGCAGGTCCTCCAGACCCAGCTCAAGGCAGCTGGCTTCGACATGACGATCAGCGAGCAGAAGGCCGGCGACTTGTTCGGCACGCAGCTGCCCGCAGGCGACTACGTGGTTGCGCTGTACGCACAGACCGCCACCACGTTGAGCCCCGGTTTGTCGACCATCTTCTTGTCGACCAACATCCCCTCGGATGCGAACAACAACTCAGGCCAGAACTGGACCCGGACCAACATTGATGGTCTCGATCCGCTGCTGACCACCGTTGACACCGAGACGGATCCGGCCAAGCGTGCTGCGGCAGCCAAGTCGGCTGACGATCTGCTCGCCAAGAACGTGGCGTCGCTGCCGCTCGATCCGCTGCCGAACATCGGTTTCTACGGCGACAAGATCAGCGGTGACTTCAGCGTCAACGTGGTCCAAGGGCCGTGGTGGAACATCAACACCTGGACAGTCAAGAGCTGACCAGATCAAGTGATCATCTGTTCGTCCTGGTCCGACCTGTTGGTCGGGCCAGGACGGCAGTGACCTCTCCATCCTCATGATCAAATTCATCGCTCGGCGAGTCCTGTTCTCGATTCCAGTTCTCGTCATCTCCTCGTTCATCGTCTTCTGGGGCATCCGGAAGACCTTTGACCCGACCGCGAAGTACCGCACGTCGAAAGACGCAGCGCGGCTGATCGCGGAGAAGCGCAAGGAATTCGGCCTCGACAAGCCGATCGTCGTCCAATGGTGGAACTGGGCCACGAAGTTCGTACGCGGTGATTGGGGCGTCAGCACCAGCACGAACGGCAAGGTCACGGACATGGTGTCGCGTGCCCTTGGGTTCACCGTTCAGTTGATCTTCTGGGGTGTCGTGATCTCGCTGGTCATCGCCGTGGTCTCCGGCGTGTATTCGGCGGTTCGGCAGTATTCCGTCGCTGACGTTGCGTTCACCGGCCTCTCGTATCTCGGGGTCGCCATGCCCCCGTTCTGGTTTGCGCTGCTCGCGATCCAGTTCCTGTCGGTCGAGCCCAAGCTGCACTGGCACCTGGCCCACCCGATCGTGTACTTCGTCGGCCTGCACTCGACCGGTCAGTCCGGGTTCAACCTGGACTACATCCGTCACCTGGCGTTGCCCGTTCTCACGCTGACCGTGCAAACGGTCGCCGTGTGGAGCCGCTTCCAGCGCGCGGCGATGCTCGATGTGCTGTCTGCCGACTACATCCGCACGGCTCGAGCCAAGGGCCTGCCGCGTCGCAAGGTGATCTTCAAGCATGCGCTGCGCAACGCGCTCTTGCCGCTCGTCTCGCAGACCGCGGTCGATGCCGGCGCGTTGTTCGGCGGGCTGATCATCACCGAATCCATCTTCTCGATCCCCGGGATGGGACGGCTCTTCCTGGCCGGGCTCCTGGCGGGCGACGTCAACGTCATTCTGGCCTGGATGCTGGTCGGTGCAGTGTTCGTGATTCTGTTCAACCTGTTGGCGGACGTCGTCTACGGCTTCCTCGACCCAAGGATTCGGGTGACATGACGCTGTCAGATCAAGAGGCGGAACCGTTGTCCAACGCGTCCCTGGAAGAGATCATCGAGGTCATGCCCGAGCCCGACGAGGGCGATCTCGAACTGGTCGCCGGCGCGGAGCCGAAGGCCCGGTCGCAGTTCCAATTGGTGGTTCGTCGATTCCTCCGCCACCGAGCCGCGGTCTTCTCCACCGTCTTGTTCGTCATTCTGCTGTTCATGTGCTTCGGTGCCACGTGGGTTGCGCCGTTCGCGCGAAACAAGCAGGACCTCCTCGCCGACATCGCCGGTCCGAGCCGCCATCACCTGTTCGGTGTGGATCAGCTGGGCCGGGACTACTTCACCGAGGTGTTGTACGCCGGCCAGGTGTCGCTGAAGATCGGTATCGCGGTCGGCCTCTTGTCGACCATTGTCGGTTTCGCGGCGGGTGCTATCGCCGGCTACTTCGGCAAGTCGATCGACAACCTGCTGATGCGCTTCACCGACTTGTTCTTGGTGATTCCGGCCATCGCCGTCTTGGCCGTTGCCCTGAAGTACTTCGGCTACACCGACGTCACGATCATCCTCGTCCTTGCCGGCTTGGCGTGGATGGGTGTCGCCCGCGTCGTTCGCAGCCAGGTGCTCTCGCTCCGCGAGAAGGAGTTCGTCGAGGCTGCTCGTGCATCTGGGGCGTCCAGTTGGCGCATCATCACGAGACATATTCTGCCCAACATGCTCGGGCCCATCATGGTGAACGCGACGCTCGGCATCGCCGGCGCGATCGTGACCGAGGCGACGCTGTCGTTCCTCGGTTTCGGCGTGCAACCACCGAAGACGAGCTGGGGCAAGATGCTGTCCGACGCCGAGGGTCAGGTGGGTGGCAAGCACGCCTTCCTGCTCTACTTCCCGGGTCTGATGTTGCTGATCGTCGTGCTGTGTGTGAACTTCCTCGGTGACGGCCTCCGCGACGCGTTCGATCCTCAGGCCAAGCACTGATGTCGGACCAACCCCTTCTCGAGGTCACCGATCTCAGCGTCGATTTCCCGACCGATGACGGCGTCGTGCACGCCGTCGATCGCGTCAGCTATTCGCTGGGTGAGAACGAGACGCTCGGCATCGTCGGCGAATCCGGTTCCGGTAAGAGCGTCACGTCGCTCGCGATCCTCGGATTGCTGCCGAAGCGGGCCAAGATCACCGGGTCGGTCAAGTTCCGCGGCCGCGAGCTGATCGGCCTCAAGGACAGCGAAATGCGTCCGCTCCGCGGTCGCAACATCGCGATGGTGTTCCAAGACGCGCTCACATCGCTCAACCCCGTTTTCAGGGTTGGTGACCAGATCGCCGAGAGCATCACCGCGCACCGCGATTTGCCCAGGCACGAACTGAAGGCGCGGGTCATCGAGCTGCTCGAGCTGGTCGGAATTCCGAACCCCGTCGAGCGTGCCGGGCAGTATCCCCACGAATATTCGGGCGGCATGCGACAGCGGGCGATGATCGCGATGACCATCGCCAACGAGCCCGACGTGCTGATCGCCGACGAGCCCACGACTGCGCTCGACGTGACCATCCAGGCCCAAGTTCTGGAGGTCATGGAGCGGGTCAAACAGCGCACGCGTTCTGCGATCGTCTTGATCACGCATGACCTCGGCGTGATCGCCGGTGTGGCCGACCGCGTGCTGGTCATGTACGCCGGTCGTCAGGTCGAGCTGGGTACCGCTGACGAGATCTTCTACCAGCCGCATCATCCGTACACCGAGGGCTTGCTCGCATCGTTGCCGCGACTCGACCGCCGCTCGGGCAGCGAACGCCTGCACCGCATCAAGGGCCAGCCGCCGTCGCTGCTGGCGCTGCCCCCGGGTTGCGCATTCAACCCGCGTTGCCCGCACGCCAAGCACGGCAAGTGCGACGGGCCGCGTCCTGAACTGATATCGATCGGCCGCAGTGGACACCTCAGTGCGTGCCTTCGGGCCGAAGAGATCTACGCCGCAGAGCAGGTGACGGTATGACCGGCATCGACACAGCGGCGACTCTCTCGTCGCCTGCGGCTGAGGGCAACACGCCCGTGCTCGAGATGACGGACGTCGTCAAAGTGTTCCCGTTGGGCGGACGCTTCAGCCGGAGCAACGGGGGAGTGAAGGCGGTATCGGGCGTCAGCCTGACGGTCGGCGCCGGTGAGACGGTCGGCATGGTTGGTGAATCCGGCTGCGGCAAGTCGACCACCGGTCGCCTGGCGTTGCGTCTGATCGAGCCCACCTCGGGGTCGATCAAGTACAAGGGCCAGGAACTCGTCGGTCTTGCGTCGGGCGAGATGCGCAAGCTGCGCCAACAGATCCAGATCGTGTTCCAGGACCCGTATGCATCGCTGAACCCGCGGATGACCGTGCAGTCGATCATCAGCGAGCCACTGCAGATCCACGGCAAGTACGGCGATGCCGGCAAGGAACGCGTCCGCGAGCTGCTGCGCCTGGTCGGTCTCAATCCCGAGCATGCGAAGCGGTTTCCGCACGAATTCTCCGGCGGTCAGCGACAGCGAATCGGCATCGCGCGAGCGATCGCTCTCGATCCTGAGCTGCTCATTCTCGACGAGCCGGTCTCCGCGCTCGACGTGTCGATCCAGGCCGGGGTCGTCAACTTGCTCGAGGACCTGCAGGACAAGCTCGGGCTGGCCTACCTGTTCATCGCTCACGACCTGTCCGTCGTCCGCCACATCTCCGATCGAGTGATGATCATGTACCTCGGCAAGGTCGTCGAGACCGGACCCGTCGATGCGATCTACGAACAGGCGTCTCACCCGTACACGCATGCGCTGCTGTCGGCCGTTCCGGTTCCCGATCCGATCAAAGAGCGTGCTCGGCAACGAATCGTGCTCGAGGGCGACGTCCCCAGCCCGGTCAACCCGCCCAGCGGCTGCCGCTTCCGTACCCGGTGCTGGAAGGCACAGGAGGTCTGCGCCAACGAGGAGCCAGAGCTCATCGATCGCGGCCAAGGCCACCCCGTTGCGTGTCACTTCCCAGAAGTGATGTCGACTGCCGTGATGGCTCCCGTGGTGAACCGCTGAGGCGTGCCTCCCCGGTAGGATTGTGAACCGTGCGCGACTTCGTTCTCTACGTCACCATCGTCATCAACGTCTTGGCGTTGTTCGGCATGGTGGCCGGCATCCTGATGCACAGCGGCCGCGGCGGTGGCCTGTCGGACATGTTCGGCGGCGGCGGCGGTGCGGCCCTTGGGTCCACATCGGCCGAGCGCAACCTCACCCGCATCACCACGGTCCTGATGATCATCTGGGTCTTCACCGTGGTTGCGCTGGGATTCCTGTTGGTCCGCCAGTGACGCTGCGATAGCCTCGGGAGTCCACCCACGTCGGAGTGGCGGAATAGGTATACGCGCTAGCTTGAGGTGCTAGTGGGAGAAATCCCGTGGGGGTTCAAGTCCCCCCTCCGACACTTTGCCCGACGTCGTCAGACGTGGATCGCCGCATGCCGAGGGTGGCTGTCAGCCGTGATCTGGATGAGGATCGCGACCAGTTGGAGGCCGTCGATTCCGGTGAAGTCGCTGGGGTTCACCGTGTAGACCGGTAAGTCATTCGCGATCGCTACGGCAGCGATGAGGGCGTCGTAGGCCCGCGCCTGGGTCTTGCGTCCTGATTCGCGCAGGCTGGCTACGACCCGCCCGAAGGCTCTCGCGGCTGCAGCGTCGAATGGGATCGGTTCGAAGTCAGCCTCTGCCTGCTGGAGGTGCGCTTGACGAGCGGCTCGGTCGTTGGACGACCGAGCGACGAGCGGTCCGGCGGAGAGCTCGGCCAGGTGATGTGCAGATGGTCGGCTCCGCCGGCAGGTGGGCCTGGTTGGTCAACCGGGGCAACAGAATCGACGTCAGCAGGGAAGCGCTGGGGTGAGGACGTAGTGCTCGGTGCCGGAGCCGGCCTCGCCGTGGATCACGCCGCTGCCGCCGCCTGTCATCGTGCCCGGCTTGCCTGGACCATCGGGGAGGTCGATGCGGTATTCGCCGGAGTAGCTCGAGTTGAAAACGCCCGTGAACGTGTACGTGCCGGTGAGCCCGCCGGAGAAGACCATCGTGCCGATTTCGGTCGTGATCTCGAATCCCTGGGTCACGTCGCAGACGTGGTCATCGACCTGCCAGTCTTGGAGCCCGCCGACGATCTGGTACGAGTGTGGTGCCTCGGTACTGAACGACAGTGTCAGCTTCCCGATGCCTCGCTTCGATCGCGCCTCGAGCGCAACGCCACCGGTCGCGTCTTCTTCCGCGGGTGCCGTGTACGTGAAGTCCGCATCGGCAGGAACCGGCGTGCCTCCCGGCTGAACGTCGGACGCCCCGACCAGCGTCGCGTACACGTTGCCGCCGACATTGGACCCATCGAGCAAGCTGCGTGGCGTGGCGTGGATGGCCACGCTCGTGAGTGGCTTCAGGTTGTCCCTGCCAGCCGGGTCGGTGGTCGCGTCGAGCTTCACGCAGCGGCCCGACTTCCACCCATCGCGAGCGGCGTTGACAGCGCTGCTGCCGAGGAGCAGACCGAAGATCGCGGCCAGACCGGCGGTGCTCTTCGAGAGTTGGTTGGTGACGACGCCGCCGAATCGATTCAACGTGGCGGTGGCTTCCCCACCCTTCGTCGTACCGGGAATGGAGAGACTCAAATCGATGAACCCGCCTTTGGAGTTCTCGAACTGTGCCATCTGGTACCGGACGTCGTAGTCGGTGTCGGCGACTTCGGCCTCGTCGTTCACGTACGCCGTGAATTCGACGTCGAATGTGCCGTTGGTGCCGCTGTTCGACCCGACCGCGGTCGACGACAGGTCGAGGTGGACCTTGCCGGTCACCTTGCCGTTGACGTCGGGGCACACGACCAGATCGGTCTTCGTCTTGAACTTCCCCTTCAGCCCCTTGTCGGTGTATTCGCCTTCCGTCTCGACCGACACTGCCGCTCGGTCACCCTCGATCTTGACCGCCGCCTTGCCCTTCGGATCCTTGCCATCGTCGGGCACGCTGCCGCTCTTCTTCTCTCCGTTGTTGGTCGCCGACACGCCGACGCCGACCAGCACCGCGCCAAGCAGGTAACCAGCGAACAGCAGCGCACCGTACGTCGGACCCTCGTCGCTGCCGACGCGGTGCGTCGGGCCGACCGACAGGGGCGGCGGGTTCGCCTTCCAGGCCGCGATCGGCCCGTTGATGCCCGTGATGACAGCGGCGAATGCCGCGTCGGTGTTCGCCGCTCCGCCGAGCGCATCGTCGACACCGGCCAACGTCAACCACTGGCGCTCATATGCCGCGTCGAGCGTTCTCGCCTCGGCCTCTTGCTGATCGACGGGGAGCGCAATGATACGAGCGATATCTGCTCTCACTGCCGCCTGGTCGATCGACGTTTGATCCGGGGTTGCCGTCGATGGCGCCGTCGCGCCCGCGTTCGAGTCGGACGATGGCGACGGGTCCGTGTTCGCTTCAGCGTCCGAGGTCGCGACACCGTCCGCGCGCTTGGCCTTCACGCCCGAGTTGGTGGATCCGCACGATGTCGCCACCACGGCGAAGGCGACGAGGAGGGCAACGGGTGTCAGGCGCATCGGCAGAATCTAGCCGGACGACGATCGGTGGGTCGGGGAAGCAGTTCGTCAGATGGTCGTCAGATGCTCGTCAGATCGACGTCAACGCAGTCGTTCGCGGAGTGCCGACACGGTGTCCAGGTCGTCCAATGCTGCGAACGAGCGGGCCCTGAACGGCTCGGTGAAGACACGATGGTCTTCGGAGTTGTAGGGCGGCACGAACGACAGAAACGACGCGAGCACCGTGTACGCGGCGTGCACGCGATGCGCCTGCCAGGCTTCGTCGAACGAGATCTCGGTGCCGCCCAATGACCGGCGGACATCGAGGTAGTGCTGGATCAACCGACGTTCGTCAGTGCGTCGGGCGTCGGGGTCCATCCCCATCGAAATGAAGTAGCTGACGTCGCGCATCGGCGTGGTGATCGTCATCAAGCCCCAGTCGAGGAAGCCGACTCGACCGTTGTCGATGAACAGGTTGCCGATGTGCGAGTCGCCGTGAATCAGGGTGTGCGGACCACTGTCCCAGAGCGCCACGACGGCGTCCGGGTCGGCGATGTAGATCTCGGCGACGGCCGCGTACGCGTCGGTCAATTGATCACGGTAGTTGTCGAGGACGTAGCGCAAGGTGCCGACGGTGAACTCGGTCGCGCCCGGCGAACGGGTCGAGACCCACGGCGCAACTGCCGCAAGACGATCGGCGTCTTCGAACTGAACGTGCATCGCGGCCAAATCCGCGAGGCCGCCCGCGGCGAGGTCGGGTGGGATGCCCCAACTGCCGTCCGAGATCGAACACCCGGTCACGGTCAGATCTTCGAGCAGCAGCATGAACGAGCCGTCGGCGTCCGCTGCGGCGAAATGCGCGGTGGGGATCCGCATCGCGATGGACGGTGCGAGGTCGGCGTAGAAGCGTGCTTCGCGGGCCCCCATGCCGGTCGCGCCGATCGCCGCGCGGTGCCCGGGGTCGAGCGGAGCCATCTTGCAGAACAGCGTGTCGGGTGCTCCCGCCTGGACGTCGTAGGTGACACCGATGCGAACGTGATGATTGGTGGCGTCCGTCTGGGCGAGCACGTCGACCGATGCGACGCTGACGCCCGGATGGCGCGGCGCCAATGCTGCGCTGAGCCAACTCGGCGTCAGCCCGGACGCGTCAGGTGGCAAGGACTGTGTCATGGAACCCCCTCGGTCGGTGTGCGTCACCGACGTGATCCGCCGAGACTGTAGCGGCGACGGCCGTCGCGGCTCCGACCGGCGACGAGCGCGGCTACTGTTCGGCTGTGCCACTTCCTGTCGTCAACGGGGCGTCGATCTTGTGCACGTTCGGTGCCTCACCGGCTGTGCTCGCAGTGCTGCCCAAGGGACGGGTCACGGCCGAGGGACAACCGATGGCGTGCATCACCGACTCCGCGCCGATGGTCAACATCCCATCGTTCGGCGTGTGTTTGAGTCTTGCCAATCCGTTGACCGCGGCGCAGACCTCGGCCGCGCTCGGCGTGTTGACCCCTGGCGCATGCATCCCCGTCACCGCGCCATGGACACCCGGTTCGGCATCGGTCATGATCGGCGGCGTTCCTGCGCTCAGCAACTCGAGCACCTGCATGTGCGCGTACGGCGGCACCGTCTCGATCACCGTGCCGGGGGCGACGAAAGAGACCCTGGCCTGACGGTCGGGCCCGTGACGGTCGGGCTGCGTGACGTCACTTCTGCTTGACCGTCACTTCTGCTTGAAGAACTCGATTTCCGTGAGGGCACACACGCGGAACGCTGGGTCGGGGTAGCAACTCTGCACGGCGACCGAGACGGACACGACGTTCTTGGCCTCGAGCGTGAACTTCTGCGGGTCGGCCTTGTCGACGAGCGTGATCTGGGCCGTCTTCAATGGAGTTCCCGCCGCGTCGAATGCCGTGACGAACACGTCCTTGGGTCGAGGCTGCGCCTTGAAGTTCTCCTTCTTCTCCTGATCGCCAGGGGTGATCAGGATCTTGGCCAGACTGGTCGGTGGCGCGAATCGCATCGTGACGGTCGGATTCGCGTCGCCTGGGTCGGCGAGCCAGATCGTGTTGCTGGCACCATCGGCGATCATCGTCGCGTCGTGCCCCGGCGTTGACGAACTGGCGGTCGACAACGTGTCATCCGGGGCGACCTCGACGTACTGCGGGTTGATCTTGCGCTTCACCTCGTTGTAGATGTCGCTCGCCTTGTTGGTGATCGTCGAACGAAGTCCCGGCACAGCGAGACCTGTTCCGATGCCGACGATCGCCAGCAACGCAATCACACGCCGAACGTTGCTGAAGCCGGCGAAGACGCCGCCTTTGACCTTGCGTGCCCCCTGTTTGGCCTTCTTGCCGCGACCCGCGCCACCTCCGCCAACGGTGGCGCCGTTGCCGCCGCGCGGGTTGGCCCCCGCAGGCGCGCCGTTGACGGTGCCGGGCACGGCAGCGACGCCCCCGGCCGCCTGACCGGCGGCGGTCGTCGCGACCCCTGCCGATCGGCGCTGCCACCACCGGCGGCGAACCGGAACGATCTCGGCCAGCGTCGTACCGCAGCGGCGACAGAAGTTGCGGTCGGGCGAGTTCGGTTCGCCGCACGTGCCGCAGACGAGGTCTCCCGGATTGATCGTTCGGGTCGGCGGCAGCTTCGTCTGCGGCTTCGGTCGCGCCACCTCTGCTGCGGGTGTCTGCGCAGTCGGTTGCCGCGGCGCGGGCCCTGCGGAAGGCGCCGGCAACTTGGCGCTCAGAGCGCTGGCGGCTTGATCGGCGGCGCTGGGAACTCGCGGTGGCGGGTGGCTGAGTCCCGCGTGTCCGGGTGACGAATGATCGTGAGCGCTCGGCGCCGGCAACGCCGCAGCCGGGCCCGAGCCCGGTGGTGGCAACGTCGAACCTTCACCGAGGACGGCACTCTTGATCCGGCTGACAATGCCTCCCGGCGGCGGCAACGGTTGGGGTTCGTCGATCGTTGCCACCGATTCGCCGATCCGCTCGCCCTCCCACTCCAGAAAGACACCACACGATCCGCAGAACTCGTCGTCGGACTCGTTGTGATTCCCGCACCGCTTGCAGACGATCATGCGGCCGGCCCCGGAGGCGGCGGGAGCCGGGCAGCGCGTGGCGGGGACACGAACTCGACACGATGCGACAGGTGTGCCGGCTTGTTGGCCGTCACGAGTCGGTGCAAGCGGCTGAGCACCGCAGGGGCGGGTTGAGGCATGGCCAATCGTACGACGAGCGGGGCACCGGCGTCGCCAGGAAGCGTTCCCAGCGGAGTTTGCGACGCCGAGGTGGCGCCGCCTTCGATGATCTCGGGACGAACGCCTGTGAAGAGCTCGATCAGGTCTTCCATCCCGGACCGTGTTCCGCGGCGACTGAAGACGTCGGCGGCGCGAGCCACCATCATCCGCCGGCGCTCGATCGGCCATGTGTGATCGATCTCGACTCCGACCCAGCCGCCCAACCACTCCAGGAAGTCGGGTGCAGCAAGCGAGGGGTCGAGAACGGCTGAGAAGTTGTCGAGCGCACTCGGGATGGGCGCCAGGACTTCATCCAACCCATCGCACAGACGTTGGACGAAGTCGTCGTCGAGGAACATCGCCGGCAACCCGTCACCGATGCGCCGACGCACGGCGACCCCGGTAGTCGTGCCTCTCACGTCAGCTCTCCTCGACGAGTATCTGATGCTCGTACGAGAACAGCAGCGCGTCGGGATCGATGTCGACACGCTGCGTCGCCGGTCCCCGCTCGCCCGACACCGGGTCGGCGGCATACAGGCGTGCGTCGTCGATGACACCGATGCCCGACAATCCGTGGAGCACCGCGTACACGTCGCCGACCTGAACCGCTCGGCCGAACGGCCAACCGTCGCCGTCGGGGCCGCCGATGACCGGATGGAAGTACTCGTACAACGCTGTGAGGCAGTCGATGCGGAGGTCGCCGGCATACCGCGGGCGTGCCCGGACGCGAGCGACGACGGTGATGCCCTGGTAGCGCGGCGGCTCGACCGAGACACGTGCACCGATCGTGCGGCGCGTGTCGAGATGCGATGCGATCCGTTCGAGGACATCCATGTCGGGAACCATCTGGGCGAACCGCAATTGACCGAACTCGCCGGGCGCCACCGATGGCACGACGAGCACCCGCACGCCGGAGTCATCGGTGGCTGCTGCTCGGACTCGCGCCACCTCGGGCGCGATCTCGCGTGCGAGTTGTTCGTAGTCCTCGAACGTGACGGCTCGATCCCGCGTGCGCAACGTGATGGGGCCGCGCACCTTCGCATTCTCGAGGGTCTCCGCGTCGACGCCGCCGAAGGCCGGGGCCCGGTTCTCGACCCGCTGAACGAACGGTATCGAGCTGCGCAGGATCGTGATGCGGCCCTTGCTGACGTTGCCGATTCGACCTCCGCCAACCAGGTAGTGGCGGACGCGGACAGTGGCGCCGCGTGGTGGCACCGCGCCGTACTGGCGAATCGATCCGTCGGGCTGCGTGACTGCCGGACCGAACGCGATGGTGCCGCTGGTCGGATCGAGGACGAAGTGTCGATCGTTTGCGTCCGACGCCGCGAAGCTCGAGACCCTGCCCCAGTCCTGCCAGCCGCCGTCGTCGTCGGACACCTGCACTCGCGTCGCCGAGCCGGCGACGACGGGGGACCGCTGCAGCTCGAACTCTTGCGCCGGTACGCCCGCCGCGATTCCGAGCACCTCGTCCTCCACGGACTCGGCGTTGACCGCTTCGGTCGTGCCGCCGATGGTGAAGGCCTTGACCGACTGGATTCGCGGTGATTCGGAATAGCTGGGCTGGTTCGGTCCGCTGGCGGTGACGCGGGCCCGCAGCCAGCCCGCGCGGAAGCCGTCGAGGACCGAGGTCGAATGGTCCTGTGGAACGTGGAGAACGATGTCACCGGCGCTGTTGAGGCCGCCGGTCGAATCGCGCTCGACTTCGCACGGCGCCCATTGGTCGCCCGTGAAGGCCTCCCACACCAGTGGCGGATTTTCGGGGTCGACACCAATTCCTTCGATCGTGCAGACGAAGCGAAGCGTGACCACGCAGCGCGGAATCGCATCGGAGAGCCCGACGTACAACACGTCGCCGATCTTCGGTGTCTCGTCGAACGGATAGAACGCGACGTCGTCGCCGACCGTGGCGTCATGATGGCGCATCGGTCCGCTGGCGACGTTGGACGCGATGTGCTGCGCTTCGCAGGGCACGATGAAGAGTTCCTCCGTGACCATGAACGCGATGGGATCACCGGTGTCGTTGCGCGACGTGGCGACTTCCGTGCGATCCGGAATGCGAACACGCTCGGGTGTCGGGCCCGACAGCCAGAACGTGATGTCGGCTCGCGCCGCGGTCGCCGGGTACAGCTGGACACCGATCAGGTCGAGGAACTTGATGTAGTGACGCTCCGGAACTCGGTTGAGTCGGTAGAGCAGCAGGTCTGTCATCCACGCGAACGTCTCGATGAGCGTGACCCCCGGGTCGGAGACGTTGTGATCGGTCCACTCCGGACACCGTTGTTGGACGAGTCGTTTGGCATCGTCGACCAACTGCTGGAAGCGACGGTCGTCGAGGTTGGGTGCGGTCAGCGTCATGTGCGCTCCTGTTCCAGCGGAATCGAGTAGAACGGGAAGACGAGGTTGCGCGCGTCGTTCGTGCTGCGGATTCGGTAGCGGATGTCGATGTAGACGAGTGACGGGTCGAGTTCGTCGTAACCCACTGCGACGTCGAGCACGTCGATGCGTGGTTCCCAGCGCATCAAGCTCGACCGCACGTCTGCGGCGATCATCCCGGCCGTCGTTGCGTCGGACGTGGCGAACACGTAGTGGTGAATTCGGCAGCCGAACTCGGGACGCATCGGCCGTTCGCCGGGCGCCGTTCCGAGGACCAGGCGGATCGCCTCGTCGATCTCCTTCTCGTTCGAGACGAGCGCGATGCCGCCGGTCGCGTTGACGCGCACCGGAAAGCTCCAGCCTTTGCCGACGAATGCGTCACTCATCTCCGTTCTCCTTCGGGTCGTGTTGTCATGTCAGTTCAGTCCGACCATTCCACCCTTGATCGCGGTCTGCGGGCCGCCATCGATGGTGGCTCCACCCGAGCCCGTGAGCTGCAGGTTCTGCTTGGCCTGGATCGTGACGTTCTTGCCGTTGATGGTGATGTCGCCCTCGGCGGCGATCTCGAAGTCCTCCGTCAGCTGGAACGTCGCCTTCTTCGCATTCACGATCAGCTCGCCATTGTCCTTGAGGTTCATGACGACGCCGTTCTTGGTCACGAGGTTGATCATGTCGTTGTCGGGGTCGCTCGGATCCTCGAGGATGACCACCTTGTGGCCGTTGCGCGACGTCCACGCTCGGCGGATCACCGATCCGTCGGTCGATGAGACGTAGCTGTCGTCGTCCGGCTTGTCCTGACCGTTGTAGAGGCTGCCGACGATGAACGGCTGGCTGACGTCACCGTGCTCGAACGCGATGAGCACCTCGTCCTGGATCTCGGGGCACAGGAACAGGCCACGGCCGGCTCCGGCACCGGGATAGCAGACCCGTGCCCAGAAGGATTCGAAGTCGTCGTTGAGCCACGGCAGGCTGACCTTCACCCTGCCGATCTTCATCGGGTCGTCGGTCGACGTCACGATCCCGACGACCACTCCACTCTGGACGCGGCCGCTGCTGGGGCTGGTGCTCATCCCGGAGATCAGACCGGCGAGAGATCGGTCCTGACTGCCCGACACCGTGAAGTGAGTCGAATACCCGGTCGAGTCGAACACGTGTCGACTGTGCGACGCGAGCCATTTGCCGTCGAAGGCCTTGCCCGTGCCGGTGATCTCGATCGCGGTATCGGCCGTCACGTTCGGGTCGCCCGTGATTCGCGCTGTCATGTGCAACTGCCCACTCGACCGATCGACTCGGGCGCCTTCCGCTGCGGTTGCAGCATTGGCGTCCTTGCCGATGGCGAGATCGGTGCGCACGAACGTCGACGATCCGAAGGAGCTGTTGATCGTGTCGGCTTTGATCGACGAGTTCTCCAGCGTCACGTTGTCGATGGAGGTGTGGGCGACCTGACTGATCGCCTTCTTCGCCTCGTAATCCCACCCGCGGACCTCGACATCGGTGACCTGTTCGTTGGCGGTCATCCGCGCCTGGAACTCGTGCATGTCATCGCCGAAGTCGAGCTTCACGGGGGAGTCCGGACTCGAACTGCTTCCCGAGCGCATGTTCAACTTGCCGTCCTTCACGAACACCCGACATCCGGCGTCGCGGGCGCGGCGTTGAAGGAAGCTCCAATCGGATTCGTTGACCTGGCTGACGTGTTCGTGCGTGGTCGCCGTCGGATCGATCACGCCGATCGCCAGTCCGGCCGCTTGCGCGACGCGCTTGGCGAGATCCGAGTCCGTGATGTCGTTGAAGGTCTTGGTCTTCGATCCGCGGTGGAGGCGATGCGAATGGTCGTACCCGGTGATCGTCAGAAAGGCACCCGTCGAGCCGATGGCGGCTTCGATCGCTGTGACCTCACCCTTGATCAACGAGATCGACGCCGGTTCGCTCCTGGGGCCGGTCTTGATCTCAACGGTCGCTCCGATCGTGAAGACGTTCATGTCGGCCATCTTCCGGTCTGGATCGTTGAATCGCAGCTCGAACATGTCAGGGAGGTACAGATCGTCGTCGATGACGGCGTCGAGCAGGCAATTGGCGATGTCGGGGCTGAGCGCGTTGCCGTCGACCTCGATGCTGGGGATCTGACTGATACCCATGTGGTCAGCTCATCGCCTCGGCGTCGGCGAGCGACGGCATCAGCAGGTGCGTTCCGGGGCGCAGCGCGAGAGGGTCGTCGATCCCGTTGATCTCCGCCAACGCTCGCCAGTAGCTCGACTTGCCGTACTCGCGATACGAGAGGAGCTGCAAGCTGTCACCCTCGACCACGGTGCGGCTCCGCTTGCCCGCGGGACCCCCAGAGGTGGGGTTCTGGCGACCCGGAACGTCGATGTGTTCGGTCATCACGACGCTCACCTCGGCGCGCGCCGCCGACCCGTCCTGGCGGAACAGGGTGAACACTGCATCCGCCTTCGTGATGTGGCCGGTGAACACGAATCCACCCCAGTGGAACCCCATCTTCGGCGGCAACGGCACGGCTGTCGACGGTTTGTCAGACGGTGGGTCCATCAGGGCCTGGAGGTCCTGCACCATCTTGGCGACGTCGCGACCCACGCCGGGGGGCGCATCCCATTCGTCGAGCAGCACCGTGAAGGACAGGGTGCGGTTCGTCGAACCGACGTACTGCGGTGGCGGCGGGCTGCTCTGCGCAGCCTGCTGCGACGACGGCCGCGGTTGCTCCCTGAAGTTCGCCGACTTCGACAACGTCAGCTTGTCCGGGTTGAAGCGGAAGTGCAGATCGCGGCCGGCCCACGGCGGAGCCATGATGCCGCTGACCCCCACGACGCTGCCGGCGAGCGACATCGCCCCGCCGGCGAGGTCGCCGAGCAGACCGCTCGTCGACGGCGCTTCGGCCAGGAGGGCCTTTTCGAGTTTGAACGGAATGCCCATCGCGACGCCTACACGTTTCCGACGGCTGTGCCGGCACCGAGGAAGCCCTCGTGCGACAACACCAGCGTCTCGGTGACGACGCTGTTCGCTCCGACGTCGACTGCGCCAGCGGACCAACTGACGGGAACCACGCCGCTCAGGGCCCAGTCCATGATCCCTTCGCCCGCGGCGTCCATGACGGTGATCGACGCATTCGCTCGGCGGACCGCGACGCGGAAGGACGCGAACCACGCAGCGACCTCCTTCGACTGGCCGTCGATGGGTCGGGTCAGCGTGATGTTCTCGTACTTGACGCGCCCCGGCAACTGGTGCACGTATCCGTTTTCGCCGCCCTCCTCATACGACTTGATGTCGTACGTCGCTTTGAGACCTTCGCACTTGCTGAAGGTACCGAGGGGGAGTGAATCGATCATCACCTTGAATCGGTTGGATTGTCCTGGGTCGGCCATGTCGGATCCTTTCAGCGGCGATCGAAGAGGGTGCCGGAGCGCTCGCGCTGGAGCAGCAGGTCGTGGCGAAGCCTGGAGCGAATTCCCTCGTAGACACGCGAAGCGAGCTCGTCGATCTTGTCGGGTGTCATCTCGACCGTCGACGAGACGGACGTGGCCACCTCATTGGCATGGTGGCTGGGCGTGGTCGTCGGCTCGCCCTCGGGCAGGCGTTGCACACCCGCCGATGCCGCGGCCGTCGGTGCCGATCCACCGAACGTCACGCCGCCCGCCGGCAACTTTGTCGCCATGCCGCTGGACAGCGCGGCGCGCTCGATGTCTGCGGCCACGTTCCACGCCTCGGCGGTCGACAGTGAAGACGCCGGTGCTGTGGGCGATGTAGCCGCGAGTCGAGCAGACGATGGCGCGGGCGTGTGCACCATGGGCACCACCGGGCGGCGTGGTGCCGGCGGCGCGACGGAGACCCGCGACGAGTTCGAGACCCGAGTCGCGACCGCACGCGCATCGGCCTCCATTCGCTGTCCGGCAGGCGAATCCTCGTTGGGCTGCACGGCGCCGAGCCGGCGCTGCTGAGCGACGTGAGTCAGTTCGTGCGCCAACGTCTCTCGGCCTTCACCGTGTGAGAGCGGACCGAGCTTCTCGGGTATGTGCACTTCCGAGCCCACCGTGAAGGCTTTGGCTCGCATCTCCGATGCCGCACGCGACGACGACGCGCCGCGATGCACAGGAACATCCGAGAGATCGGTGCCCAACATCGGTTCGAGTTGTGCGCGCAGATCGGACGGAACGCCGTCGGGCCGAGACCGTGCCGGTCGCGGACGCGGTCCGGCCGTTGGGTCCGCCTCAGGCGGGGTCGGCACCCCGCGGTCTGCAGCGATCGGGGGTGTCAGTGTTGCCTGACTCCGTCGCGTGATCGGAACGACGACCGGAGTCGAGTTCGCTCGTGGCGTGACCGACACCGCCATTCGGTTGTCGGAAGATGGGCTCCCGCCATCGGATCCCGACGAGCGCCGCGCCGGCAGCGACGGGCGGTGTCCTACGATCGATGTCGTTGGTGACAGCGAGGGTGTCTTCCGGCCATCGCCAGCCGCGTGTCCATCGTGGCGTGGACCCGACCCCGACGACGTGGAGACGACAGCAGAGGGACGAGCAAGGCGGACCGGCAGCGCATTGCGCGTCGCGGCCTTAGGAGGGCTGTCCTGGCGAACGGGCTCGGCCGGGTTCACCGGCTCAGCTCCTCGTGTCACCGTTGACGACGGCAGCTCGGTCGTGTTCCTCACGGCGGCGACCATCGTCGAAGGACGGTGGACCAGCGGCTCGCCGAGGCGGCGTCGATGGATCGTGCGTTGCCCGGACAACGGTGCAGGTTCTGGTGGCGCACTCAGTTCCTGAGTCGGCACGACGTCGTCGGTCGACGACGGCGCGCTACTGGCCGCGACGTGAACCGGTCGCCGGGAGCCGGCCGTGGTGGGCGTCGCCGGCGTGGCCAGCGTGGTGGTCGTATTCGAGACGACCGGATCAGAAGGGCCAGGCGCGGGAATCATCGACGGCCGCTGGACGACCGCAAGGCCCGTCCTCGGGGCGGCATCGGTGACGATGCGCGACGTCGTCGCGTTGAGCCGTCGCGCCGGTGATGCGTCAGGAAGCGGCGCGGCGACGGTGGGGGTCGTCGGTAGAGACGGGGTGGACAGCGTGCTCTGGGGCGGCTGCGACTGATCGCGGACGTGGACCGGTTGCTCTTCGGCCGATCGGGACGGTGAGCCGTTGCTCATCCACCGGATCGGTTGCACATCATCGTCGGGTCGAACGGTATGACGGGCGACGTCGAGTGTTGGACCACTTGGTTGTCGAGGGGTCGCATTCGTGCGTGCCGTCGGAACGATCGTCCCCGACACGCGGCCGGCGGGAGCATCGCGACGCAGTTGATGACCAAGCTTTGCCAACACCATCCCGGTGTCAGCGGTTGCGGCCAACCCGGTCGTGATGCGGCTCAGCGGGGCGGTGAGTCTCGGCTCGCCACTGGTGCGGGCCAGCGGCGGCAGCTGCTTCCACTCGTCTCGAGCCGAAGCCCGTACCGGTGCGGATGATGGTGCGATCGCTACCGCTTGGTCCGAACGCGCCGGACCAGCGCCCGTCTCGGACGCTGGAGGCGATTCCTGATGTTTGCCCCGCCGACCGAAGCCCCACAGCGCCATGGTCAGGCCCCTTCGCTCGTCCGCCGGTTGATCGCGGCGATCTGTTCGACGAACTGCTGGCGGACGGGATGCTCGAGATCCATGATCCTGTCCAGGTCCCAATGAAAGTAGTAACTCACGTACGCAACCTCCTCGAACAGCCGGTCAGCTGCGTACGTCAGAATTCCCCCGGGCGATCACCGGCGACGTCCACCTCGAAGTCGGTCCCGCAGGAGGGACAGGTGACGGCCGCATGCGTGTGACCTTCGGAGTTCACACGTCGATAGAGGTCTTGGAGGAACGCGAGGTCGGTGGCGAAGAGGCGCTCGATGATGCCCGGATGGACCGAGTCGACGTCACCGATGCGCAGGACCACGCGGGCCAGGAGCAACACGGTGAGGTACGCCTCGTTGTCACGCACACGCGGGTCGCGCAGCGGAAGGATTTCGTCCTTGGCCGTCGCCAGGCGCATCACGCCGTGGCGGTGGACGGTGCCGCTGTCGTCGACGTAGCCGCGTGGCAACACGAACGAGTACTCGGTCTGCAGGCGATCTTCGGTTGGCCGGTGATCTGGTTCGGCAACGCTCGATGATGTCATCGGTTGTTCGTCCTTCCGTCAGGTCGATCGCTCAACCGAGGGTGACACCCTCGTGCACGATCACGCATTCCTCCATCAGCACGTCGTTGCTGCCGGCGGACAGCGAGCCGATCGAGACCTTGCTCGGCCAGCAGTTGGTGAGGTTGTACCGAGCGATCTCGCCGCCCGCGTAGTCGAACAGCACGATCGAGGCGTTCTTGCGCGCTTCGTCGATCTTGCCGTCCTGCACCTTCTTGTGCCACTCCCACAGCTTCTTGGAGTCGGTCTTGCCGCGCTTCAGCGTGATGTCGCCGTACTTCTTCTGTCCGGGCAGCTTCTTCACCACTTCCTTGCCGGCGATGGTGTTCTCGCGGTGCTCGATGACCTGAACCTCCGACGACAACCCAGAGACCTCTTTGAACTGAGCGATCTCTTGGTGATCGTCGATCTCGATCTTGAATGTGTAGCCGGCAATGCCGTCTTCGCCGATGGGCATGGGTTCCTCGCTTCGTTCGTGGATGTGGCTTCGTGTTCGATGGGGATGGGCTGACGGTGCTCAGCGGCAGACGCTGAGCGGCCGGCGCTCACTGCGGCCGCTCGCTACTCGGTGAGTGAGGCGCCGCCGGAGTACTGGGCGAGCCGGAAGACGACGAACTCCGCCGGCTTCACCGGGGCGATGCCGATCTCACACGTCACCTGCCCGGCGTCGATCATCTCGGACGGGTTGGTCTCGGAGTTGCACATGACGTAGAACGCTTCGTCCGGCGTCTGGCCGAAGAGAGCGCCCTCCCTCCACTGGCGCACCAGGAAGGCCGAGATCGTCCGCCGGATGCGCTGCCAGAGGTCGAAGTCATTCGGCTCGAACACCACCCACTGCGTGCCGTTGAGGATCGACTCCTCGAGGTAGTTGAACAGGCGGCGCACGTTGATGTAGCGCCACGCGGGGTCAGAGGACAGGGTGCGTGCTCCCCACACCCTGATGCCTCGACCAGGGAACGCACGGATCGCATTGATTCCGTTCGGGTTGAGAAGGTCGTGCTCGCGAGCCGTGATGTTGGTCTCCAGCGTGATCGCGCCGCGAACGACCTCGTTCGCGGGTGCCTTGTGGACGCCGCGCGTCGCGTCGCTGCGGGCCCACACGCCGGCCATGTGACCCGATGGCGGTACGAACTGGTTTCGGCCCGTCGCCGGATCGAAGACCTTGATCCACGGCCAGTACAGCGCGGCTTGCTTCGAGTCGTAGCCTGCCTTGTCGACTCGCCACTCCTTGATCTGTTGCGCGTTGAGGCCCGGCGGCGGATCGAGAATGGCGAGGCGATCGCCCATCAACTCACAGTGAGCGATCATCGCCAACTGCACGGCTTGTACGCCTTCGAGGTCGATCAGGCGACGCTGGTAGGCGGCCATCAGATCGGGGACGGACAGCATCGTGATCTCTTCGATCGCTTCGAGACCCGCGAAGCCGGTCCGATCGGACGCGTCGCCGACGTAGTCCTCGGCCGAGATGCGCACGGCGGGTACGGGTGCCAGCGTCCCGCCCTCGAGGTTGATGTTCGTGCCGGCCGGTGGTCGCTCCGGAACACCGCCCTTGGCGAGCTCCTCCAGCTGGATCAACTTGGAGGCCTGATTGACGACAGTGATGGCGTTCTTGCCGCCGCGGCGCGTCGACACGTCGAACTGCTCCTCGACCTGACCGTTGCGCTTGACCACGATCTTGAACATGTCGTCCGGCGAGCCTTCCGGCGGGTTCTCGATCTCGACCGAGATGCTGTTGCCCGCCTCGCCCGGTTCCTTTGCACTGACCCGATAGGCCGGCGCAGACTTCTCGCCGCCGGATGAGATCTCACCCTTGGCGGCGGGCATCATCGGGGCGACACCATCGTCGGCGCCGACGCGCACGATGTACGCAGAGCCGCCTCCGTTGTTGAAGTAGCCGTAGACGGCGTGCGCCAAATACGACTCCTCGAGGAAGTCACCGAAGTTCTGGGTGAACTGAGTCCAGTTGGTGACGAGGGTCGGCGTGTTGACCGGCCCCATCTTGGCCAAGCCGACGAAGGCAGCGACCGATGTCGCGACACCTTCGATCGGACGCGAACCAGCCTCCATCTCTTCGACATACACTCCGGGTGACAGGTACTGGGGCATGCACAACCTCCTGGCGCAGACGACCTGTTGCCATCATGAGGCCGACGCGTTCGCCCACGTAGGCGCAACCGGTACACCATCAGGGCAACGGCTGTTGCTCGATCGGGTAACGCGCCGGTCCTTGGCAGGCGGCCGCCATCAGGCGATGATGCAACGATGGCTGAGGTTCCCGCGACGCGCGATCGAGCCGACGAGCTGGTCAGCCAGGGGCAGCAGGCCACCAAAGAGGCTGCGGTTCCACCGGCGACGCTGGCCGCGATCGTCACCCAATGGCAGCAATCGATTGGGAACCGCGGCGTGGCCCAGATGAGCGTCATCAGCGATGCCGGTCAGAACGAGGCTGCCCCGGGCGGTGCGGGTGGCGCGGGTGGCGCGGCAACCGTGGGTGCCGGTGCTCGGACGGGTTCGAACGACGGTGCGGACGACGGTCGAGCCCCGGGCGACGGTGATGGAGCGGGGGCAGGCGGCGAGTCCGCACCTGCGTCGGCCGCCGGCGTCGCTGCCGCCCCAGTGCGTGGCGTGCCCAGCGCCGCCACCGGTCCGAGCTCGGCTGCGGTTCAGCTCGATGCCGGCTCGGCCGGAGATGGGCAGGTCCCAGCGGCCGGACACACCGATTCGAGCCCGGCACCCGCCGGTGCCCCGATCGGGGGCGCATCCACGAGCGCAAGCGCGCCTGGCGCCTCGTCCGGCGCACCGACGAATGGTGCGGCAACGCCTGCGGTCGCTCAGTCGCCGACGGTCGAGAGCCCGGCGCCGGACCAGCCGTCGTCTGGCATCATCAGCAGCGTCGGTGGGTTCTTCGCCGGCATCGGGAGTGGGATCGCGGGCTTGTTCTCGAGCACCCCGACGAGCGAGCCCACAAGCGCTCCCACCACGGACGCTCCGACCGTCGGCCAAGAAGCGACACCGACGGCAACTCAGAGCTCGCCCGCGGCCGCCAGCCCGATGCCGGGTTCCCGGCCGGAGCCGCCCGAGATCGAGATGCCGGCGGTGGACGCGCGTCGTCCCAGATCGGGTTCCGGACCGGAGCCGCCCGAGATCGAGATGCCCGCGACGTCCGCGAATGGTCAGGGTCCACATGCGAACGGTCCGGCCGCGCCCGGCGCAACCAGCCCGACCGTGGGCGGCGCGTCCGGGACCTCCGCGGCAGACGTGACCAAACCCGGCTTCAACGAGCGCAGCGCCGCTCTGAAGGGCAATCCACCAGCAAGGCCTGCGGCCGCTCACGCGCGAGGTGGCGGAGGTGGCGCCCGGCACGCCAAGCATCAGAGCCCGGCCAAGGCGCCAAAGCCAAGCCTCGGTGATCCCGCGCTCGACAAATGGAAGGCGGCTGTGGGCGCCGGCACCGAGGCCGTGAAGCCAGCTGACAATCCAGTGCTCCAGACCGGACCGGCAGCGGTGACCCAGAAGGGCACCGACATCGCGTCGGGCCGCAAGGCCGGCGTGGTCGATCCGACGATCGATGCCAAGGCTCACCAACCGCCCATCCCGAAGGAAGAACCAAAGGCTCAGCGGCTGAACACGACTGACGCCGACGCCGTCATCGCTGCAACCGCGAAGGCAGCGGACCGTCATCTCACGGACCAGGCGTTCTCGCCGGTCGGCTCGCCGCCAGCGTACGACGCGGTGCCACTGGCACCAGCGGACTTCGTCCCGAAGACGCTCCGCACCGATCAGGCAGCGCTCGAACTGCAACTGGCAGGGGTGCTCAAGGACGAGTCGCAACGACCGTTGCTCACCAAGCAGTTGGAAGGACTCAAGACACGCATCGCCGCGATCGAGAACAACGCCGGCAAGGGAACACCGGCCGAACCGATCCTTCCGATGCATGACGAGGGTCCGGCGTCGTTGACACCGCCAGACCCAGCGATGGGCGATGTCCTCGGCGACGCGATCGCGCGGGCTTCGGTCCACATTCCGTCCAAGTCGAAGGAATTCACAGACGCCGCGCTGAAGATGGCGCACGGCTCGTCGGTGCCAAAGATGATCGCGATGGCAAAGACCGAAGAGGAGACCCTCGCGTCCGAGCTCAAGACCGAGCTCGATGGCATCGCCCTCGCGGCAGGCGTGTCGAAGGAGCAGCTCGACACGAAGATCAAGGAGCAGACCACGGTGGTCCTCACCCAGTCGATGGGCGCGGCGGCGGCCGTGCAGATGGCGGCTGCTGTCACCCTGGCCACCCGAACGGAGCAGACCAAGCAGGAAGGCGAAGCTGTTGCGGGCGCGAAGGAGGCGGTCAAGAAGGACATCGAGGACAAGCAGGCGGCTGCCGAGGGGCCGCCGCTGACGGAGGAGATCGATGCCAAGCGCGACGAACTGCTGACCAAGCTCAGCTCCACCGGTGGCACCGCGTACGGCGCCCTGCAGGCGTCACTGACGAAACGCCTCGCCGAGCTGGAAGCCGGGGCAACGGAGAAGAAGCAGAAGGCCACCCAGCTCGCCAACACCCAGGCCGGCGCGATTCGCCGCCACTGGTCGGCGGACCCCGAGCCCAACAAGGGAATGGTCGAGGCCCGCCCGACGTCCGAGTGGGGCATGGCTGAGAACGCCAGGGTCGATGCCGAGCTGGCCCGTCTGAAGGCTGCCGCAACCGCAGAGCACGACGCGTTTGCACAGGGCGTCACGACGCACCTCTCCACCGGCAAGGAACAGATCCGTGACTGGGCGGCCCGCCAGGAGGGTCGAGAGCGCGGTTTCTGGGAGCGGCTGCTCGACATGTTCCACGATTGGGGCAAGCAGGCGTCCGCCAACAACGAGGCATGGGAGAAACAGCGCAACGCCGAATCGCGCGACGCGATGTCGAAGGATCTGAGCGTGCTGGTCGACATGAAGCAGGCCCAGCTCGACCAGAACCAGGGCCACTTCACCTCGGCGATCAAGCAGCTCTCCGGCGAGCAGCAAGAGCTGGCGATGAAGTACATCCACGGCGGCATCGACTCCATCGGCTTCGTCGCCGAATCACAGATGATGCGCATCGGCAACAGGCGCAAGCCGGAGATTGCGAAGTCGTTCGAGGAGCATGCGATCGCTGAGTGGGATTGGGAGTCCTTGGGCGATCTGGCTCGAGCGACCAACCCCGGGTTCCAGCCGTTGGTGGCGGCCAACAAGATCCACGCCGGTCTGGACCACCACTTCCACTTCAGACTCGAGCAGAGCAAGATCTATGAAGGGCTCGGCGCGGCGAAGACCCCGGTCGAGCGAGCGTCGCTGGAGAAGTGCTACCAGAAGACCTTCGACAGCTCGATGATGGAGCGCATCCACGAGATGATGAACGAGCGCGAGGTCGACCGCGCGGAAGGGATGATGAAGGGCGACGCAGCGCTGGCCGATGCGGCGACCATCGCCGAGGCAATCGATGGCCTGGGCACCGATGAGAAGGCGATCCGCGAGGCGCTCCGCGGCAAGTCGATCGAGGAGCTCGACGCGATCAAGCGGGTGTACAAGGAGAAGTACGGCGTCGACATGAAGGCGGACATCCGCGGCGACGAAGGCGGCGCCGAGTTGGAGAACGCGCTTGCTCTCGCCGACGGCGACGTCGACAAGGCCGACGCAGCCGAGCTCGAGGATGCGATGGACGGGCCGGGCACCGACGAAGAGAAGATGAACAAGGTCTACGAGCGAATCCGCGAGGAGGAGGAGAGGTACGCAATGCAGCACGGGCTGACCAAGCCCGAGCTGGAGAAGCGGATCAAGGACCGTAACGCGCGCGTCAACACGAAGTACACCGAGTTGGGTTACGGCGACCTCAAGAAGAACGCCACCGAAGAGCTCGACGACGGCGACGCGCTGCAGGCGAACAACGCCGACAACAAGCTGTTCTCCGCTCTGATGGAGGGCGACGAGGACAAGGCCGACGCAGCCAAGGCGCTCGTGGAGCGCGAGGGCGTCTACACCAGCGACGACAAGGTCGAGGACATCGTCCGCAACCAGCGCAAGAAGGCCGAGTTCGAGGTCGGTCTGGAAGACGCCGATGCCAAGGCCAAGCTCCTTGCGGCGGCAGAGAACAACGACATCGACAAGGACGCCTATCTCGCCCAGATGAAGCAGTTCGACTATTCGAAGAAGCCGGAGAACGAGGCGAATCGTGCCGCACACGACAAGCGTCTTCTGGACAAGGGCACAGCGAACGTCGAGAAGCTCAAGTCGGGCTACAAGGACATTGCCAACAGCCCCGGCGCGGAGAACCTCGGCGGTGACGAGACGTTCGACAAGCTCGTCAGCGAGGGCACGGGCGGCCACACGCAGGACGCCATCAACGAGCTGTTGCAGCAGGGTGGCCACCTGTCCGATTCGCAGGAGATCTACTACTCCATTGCCGGCCCGGGTACGAACGAGCAACGGCTGAAGGACACCCTCAAGGGCAAGACCCCGGCCGAGATCGACGTGATCCGCAAGAAGTACAACGCCGATCACGGCGATGACTCCTTCGACGACGACATCCTCGGGGACCTTTCCGGGCGTGAGGATCTCGATGTCGGGCTGACGCTGAAGTACGGCGACCCATCGACGTTCGCCGAGCAGCTCGCCGCGGCCAAGCCGGCGGAACGGGCGGCGCTGCTCGCCAACTTCAAGGACTACCTGAAGCGGCGCACCGACTTCGAACGGACCGGCAGCGTCGGCAATGCAATGGCGGTGACCGGCGACGACATGAACAGCTCGGCCCAGATCAAGCAAGCGATCGAGCGGGCCGAGGAGTACGACAAGGCGCTCTCCGCGGCCGAGAGCAAGCCCGGCTACAACCCGGCAATGCGTGACCAGATACCCGAGGTGATGGCGGCGCAGGCCAACTTCGACATGAACTTCCAGGGGGCCGTACAGGCTCAGGAAGAGGTTCGTGAGCAGATCGATTCGTTCACAAACATCGCGGCCCAGGTCGGCGCCGCCGTTGTGGGCATCGCTGTCACGATTGCCACGCTGGGCGCGGCCGGGCCGGTGCTGGCTGGCGTGTACGCGGCCGCAGCGTCAGCTGCTGCTTCGATCGCGATCAAGGCCAGCATGAAAGGCGCCGCGTACGGTTGGGAGGACCTGGGCACCGATGTTGCGGTCGGCACAATCGATGCGGCGGTGAGCTACGCGACCTTCGGGTTCGGCAAGGGTGTCACGGCGACGGTGGAGCGGCTGGTGCTCGAGGAGACAGCGACGCTTGCGCTCGAGCAGGGCGCCGAGAAGGTCACCGAGAGTGCGGTGCGCACGTTCATTCGCGAGTCGATCGAGGAAGGGATCCAGAACGGCGTGCAGGCGATTCCTTCAGCATTCGCGAGCAACATCATGCACGGCGATGACCTGTGGGACTCGGTCAAGGGTGCCGGTATGGCGGGCGTCCAAGGCGCCGGTGTCGGCATGGGCATCCACGCCGTGAAGACCGGTGGCGGGGCGATCGTGAAGGGCATCAAGGGAAAGCTCGGCTCGGAGCCGAACGTCGAGTCGAAGGGTGGTGGAACGAGCAGCGAAGGCGGCAGCGAGGGAACCACCGACGGGTCGATCAGCAACGGTGAGGCCGGCGCCAAACCCACTCTGCCCCACGAGGTCGCACCGGAGCAGGTGCTGCCGAACATCGCCAACCCGGACGTGACGCTGCCGATCGCCGAAGGCGGCGAGCTGCCACCCGGCGCGCATGTCGACGAAGCCGCGATCAAGAAGGCACACGCAGACGCCCGTGCCGCGGGGTTGGAGCACGACGGCGGTGGCGCCCATGAGACGGAAGGAACCGGTCCGCACGGCAATGCACCAGAGCCGCATGCCGCCGAGCCCAGCGAGGGCGCACCCGAAGGCACGCCCGACACCGCCAGCGACGTCGAGCCGACCGGTGCCGTCGAGCCGACGACCAAGCCGGGGGGGACGCGGCCGAGCCCGGACGACGTCGGCAAGATCCTGAGCGAGGACGATCTCGTCAAGCGCTACGGCATGCCAATGAAGAACGTCAACAAGATCGCAGCGATCGCTACCAAGAACAAGGTGATCGTGGATCTTCGACCGACCACGCCGTACGGCGAGCAGATGCTCGAACACGGCACCGGTCTGCCCAAGCCCGCCGCGATCAAGGCCAAGACGGTGAACGAGGCCGATCTGATGCTCGGCCTGTCCTCGAAGGAAAACCTCGGCAAGGTCGGCTTCTTCGAACCGGACATGATGCGCTTGCCGGACAACTTCCAGAGCCTCGAGAAGGACGTGCAGCAGACGCTGTTGAAGCGGATGATGCAGCGGCGGCAGGAGTTCGCCCACTACGGCGAGGACATGAGGTTGCTCCAGGAGACGAACAAGATCCGGATCGACCCGGACGGCACGGTGATCAACACCGGCCTGACCGAAGGGAAGGGCAACCTGCCGTTCGTCGGCGATCACGACATCATGAGCATCCGTCAGCTCGATGGTCGTCCCGTGTCACCAGAGGTCTACAAGACGGTCATGAAGGAGCTGGAGAACGCAGACGTCGGAGTGATGCACGGGGCCGCCGACAACTGGAAAGTCGACGATGCGCCGACCTACGGGAAAGGGGAGGCCTTGCGGGAGATGCAGGTCAGCCACTCCGTGGGCGGCAAGGAGCCGCTCGTGAGGCTCGGCAAGGGCGCTCCGCAGGCGGTCTGGAGCGAGGCGTACGAGATCCCGGAGGGGACGATCTTCTACACGGAGGGAGCCGGAGCCACCAACAAGGCCGAGAACCTCGCGTACTTCGAGAAGTTGGTGGCTGCCGAGCCGAAATCGGAGTTCGCCCTGTTGCGCAACGAGAAGACGGGCGAGTACATGGTGATGCAGGGCAACGGTCGCATGGTCCCGACCAACGAAGCTCGGGCGATGGCAGGCGCAGACCCGACCCATCAGAAGTTGATCTCGGAGAGCATTCAACAGCTGACGGCCGAAGGTCCCTGGGTGCTGGACGCGCACAGCCACCCGACGGTCAACGGATCGACGCCGGAGTTCCAGCGGGTGGCGAGCGGCGGCGACGCGGACTTCGGCGTCGCCGAACACGAGGTCAAGCGGACCGGCAAGGCGTTCTCGTCGGACATCCACGTGACGATCGAAGACGGTGTGAAAGACGTGACCCGGTTCGGCATCGAACCGTCGAACAAGAAGCCGTTGTTCATCGAGTTCACCAACAGCGATGGGGTGAAGGTGTACGAACGGTTCGAGACGATCGAGGACTACCACGACTGGTACGCCAAGGAGTACGGAACCAAGGGCTCGCTGGGCGAGATCCCCGACTCGTTCAGCATGTTCCGCCGGAAGGCGCCCGCGACGACGCCACCCGCCGAACTGGCCCCCGAGACGCTCAAGGACGACACGCTCTCCACCTTCGACGACGAACCGACGCTCGTCGACCAGAAGACTCCTGACTTCGACCGCGAGGAACCCACGATCCGTGACGGCAAGCCACCCGAGTTCGATGCCGAACCAACGGTCCCCGATGGCAACGCTCCGATCCGCGAACCGTCGGCCGGCTCGCCGGGCGTGAATGATGAGATCGACATCGACGACGGCACGCCCAGTGAGCCGTCGATGTGGGACGAGCAGGTTGCCGCCGCACCGGCCCGCGACGAATTCGAACTGAACGAGCCCGGCGGGTTCACCAGCCTCAATCCGGACAGAACGCCGATCGCTGATCCGACCAACCTGCCCGAATACCAGCAGGGCATCACCGAGGCATCGCTCGCTTTCGAGCGCCTCCCTGGCGGGAGGGGTCGGAAGAACACCGCTGGGACCGCCCAGGGCGAGGCGAACGAGAGCGGCTATTCCAACAACTCTCCGGGGTACAACGACAAACCCGAGCTCAATGCGAAGACCGCCGCTGCGGGTGTCGAGGCGGGGCATGACGTCCGCGGTCACGTCTTCGATCGGAGCGAGGCGGGCCGGTACGAGAACTCTCACGCCGAGCGCCAGACCGCGGTCGCTCATCCGGGTGAACCATTGGCGTCATTGCTGCCGCTGTGCCCCGACTGCCAGCGCTATTTCGTCGCACTCGCCGCATTGCGGGAGACGCCGATCTTCGTGGCCGACCCAACTGGCGTCCACGTCTTCATGCCGGACCGCGGTCACTCTGTCGTGCCGCATCCGTCAGGAGCCGTGCTCGTCGGGCCTCCTCAGGACTAGGGCCGACGGGTTCAGCCAGGGATCTCGATCTCCAGGTCGTTGGCGACCCACACCTTTCCATTGCGGATGTACTGTCGCTTTCGATTGCCGCCAACATCGAGGAACGGGCAATCATCGACAGTGGAGCGCAGCCGCAGATCGATGTCGCCCGGCTCGATCCACATCAGCTTCCCGTCGCGGATCCAGCGTTCGAGATCGATGTCCTTCTCGGTGTCATCTTCGGTTGCGCCGGCGCTGTGCGGAACGCCATCCGGCGTGACGAAAGCGTGGTAGTCGTGGCCCCAGTCGTCGACCCGCTCGAGGTGATGAGGCGTGGGCACGGCGAAGTACACGACCGGGAAGCCGACGTGCTCGCCGATCAGCACGGATGACATGACCGCCCGAACTGCTGGGTGCTCGAGCACCCGAGGCGTGACGAACGGAGCCGACGGACCGACCATCGACATCAGCGGCACGGTCGGTACCGACCCGTCGAGCTGCATTGCCCCTGACCAAGCGAAGAACGACGAGATCGGCTCCACGTATGGTCGGTAGTCGTACTCGTACGCCCACCACATGCCGTCCAGGCCGAAGATGTCGAGCGATGTCTCGTACACCTCGGCGGTGAACGGGCAGCGAGAGAGTGACACGATCGGGGTCGCCGACGCATAGGTGTCGGAGATCGCGAGCATGCGCTCGGTGAAGGCGGCCTCGGCCTGATCGTCGCCGGCCTCGGATGCTTGCGTGCGGTCTGCGCGTGCGGCGTGGAACGCAGAAATCAGCTCGGCCCGCTCAGTCACGCTGTAGACCGCGCCCCGATTGCTGCGATAGGTCGGCACGAAGGTCACACTAGGCCCAGCCCTCTGGTCAGGGCCATGTGTCGGCGCGAACCGTCGCGGGCAGCGACGTCGGCCCGAAAGGGCAACCGACACGCGCTTGAGCACCTTCCGTCATCGGAACAGAATCACGACATGGCCCGCGTGACCTCCGTGATGCAGCGCGCCGCAGCGGCGGCCCGAAGATGACCGCGCCAACAGCGCACGATCCTCGCCGTGAGCTGCTGGAACGTATGGGCATACTCGAAGCTCGCGTTGCAGCGGTGGTGGCCGACGATCCGGCGCACCCCGCGGTCGAGAACCCGATGCGCGGTCTGTACTTTTCGCAGGCCCAAGCGGTGAGCCTGATCGCCAACGGCGCAGCGGCGACAGCGAACCCTGTCGGTGCTCCGCCGATCCGACCGCCGCGCGATGAGCCCGCGATCTCGTTGATCGCGTCTCGCTGCGGTCTGGACGACACGGACATCGACATCCTGGTTGCCGCGCTCGCGCCCGATCTCGACGCCCGTTTCGAGAAGCTCTACGGGTTCATCCACGATGACCTCACCAAACTCCGACCGACCATTGGATTGGTCATGCGGCTGTGCGCTTTGCAACCGACCGATCAGGCGGCCCGGGCTCGGTTCGGTCCGGGCGGACCTCTGCGCGCGAATGCTCTGATGCTCATCGACGACGAGGATCGACCGTTTCTCAGCCGCACTCTTCGCATCCCAGACCAGGTGCCCGCCGCACTGCTCGGCAGTGAGACGATCGAGCCGATCCTGCGGCGGGTCACGATCGACCGAGTACGGGTGTCCGCAGTCGAACAGGACGCCGTACAGAGGGCCATCGAGCGCGGACGCTTCGTCCATCTCACCGAGGGGGTCGGGGGCGCTGCCGCGCACATCGCTGCCAGCGCGATACGCGGCTGCCGCCGTCAGCCGCTCATCGTCGACGTGGCGACGGCGCCGCTCGAGGATCTCGCGGCGATCGTTGCCGCAGTGGTCCGCCACCACGCCCTTACGGGTGACCTCGCGGTCGTTCGTCCGATCGAGACGATCGCCGAGCATGCACCGCGAGCCATGGCCCAACTCGCCACGACCAAGGCCGCCGTTGTGATCGGCTCCAAGACGTGGGATCCGGCATGGGCGCCGGTGATCCCCCAGACCATCGCGGTCGGTGAGCTGACCCATTCAGAGGTCGGCAGCATCTGGGAGCGTGGGCTGGTCAAGCGCCAGGTCGAGCCAGGTGCGATCGATGCGATGCGGCGAGCGTTCCGGCTCACTCCAGAGCAGATCTCTCGCGCCGCTCATGCCGCGGTGCTGAGCGCAGATGCTCGGCCGGCTGCGGATGACGATGCGCAGGCAGAGATGCGCCGGTCGGACGTGGACTTCGCGGCTCTCAGTGCAGCAGCGAGAGCTCAGTCGTCGTCCGGTCTCGACCGCCTGGCACGCCGGATCGAACCGAGTGCGGGCTGGAGCGATCTGATCCTGCCCGACGACGTGTCGTTGCGCCTCCACGAGTTGGCGCTGCGCGTGCGGTGGCGCGATCAGGTGATGAACGAGTGGAAGCTCGGGCGTGGGTGGCGGGGGCGTGGGATCGCTGCACTGTTCGCCGGGCCGTCGGGCACCGGCAAGACGACCGCAGCCGAGGTGATCGCGGTCGAACTCGGCTATGACATCCACGTCATCGACCTGAGCAGCGTGGTCGACAAGTACATCGGTGAGACGGAGAAGAAGCTCGAAGTGATCTTCACCGAGGCCGAACGTACGAACACCGTGTTGCTGTTCGACGAGGCCGACGCAATCTTCGGCAAGCGCAGCGAGGTGAAGGATGCGCGCGACCGCTACGCCAACGTCGAGGTGTCGTACCTGTTGCAGCGGATCGAGCGCTTCACCGGCCTGGCGGTGCTGACGACGAACCTCGGGGCCAACCTCGACGAGGCGTTCACCCGCCGCCTCGACAGTGTGGTCGACTTCCCCCGCCCCGACGTCGCTGCCAGGCGGCGGTTGTGGCAGCACGAGCTCACCCCAAGCGTCCCGACCGACGACATCGACTTCGACTACTGCGCCGAGTCGTTCGACGTCACGGGTGGCGACATCCGCAACATCGTGGTGACGGCGGCCTACCTCGCGGCCGATGGTGGACGAGCCGTGTCGATGACCGATGTCGTCGCCGCCGTCCAGCGCGAGTATCGCAAACTGGGTCGCCTGTGCCTCACCAGTGAATTCGGCCGATACGCCGATCTCCTCGGCCCACGCTGACCTTCAGCCGGGTCGGCCGGGAACTTGCCTGACGCGCATGACACGGCCCGGATCGTTCTGTCGGCCGGCTCGCACCGTCTCGTCTGCGGCCCACGGTCCGTTGCTCGGTGCTGACACCGCCGCCGGCGGATCGCCCGCCACCTTGGGCGAACGGACGCTCCGCCCAGCCTGCTCGGTCGGCGCGGGCTTGCCGTCGGACTGGAGGTCGGGGCGGGCAACGACGAAACGCGGCTGTTCTGTCACCGGCGGGCCGACGGGCAACGTCTTTCCCGTGTCCATCGGGGCGATGACCGACAAGTCGAGCGACGGCTTCAGTTCGCCGCCCATCGCGGACCAGACCTCGGAGATCTGCTTCTCCTGGCCGACCGGCATCGCGACGGCAGACACCACGACCCGGCCAACATCGCGGAGGGATCCGACCAACATCTCCGGTGGGAGGTAGTCGTGGCGCAGGAAGCAGCTGAGCAAGCTCGACAGCAGACGGTGTTCGTCCTCCGGTCGCTGGGTCCATGCGGTCATCAGGTAGGTCAACCGGAAGAACCGCGGCGGCTGTCGACGCGCCACGACCTTGCCGGTCTCGTCGCGCACCTCCTCGAAGAAGACTTCGCGACGTGACGTGTCTTCGCGGATGTCGTAGAGGTAGACGTTCACGGTCGGCTTCGTGCGCTTCGCAGCCCATTCGCGCGTCGGCGCCTCGAAGCTGATCTCGATCGGACCACCCTCGACCACGTCGCGGGTGATCAACGCGAGCAGGGTCTCATCGACCTCGTGGATCACGTCGGCTCAGATCAATCCGGACTTCACCGCGTATGCCACGGCGTGACTCCGATTGCGCAGGTTGAGCCGGGCGGTGACGTCGTGGATGATGTTCTTGATCGTGCGTTCCGAGTACGAGAGTGTTGTCGCGATTGCGGCCGTGTCATGACCGTCGGCCAGCATGCGCAAGACATCGACCTCGCGATGCGACAGACCGACAGGTCCGATGCCGCGGGGAGCCAAGACCTCGCGTTGCAACCGACCGAACTGAGTCATCAGCCGGCCGAGCAGGTCAGGGGCGAGTGTGCCGTCCCCCTCTGCAGCGGCCTTCACGGCCGCGCACACACGTTCGGACGTCGCTTCCTTGCGGCGCAGCACGCCGCACGCGCCGACCTCGACAGCGGTCATCAAGCTGGCGTCATCGAGCACACCGGCCACGAGGATCACTCGCGGGCAACCGTTGCGTTGGATCGCACGGATCGTTCGACAGGCCGCATCATCGAGCACGTCGACGATCACGACCGCAACCCGTGCGTCATCGATCTGACAGTCGTCGACGACGTTGACATCGGGTTGGCCGCGGAGTTGCGTCCGCATGCCCGCTTGGGAAATGGCATCGTCGCTATAGACGAAGACAGGAATCCTTGATGACATGGTTGACCTCTCGTCGACGAACGGCAACTCGACCCCGGTAGATCTTGCGTTGTCACGGTCGGCGCATGGTCCACGCGTTCTCCACAACGAATCAACGACGAGATCTCGGCTCGGAAGGGCAGTGCTCGACTGCCCGATCGGGCAGCAGGTCTGGCACGCGGCGACGGCTGGTCCTGTGATCCGGCGCCGACGATCGCGTGTACCGTTCGAGTATGGGCGCCAGCGCAATCCTGATGTCACGCGAGATCGTCGTCGCACCCGGTGGTGAGGTGCGAACCACCGTGCGGGTCCGCAACACCGGAGGCGTTGTCGATCAATTCGACCTGCAGGTGCTGGGTGCAGCGGCTGAATGGGCCACGATCGAACCTCCGTCGATCTCGCTCTTCCCCGGCATCGAGCAGAGTGTGCATGTCGTGTTCCGGCCGCCCCGATCGGCGGCGGTGTTGGCCGGCCGAACACCGTTTGCGGTGAAGGCGGCGTCGCACGAAGACGTCAACGGGTCTGCTGTCGACGAAGGTGTGGTCGAAGTGCTGCCGTTCGATGAGCGGTCTGCCGAATTGATCCCGCGGACCTCGAGGGGCCGTCGTTCGGCCACCCATGAGCTGGCGGTCGACAATCGGGGCAATGCACCGATCAGCGTTCAGCTGAGCGGGCTGGACGCCGAGGGGACGTTGGCGTTCGAGTTCGAGCCGCCGCAGCTCGACGTCGGACCAGGTGCGGCACAGTTCGCCAAGATCAGGGTCAAGCCCGCCCGTCATTTCTGGCGTGGCCAGAACAAGACGTTCGCGTTCGTCGTCCGCGCCGAACAGGAGGGTCAGACTCCATTGGCCGCCGACGGCACGATGGTGCAGGGCGCCATCCTGCCCAAGTGGTTCTGGAAGGCAGTCATCGCTGTTCTCGCGCTCCTGTTGCTGCTCGTCGTGTTGTGGTTCGCGCTGGTGAAACCACAGATCAAGTCATCGGCGAAGGATGCGGTCGCTCCGCTCGAATCCCGACTCGACGCAGCGAGCATCCCCACGCTGCCGGCTGCCGGTGGTGGCGGAGGCGCGCCCGGCGGTGCGACGACGACGACGGCTGCCGGTGGATCGGGGCCCTCCGGCGCGACCACCACGACAACGCCTTCGTCACCCTCGACGACGACCGGCTCGGCAACCACCAACCCGTCGGGTGCGACCTCCTCGACGTTCGCCAACGGTGCTGTGTCGGCGTACGGCAACCCGTTCGACACCAGGCTCGAGGTGCAGAGCGGAACTGCACCGAGCGCGAGCTACGTGGTCCCGGCTGGGCAGACCTTCGCGCTGACCGACATCTTCCTGCAGAACCCACAAGGTGACACCGGGCGACTGACGCTCTCGCGCAAGGGAGTCGTGCTGATCGACGTTGCGCTGGAGAACATCCGGCTCAGTGACCTGCACCAGATCGCGCCGTTGATCTTTCACAGCGGCGAAGACGTGACGATGACCATTGCATGCACCGCGCCCGGCCCGGGCAGCGCACAGTGCGATGATGCCGCGTCGCTGTCGGGATTCCAGCAGTAGCGCGATTCCCGGTTGCGACGCGATCAGGCTCGGACGAAGATCGACGGGAATGGGAATGCCGGATTGGGACTGGTCGGCGGCTGCACGCTCGTCTCCACCACGAGAGCGGGTGCGGTCACTCCGGCGAATTGACCCGGCTGATCGATGACGGTCAGGGTCCGCGGACCAGGGAGCTCGTCGCTGCGGATCGGGATCTGGATCGCGACCGCTCCCGATACGTCGGAGGTGCCGGTGAAGATCGCAGGATCGCCGTTCCACTGCAACTGGATCGTGTCGTTGGGGGGGAATCCCATTCCTGACGCGATCGTGACTTCGCCGACGGCGACCACGTTCGGCAGTAGCCGTAGGGTCGGCTCGTAGATTGCCGATCCGTCGAGATCGGACGTTGCCACGGCCGCAGCGGAGCCTGCTCCGAGGCGTGACACCCGAGCGCCAGGGCCGCTGGGCGTGAACGTCACGGTCACCGAACACGATTGTCCCGGTTTGAGCTTGGCGCCGACACAGGTCGTTGCGGTGATGACGAAGTCCGGCGAGTCCGCACCGGTGATGTTGAGGTCGGTGATCGGAGCGGTCGCCGTTCCGGTGCTGGAGACGGTGAAGTCGATCGGCGGAGCCGCGACTCCGATCACCGACAGCCCGAACGACGCGGGCGCAGGGTTGATGACGAGTGTGGCCACCTTGGGAATCGTGGTCGTGGTCGTTGCCGGCACGGTCGTCTTGGTGGTGGTGCTCGTGGTCGGATTCGTGGTCGTCGAAGCCACCCCCGAACCAGTGAGCGGCGCGGTCGCGGTGACGGCTGCGAAGCCGGTCTCGGCGACGGTCAGTGTGCTCGATCGCCCGCCGCCGGCCGTCGGGACGAACCTCACCGCAATCGTGCACGATTGACCAGGCGACAGCCACGCGTTGACAGCGCACGAGCCCCCGGCGACAACAGCGAAGTCTCCGCCCGCCGTCATCGTGGCAGGCAGAAAGCTCGATATGCCGGTGTTGGTCACGGTGGCGAGTTTGGGTCCGGACGCAGTTCCGACGTTCAGCGCTCCGAAATCGAGCGGGGTGACCGCGACGGATGTCGGGCGGCCGATCACGTACACCTGCTCGAAGTGGTTCGACGACTGCACCGCAGACGAACCACCGTTGGTCAGCTCGGCGTTGAACGTCGAAGCGAACGCGACCCACCTGCCGTTCGACGAGATCTCCGGCTGCTCCATCGCCTTCGTCCCGAATGACACCGGAATGGTCGGATCGATCGGGTCTCCGTTCGCCTTCAACGAGACAGGGTCGAACGCCAGTGTCGCAAAGAAGCCGGACTGCGAGCGGGCGACCAGAAGGTCGAGTGATGGAGGCGATCCGCTGCCGGTGACGCCGTTGACGCCGCCGACCCCCGGTGTCGCGAGGTCGGTGGACGTGGTTCCGAATGCGATCTGGGTGCCGTCTGCAGTGATCGACGGTTCGAACGAGTTGCCGTTGCCGCCTTTGCCGGCCGCGTTGCGGCTGATCACCGCTGTTCGGTTGTTGACGACATCACGCGCCAGCACCTGCTGGATGATGGGGAACGCGCGGGCGAAGACCGCGGTGATGCTCGACACGACGAACGTCACGTAGCGTCCGTCCGGGGTCATCGACGGCGCAGTCGAGTTCACCGTTGTGATTGCGGTCGTCGTGCCGTCGGTTGCGCTGACGAGTTGCATCGGCACCGCTGCGCCCGGCGTCGGGTCCCACAGGAAGATGTTCGTTTGCGTTGTCCCGGCCAGTTGCGCAGCGATGGCGACCTTGCCGGTGATCGTCTCGTCGCCGAGGGAGGCACCCGCGGCAGGTGAAATCGACGTTGCGACGGCGATGGCGGAATCGTCCAGAATTCCGTTGCCGTCCGAGTCGCGATCGAGTCGAACGACGGTGTGGTTGGAGTTGTCGGTGAACGCCACGAATCGCCCATGGGATGAGATCGCCAACCCGTCCAGACCACCGTCGGTCTGGCTGACCGTCGGTGTGTAGATCTGCCTCGCGGGGGAGGACGCGCAACGGTTGGCGACATCGATCGCCTGACCAGTTGCGCCGTTGACCAAGACATCGTTGAAGTCCGCAATCTGACAGCCGTCGCGACTCACGACCAGGTCGTGCTGGACGGGAGTGGGATTCCCGGCGAACGGCACGTTCTCGGTCTGTGACCCGGCGCGGTTGCGAACGCTCTCGACCTGGAGGGAGCCGAGGGCGAGATCGAATCCGACCTGAGCTCCGTCGCCCGAGATGCTGGGGTTCGTCGCATTCCCCGTCGTGGTCGTCACGCTCACCAGTTCTGCGGGCGGCGTGGCTGAGTTGGTGACCTCGCCCGGGATCGCGACGAGCACACTTGCCCAGAGCAACGAAGCGACGACGGCGGCAGCCCGCTGGCGCGCGAGACGAACCCGTTTCATCCGGCGATCTCCGCGAGCACGTGCTCATACCGCGATTGCGCTCGGCCTGCGGCCGCCGCGTCGCCGCGTTCGCGATGCGCGATCACGAGCAGCCGCCACAGTTCGTCTGCATAGGGACGCTCGATGATCGTTGCTTCGCACGCATCGATCGCGTCGCGGAAATCGCCGCGTCGGAGGTGACCCGCGGCGACGATCGCCGTCATCGCCTCGCGCAGCGCCGAGGCCCACGACCGCTGCGCGACGATCCAATCGAGTGGACCGTCTTCGACGAGCAGCTCGCCGCGATAGATCGCCAGCGCCCGCCGTGCCGCGTGCAGAGCGCCGTCGTCGTCCCCACGACTTTGCGCCGCCTTCGCTTGCTGCGCACGGTCCCGGAACGCGACCACATCGCATGCACCGGATTCGGGGAGGACCAGCCGATACGCCTCACCCTGGCGTTGAATGCCGAACCGGTCGTCCACGCCGGCGCCGGCCAACACCTTGCGAACGGATGATGCCGCGACCTGAACGTTGTGAATGCCGGCCTCTGTCTCGCATTCGGGCCACAGCGCGTCGATGATCGTTTCGCGGTGCACTCCGCGATCGGTTTGCAGCGCGAGGAGTTTGAGCAACGCCCGCGCTCGCGGTCGAAGGCCGTCGAGGTTCACCCTCGCACCGTGAACGAAGAGTTCGAATTGTCCGAAGCAACGAACGGACAGTTGACGAGTCTCAGCTGCAGCAGGAGGGACCGCGGTCTGCGGCGCCGCACCAGACACTGCGTCATGGACCACTCGAGCAGAGTCGTCGCCGTCGGCAGTCGACAGAGCGTGATCGTCCACGACTTCGGCCGGCCGACCCGGTTGTCGAACGAACGTGGAGACGATGTCGGCCATCGCCAGCGACGTCGAAGGACGACCGGTTGCCGATGCCAGGTCGTCCTCCGTATGGGTCTGGATGGTGGTGACCACCGCGCAGAAACTTCGTGCCGCGCCTGCGTCGAGTGCGGCGAAGCCGGCGTCGGCTCGCTCGAGCAGGCCGGCGGCCGGTTGGCCCTGACGCGTTGCACCCAGCCCGCCGAGCAGCGAGCTGATCGCCGCACCCCACGGGTCGCCGTCCGCCACGCACTGCTCGTGAACTCGGTCTGCTTCGTCGACCCCTCCGGGACGATTGGTCAGCGCGAGGGACGATCGGGCGATACGGGCCACCCACCCACAACCGGCGCGCTCGGCGTATGTCTCGGCTTCGTCGAGCGAGCGTTCGGCGCCGGGTGCTCCGACGAGCAATCGGATGATGGCCGTGACCGTGAGTGCGGCGCCGATACCGAACGGACCCAGTTCGTCTGCGCTGATGGCGCGGGCTGCGGCCCGTTCCGCGCCGCGCGCATCACCTCCGATGATGCGCAGCGTTGCAGCCACCACCCAGGATTCTGGCGTGGTACCCGACTCGAGCAACGCCGCCGCGCCGAGCGGATCGCGTCGGCAACCGGCACGAGCAATTCGGATCCACTCGTCCGTGACGGGCGTCAATTGGTCGAGCCAGGCAGCGATCTGGGCTCGCTCGCGGCGGCATCTGTCGGCGAAGTCAGCGCCGACACCCTTGGATTCGGCGGCGGTGATCGACTCGTTGGCGACGGTCCACCGGCCCGCGACCCGCGATGCTCGCGCCCGGGCCAGCAGCAGCCATGGATCGTCGGCCACGATCGATGCCGGTACATCGCTGATCCATGCCATGTTCGGCGATTGGAGCTGTTCGACAGATGGATTGGCGAGGCGTCGTACCGAGCCCCAGTCTCCCGCCCGGGCGAAGCAGCGGAGCGCGTCATGGTGCAGACCTCGTGCCTCGAGGAGCGCCCCGGCTGTGCGATAACGCAGTGCGGTCAGATCCTCGCCATCCCTCTCGAGCAGCAGCGACTCCAACTGCGTGCGGAGGACCTCGTGGTATCGATAGGTGTCCTCGTCATCGACTGCCATGGTGAACATCTGTCGCGAGGCCAGTTCGCGCAAGTGGTGCTCGGAGCCGATCTGCCCGCGGAGCTCGTCAGCGAACGCCGGCGTGATGACTCCGACCACGCACGTGTCGATGAGGAACGAGCGAAGCTCGCTGCTGAGTGGTTCCATCACGTTGGCGGCGAGGTACTCGCGAACGATTCGGGCTCGGCCGTTCAACCGATCGATCAACAGCCGCTGGTCGGGCGGGCTCAACCCGCGAGCGGCGAGATGAAACATCTGCAGGCCCGCAGCCCAGCCGTCGACCCGGCGCGACAGCCGCGCGATGTCGTCGGGTCGAAGCCACGTCTCGTACAGGTCGCGAAAGAGTTGCTCGGCTTCCCACGAACGAAATCGCAGTTCCTCGGGACCGACCACCAGCAGCTGCCCCATGAGCCGAATCGAGTTGAGATCGACGTCGAGCTCTCGGCGGCTCCCGAGCACGATCCGCAGCGAGTCCGGCGCACCTGTCACGAACTGACCCAATGCCGCTTCGGCCGGCGTGCCGGCCAGCGTGTGAACGTCATCGACGACGATGGCCGCGCCGTCCGGCAGTCGTTGCAGCGCCGCCAGCGTTGCGTCGATGCCTGCGCTGGTCTCCTCCAGGTCTGGCAACGCTTCGCGCAACGCATCGCGCATCGCGGCATCGAGATGGGCGACGAAGCCGTCCGACGAGTCGTCGATGCCACTGCAGGTGATCCACGCGACCGGTCGAGCGGATCGACCGGCGAAGTCGGCGAGAGCGGTCGTCTTGCCCGATCCTGCTGGCGCCAGGAGAACCGTGACGTGGTGGTTCCAGATCTGATCGAGGATGTCGTTGACGCGCACGCGGGAGATCGCTTTGATGCGCGGCACGCCGAGCCGCGAGCGCGCCATCACGCCTTGGCTCGACATCGCTGGCTGCGTGGCGTCGCGACCGCCCATCGTCACCTCGCCCAACGTTTGTTCGCGGATCTCAGTCCCAACAATAGGACGTGAGCGTGCAGAATTCCAGGGTGGGATTGCGGCAGCGCCGACGGTGGCGGTCGGATTTCGTCGAACACCGATCGTCGCGCCGGATCCGCCGCTCTCGATCGCTCGGTCAGTGACGCTCTTGACGAAATCATGTATCAACAGAGCCCGCACTTGCTCTGTTGATACATGGAATCGAGCGTGGGCACAGCAGACATCAGCGGGGCGCGAAGCAACCATTTGAAACTCGCCTTGATGGCGGGCGATGGCGTGTCGATCGGCCTCGGATACATCCTCACCCTCGTCCTCGCGCCGAGCGGTGAGCGCCACGATGCGCTTCGGAGCATTGCGGTCACGATGACCGCTGTCGTGCTCGGTATCTGGGCCGTTCATCTGCAGGGTCTCCACCTCGCCCGCGTCAGCGCCGTCCGAGCGATCGAGCTCACCAGAACAGCGCGAGCCGTGGCGATCCTCACCGCGTCGATGCTGCTGACCGACCGGGTGCTGCACCTGGGTCTCCGCCTCCGCGATGTGTTGCCGGCCTCGATCGCAGCACTCGTGTTGTTGTCCATGTGGCGTTCGATGTTCCGAACAGCGTTGGCCAAGGCACGCACCGAAGGGCGGCGGCTGCGACGTGTGATCGTGATCGGCGCCGGCGTCGAGGCCGTGCGCGTGATCGAGCTGTGCGCAACGCATCCCGAGGTCGGCTTCTCGGTGATCGGCGTCCTCGGCGACGCGGCCGAGGCAGCGCGGTCCGGCCTCGCTGAACACTGGATGGGCACCGTCGATGACGTCGAAGCGTCCGTCGCTCGTATCGAACTGTCCGGTGTCTTCGTGACGCCAGGCGCGCTCTCGTCCGACCGGATGAAGGAGCTGTTGCGACATCTGTACTCCCGAAACCTCCATGTTCATCTGACGACCGGCGTATGCGGGCTGGACTCGCGGCGGATCCGGATGCTGTCCGTCGCCCACGAACCGCTGCTGTACCTCGAGGCTCCGGCATTGGCGCCGATGCGGGTTTTCGTCAAGCGTTGCTTCGACCTCGTGGTCGCATCCGTTCTCATCGTCGTCCTCGGCCCACTGATGGTCGCTGTGGCGTTGATGGTCCGATTCGCCGACGGCGGCCCGGTGTTCTTCGTGCAACGCCGCGTCGGGCTGGGTGGACGCACCTTCGGGGTGCTCAAGTTCCGGACGATGTGCACCGGCGCCGAGGGCCAGTTGGCAGATCTGCGGGCCGGTAACGAGCGCTCCGGGCCCCTCTTCAAGATGGTGAGGGACCCGCGCGTCACCCGAGTCGGACGCTTCCTGCGCGACTCGAGCCTCGACGAATTGCCGCAACTGTTCAACGTGTTGCGTGGTGAGATGAGCCTTGTCGGTCCTCGGCCAGCGTTGCCCGCCGAGGTGACGTTGTTCAGTCCAGAGTTGCGGACGCGGGAAAATGTCCTGCCGGGCATCACCGGGTTGTGGCAGGTCGAGGCGCGCGACAATCCCTCGTTTGCTGCCTACCAGCGGCTCGATCTCTTCTACGTCGAGAACTGGTCGACGACGCTCGACATGATGATCGTGCTGGCGACGATCGAGCAGCTCGTCGCTCGATTCTGTCGGCTCGTCACACGCTCGCGATCGGCGCGTCCGGAGGCATCGACCGATTCGCTGACGATTCTCGACGGCCGCCCGGCGAAGCCGATCGAGATCGAGTCGATCGCGTCGTGATCAGGCGACGTGTTCAGGCGACGGGCGGCTTCGTTCCGGCCGAGTGCCGAACACGAATCGCGAGCCAGATCAGCGGCAACTGCAACGGCAGGCGCCCATAGGCGAACAAGCGTTGAGACAGCGGCTTGTCCGCCCAGTCGACCGCCATCTGGATGTTGGCGGGCAGCACGGCGAGGAACAGCAGCGCGGCAAGCGCACCACCGAGCCGGCGAGTGCGAGGCGCGGCAACGGCCGCAGCGACAGTGAGCTCGGCGACGCCGCTGACGTACGTCCACATTCGTGGTGACCCGGGCAGTGCGTGCGGCACGATGTCGTCGAAACCTTTCGGCGCCACGAAGTGGGCCACGCCGGCGACGCCGAGGATCGCGAGCAGCACTTTGGTCGGGGTGTTCACAACACCCAGCCTACGAGTGGCCGGACCAGTGTCAGCCGTCGAGGAAGGCCCGCGCGACGTCGACCAACTCGGGAGCCGAGAAGATGTCGTAGTGGGTCCGGCCCGGCAGGATCGCAAGCCGATTCGGCGTCGGTAGTGAGCCCTCCCATCCGGCGTCGCGGAGACCACCGCCACGGAGCGCGTAGAACTCGGCGGCATGTGCGGGCGAGATGCTGTCGGCGTCGCCGAGCACGTACAGCGTCGGCGTCGTCATCGTCCGGACGTCGTCCGTCCAGTCGTACGGTTGACGCAGGATGCCGCCGGTCTTGTCCATCAGCGCCAGAAAACCTGCAGGGTCGGCTGCGACTGCCGTGTAGGCGGCGTACATGGGGGAGTGTTGGAGTTGCTCGAACAGATCGCGGCCCATGTGATCCATTCCGATCAGGACGTCGGGGAACCACCCGCTTCGGCGGAACGGCGCCGAGACGACGACGAGACGACGAATTGCGGTGGGATGTTGGATCGTGGCACGCAACGATGATCCGCCTCCCAAGGAGTAGCCGAGCAGGTCGACCGGGCCGACGTCCAGCGCAGCGACGAACGCAGCGATGTCGTCGCCGAACGACTCGTACGAGAACGGTCGATCGATGTCCGATGTGTGCCCGTGCGCTTGGAGCTCGATCGCGATCACGCGCCGGCCGAGCGCGAGCTGATCCAGGACGTCGCCGAACATCGTCGTCACGCCGTAACCGCCGTGCACGACGACCAGGGGAACTCCGCCGCTGCCGCGACCTTCCCAGTACATCTCGACACCGTTGGCCTGGACGAAACCGCTTTCCCTCGGGTTGTTCATCGTCACCCAGGACTCAGCTGGCGGGAGTGGGTGTGATGACGACGCCGCGATCGCCATAGGGGATGCGCTTGCGCTTGACGAAACCGCCGATGGTGCCGAGCAGCTTCGTCACCTTGGTCATGAACCCGTACTTGGCGATGATCTTTTCGCGGATCGTGGCCAACTCGGCACCTTCGACGACGACGGCCGTCGCGTCGGTGACAGCGCTGCCCTCCTTCAATTTTCCGCGAGCGTCGCACGGTTGCACCGTGACCTTGGCCGTGTGGGCGAGTCGCTTGACCTTGCCTGAGCCAGAGCTGGTCCAGAACCCGAGACGGGCATCGCCGAGATCAGCGCACCAGACGGGTGACGAGACGGGCCGACCGTCCTTGCGAAAGGTTGTCAGCAACAGGTACTTCTCGTCAGCAAGCGCGGCCATCGTCGCAGCCTATCCGTCGTGATCAGCCCAGGAATTTCAACCGGTTGGGCTGACGTCCGGCGACGACGAGTTCACGGGACGTCCGCCGTCGACCGCGTTGTAGGCGCCAACGGTGATGGCCAGGTACCGTGCGATCGTGGTGCCGCGGTTGTGCCAACGGTGGCGGGTGCCGTTCTGGACCACGATGTCGCCGGGGTGCAACGTGACCTCGACTCCGTTGTCGAGTTCGAGGCCGACGGTGCCCTCGAGCACCACGTCGTAGTCGAGCGTTGCCGTTCGATGCATTCCGGGTTGGTCTGGATCAGCCCATTGGGCAAGCGCCCCGCCGACGAAGGTGTGGAAGTCCTCGCCGGTGGGAGCCAGTTCGATCACGGCGATCGCACAGCCACCGGGTGGCGGGAAAGCGGCAGCCCGCCGTGGCTCCGAGCCGTCGTCAGGAAAACGCCCGGGGTCGTCGCGACCCCAGACCAGCGTCGCCGACGTCCCGAGGCTGCCGATCGGGATGCCGTCAATCGTGTCGTCGCTGGCGACGATCGACGTGCCGTCGGCTGCATGCCCGGTGACGATGCGGCGCACGCTCACGAGTAGAACCCGGCGTACAGGTACATCGTCATCACGCCTTTCACCACCTGGATCGTGTCGAGGCGCACCGCGGTGGTCGGTGTCAGCGGGGTGTTGTCGGTCGAGGTCGAGATGTCGGACACGCTTTGCATCAGGATGGGTGGCGCGTCCCCAGCATGGAAGACCAAGGCATAGGCGTTGTCGGTTCCGCAGGTGACATCGGATCCGCTGAACCCAGCGGCCGGTGCCGCGGTGAGGGTGGTGATGATGTCTTGGTTGGCGACGCCAGCCGTGACCTGCGGCTGGATCGCCGTTTTGTACGCGGCGTCGAAGGCGGAGAACAGCGCGGCGAGATCCGCGCCGTTGCCGGTCTTGTCGATGGAGTTGCACTCGTACCCCGTCAGTCCGACGCCGACCGAACTGTCGAGTGGAACGATGATCGGGTACGCGACCGCGTTGTCGACACCCAGGACGTCGGGCGTGAACGGCGTGCCATCGTCGATGCACGAGTTGGCCGGAAGTGTCGAGCACGGCACGATTCGGTGAACGACGATGTCGACCGTGGCGGGATTGGTCGCGTTCCACGGCGACGCGAAGTCTGCCTCGTAGATGCCGTCGACGAGTCGTTGGCCAGGATCGGTCGGCAACGGGGGAGACGGGACGCCCGTCCAATTGCTCTCGTCGAGCGGCGGGAACAGGTTCTCGTTGAACGGTTGTGCTGCTGGTTGCCATCCGCCTGGGATGTTCGCCGGCGGCTGGGGCACCGTTGTGGCAGTCGCCGTGGTGCTCGTGGCCGGTGCCGTGGTCACCGGAATCGTGGTCGGAGCGGCGGTCACCGAGACGGTGGTGACCGGGATCGTGGTGACGATGACGGTCGTCGCGGGAGCCGAGGTCGTCGCAACAGGTTCTGTCGTCGCCTGGTCTGCCTGCTTGACAGCCACGCCTGGCGTCGAACTGCCGCACGCGGAAACGACAGCCAGCGTCGCCATCGCGAACGCGACGCCACGCACTGATCGCCGGTGATGCCGACGTGATCTGGAACCGACGCTCGTGCCGTTCATCCGTACCAACTTTCCCGTGCGAGCATGTTCTAGCAGCCGGTGCAGTTGTCGTCGCGTCAGTGATTGCGGATGCCGGTCGCAATCAACTCGGACACGGATGTTTGATCGCCGCGGCAACGGGTACAGAACAAACGGCACGTCACTCCGCCCGCCCGCGGTGGTGTGCTGAGCGAGGCCCTTCGGGGCCTCGCTCCGATTTTCGGCCGTGGCATGTCAGCGTCGTGGATGGCCCTTCTCGAGGGTCGTCAGCGCGAGGAGCCAGCAGCGGCTGCATGCCCCGCCGACCGGAGAACTGGGATTGCGGTTCGGCTGCCCGTATGCGAACATGTGTTCGTGTCCGGTGAGACGATTCTGCACGCCGATCTCGACTCGTTCTTCGCGTCGGTCGAGCAGCGCGACGACCCGACGCTGCGCGATCGGCCAGTCGTGGTCGGCGGCGGCGGCGTCGTGCTCGCTGCCAGCTATGAGGCCAAGGCGTTCGGCATCCGCACAGCGATGAGCGGAACCCAGGCTCGTCGGCTGTGTCCCGGCGCTGTGTTCATCGCCCCTCGTTTCGCCGCATACACCCAGGCCAGCAAGGATGTGTTCGCGGTCTTCGACGACACGACACCGATTGTGGAGCCGATGTCGATCGACGAGGCATTTCTCGAGGTGAGCGGTTTGGCCAAGATCGCCGGGACGCCCACCGCGATCGCGACGCGTCTGCGCAGCGAGGTGTGGGAACGAGTCGGGCTGCGGATCCCCGTTGGCATCGCCCGAACGAAGTTCCTGGCCAAGGTCGCCAGCGCTGTCGCCAAGCCCGACGGTCTGCTGCTGGTCGAGGCCGACCGAGAGTTGGAGTTCCTCCATCCGCTGCCGGTCGAACGGTTGTGGGGCGTCGGCAAGGTGACGACCCGCAAGCTCAACGAGCGCGGCATCTTCATCGTCGCCGATGTCGCCGGGCTCGGTGAAGACACGCTTGTTGCGATGTTGGGTCGCGCTACGGGACGTCACCTCGACGCGCTCGCGCACAATCGTGACCCTCGGTCCGTGCAGGGCGGGCGACGGCGGCGCTCGATCGGATCTCAGCAGGCGCTCGGTCGGCGCCCGAAAGATGTCGACGCGATCGACGCCGTCGTCGTGCGGATCGTCGATCGCGTCACCGGACGGATGCGGCACGCGAACCGAGTCGGGCGCACCGTGATGCTGCGGTTGCGTTTCGACGACTTCACCCGCGTGACCCGGTCACACACCCTGCCGCGTTCCACCGCGCACACCGACACGATCCTGAATGCGGTACGGATGCTCGTCACCGAGATCGGGCCGACCATTGCCGACAAAGGTTTGACGCTGATCGGGGTGTCCGTCGGGAACCTCGACGACGACGACGCCGTTCAGTTGGTGCTGCCGTTCGATGCGCAGAGCGATGGGGCACTGGATTCCGCCGTCGACGCGATTCGCGACAAGTTCGGTTCGGCCGCGATCAATCGGGCGGTGTTGCTCGGGCGGGACCCGGGCATCTCGATGCCGATGCTGCCCGATTGACGTCGACCTCGAAGGGCGCGCAACCGGAAAACGACGAAGTGGCCACACCTCTCAGTGCGGCCACAGTCGTCGTGTCACGAATTCGGAGTGTGATCGATCAGCCGGGGACGGCTGCGTCGGTCAGTTCCTTGGTGCACGCCTGAATCTTGGCGGCATCGTTGGGGTTGCTGGAGATCAGCGCTGCGCCATCGGTGGCCAGCTTCGTCGCCGATGCCGTGACCGAAGCAGCATCTGCGCTGCTGGGGTTGGCGATGACGGCTTTGAGCTTGACGGCCAGATCGTGGGCCTGGCTGCAGAACGTGTCGACGGCCGAGCTGCCGCTGCTGCCGCTGGCGGTCGAACCGCTGGTGGCCGGGGCCTTCGTCGTGGTCGGGGACTTCTTGTCGCTGCCGCACGCTGCCATTGCTCCGAGCGACATGGTTGCGACCATCGCCCATCCGAGAATCTTCTTCATTGCATTTCCTCCCTGAGAACGATCAGCGGGGGCTGATTCGTGAGGTCATCATGTTCCTCACGGCGCGAGGTGTCGTGAGTAGCGACTACTCATTCGCGGAAGGCCGTGTACTCAGGGTGCTCAGCAAGGGCGATCTCGTTGCCGGCTGAGGTGCATCGGGCCGTCAGGTCGGCGTGCCACGCAGTTCGAAGAACTTTTCGCGGGCCTTGTGGTGCGCCTTGGCTCCGGAGCCGAGCAGGCCGCCCGTGCGGACCTTCTTGACCGTGTCCTCGAGATCCTCGAGCAGCGCGCTGAGGTCGTCCTCGGGGCCGGCCGCGGCGACGATGTCGAGCTTGGCCCGCACCTGATCGAGGTTCTTCCTGACGCTCATGAATTCCTCGTCGAGATCCTTGCGAGCCTTGTCCAGATCTGTGTCCATCGCCCGACAGTACCCGCTTCGCTGCGGTTGTCGATCAACTCGATCAGCAACTGACGTGAATCGCGGTGCGGCAGCGCTCGCCGGGTGCGAACACGTCTGCTAGGACTGCCACGGTGACCATCGACGACACGACTGCGAGTCACCGGATGGCTCTCGCGTCGGCGTCCAGCCGTCGAACCGGGTACACGCTCGTCACGTGCGCATCGTTGTGTTGGGCCACGAGCGGGCTGCTGTCACGGCTGGTCTTCGACGCCGGTGCCGTGACTCCGAAGCAGCTCGCCGCGATCCGCGTCTACGGGGCCGCTCTGCTGCTCGCTCCAGCGGTGATCCGGGCTCGGCCGCGATTGAGCCGACGCGAGTGGCTCAGGGTCGCGGCGTTCGGTGTCTTCGGCGCCAGCCTTCCGCAGTGGGTCTACTTCGAGGCGATCTCCCGAATTCCCGTCCCGATTGCGCTCGTCATCGTCTACACCGCCCCGGTGATCGTCACGGTCTTCGAACGCTTCGCCCATCAGCGGGTGCTGCCGCGGATGGTCTACGCCGCGATCGGACTCGCCGTCCTCGGCGTGATCCTCGCGGTCACCGGCGGCAAGGGCGGTGCCGGCGCGTTGCCGGTCATCGGCGTCGTGCTCGCCGTCATCACAGCGTTCGCGTATGGCGTCCAGATCCTCGTGTCGTCGATCCAACCCGCGCACGTGGCGCCGTTGGTGCGAACCGGTCTCGGCATGATGGCAGGCGCGGTGTTCTGGGCCGTCGTCTCGCCGTTCTGGGACCTGCCGGTCGGCCGCAGCGGCCATCCGGTCGACCTCGGTTCGCGCCTGCCCGGCTCGTTGCCGGTGTGGGCGCTCATCGGCTGCATCGTGGTCGTCGGCACGGTGATGCCGTACACGATGCTGATCTCAGGTGCGCCGCGGATCGGGCTCGGTGCTTCGTCGGTCACGGGGATGATCGAACCGGTGGCCGCGTCGATCCTGGCATGGATCGCGCTCGATCAACGGCTCACTCCGCTGCAGGTGATCGGCGTCGCGATCGCGCTCGGCTGTGTCACGATCGCCGAGGTCGTGCGCAACCGCACACCGGGCCGGGATGCGGTCGGCCTGGCCGAGATCGGGTTGCCTCCCTGAGCCTCAGGCTGCCGCGGCGGTGCGCGACCCGCGTCGTGCATTCGCGGCGATGGCGCCGATGGTCTCGTCCCACCTGACGCGTGGCAGGTCGTGGCCCATGTCGGGGAACATCAACAGACGCGAGCCGGCAATCGCACGCGCCGTCGCCATCCCACCCGATGGCATGACCAGCGGATCGACCAACCCGTGTACGACGAGCGTGGGTACGTCGAGCCGCTGGAGAGCCGCGGTGCGGTTCGGGCTGGCCGAGATCGCCATTGCCTGTCGGGCTGTACCGTCCGGGCAGTAGTTGCGAGCAAACGAGCGCTCGATGAATGCTCGCTCAGCGGCTTCGTCGAAGTGCGGTCCGGACACGAGTCGCGTGGTGGCGACGCTGTTCTCGACCCGCTTCTCCGGCGATGGGTCGAGCAGCCGGGCCACCTTGCGCAAGAGGTTCACGGACGGGCGACCGTTCCGGCGGTCGCCCGTGTTGGACATGATCGACGTCAGGCTGGCGACCCGATCCGGCCGTTGGATCGCAATCGACTGGGCGATCATGCCACCCATCGACGCGCCCACCACATGGGCGCATTCGATCCCGAGGTGCTCGAGCAAACCGATGCCGTCGTCGGCCATGTCGGACAGCAAGTACTCGGGGCGCGCGGCGCGCTTGGAGATCTGCGCGCTGAGAGCACGACCGAGGCTGGGCGGCTCACCCTCGATCTTGGTCGACAGCCCAGAATCGCGGTTGTCGTAGCGGATGACGCGAAAGCCACGTCCGGCGAGATCGGCCACGAACTCGTCCGGCCAGTGGATCAGCTGGCTTCCCAATCCCATCACGAGCAAGAGCGGTTCGCCTTCACCCTGCTCGTCGTATTCGATCGTGATGCCATCGAGTTCTGCGGCTGCCATCGGGCCACGTTACGCGCACCGCCGAGATCGCAACTGCCGTGAGAGGAGGAATTTTCGGCGACAGCTGTCGATTCTGATCGGCTCCGATCGTCGTCCTGGTGAACAGCGTGGTCGACCTGACCAACTGACAACGGAGGAGATTCGATATGGCAAAGTTCGTGTTCGCGTACACCGGTGGCGGCGGCATGGCCCAGACCGAGGCAGAGATGCAAGCAACGATGGCCCACTGGGGTGGGTTCCTTGGCGGAATCGGCGCCGCGCTGATCGACGGTGGCAACCCGTTCGGTGAATCGGCGACCGTGTCGGCCGGCGGTACCGCTGTCTCGCCAGGCAGCTCTGGCCTCGGTGGATACTCGATCGTCGAGGCCGATTCGCTCGCCGCGGCAATCGCGCTGACGGCGGGGTGCCCGGTGTTCAGCAGTGGCGGCAACGTCGACGTCTACGCCGCGATCCCGATGTGACCTCGGCCCAGTCGCGGTGCGTCAGTCGGCCGTGAAGGTCAGCGCGCCGCGGCTGTGCAGACGGTCCATGAAGTTCGCCTCGTACGCATCGTGGGGTGCCGCGCGGACCATCTCGTCGAGGATGACCGCGTCGTCGCCGACCAGGATCCGCCACTCGTTGGCGCGGACTCCATCGAGGATGATCGTGGCCGCCTGGCTCGCGCTCAGTGGCGCCTGATCGCGGAACGCTTCGGCCCGCTGTTGCATGCCGAGGCGAATGTCTTCGTCGCTGGCGCCTGACATGTCGACACCCATCTTCGTGATCTGGTCGCGAACCTGTTGCAACTGCTCGGGCGTGAGCTCCTTCGGGTTGCGGCCGTGAGCGAGTCCGGAGTTGATCACGATCGACGTGCCGACATGGCCGGGCATCACGACCGAGGCGCGGAGATGAGGAGCGTTCAGACGGAAGTCGGTGATCAACGCCTCGGTGAATCCCTTGACCGCGAACTTGGCGGCGCTGTAGGCGCTGTGGGGGATGCCCGGTCCGAGCGACGCCCAGAAGCCGTTGACGCTGCTGGTGTTGACGATGTGTCCTGCGGTGCTGGCGAGCAGCAGCGGCATGAACGCGCGGGTGCACGTGTACACGCCACCCCAGCAAACGGCAAACGTCTTGTCCCACTCCGCGCGATCGTCGCCGACGAAGCTTCCGCCGCCGCCGATGCCGGCGTTGTTGAAGAGCAGATCGATGTGATCTGTGGCATGTGCACGAACGACGGCGTCACGGAATGCGAGCACACTCGCCTCGTCCGACACGTCGGCGACGAACGAGGTGATCAACGTGCCGGATGGTGCACCGTCTTCGGCCAAGGCCTTGGTCTCGACCATGTTGTCGTCGGACACGTCGCACATCGCCACATTGCAGCCTTCGGCCGCGAGTTGACGCACTATCTCGCGGCCCATCCCGGTACCGCCGCCCGTGAGGACGGCCAGCTTTCCTTCGAATCGCTCCATCTTCGAACCCCCTGTTCGTTTCGACCGTAGTAGCTGCGCGGCGGTTCATCCAACGTGCACATTCCCGCAACCTGTGGGGTCTAACGTCTGCGCCGTATGGACGCGACAACGCTGCGATGAGCAACCACTCCGAACCGAGCGACATCACCGCGACATTGATGAAGCCGCTGCTCCCACACGTCATCGTGTTGTTCGGGGCGACTGGCGATCTCTCCCGACGCAAGCTCCTTCCGGGCATGCTGCACCTGTATCAAGCCGGCTTGTTGCCCGATTGTCGTATCGTCGGCACGTCGTTGGACGACCTCGACGACGACGGCTTCCGCACCTTTGCCCGTGCCGCGATCGACCAGTTCTCCAATCGCCCCCTGAACGAAGACCAGTGGCGCGCCTTCGCCAAGACGCTGCGCTACGTCGGCCAGAACGCGGGGGCGGCCGGTCTGGCCGACACCGTCGCGGTGGCCGAGGCCGAACTGGGCGGAGAGCCTCGTCGCCTGCACTACCTCAGCGTGCCGCCCAGCGCGGCGCGGATCGTCGTCCGAACGCTCAGTGAGGCCGGGCTGGTCGATCGCGCCCGGATCATCATGGAGAAGCCGTTCGGCACCAACCTGGCGACGGCCCGCGTGCTCAACGCTGCTTTGCACGAGACGTTCGCCGAGGAGCAGATCTACCGCATCGATCACTTCCTCGGCAAGGAAGCCGCGCAGAACATCCTCGCCTTCCGGTTCGCCAACGGCTTGTTCGAGCCGATCTGGAACCGCGATCACATCGACCATGTCCAGATCGACGTGCCCGAGACACTCGCGCTCGATCAGCGCGTCGGCTTCTACGAAGCGACGGGTGCCTACCGGGACATGGTCGTGACCCACCTCTTCCAAGTGCTCGCGTTCATGGCGATGGAGCCGCCGACCGCGCTCGAGCCGAAGGCGATCAGCGAGGAGAAGAACAAGGTCTTCCGCTCGATGCGGCCGATCGAGCCGAGCCAGGTCGTGCGCGGTCAGTACCTCGGTTATCGCAACGAGCAGGGAGTCGCCTCCGAGTCGGAGACCGAGACGTTCATCGCGTTGAAATGCGAGATCGACAACTGGCGGTGGGCCGGCGTGCCGTTCTTCCTGCGCACGGGCAAGCGCATGGCGGAAGGCGCGCGCATCATCTCGATTGCCTTCCGTGAGCCACCGAAGAGCATGTTTCCCGCGGGGTCGGGTGTGGGCGCGCACGGTCCCGATCACCTCACGTTCGACCTCGCCGACTCGTCGAAGCTGTCGCTCTCGTTCTACGGCAAACGCCCTGGACCTGGCATGAAGCTCGACAAGCTCAGCCTGCAGTTCGCGCTGCACGAGACGGGTCGCGAATCCGACGTTCTCGAGGCGTACGAGCGCTTGATCCACGACGCGATGAGTGGTGATCACACGCTGTTCACAACCGCAGAGGGCATCGAGCGGCTGTGGGATCTGTCGACGCCGCTGCTCGACAATCCGCCACCCGTGCGGGCGTACAGCCCAGGATCGTGGGGACCCAATGCGATCCATCAACTGATCGCCCCGCACGCCTGGCGCCTTCCGTTCGAGCGGGCCTGGAGAAGCAAGGTGTGACGACCGGGGGAGCGGCGGCAATCAGCGCCGAATCTCGACTTCCCTGATCAAGTAATAAGAATCAGACTTCCTGTGAAATGACTCAAGAGTTGAAGAAGAGTTGACGATCCTTGATCTGCGTCAGACGCGGCGCAACTGGCGGAACCAGGGATCGGCAGGAGCGGACATGTATTCGAACAACGAGCGTGGGTCATGGCCTCGTCGATCCGTACGTGCAGCAGTGGCCGGGATTGCGGTCTGTTGCGTGATCGCAAGCGGCGTCGGTGCGACGAGCGCGGCGAGGAGCGGCCGAACACAATCGGCGAGCGATGCCCAGCCGGCGACCGTCCTGCTCCCGATCTCACCGGTACGAATCCTCGACACTCGTCCCGCGCCACTCGGCCCGATCGGACTGCCGGCGCCCAAGCCACTGGGAACCGGAGAGCAGATGACCTTGAAGGTCGCTGGGGATGGCTTACCGGTGCCCGCCGGCGCGATTGCCGCGATGCTCAACATCACCCTCGACCAGGACGCGACCCTGCAGAGTTACCTCACGGTGTGGCCGACCGGTGAAGCCCGACCGCTGACATCGGCCAACAACGCACTGCCAGGCATGGTTGCCGCGAACTCGATGATCGCCAAGCTCGGCACCGACGGCAGCGTCAACATCTTCAACCAGGTCGGTTCGGTCAATATCGTTGTCGACGTTGTCGGTTACACGATGTCCTTGGCCTGGGCGATGTCCACGATGAACCTTCCGACCGGTCCTGCAGGACCGGCCGGACCCGCTGGGCCGCAGGGCATCCAAGGCCTCACCGGATCGACCGGGGCGCAGGGCATCCAGGGCGTGATCGGTCTCACCGGGTTGACGGGCTCGCAGGGTATTCAGGGTATTCAGGGGATCCAGGGCATTCAGGGGATCCAAGGCCTGGCGGGCACAGCGTTGAGTGGGCTGAGTGCATCCAACTCGGGCTCGCTGAGCATCGGCGTCGGCAACGCAGCCACCGTCGGGATCACGTTCGCCAACCCCATCGCGTTCGGGACGGGCATCGCGGTCCACCCCGGTGACGCCAGCAAGTTCGATCTCGCGACGACCGGGACGTACCGGGTGACGTTCCACGTCGGGCTGGGCGTCTCGCTGGGTTCCGGCACGCTGAAGCTGCTGCAGGACGGTGTCGCGGTCGGCCCGACTGCCGACGTCACCCTGTCGCTCGGCGTGGATGCGACCATCACAACACTCGTCAAGGTGACCTCGGCGCCGTCGGTGCTGCAGTTGGCGTTGACCAATGGGGGAGTACTCGGGCTCACGTTGTCCGTGGCGGTCGGCTCGTCGATGGAAATCGAACAGATCTCCACCGCCACGACGTGAGCATCGGCGTTCCTCGTCGGGTCAGGACTCGACGAGGAACACCGGGTATCCCGGCGCGATCTCGGCCAGCTTCTCGACCGGGGCCTTGGCATCCACGCCGTCGAAGAACACGCCGACTTCGGCCTTCCATCGGCGCAGGTACTCGCGAAGCAGTTCGGGCTTGTCCTGGTCGGCGAGCTCGACGGCGTGAAAGGTCTGCACCTTGCGCCCGACCCGAAGCTCACCGGAGCCGGCGCTGCGGAGGTTGCGAACCCACTGTGTCGCGCCGCGGGGCGCGACCAGGTACTGCTTGCCCTCGAAGTTCAGCAGGTTGACGGGAACCGACCGCCATTCGCCGGAGGTACGTCCCTTGACCCGCAGTTCGCGTGAGCCCATGACGCTGAAGCCCATGCGGGTCAGCCGTCGAACGAGGCGGTTGAACACGTTTCGCGTGAACCAGCCGGGTTCGAGGTAGCGGTGGTCGGGAGCTGTCGTCATCATGATCGTTCCTTTTCGTCGAAGGGAGAGCACTGCTCTCGTTGGAGATCATCATGCACGTCTTCGTTCGAGATGTCAAGAGCAGTGCTCTCGAAGATTGACAATGCTCTCGAAATGGTGCGAGAGTGTTCGGCATGGAAACCGAGAGGCCGCGAACGGCCCGAGAACGTGTACGGGTCGAGCTGACCAACGAGATCATGGACGTCGCCCGCCGGCACCTCGCGCTCGAGGGTTCGGCCGCGTTGTCGTTGCGGGCTGTTGCTCGCGATGTCGGCATGGTCTCGTCGGCGATCTACCGATATTTCCCGAGTCGGGACGATCTGCTGACAGCACTCATCATCGACGCGTCCACCTCGATCGGGGCAGCGGCTTCTGCCGCAGAAGCGTCGGTTCGGCGCAGTGACTTTTCAGGACGCTGGCTGGCCACCTGTCGGGCCGCTCGGTCGTGGGCGTTGGAACAGCCGCAGCAGTACGCGCTGATCTTCGGCAGTCCGGTGCCGGGGTATCAGGCGCCACGAGACACCGTGGACCCGGCGGCAGTCATTCCCGTCCTGTTGATCACGATCATCGACGAAGCTCAGGCTGCGGGACTGACCGCGCCGCCGTCGAACCGGACGATTCCGAGACCGGTGCGCAGCGATCTTCGCGGGCTGCGCGAGGCGGCCGGCGTTCCGTCGTTGGACGATCACGTCCTTGCCAGGGCGGTGATGGCATGGACACAGCTGATCGGATCGATCAGCTTCGAGCTGTTCGGCCACCTGCACAACGTGATCTTCGACGACGCGGCGTACTTCGACTTCCAGATGCGCGGCATCGCACTCGATCTCGGGCTCGCGTCGTGACCGAGGTCGCGGAGACGGCCACTACTCGAACTTGAACAGCTTCCTGGCGTTGTCGCCGACGAACGCTCGCCGATCGCGCTCGGGGAAGAGCGAGACGAGCTCGTTCAGATCGTGGACGTACTCGGCAGTGTGGTCGGCGTGGGGAAAGTCCGATGCCCACATGAACCGGTCGACGCCGAAGCGCTCGGCCAGCGCCGGGATCATCCGTTCGTCCGGGTCGCAGCTGATCCAGATCTGTTCGCGGAAGTAGTCGCTCGGCTTGTGCTTCAGCGGTACGTGCTCGCCGATGAACGTGTGGCCATAGACCGCATCGATGCGGTCCAGCCAGTAACCGATCCACCCTCCGCCTGATTCGAGGACGAGCACCTTGAGCTTCGGAAACGCATCGAACACGCCGTAGTCGAAGAGCGTGGTGAACTGGTGACGCACGCCGTCAGACGCCTGCACCGACGCAAGCAGCCGCAACTGTTTGACATTTTCCCACGAGCCCATGCGCGTGCCCTTGGTCCATTGCGGTTCGAATGTCGGGTGGATCGCCAACGGAACGTCGAGGTCCTGAGCGGCGGCGAACACCGGGTTGTTCGCTGGGTGACCGAGTGGCCGGCCGTCGTGGGTGAACGGCGCGACATAGCCGCCACGTGCGCCGCTGGCGACGGCGCGTTCGAGTTCGGCTGCCGCAGCGACCGGATCACTGAGCGACAGATGCGCAGTCGGGATCAGCCGTGGCTCGTCCGCGCAGAACTCGCAGATCCAGCGGTTGTACGCAGTCGTGTAGGCCTGGGCCAACGCCGGATCTTCGACCTCGGCCTCCCACAGCAATCCGACCGTGGTGTACAGAATCGCAGCATCGATGTGTTCGGCATCGAGGACTTCGATTCGTTCCTGCGGATGCATCGATCCGAAAGGTGCCTCACGGCGATACGTGCGCTCGGTGTCTCGTTGCATCGCACCGAGGTCGGGCGCGCCCATCGCCCCGAGCGTGGACGGAAAACCACGACGGCTCATCAGCGACCGCTTGCCCCCGATCTCGAGTTCCTCGAGTCCGTGCTCGTCGATCACGATGCGCAGCGCACGATCGCGGAACTTGGGGTCGATGTACGACTCCCACAGATCCGGCGGCTCGAGGATGTGGCCGTCGGCATCGACGGCGCCGTCGGCGGTCACACGATGCGTGTCGTGGATCGGCTTGGATGACGCAACAGTAACAGTCATGGGAGCCCCTTCTCTCGTCGCGGACGATATGGCGCGACGGGCCGCGTGTCGCCATCGGACCGGCCCGGCTTCCTACACTCGTGCGATGAGCGCAGCGCGGGGTCGTCCGGAAACGGTCACGGCTCGGTTCACGAACGCACAGCTGGCGACATTCAACGGGGCCTTGGTCGACGACCTGATCGGACCGGACCTGCGGTTGCTGTTTGTCGGAATCAATCCCGGCTTGTGGACAGCGGCGGTCAATGCTCACTTCGCTCGTCGTGGGAATCGCTTCTGGCCGGCCCTTCATCAGGGCGGCATCCTTCCCCGGGTCGTCGACGCCAGCTCGGGTATGACCGACACTGATCGGGCGATGGTGCTCGATGCCGGCATCGGCATCACCAACCTCGTGCCGCTCGCATCGGCCAAGGCTTCAGCACTGACCCGAACCCAACTTCGCGACGGTGGTGCGCGCCTGGTCGAGTTGGTCCAACGTGTTCATCCCGCAGTCGTCGCGGTGTTGGGCTTGACGGCATTCCGTGCCGCGTTCGATCAGTCTGCAACGCAGGCGGGCCGGCAGGAGCGCGACCTCGCCGGCGCCGAATTGTGGGTGTTGCCCAACCCGAGCGGGCTCAACGCCCACGAGACGGCGGCGTCGCTGGCCGCTGCGTATCGCGAGGCGGCTGTTGCGGCCGGTGTCGTCGACGTGAAGCGATGAGGACACGTTGGGTTTCGTTGGTGGCCGCAGCGGGCACGGTCACCGTGATGTCGCTCCCAGCCACATCGGTCGCCCACGCGAGCCGACACACCACCGGCGCCCCTGCTGTCGAGGTCCAGGATGTCGCTCTGCAACCCGCGGTGAGAATCCGGGGGTTGCGCTCGTTCACGGTTGCCGCAACGGGTGACATCATCTCCGAGAACGCGGTGCTCGATGCCGGATCACACGCGGCTGCCGGCACCGCCGCCCGGTACGACTTCGGTCCGTTGTTCGCGCCGACAGCTCCGATCCTGAGATCGGCGACACTCGCGATCTGCCACATGGAGACCCCGATCGGGCGGCCGGATCAACGACCCGGCAACTACGGACCGTCGCCGTTCGGGGGCAACCGGCTGCTCGAACCGTACGAGATGGCTGCTGCCGTTCGTGATGCCGGTTACGACCGATGCACCACCTCGTCGAATCACAGCAACGATCTTGGCGTCGACGGCATCAACAGCACCCTCGACGCGCTGGACGAGGTCGGCGTCAGCCACGTCGGTACGGCGCGCACTCCCGGCGAGGCGGTCGCACGGACATTCGACGTGAACGGCGTTCGAGTCGCTCACCTCGCCTACACCCGAGTGACGAACACCGACCCGGTTCCGGATCCGTGGCGACTGAACTTCGCGTCGAGTGTCGGTCAGGTCGTCAACGACATCGCTGCCGCACGCGCAGCAGGGGCGGAGGTGGTCATTCTGAGCATTCATCTCGGCAAAGAGCTGCTCCCGGCGCCGCTGCCCAACGATCGCAAATTCGTCGAGGACATCACGGCCGCGACTCACGTCGATCTCGTCATCGAGCACGGCCCGCACGTGATCCAACCGATCGAACAGGTGAATGGCACGTGGGTGTTCTGGAGCGTGGGCAACTTCCTCGAAGGGATGGGTCGTCCAGGTCTGTCGCCGTATCCACCGCGGACGCTCGACGGCCTGCTCGCGTGGGCTCAGTTCACCGAGGTGCAGCCCGGGGTCTTCACCGTGACGCCATCGAGTGTGCTGGTCTGTGACGAGGAATTCGGCCGAGTCGTGTACCCGGCGCTGACAACACTGGCCGACCCCACGATCACCACGGACCTCCGTCAGCAGCTCGAGGCCTGCGTCGCCCGCAGCACACCGATCGTGCCGTCGATCTCGTGAAGTCGTCAAGATCGTCAAGATCGTCGCAAATCGTCGACGGAGCGCGGCATGCGCTTCAAGAAAGCAGGAAACTTCTTTCAGGAGACGGGATCTGGGTGCAAGATGACCTGCAGGCGAGTACCGGCGGTTCGGTGGATGTCGAGAGGGGTGTCGGGCGGTGAGGACAGCGATACGTGGTGCGTCGGCGATGACGGAGTTGTCCGACGACGAACTGGTCGATCTCGTTCGTTCGTGCGCCGACGAGTCCGACGCGTACGCCGAACTGTGGCAGCGTCACGAGCGCGCTGCCCGAGGCGTCGCGCGGTACCTCCTTCGTTCGCGGCAGGATGCCGACGATGTCGTCAACGACTCGTTCGCCTCCGTGTTGTCCGCGATTCGGCATGGTTCTGGCCCCCGGAACAACTTCCGCCAGTACCTGATGGCATGCGTTCGCAACGGCTGCAAGTCGCGGCCGGGCAAGGGCCGAACCGTCGCGACGGATCCCGCTGACCTGGACGTGCAGAACGTCGTCTTCGAGGATCCCGACCGCTTTTCCGAGGGTGGTTTGATCGCCAATGCGTTTGCGTCGCTGTCTGCCGATTGGCAGCAAGCACTGTGGATGACAGCTGTCGAGGACCGTCCGAACGACGAGGTCGCGTCGCTGCTGGGGCGACGGCCGGGAGCGATCGCCGCTCTGGCTCACCGAGCCCGCGAGGGCTTCGCTGAGGCATATCTCGCCCAGCATCAGGCCCGGACGACCAGCCCTGACTGTGCGCGGATCTCGGGCAAGTTGGCCCAGTACGTTCGAGGTCATTCCGGCGACCTCGACCGGATCAGGGTCGAGCAGCACATCGGAGATTGCGTGGCCTGCAAACGTGCGGTCGACGAGATGCGCGACGTGAACTCGTCGCTTCGTTCGCTCGCCCAGCTCGGACCGTCCATCGGTGGTGGCATCGTGGCCGGAACAGCGATCACGTTCGGCACGGCGGCGACCGTCGGTACGGTGGCTTCGGTCGGCGGATGGTCGGTTGGCGTGCTGAGCGGCGCACTCGTCGCCAAGCTGGTAGTCCTCGGCGCACTGCTGGTTCCAGCCGCAGTGCTGGCCTCCGGTGATTCGCCTCCATCCAGCGCGTCGCACGGCGCGAGCACTCCGGCGACGACGACCACTGCGTCGAAGTCCGGCTCGGTCGGCGGTGTCGCCGCTGGAAGCGATGCGACTTCGGGCGAGTCGGACAGGACCAGCGGTGCTGGTCTGACCGGCGCGACAGCGGCGCCGCATGACGAGCCGCCATCGAATGCGTCTGCGAACAGCGCGGGTGGCCTGTCCCCGTGGTCGCCAAGTGCAACCGCGGGCCCCATCGGTGGCGCGTCCATCGGCGCCTTGGTCGAGGCGGGACCATCGTCGACGATCACCCCGCCCTCTGCCGCCGTTCAGGCCGGGATCAACGGCGTTGGCGCCGTGACGGTTGCGGCCGGCTCGAGCGGAATCGGTGTGTCCGTGAATGCGACCGTGCCGGTCGTGGGGCTCTCCGTGTCAGGGGCGGTTTCGTTGCCGGCTGTTTCGCTGCCGGGTGTTTCGCTGCCTGCGGTGTCCCTGCCGTCCGTCACGATTCCCTCCATCTCGCTACCGCTCGTCACGACGCCGGTGGTGTCGCTTCCCCCGGTCACGATTCCGTCGGTGACGCTGCCGTCCGTGACGTTGCCCGCTGTCAGTCTTCCGCCGGTCACGTTGCCGACCCCCCCGCTGCCGTCGGTGACACTTCCGGCGACGGTTCCTTCGGTGACGTTGCCCATCGTCACCATCCCGACGATCCCCATCCACATCGGGCTCGGCGGTTGACCAACGGCCGCGGCTGTGGTTTGACCTACGGGCTCATTGGGTATCAGTCAGGTGTGTCTCCGCCTGACACGTTGACCGAAGGATGTTCTGATGGCTCTGACCGACACTGTTTCCTCGTTTGCCCATGATGCCGCACACGCCGCCACCGATCTCGGAAGCGATGCGGCGTCCACCGTTGCGGACGCCGCCACGCGCGTGGCTCATGTCCTCGCCGCCAAGGCCCCGCAGATCTCGGTGAAGGCGCCGAAGGTGTCGATCAAGCCGCCGAAGGTGTCTGTCAAGCAGAAGCGTTCAACGGTGAAGGTCGTTCTGCTGATCGCCATGGCACTGGCGTTCGTGGCGGCTGGCGTGGCGAAGATGCGCGGACGCTCGAAGTCGGTGGCGACGCCCCGGCCCGCTCCCTCCGTCGATCACGATGTGGTCGAGGTCACGCCGACGATGGCCGCTGCCTGATTCGGGCGCTGCGCGGCCAGTCCGACTCCGGCCTGCACAGGCCGGTGCGGGCGGACCCGTATCCTTGATGCATGTCGTCGTCAACCGATTCCCACCAGCCCGTCATCGACGATCAGGCCGTCGATGACGGTGCTGGCGGTGCTGCCGTGATCGTGCAACGAGTCGCGTTGGGCTTCCAGTGGCCGACGATCGACCCGTTCCTGTTCTGCGTTCACCATGATGACGCGTATCCCGTCGCCAACGGATCGTTTGGGCCGGCCGCGTCGCTCGACGGTCGCGAGATCGGTTCCGACTTTGCCGGCATCGACGGCTGGCGGATGTACCACGGTGACACAGTGCCAGGGTTTCCGCAGCATCCGCATCGCGGCTTCGAGACGGTGACGTTCGTCCGACGTGGTCTCGTCGACCACGCCGACTCGCTCGGTGCCGGTGCCCGCTACGGTCGGGGCGATGTCCAGTGGCTGACCGCCGGCAGCGGGATCGTCCACGCCGAGATGTTCCCGCTGCTCGACACCAACGAGCCCAACCCAGTCGAGCTGTTCCAGATCTGGGTCAACCTGCCGGCCGCGAGCAAGATGGCCGATCCGTACTTCGCAATGCTGTGGGACACCGAGATCCCTCGGCTGCAGATCGCAGACGCGGCCGGCAACACGGCGACCGTCACCGTGGTCGCCGGGTCGCTCGCAGGTCTGGTGCCGCCCAGTCCGCCCCCGGATTCATGGGCGGCGCGTGGCGACAGTGACGTCGCGATCTGGCACATCGTCCTCGACCCCGGGGCTCAGTGGGTGATGCCGGCGGCGACGTCACCGGACGCCGTCCGTACGATCTATCTCTTCGAGGGGTCGTCGATGACGATCGCGGGAGAGGAGCTCACAGCTTCGACCGGTGCGGTGCTGCGCAGCGACATCGACGTCGAACTCGTCGCGGGGTCACGCGTCGAGTGTCTCGTGCTGCAGGGTCGTCCCATCGGCGAGCCTGTCGCCCAGTACGGACCGTTCGTGATGAACGACGAGGACGAGATTCGTCGCGCGTTCGCGGACTATCGACGGACCGGCTTCGGGGGCTGGCCGTGGCCGGTCGACGGACCCGTGCACGGTGAATCGCCCGCACGCTTTGCGCGGCGACCTGACGGAACCGTCGAGACGCCTGAAGGCCTCGCCACGGCGCGCTGACCACATCCTCGGTGACTCAGCGATCGAGATCGCGGATGACCGAGCCGTTGCGGTCGATCAGTTGCGCGGTGAACGCGGCGCGCTCGCTGAACGCGAAAGCAGCGCCGACGAGCGACTCGTCGCCGACGTGCACCAGCGGAACATCAACGGGCTGTCCGTCAACGACCGTGACCCGCAGCGCCACGGCGCCGGTCGGCGGCGACGCAAAGGTCGCTGCAACGACTGTGGCGTCGAGGAAGTCGGCGCGGACCAACGGGTGCTCGGGATCGTCGCTGACGGCGAGCTGGTACAACGACGAGTGCTGATACCCGGAACCGGAGACATCGCTGTGGCGGAATTCGGTCACGAGCAGCAACTGGTTGCGCCCGGCATCCTGCAACGTGACGGACCATGTGTCGCCTGCGCTGGTGATCTCGCTGCCGATCCCCACCTGGTGCGGCGATCCTTCGAACGTCGTGGGCTTGGCCGGTCCCGGCGCGTTCTGCAGGGTCAGCCACTGCTGCGGGGATGCCGGTCGAAGTGAGGCGACGAACGCGATCAGATCGGCCTCCGAAACGTTGCCTGACACGATGACGGTTCGCGCGCCCTCGTGCCAGATCGCAGAGCGAATCAGCGTGTCGCGGTCGTCGACTTGACCGAGGACGACCAGCCGCCGGCCGATGGTGACGGTCGAATCAGCGGGAACCGTGGAGGGAACGGGCGTGTCGAGCAGGAGTCGTGCCGCGAGGATGTCGTTCACCGTCTGAGGGCCGGAGGAGATCTGGACGAACGCATCTCCGGTCGCCGCGGCGTAATAGCCGCTGGCCTCGACCGAGGCGAAGCCGAGGAGATCGAGTTCGACCGCCGCGGATCGGCCCGCGATCCGTGGTGACAGACCGTGCAGAACGGGGTCGGCTGCTGGACCGAACGCGAGCGTGCCGTCAATGCCGAACGTGACCGATCCGACCAGCGTGGTGAGCTCGCGCAGGGTGATGCCGAATGTGCGGAAGTGCAGCAGCGCATCGTGCGGCAATTGCACGGTCAACGAGAGCTCGCCGCCGGCATCGCTGAGCAGCGCGTCATAGCCGGCGACGACGACGCGTTCGGCCGCAGGATCCGTCGACAGGCTGCCCGGATTCGGGGCGTTGGTCGCTGCGACGGCGAACCATCGACCCCTGGTGTGGGTGGCGTCGTCCGACGACCACAACTGACGTGTCGACGTGTCGGCCGTCGCCCCGAAGGTCGAGTCCGACACCCCGGAGCCCACGTAGCCGTTCGGGATCGGGTCGGCGATGAACCCGACGCTGGCCAGGTTGGTCGAGCTGGTGTCGACGTTCGCGTCGACGGTGGTGTCCGCGCTCGAATCAGTGGTCGTGTCGGCGGTTTCTCCCACACTCTCGGTCGGGTCCTTCTTCGACGGGTTGACAGTGCCGACGGTCTCGGTGGGATCCTTCTTCGATCTGCTTGCGTTCGTCAGCAGCGGCTTCGCGCGCAGGGCGCCGGAGACATCCGCAGGCGAGCGATCGCCGGATCGATCGAGCCAGACAACGGTCGCGACGAGAATCGCGACGAGACCGACGCCAACCGCGATGAACCGCCAACGTCGGCGGTCGGCCCGCGCGGCGGGACGCGAGACGGCAGGGCGGTTCTCGAGTGCAGTTCTCGCTGCGGCGCGCAGTCGGTCGTCGAACCAGACTTCGTTCAGACGAAATGCTTCGGCGGGGGATGTCGATGATCGAGAGCGCAGCTGGAGCGTGCCGTCGGAGATCGCGGCGTCGACGATGGCCGGTGACTCGTCGAGAGCGGACGCGATGGCGGTGATCTGCTGGCCACCGATCGAATGCATCTCGACGGTCACCCGTTGCAGCGGAGTGAGTGAGGCGACGGGTTCGTTCCCGGTTGGCAACCCGTTGGCTGAACGTCGCCGAAGGTACGTTCGGCGCGCCGCCTCGAAGACCTTGTTCGGTTGGGTGCCTGGTTCGGTGAGGTCCAGAGCGGCGTACGTGTCGACCAGCAGCTCCAGCGCCATCGAGTGGTCGCCGGCGGTGAGCCTGCACAGCAACGCAAAGGTGGCTGCAGCGCTCTCGTCGAAAGCCGCAAGTCGAGCCGGGTCACCCGCGCCGACAGTCACGTTCGTACGTTAGCCCCCGGCTCTCGACGTGGATCGGCGCGAGTGGCCCAGCATTTCACCGAGTCGCGCCGCCGCCGCGGCCACAGCAGCACGTGCGTCGAGCAACGCATTGCCGTCCAGGCGGAAGCTCGGGCCGACGAGGTTGATCGCCGCGACGATTCCGTCGGCGGAACGAATGGGAGCACTGACCGCGGTGATGCCCGGCTCGAGCTTGCCTTCGCGTGCGGTTGCGCCATCGGCGTCAACACGCCCGCGCAATGCGGCGCCGACCGCAGTGCCCGCGCCGGAGAAGTCTCGATCGAGCCAACCGCTGTGGCGCAGTGCGTGCTGCCCGGGGGCGGTCGCGACGTAGACGATCGTCCCGTCGTCGTTGCCGAGTGCGAGGTACACGGATTCGCCGGTGGCCGACGACAGTTCGTCGAGGACAGGTTGCGCCGTGGCCGGCAATGATCTGCCGACGAAGATCGTTCGCGCCAGTGCGACGAGCTGAGGGCCGGGACGGTAGAGCTGGTCGTCGACGCCGCGGGAAAGCAGACCGGCACCTTCGAGTGAACGCAGTTGGCGCAACGCCGTGCTGGGAACGAGCCCGACGGCGGACGCGGCTTCTGTCAGGCTCAGCGCACGAGCTGATCCACCGACGACGGTGAGCAACTGGAGGACCCGATCGGACGACCGTGGCCCGGCCGATGACGATTCGTCCGAGCCGCGCCGAGTCGTCCTTGCAGTTTCACTCTGTAGTGATAGATTGCGCACAGTGAAAGTCTACAACGAACCCATCGAGCTGTCGACACAGGGCATTTCTCGGGCCGACGTCGTTGCCGCCGCCCGTCACGAGGCCACCGTCTCGCTGGGTGTCGACGCGCGCGAAGCAATGCAACGTTCGGCCGCGATCGTCGACGGGTTCGTGCACGCCGATGTCCCGGTCTACGGCGTCACCACTGGTTTCGGTTCGCTCGCGAGCGTGGTGATCCCGCCCGACCGCACGGCCGAGCTGCAGCTGGCCCTGCTCCGCTCGCATGCCGCAGGGATGGGGCCCGAGATCGAGCGCGAGGTCATCCGTGGATTGATGGTGCTGCGCGCTCGAAGCCTTGCGTTGGGCTACTCGGGTGTCCGCCCGGAAGTCGCCGAAGGTCTGATCGCGATGCTCAACGCCGGGATCACTCCCGTCGTCCACGAGTTCGGTTCGCTGGGCGCCAGCGGCGACCTCGCACCGCTCGCGCACGTCGCGATGGTGCTCGTCGGCGAGGGTGCCGCGCGCGACACGTCCGGAGTCGTCATCAGCGGGCGAGACGCCCTCGTCGCGGCCGGGCTGGCACCGCTCGTCCTGCGCGAGAAGGAGGGCCTGGCGCTGATCAACGGCACCGATGGCATGCTCGGCATGCTGTGCCTCGCGCTGCACGATCTACGCGGCCTGTACGCCGTTGCCGACATCGCTGCCGCGATGTCCGTCGAAGCTCTGCTCGGCACCGATCGGGCATTCGCCGCGGACCTGCAGGCGCTGCGCCCTCAGGTCGGTCAGGCGGTGAGCGCCGCCAACCTGCAGCGCATCCTGGCCGGGTCGGCCATCGTCGCCAGCCATCGTCACGGCGACAGCCGGGTGCAGGACGCGTATTCGCTGCGGTGCACGCCTCAGGTGCACGGCGCCGGACGCGACACGATCGCGTACGCGGAGACGATTGCGGATCGCGAGTTGTTGGCAGCCATCGACAACCCGATGATCCTGCCCGACGGTCGGGTCGAATCGTGCGGCAACTTCCATGGGGCGCCGATCGGATACGTGCTCGACTTCCTCGCTGTGGCCGTGGCCGATGTGGGGGCGCTGTCCGAACGGCGCACCGACAGGATGCTCGACCCGTCGCGATCGTTCGGACTCCCGCCGTTCCTTGCACCTGACGCCGGGGTCAACTCGGGGATGATGATCGCGCACTACACCCAAGCGGCAATGGTGTCCGAGAACCGGCGTCTGGCCGTGCCGGCCAGCGTCGACACGATGGCAACGAGCGCGATGCAGGAAGACCACGTGTCGATGGGGTGGAGCGCGGCGCGCAAGCTGCGCGTGGCAGTCGCCAACCTGACCCGCATCCTCGCGGTCGAGATCACGTGCGCAGCGCGGGCGCTCGACCTGCGTCACCCGCTTCAGCCGTCGTCGGCAACATCTGCAGCTCTGCGCGTGGTGCGTGAGCACATCGACGGTCCGGGTCCGGACCGCTGGCTGTCGCCCGAGCTCGCCGCTGTCGAGCAACTCGTCCGCCTCGGAACCATCACCTCCGCCGTCACCGACATCATCGGCGACCTCGGTTGAACACCTCGCTCGCGAGAGAAAGGACATCATCAGATGTCAGGACCACGTGAAGTACGCGCCGCCCGCGGCTCGCAGCTGTCGTGCCGCAGCTGGCCGCAAGAAGCAGCGTTGCGGATGCTCTGCAACAACCTCGACCCCGATGTGGCCGAGCGCCCCGATGACCTCGTCGTGTACGGCGGCACCGGCCGCGCAGTGCGATCATGGGACGCGTTCGACGTCATCTGCCGCACGTTGACGACGCTGGCCGACGACGAGACGATGCTCGTCCAGAGCGGCAAGCCGGTTGGCGTGATGCGGACCCACGAGTGGGCGCCGCGTGTGCTGATCGCGAACTCGAACCTGGTACCGGAATGGGCCAATTGGGACGAGTTCCGTCGCCTCGAACACCAGGGTCTGACGATGTACGGGCAGATGACAGCCGGGTCATGGATCTACATCGGGACGCAAGGCATCCTGCAGGGCACGTACGAGTGCTTCGCGGCGATCGCCCGGAAGCGCTTCGGTGGCTCGTTGGCGGGCACGATCACGGTGACGGCCGGTCTGGGCGGGATGGGTGGCGCGCAGCCGCTCGCGGTCACGCTCAACGGTGGCGTGGCGCTGTGCATCGACATCGACCCGGTGAGCATCCAGCGCCGCCTCGCGACTCGGTATCTCGACGAACTCGCTGATTCGTACGACGACGCCCTGGCCAGGTGTCGAGCTGCCAAGGCGGCGAAGAAGGCCGTCTCGATCGGCTTGGTCGGCAACGCCGCCGACATCGTGCCGAAGCTGCTCGCCGACGGATTCGAGGCCGACATCGTCACCGACCAGACCAGCGCCCATGATCCGCTCAGCTATCTGCCGACCGACCTGACGATGCAGGCCGCGGCCCAGCTGCGAATCGACTCACCCGAGACATTCATCCGCCGCTCCCGTGAGTCCATGGCGCGCCACGTCGAGGCCATGGTGGGCTTTCAGGACGCCGGCGCAGAAGTGTTCGACTACGGCAACAGCTTGCGCGCAGAGGCGGTGCTCGGCGGCTACGAGCGAGCGTTTGAGTATCCCGGCTTCCTGCCCGCCTACATCCGGCCACTGTTCTGCGAAGGACTGGGTCCGTTCCGGTGGGTCGCGCTGTCCGGTGATCCGGCCGACATCGCAGCAACCGACCGCGCCGTCCTGGAAGAGTTTCCCGACAACGACGATCTGCACAAGTGGATTCGGCTGGCCGGCGAGCGCGTCGCGTTCCAGGGTCTGCCGGCCCGCATCTGCTGGCTCGGTTACGGCGAGCGCCACCGTCTCGGGTTGCGTTTCAACGAGATGGTGAAGCGCGGCGAGCTGTCGGCGCCGATCGTGATCGGCCGCGATCACCTCGACTCCGGTTCGGTTGCCTCGCCCTACCGCGAGACCGAGGGCATGATGGACGGCTCCGATGCGATCGCCGACTGGCCGTTGCTGAACGCACTCGTGAACACGTCGTCGGGGGCCACATGGGTGAGCATTCACCACGGCGGTGGCGTCGGCATCGGACGTTCGATCCACGCCGGTCAGGTCACGGTGGCTGATGGCACCGATCTCGCTGCCCAGAAGCTCGAGCGGGTGCTCACCAACGATCCCGGGATGGGTGTGATCCGTCACGCCGACGCGGGGTACGACATCGCCAAACGGGTCGCCGCGGAGCGCGGTGTCGTCGTGCCTATGGTTGATGCATGATCCGCGAGATCCTCACCGTCGGTCATCCGACGTTGCGCGAACCGGCGAGGCGGATCACCGCCGACGAGTTGACGAGTCCAGCGATGCAACAGCTGATCGACGACATGATCGACACGATGCGCAACGCCAACGGTGCTGGAATCGCTGCCAACCAGGTCGGTGAGCCGGTTCGGATCACGGTCATCGAGGTCAACGACAATCCTCGCTACCCGTACAAGCCGCGCATCCCACTCACCGTCGTGGTCAACCCGGTCATCGACATCGTCGGCGACGAACGATTCGACGTCAACGAAGGTTGTCTGAGCGTGCCCAACTTGCGCGGCGAGGTCAGCCGTGCCGTGACGGTCAGGGTGCGCTACCTCGACCGAGAGGGCAATGAACACGACGACCTCGTCCACGGGTTGACGGCCGGCACGTTCCAGCACGAGTGCGACCACCTCGACGGTGTTCTGTTCCTCGACCGCGTGACCGACACGCGAACGTTGACAACGTGGGAGCAGTTCGAGACGTTCCATCGCGCAGCCTTCATCGAGCGCATCACAGCGTTCGTCGATCGCATCTCGGCCGAGCATCCCGCCCAGGGCTGAGGCGATGGAACGCGTGGGCCGGGTTTGGTGCGAATTCGCGGCGCTGCCCGACGGTGTCGAGTCGGGCGTCCTGGTCACGATCAACAACGGTTCGATCGCAGACATCGACGTCGATGTGGCCCGTCCGGATGACGCGATGCCGCTCGATGGGCTGACGGTGCCCGGACTGGCGAACGCGCACAGTCATGCGTTTCATCGGGCATTACGCAGCAGGACCCACGGCGGCCGCGGCGACTTCTGGAGTTGGCGCGAGCAGATGTACACCGTTGCACTGCGACTCACGCCTGAGAACTACGTCGATCTGGCCGCGGCGACGTACGCCGAGATGGTCCTCGCCGGATACACCGCAGTCGGCGAGTTCCACTACGTGCACCATCGCCCTGACGGTCAGCCGTACGACGATCCGAACGCGGTCGGCCGAGCACTGATGTCGGCCGCTGAGCGGGCCGGCATTCGCCTCACGTTGCTCGACACGTGTTATCTCCGCGCCGGCGCGGGCCGGGCGCTGCTGCCGGAGCAGCAGCGCTTTTCGGACGGCACGGCGGCCGCGTGGGCCCTGCGTGTTGCACAACTGGGCGATTCGGCGATGGTCCGAATCGGCGCTGCGATCCACTCGACGCGCGCTGTCGACGCTGCCGGCATCGCCACCGTCGCCCGGTTCGCCACCGGGCGTTCGATGCCGCTCCATGCCCACGTGTCAGAACAGATGGACGAGAACGCTCAGATCCTGCAGGAATACGGCTGCACGCCGACCGAGATCCTCGCCCAACAGGGTGCGCTGTCGGATCGATTCACGGCGGTGCACGCGACCCACCTCCGTCCGGAGGACGTCACGTTGTACGCCGCAGCCGGCAGTACGTGTTGCTTCTGTCCCACGACCGAGCGCGACCTCGCCGACGGCATCGGTCCGTCCGATCAGTTGGCGGCCGCGGGTGTACCGCTGTCCATCGGTTCCGACCAGCACGCGGTGATCGACCCGTTCGAAGAGATGCGGGGCATCGAGCTCGACGAACGACTGCGCTCGATGCAGCGTGGCACGCACACGGCTTCGAGCCTGCTGGCAGCGGGGACGCTCAACGGATATCGCTCGCTCGGTTGGAGCGACGGAGGAGTGATCCGGGTCGGCTCTCTCGCCGACCTCACGACGATCTCGCTCTCGACCGTTCGTCTCGCCGGGGTATCGAAGCGGGCCTTGGTCGAGGCGGCCGTGTTCGCCGCGACAGCATCCGATGTGACCGACGTGATCATCGGGGGGCGCCACGTCGTCTCTGGCGGTCGGCACACGGTGATCGACGTCGCACCCGCGCTCGCCACATCGATCACCGCACTGTTCGGCGAGGGCAACTCGTGACGACCACCGTCTTCGATCGCATCGGCATGCTCATCACCAATGATCCAGCGGCCGGCGACGGTCCGCTGGGCATCATCCGCGGTGCGAGTCTCGTCACCGACGGTTCGACGGTCCTGTCCGTCGGCCCAGCCGGTCAGACTGCCGACCACCGTGTCGATGTCGATGGTCGATGCGTCATTCCCGGTTTCGTCGACAGCCACAGCCACCTCGTGTTCGCCGGCGATCGGTCAGAGGAGTTCGCTGCCCGCATGGCGGGGGCCGACTACGCGGCCGGCGGCATCAGGGACACCGTTCGCGCCACCGCAGCGGCCTCGGACGATGACCTGCGCCGCATCGTGAAGTCCCGCAGGGCTGAGGCGCGTCGCGCGGGCATCACCACGATCGAGATCAAATCCGGATATGGCCTGACGGTGGCGTCCGAGGCGCGGACGCTTCGTCTGGCCACCGAATTCAGCTCGGACACGACGTTCCTCGGCGCGCACGTCGTGCCCACCGAGTTCGTCGGAAGGGCCGACGAATACGTCGAACTCGTGTGCGGTGAGATGTTGGTGGCTGCGGCGCCCCACGCTCGCTTCGTCGACGTGTTCTGCGAGGTCGGCGCGTTCGATGTCGACCAGAGCCGAGCGGTGCTTCGTGCCGGCATCGCCGCCGGCCTCATCCCGAAGATCCACGCCAACCAACTTGGCTTCGGCCCGGGGGTCGAGCTCGCAGTCGAGATGGGCTGCGCCTCGGCTGACCACTGCACCCATCTCACTCACACAGACGTCGAAGCCCTCGCCGGCAGCAGCACCGTGGCGACCCTGTTGCCGGCCGCCGACTTCTCGACGCGCCAGCCGTACCCTGACGCACGGCGGCTGATCGACGCTGGTGCGACCGTGGCGATCGCGACGAATTGCAACCCGGGGTCGAGCAACACGACGTCGATGAGCTTCTGCCTCGCACTCGCGGTTCGCGACATGCGAATGACAGCCGACGAAGCGCTGCAGGCGGCCACGTCCGGCGGTGCAGCCGCGCTGCGCCGCACCGATGTCGGTCGCCTGTCGGTCGGCGCTCGCGCCGATCTCGTCGTGCTCGACGCGCCGTCGCATCTGCACCTGATCTATCGGCCGGGCGTTCCGCTGATCCATGCGGTGTACACCGCGTCCGGCGCGTGACGATGCGCACACGGCAAACCTGGAGCTGACCGACGCGTCTCGCGTCGGATCGTGACAGGCTCGCGCATGGCCCGTTACGTCACCACTGTTCGAACGGCACGCGCCCCCGACGACGTGTTCGCCTATCTTGCCGATCTCCGCAACTTCGCGGAGTGGGATCCCGGCGTGAAGAACGTCGTCCAGATCGAAGGTGATGGAGGGGGACCTGATTCGGTCTTCGATGTGACCATCGCATCGGGTGGGCGAGACATGACCCTGCGATACCGCACGGTTGATTACCTCCCGTCTCGTTCGATTCGTGTGGTTGCCGAGAGCAAGATGTTCACGTCCGAGGACCGCATCACCGTCACCGCCGAGGGCGCGCACACGATGGTCACCTACGACGCCGACCTTCGACTGAAGGGCCTGCTTCGCCTCGGTGACCTCGCGCTCCGTGTCGTGTTCGGTCGAATCGGTGATCGCGCCGCTGCAGGGCTGCGGCGGGTTCTCGACGGCGTGGATGCGTCGACGTGAAGTTGGCCGGCGTCGCCGATTTCCTGATCGAAGCACCGGTCGTCACCAGCTTCACGCGCGTCGGGTACGACGTGCGCTCGCGACTTGCGCACTGGATGCCTCTCACCGACTACGACCTGACCGGCCGGGTCGTGCTCGTGACGGGTGCGACGTCGGGGCTCGGTCTCGCCACCTCCGAGGTGTTGGCGGCGTGCGGCGCGAGCGTGATCATCCTCGGGCGCGATCCGGCCAAGACCGAAGGCGTGCGGCGGATGTTGACCGACCGCACGGGCAGCGACACGATCAGCGCTGCCGTCGCCGACATGGGCGAGCTCGCATCGGTGCGAGCCGCCGCTGAACAGATCCTGTCGACCCATGACCAGCTCGATGTCGTCATCCACAACGCCGGCACGTTGAGTGCTGATCGGGTCACGACTTCCGATGGAACGGAAGGAACGGTGGCGAGCCAGGTCGTCGGGCCGTTCCTGTTGACAGCCCTCCTGCTGCAACGGCTGCACGACTCGGCGCCCGCCCGTGTGATCACGATGTCGTCGGGCGGGATGTACGCAACCGACCTGACGATCGATTCGTTGGAGATGACCGACGACTACCGCGGCGTCGAGCAGTACGCGCGCGCGAAGCGGGCGCAGGTCACACTGAACGAACTGTGGGCCGAGCGGTTCTCGGACAGTGGCGTGGTCTTCCATGCCGCGCACCCTGGTTGGGCCGACACCCCGGGTGTCGCCGCGTCACTGCCGATGTTCCGACGAATCGTCGGTCCGCTGCTGCGTACGCCCGAACAGGGTTCCGACACCGTGGCCTGGCTCGCTGCCGATGACGGTCGACCGCTGACGACCTCGGGGCAGTTTTGGCTCGATCGAGAGATCCGTCCCATCCACAAGCTGCCATCGACACGCCGCAGTGACACGGTCGGGCGTCGTGAGCAGCTGTGGACGTGGTGTGTCGAGCGCAGCGGAATCGACCCGGCGATCAGCCGATCGGATTGAGCAGGTTCAGGCCGAGAGCTTGGCCCAGTAGCTGCCGTCGAGCATGGCCTCGACGGTGGGGTAGTGGATGAACGCGTGGTCGGGGTTCTCGGGCATGACGGCTTCGCCGAACAGGATCGATCTCCTCGTGATCCGGAACATCACGATCGCGTGGCGCAGTGCGGCGTACAGCAGGTACCACTGCATGTTCTGCGGTGCCACACCGCTCGCGGCTTCGTACTGCGCAGCGACGTCGGGCAGACGCATGAAGAAGGGCATGCCCGGCATGCCATAGCTCTCGGTCATGTCCTGGAAGAATCGATGCAGGAAGATCATCCATCCGAGATCCATCTCACGCGGACCGTGCCCGGCCATCTCCCAGTCGATGACGGCAACGGGCTTGTACGAGTCGTACATCATGTTGCCCACGCGCGAGTCGCCCCAGCTCACGACGGACTCACCTTCGTCGGTGGGCCACGTGGCCTCGAGGCGCTCGAATGCGCGCTCGATGAGCGGTGAACGAACGCCATCGGCGCACACCCATTCGTAAAAGGCGTGCTGATCGTTGACGTGACGGCGAAGCGCCGTGTCACCCGGCGCGTCGATGGCCAAGAACGCTGCGTCCGGGTCGTCGGCCTTGATCGAATGGATCTTGGCCAGCACCTCCACGGACGCCAATTGCAGCGCGGCGAGATCGGCCGGATCGGAGTCGAAGAACCAGTTGTCGCCGAACGTGTACGGCATCAGGTCCTGGGGCACGATGCCGTCGATGCGGCCCATCACGAAGAAGGCGTCACCGAGGTGCGAAGGATCTGATTCGAGCCACACCGTCGGCGGAATCGCGACATCGGTCCTCGCTGCGACGAGGCGCATCGCGTTGAACTGGCGGGGCATGTCGTACGCCATGAAAACAGGCTCGGACAGCGGGTCTGGTGGCAGGCGCAGCACGAAACGATCCGATGCGGGCGCGCCGTCGTCGCCGATCCAAGTCGCGTCGAACAGGATCGTTTCGCTGGACATGCCGTTCTTGCCCGGAACCATGAACTCGGTGATCGTCGGGTTGTTGACCTTCGTGGCAAGCCACGTCGTGAGCTGCTGGCGCAGGATCTCGTGATCGCGAGTCGATGTCTTTGGCCGGTCGTCGGACATGATTTCCTGGTTCTCCCCGTGTGCGCCCCGAGCTGTTCACCGTATCTGACGCTCCGTCAGAAACAGACATCGCCCAGGCCGCGAGTACCATCCAACGAATGCTGACGGTCCTCGAAGCGCGTGTGCTCGGATGCCTGCTGGAGAAGGAGCGGACGACGCCCGACTCGTACCCGCTGTCGCTGAACGCCTTGGTGTTGGCGTGCAATCAGGCGACGGCACGCGAGCCGGTGATGGCCGTCGATCCGCACGACGCCGAAGCAGCGATCAACTCGATGAAGACCGAGGGCCTCGTTCGATTGGTGCACCCGAGTCACGGCAAGAGCGTCACCCGCTTCCGCCAGGTGGCCGACGAACACCATGGCTGGAGTCGCGGCGAGACCGCTCTCATGGCGGTGCTCTTGCTGCGTGGTCCCCAGACGGTGGCCGAGTTGAGGTCGCGCACCGAACGTCAGCATGAGTTCGGGTCGGTCGACGATGTCGAGGCCGCGTTGCGAGCGCTGGCCGCCCGCGACGAACCGCACGTCGTCCAGCTCGAGCGGATGCAGGGTCAGAAGGAGTTGCGTTGGCAGCAGCTGATCGCCGAGGAAGCCGAGCACGCGCCGCGTGCTGCGGCGGTCACACCGTCCGGTGGGCTCGCCGATCGTGTGGCCGAACTCGAGGCGCGTGTGCAACGTCTCGAAGCAGCCCTCGCCGACCTCCTCTGACGGTCAGCCGAGGGGCAGCAATGCGTTGGCCGGGATGCGCGGGACAGTGATGTCCGGGACCGGGCCGTTGAACTTGCTGTACTTCGGCTGGGCCGTTTCGCGGTAGCGGGTGGTCGAGTGCACCGGGTCCTTGTCGAACTCGGGGATCACGACCTTGCCGAAGCACTCGAGCATCTCGAACACCTCGTCGTGCTCGAACGAAGCCGGCAGGCCGAAGACGAGCTGATCGCAGCCGACGGTCTGGTATTTGGTGACCTGCTCGGCCACTTCGTCGGGTGTGCCGCACAGCATGTAGCCGCCGGCGATGAGGGTGTCGAGCATCGCCTCGGGATCGTTGCCCGCGATGTCGCGGATCGTGAACGGCGGGTTCGGCCAGACGATCGCGTCCATCGACTGCGGCATCGTGTCGTGGTACATGTTGACCATCGTGACCAGGTAGCTGCCGAGGCCGTCGATCGCCAACTCGCGAGCCCGCTTGCGGTCGTTGAGGCAGATCACCGCGTTCGTCATCATCACGTTGTTGTTGAGGAACTGACCGAGTGGCTCGGTGCAGTTGGCAACGGCCTGCTTGTACGAATCGATGCGCCCCTGGAGGTTGTAGATCGGTTCGAAGTTGAATGCGATGGCGCCGATGCCCAGTTCGCCGGCCCGAGCGAACGTGGGCGGGTTTCCGCACGCGACCCAGATCGGCGGGTGGCCCTTGCCGTACGGCTTGGGCAGGATGTTGTGAGGGGTCGGGACCGTGAAGTGCTGGCCCTCGAACGTGTAGTCGAGCTGCTCCCACATGCGCGGGATCTCGTGCACGGCTTCTTCCCACTCGGACTTGGTGGAGTTCTTGTCCATCACGTTGAACGTGGCGAGCTCGTGGCTGCCGGCGCCGCGGCCCGTGCCCCACTCGTAACGGTTGCCGGTGATGTGGTCGAGCATCGCCACGCGCTCGGCGTTGCGGACCGGATGGTTCACCCGCGGCGAGAGGTTGTTGATGCCCGAGCACAGATGGATGCGTTCGGTCTGGGCCGCGACGTAGCCCATCATCACTTCGGGAGCGGACATGTGGCTGTACTCGGTGAGGCCGTGGTGCTCGCCGAACCAGGCGTACTTCCAGTTGTGCTTGTCGGCGTGGATCGTGTATTCGGCCTCGCGCAGCAGCGCTGTGTGCTCCGACGGGCTGTGGTGCGCCGCAGGACCCGGAATGAAACCGTTCAAGAAAATGCCGAACTCCACGGCGACCCCTTTTCGTTGTCTGTTGTTGCTGGCTGGTCGGCCCGACCCCGGGCAGTGCGGCGATATTAACGCATCGCATTAACTTTGTCGAGGCACATCACCGCGTTCGCTGATTGGCATACTGGTGAACCGACACGATGGATGTGCCACCGGTCGGGTGTGCAAGGACTTCCCTGATGCGTACAACGCTCGCTGAGCTGCTCGAGACCCGACCCGTTCTCCTCGCCGACGGCGCAACCGGCACGAACTACATGATACGCGGCCTCGGGCCGGGCGAGCCGCCTGAGTTCTGGAACACCGAGCACCCCGACCGCGTTCAGGGCTTGCACCGCGATTTCGTCGATGCCGGTGCCGACATCATCCTCACCAACACGTTCGGCTGCACCAGCTTCCGGCTCAAGCTGCACAAGGCGGAATCGCGAGTCTTCGAGCTCGCCAAGGCAGCGGCCGAGTTGGCGCGCGAGGTCGCCGACGCGGCCGGTCGGCCCGTGATCGTCGCCGGATCTGTCGGTCCCACCGGCGAACTGTTCTTCCCGCTCGGAGCGCTCACCGACGAGACGGCCATTCCCGCGTTCCGCGAACAGATCGAGGGCCTCAAGGCCGGCGGAGCCGACGTCGCATGGATCGAGACCATGTCGTCGGTCGAAGAAGTTCGCGCCGCCGCCCAGGCCGCCATCGATGCCGACTTCCCGTACACGGCGACGCTGTCGTTCGACACCGCCGGGCGAACGATGATGGGCATCCTGCCCGAGAACGTTCCGTCGATCTTCGAAGGACTTGCCGTCCAGCCAGTTGCGATGGGCGCCAACTGCGGCGTCGGCGCCAGCGACATCCTAGTCTCCCTGCTGGCGATGAGCGAGGCCGCACCGGAGAAGGTGTTCATCTCCAAGGGCAACTGTGGTGTGCCGAAGTTCGAGGGCACCGAGATCGTGTACAGCGGCACCACCGATGTGATGGCCACGTATGCCGGCTTGGCCATCAACAGCGGTGCCCGCATCATCGGCGGGTGCTGCGGCACATCACCGGCGCACCTCGCTGCGATGCGGCACAGCATCGACAACGCGACGCGCGCAGGCCGGCCGTCGATCGACGACATCGTCGATCGCATCGGGCCGCTGACGAATTCCGCACCCACGGCAACGGTGGCGCGTGAGCGCACTCGCACCCGGCGCGGAGCCGACTGACGCTCCCTCCGTTTCATGGTCATGCCGTGCGCGAAGCTCGCGGCATGATCTCTCGAGGAACACAGCCGATCACCGAGGACGACCAGACGATCGCCGCGATGTTGGAAGTCGCCGAGGTCCCGACGCTGCTCGCTTCGCTGGCCTACGTCACCGGCGACCTGTCGCTGCTCCGTGAGGAACTCAAGCAGGACCCCACCAAGCTGGCCGAACCGGATGCGGGTTTCGACCCGGAGCGCTCTGCCGCAATTCGCGCCATCGCACTGCAGGCGCTGATCCGCTATCGCGACGGCGGCTGCCAGCCGGTGCCACCGCCCGATGACGACACGCTGCACACGATCATGGAGTTCGCCGTTGGCTCCGAGGTGCCGTTGTCGCATCGACCGCTGCTCGAAGAAGAGCTGTCGGTGACGGGCGACGACATGCGAGCACCGGATTGGAGCAAGGACGACATCGATCCCGAGCGGCCCTTCTTGGTTGCCATCATCGGCGCAGGCATGTCGGGGCTGCTCGCCGCGCACCGCCTGCAGCAGGCGGGCGTGCCGTACCTGATCATCGAGAAGAACGGCGACGTCGGCGGCACATGGCTGCAGAACACCTACCCCGGATGCCGCGTCGACATCACCAACCACGTGTACAGCTACTCGTTCGCACAACGCACGGATTGGCCGTTCCACTTCTCGACGCAGGACGTGCTGCTCGACTACTTCCGAGATTGCGCTGATCGCTTCGGCCTGCGAGAGAACATCCGCTTCGGCACCGAAGTGCTCAGCTGCGACTGGGACGAAGCATCGAGCACGTGGAACCTGCACGTCCGCGATGCCAGTGGCGAGTTCATCGTCAAGGCCAACGCGATGATCAGCGCGGTCGGGCAGCTGAACCGCCCGCAGAAGCCCGACATCGATGGCCTCGACGACTTCGCCGGTCCGGCATTCCACTCGGCTGAGTGGCGCCACGACGTGGACCTCACCGGCAAGCGGGTGGCGGTCATCGGCAACGGTGCAAGTGCTGTTCAGTTCGTCCCCGTGATCGCCCGATCGGCAGCGGAGGTCACGATCTTCCAGCGCACCCCGAACTGGCTCTTCCCGGTTCCGAACTACATGGAGCCCGTCGCCCCTGGTCTGACGTGGCTGTTCAACCACATCCCGTCATATGCACAATGGCATCGCTTCTGGCTGTTCTGGAAGGGCACCGAGGGCGTGCTGCCCGCGTGTCGGGTCGACCCGGGTTGGCCATCGACCGAACACTCGACCGGTGTCCTCAACGAGGAGTTGCGCAACCTGCTGACGATGTACCTCCAGTACGAGTTCATGGACCATCCCGAGTTGGCTGCCCAGGCGATCCCGCAGTATCCGCCGGCATCGAAGCGCATCGTGCTCGACAACGGCACATGGACCGGAACGCTCAAGCAGGACCACGTGCACCTCGTCAGCACCGGCATCGCTGAGGTCACCCCAACCGGAGTTCGTTCCGCCGATGGCGTGCTCCACGAAGTCGACGTCATCATCTACGCGACCGGCTTCCAGGCCTCGCAGTTCCTCACGCCGATGCGTGTCACGGGTCGCGACGGCGTCGAGTTGCACGACCAGTGGAGCGGCGACGCACGCGCCTACCTCGGGGTGATGGTGCCGAACTTCCCCAACTTCTTCATGCTCTATGGCCCGAACACGAACATCGTCGTCAACGGCAGCATCATCTACTTCTCCGAGTGCGAGGTGAACCTGATGATCGGGTGCATCAAGCTGCTGCTGCAGGATTCGCTGCAGTCGCTGGACTGCCGCAAGGACGTGCACGACGCGTACAACGAGTGGATCGACGCCGGCAACTTGCAGATGGCGTGGGGTGTCGCCACGGTGAACACGTGGTACCAGAGCAAGTCCGGTCGCGTTGCCCAGAACTGGCCGTACGGTCTGCTCGAATTCTGGGAGCAGACCCGTGCTCCCAAGGCCGATGACTACGTCCTCGTCTGACTCCGCCGCTGATCTCGAGGTTCGACGCGCATGATGGAACACCCTTTCGACCTGACCGGTCGCGTCGCGATCGTCACCGGCGCGGCGGGTGGCATCGGCTTGGCTGCAGCCACCGTGATGGCCAAGGCCGGCGCACACGTGATCCTGGCCGACGTGCAGGAAGACGCGGTGCAACGAGCGGCCACGGACCTCGCTGCGACGGGCGTGTCGTGTGAGGGCCTGCGCCTCGACGTCTCCGATTGCGCAGCTGTCGATGCCTTCGTGAACGACATCGTCGGCCGGCACGGTCGGCTCGATGTCATGGTCAACAACGCTGCGATCATCGACGACACGACGCCGTTGACCGTCACGGAGGCGACCCTCGACCGCATTCACGCGGTCAACTTCAAGGGTGTCGTGTTCGGTTCACAAGCAGCCGCGCGGGCGATGATCGCGGCGGGTTCGGGCAGCATCATCAATGTCACGTCGGGCATCGTCGATGTCGTGGTCCCCAATGTCGTCGGCTACTCGACATCGAAGGCGGCGGCGGCGCAATACAGCCGGGGCCTGGCGATGGAGATCGCAGCGCGTGGCGTTCGCGTCAACACGCTGGCTCCGGGATGGACGGACACGCCGATGAACGAGCGCCACGTCCTGCGCGACGACGGCAGCATCGATCCGGATCGCAAAGCCGCATACGTGGCGATGCGTGCGGCGACGTCGCCGATGAACATGACCGGCGAGCCGATCGATCAGGCGTACGCCGTGCTGTATCTCGCGTCCGACGCGGCGCGCTATGTCACCGGGATGGTGTTCCGGGTCAACGGCGGCGTGGCCATGCCATGGTGAGCGGGGCCATGGTGAGCGGGGCCATGGTGAGCGGGGCGATGGTGAGCCGGCCATGGTGAGCGGCGAGAAGATCCTCGTCACGGGCGTCAGTGGGCAGATCGCGTTCCCAATGGCGCGCCACCTGGCCGGTGACAACGAGGTCTGGGGTCTGGCTCGCTTCGCCGACCCGGCCACTCGCGACCGGGTCGAGGCAGCGGGCATCACGACCGTGGCCTGCGATCTGGCATCGGGTGATCTGTCGGCCGTGCCCGATGATTTCACCCTGCTGGTCCATCTCGCGGCGTATCAGGGACCTGGCCTCGACTACGACCTCGCCCTCACTCAGAACGCGGATGCAACCGGGTTCGTGATGCGGCACTGCCAATCCGCTCGCGCCGCACTCGTGATGTCGACACACTCGATCTACAAGCCCAACCCCGATGCCGCACACGTCTACCTCGAGACCGATCCGCTCGGTGATGTGAACCCGCAGCATTCGCCGACGTACTCGATGTCGAAGCTCGGCCAAGAGGCCGTTGCTCGTTTCTGCGCACGAGCATTCGATCTGCCGACCACGATCGCCCGGATGAACGCGTCCTACGGGCCCAACGGAGGATTGGTCGCGATGCACGCCGATGCCATTGCCGCGGGGCTGGCGGTCACCACGCGATGGGACCCGTGCCTCTACAGCCCGATCTACGAGGACGACATCAACGAACAGGTGAGTGCGTTGCTGGACGCCGCGACGACGCCGGCCACCATCGTCAATTGGGCCGGCGATGAAGCGGTGAGCGTGCAGGAGTGGAGCGGCCTCATCGGCGAGTTGCTCGGACGGACGCCCGAGGTCGTCGTGCGACCGATCGAGGGTTCGCTGCGTGGTTCTGTTGCCGATGACACGAAGCGCCGATCGATCACCGGCCCCTGTCGCGTCGGTTGGCGCGAGGGCGTACGTCGCACCGTCGCGGCGCGTCACCCGATGGGTTCGTAGCCCGCTGTACGGCTGCCCGGACTGGCGGCCCGGACGTAGCTGCCCGTACTCAGCTGCGCGGCACGGAGATCCACGGCACGTCCTTGTCGACGCGTGGCTCGCCCGGGAGGCCGAGCACCTGCTCACCGAGGATGTTGCGCATGATCTCGCTCGTGCCGCCCTCGATCGAGTTGGCCCGAACGCGAAGGAAGGCATGCCGGACGCCGTTCTCGATGCCCTCGGTCGACAGTGACTCAGGGCGACGGAACGTGTAGTCGAAGCCGACCATCGCCTCGGCGCCGAGCAGATCGATGCAGAACGACATCAGCTCCTTGTTGAGCTCGGCCATCGCCAGCTTGGCGACCGAGCCCTCGGGACCCGGGTTGCCGACCTTGCGGCTGACGCCGGCGCGAATGTTGGTGAGGCGCTGGCACTCGGCACGCACCCAATACTTCATCAGCTGGTCCTTGTCGACGGCGTTCTTGCGGTCCTCCGGCAGCGCGGACCAGATCTTGGTTGCCTCGGCGATCGGGCCAGTGCCGCGCTTCGGAGCGCCGCCGCCACCCCCGCCGATCGTGCTGCGTTCGTTCATCAGCGTCGTCAGCGAGACTCGCCAACCCTCACCCTCGGCACCGATCCGGTTCGCATCGGGGATGCGCGCGTCGGTGAGGTACACCTCGTTGAACTCGGCTTCACCGGTGATCTGGCGCAGCGGGCGTACCTCGACGCCGGGACTGTGCATGTCGACCGCGAAGTAGGTCATGCCCTTGTGCTTGGGAGCATCGGGGTTCGATCGGGTGACGAGCATGCCCCAGTCCCCGAGGTGGGCCATCGTGTTCCAGACCTTCTGGCCGTTCACGATCCACTCGTCGCCGTCGCGCACGGCCTTGGTTGCCAATCCGGCGAAGTCACTGCCGGCGCCGGGCTCGCTGAACAGTTGGCACCAGAGTTCCTCGCCGCTGAACATCGGCCGCAAGAAGCGCTGCTTCTGCTCGTCGGTGCCATGGGTGACGATTGTCGGCCCGGCGAGCGCAAGGAAGAACGTGGCCGGGTTGCCCGGCTTGGCACCAGCGGCACGCAGGCGCTGTTCGACGACCTTCTGTTGGTCCGGACGAACGCCAAGTCCGCCGAAGCCGACAGGGAAGTGGACCCACGCCAGGCCGGCGTCGTATTGGTGACCGCGGAACTCGATCTGGCTCTCGACCTTCGGATCGTGCTCAGCCAGCAGCGTGGCAATCGCGTCCTCGACGCGGCGTGTCTCGGAGTCAGTGGTGGTCTGAAGGGTCATTCGCCAATTGTGTCGCACCGTTGCTCTCGGTCCCCAACCCAGGTCCGATGGCGAGCGTGTTCGGAGGATGGCCGGCGACCGGCATTCGGTGTTCGAGATCTTGCGCCGGAGACCGAGCGAGCACGATCGTCGAGACCAGCGTCATCCCGATGCCGAGCACTGCCGGGATCGTCCATCCGTCGCGCAGGTGATCGCCGAGAACGGTGGCGCTCACGATGGCTGCGACCAGCACCTCGGTCGACCACATCGCGGCTGTCACCGGTCCGACGTTGCCGCGCTGCAGAGCCATGGCGTGCAGACCCAGCGCGATCAAGGCGTAGACGAGCACCGCCCAGAGGCGAGGCTCGCTGAGGATGGTGGCCAGAGTGTGGTGTCTGACCTTCACGGTGCGGGCCGCGAGCGCACTGCCGGTGAAGCCGGCGCCCGCGAGCACCGCGAGCAGCACCGGTTTGGACAGGCGAATCGCGACGACGCTGAGCAGGATCAGTGCCGGGATGCCGAGCACGATGCCAATCTTGAGCAGGAAGTTGATCCGTCCAGCGGTCTGTTCGCCGGCCGAGATACCGACGATTGTCAGGCCGATCATCGTGCCAACGATCGCCCAGCGGTCGGTGGTCCGCAGATCGGCATGGAGCACGACGCGGGCGAGCAGGACAGTGATCGCAAGGCTGCCGGCCAGGATCGTCTGGACCGCGAACAGGGGCAGCTCGTGAAGTGCGAACCGGGAGATCACCCAGCTGGCGAAGTCGCAGAGGAGTCCGATCAGGAAGATCGGCTGGCGCACCATCATCTTCAGACCTTCAGCGCCGGCGCAGGTGGCTCGGCGCGCGCCGACAGCCTGGAGCACGGCCCCGATGCCATAGCCCACTGATGCGATGAGGCACAGGACAAGTGCGATCTTCATCGGGCTCCTCGGGGCATCGTGTAACGGTAGCGCCTGGGCGCTGTCGAAAGGGGTCTACGCGGGTCGATCGGTCATCCGTCACCAGGTGGTGTCGATCGACGTGTCGCTGGACGGGACCGTGCTGGCTTGGCATCGCCGGTGTCCTTCTTGGCGCGGCTCGGGGCGACCCGCGACGGTTCGCCGGCCATCTTCGGGTAGACCGGTGGCCACGGAGCGTCGAGCAGCCCGGCGGCCTGGTCGCGACCGACCATGTCGAGCAACGGTTGCAGTGAGTTCGGCGCATGGTCCATTCGTTCCCACGGATCGCCCTGCTCGGCGATCCGCTGTGGAACCGTGGCGATGGTGAGCGCGTTGGGGTCGATCCGATCGAGGTCGTCCCACTCGAACGGGCACGAGACCGGCGCATGGTCGCGCGACCGGACCGACCACGGTGCGAACACCGTCTTATGCGGCGCGTTCTGGTTGAAGTCGATGAAGATCCGCTCGCCGCGCTGCTCTTTCCACCATGCCGCAGTGATCAGTTCCGGTCGGCGGCGTTCGAGCTCACGTGCCACCGCAACAGCTGCGGCACGGACCGCGAACGAGTCCCACTGGGAGAGGAGCCGGACGTAGACGTGAAGCCCGCGATTGCCCGTGGTCTTGATGAAGCTGGAGATGCCGAGCTCGTCGAACAACCGGTGTGTTTCGTGGGCGGTCTCCCGGGCCATTGCGAAGGTCGTGCCCGGGCCTGGATCGAGGTCGATTCGCAGCTCGTCCGTGAACTCCGGACGGGTGGCGCGGATCGGCCACGAGTGGAAGCCGAGGCAGCCGAGGTTCACGGCCCAGATGAAGTGGGCCAGATCGGCGATGACGAGGGCCCGCGAGTCCGTCCCGTTCGGTGTGCTCACGGTGGTGGTGGTGAGCCAGTCCGGGGCGGAGTCCGGGATGCGCTTCTGGAAGAACGACGAACCCGCCGTACCATTCGGGAACCGCTGGAGCAGCACGGGCCGGTCGAGCATCGCCCGCATCAGCGGTTCGCCGATGGTGATGTAGAAGTTGACGAGATCGAGCTTGGTGTCGCCGCGTGCGGGGAAGAAGACCTTGTCCGGATGGGTGATGGTCACCTCGCGGCCGGCGACATCGATCTGCAGTTCATCGCTCACGGGCGCCTCCTCGACGGCAAGACCTTAGTTGCCGCTCCTCGGCCAATAGCGTGGCACCGTGCCTGGACGGATCTTCATCGGTTGCCCGATGTGGGCCAATCGAGCGTGGGTCGGACCGTTCCTGCCGCCGTCGACGCGACCGGGCGACGAGCTGGCCCAGTACGCCCACTGGTGCACGGCGGTGGAGGGCAACACGACGTTCTACGCGTCGCCGCCGATCGAAACGGTTCGGCGCTGGCGTGATTCGACACCCGAGTCGTTTCGTTTCGTGTTCAAGTTGCCGCGGACGATCACCCACGAACAGCGCCTGCGCGACATCGATGCGGAGCTCACCAACTTCCTGCGTCTGCTCGAACCGCTGGGGCCGCGTTGCGGGCCCGTGACAGCCCAACTGCCGCCGTCGTTCGGGCCAGGAGACGTCGGGGTTCTCGCTGCGTTTCTGCGGCGCGCTCCCGACTCCGTTCGGTGGGCCGTCGAGGTCCGTCATCCCGACTTCTTCAACGGCGGGCGGGCCCACGACAACCTCGATCGACTGCTCGCCGACGTCGGTGCCGAGCGCGTGATCCTGGATACTCGAACGCTGTTCTCGGCCCCGCCGACGAACGATGAAGAACGCGAATCGTGGCGCAAGAAGCCGCAGCTGGCCGTCATTCCCAAGGCGCTCACCGCCACGCCGATCGTGCGCATCGTCGGTCGAATGGACGAAGCGGTCACGCGGGCAGGCTGGCAGGGATGGCTCCCGGTCCTGGCCCAATGGGTGGAAGAGGGACGCACGCCCATCGTGTTCGTGCACACGCCCGACGACTTCTCGGCTCTGCCACTCGCGCGTCAGCTGTACGAGGATCTCGCGGCCACGGGTTGCGTGCTGGATCCGCTCCCGCACGTCCCCGAGCACCAAGCGATCCAGGGTTCGCTTTTCGATTGAACCGGATCAAGCAAGTGAATCAATCGAAAGAATAGTCATTGACAATTGAAATGATCGTTATTGACCGTTCGGACAACGTAGTCTGTTGTTCATGATGATCGAACGTCAGCGCCTCAACCACCTCGTCGCCGAGGAACAGTCTCGATTCGTGTCGATGCGACCTCGATCGGCGGAACGGGTCACGGCCGCAGCCGAGCACTTGCTCGGTGGCGTTCCGATGCCATGGATGTCGCGTCTGCCCGGTCCGTTCCCGATCACGTTCGCGGCCGCATGTGGTGCACGGTTCACCGATGTCGACGGCCTCGAGTACGTCGACTTCTGCCTCGGTGACACCGGAGCGATGGTCGGTCACGGGTCGGCGGCGGTCGCGGACGCGCTGCATCATCAGGCACTGCGCGGGATCACGACCATGATGCCCAGCGAAGACGCTGCGTGGGTCGGCGCCGAGCTTGCACGCCGCTTCGGGTTGCCCCAGTGGCAGATCGCGATGACCGCGACCGATGCGAACCGATTCGTGCTCCGGTTCGCGCGGCACCTCACCGGTCGTTCGCGCGTGCTGGTGATGGACTGGTGCTATCACGGCTCGGTCGACGAGGCGCTGGTGGTCCTCGCCGATGACGGCTCCGTCGTCGCCCGCCCTGGCTCGCTCGGGCCGCAGATCGATCCGGCCATCACGACGCGGGTCGTGCAGTTCAACGACCTCGCCGGCCTCGAAGTCGCGCTGGCGGCCGGTGACATCGCATGCGTGTTGATGGAGCCTGCGCTGACCAACATCGGCATCGTCCTCCCCGACCCCGGCTACCTCGCCGGCGTTCGGGAGCTGACGACCCGGTACGGGGCGCTGCTCGCGATCGACGAGACGCACACGATCTGCGTCGGGCCGGGTGGAGCGATGTCGGCGTGGGGACTGGAGGCCGACTTCGTCGTCGTCGGCAAGACGATCGGTGGAGGCATGCCGGCTGCCGCCTATGGCATGAGCGATGAGATCGCCGCACGCCTTCGCGGACCGATGGACTCGGATGCCATCGACACCTCCGGCGTCGGCGGAACCTTGAGCGGGAACGCGCTCGCCCTGGCCGCGATCCGGGCGACGCTCAGTACGTGCCTGCGCGCCGACGACTTCGCCCACGCGATTCCACTTGCGTCAGCGTGGGCCGGCGGCGTGTCCACAGTGATCGCTGACGCCGGTCTTCCGTGGCACGTTCAGCAGTTGGGTTGCCGTGCCGAATACTGGTACTGCCCTCCGCCCCGCAACGGCGCCGAAGCCGCCGCAGCGGTCGACGCGGAACTGGATCGCTTCATGCACCTGTGGGCTGTCAATCGTGGCATTCTGCTGACGCCGTTCCACAACATGGCGCTCTTGTCGCCGCATCACTCGCTGGCCGACGTGGAGCTGCACACCACCGTGTTTCGCGAGGCGGTCGCCGCTCTCGTAGCGTAGGTCGCCGTGACCCTCGACCCCATCGACAAGCACATCATCGCCGAGCTGCAACACGACGGCCGGATGAGCTACGCGGACCTCGCTCCGATCGTCGGGCTCTCACCCGCAGCGACGCGGCAGCGGGTCCAGCGCCTCACCGATTCGGGGGTACTCCAGGTCGTCGCCGTCACCGACCCGCTGGCGCTCGGTTACACGGCGATGGCGATGTTCTGCATCACGGTCGAGCGCGACGCGCAGTCGGTTGCCGACGCTGTGGGCGCACTGCCGTCGGTGATCTACGTCGTGCTCACGGCCGGCGGCTACGACGTCCTGGCCGAAGTGCTCTGCGAATCGAATGATCAGCTGTTCGATGTGCTCAACAACGATGTGCGCACGATTCCTGGTGTTCGTGAGGCACAGGCGTTCCCGTACTTCCGGATCCACACGCACCGGTTCAGCTGGGGAGTGCGTTGATTGCCTCGTCGTTCACGACGACTCAGATTCTCATCGTCGCGGTGGCTGTCTTCTTCTCGTCGATGGTGACAGCGGTCGCCGGCTTCGGCTTCGGTCTCATGTCAGTTCCGCTCATCAGCCTCGCCATCGACCTGCACAGCGCGGTGATCGTGTCCTCGATCGTCGGCGTGTTCGGAAACGGCGTGCAGACCTCCATGTATCGCCGGGTTCGCGATCGACCGCTCGCGCGCAGGCTCACGCTCGCGTCGATCCTCGGGCTACCGCTCGGCTATCTCATCTTCGACCTGGTCAGCGATCACGTGTTGCGGTTCGCGCTCGGTGCCGGTGTGGTCGTCGCTGTTGTCGCGCTCGCTCGCGGCGTCAACCTCACCCACGTCGGCACGTCCATGGACTGGGCACTCGGGTTTCTCAGCGGTGTGCTCAACTCGTCGATCTCCACCAGTGGCCCGCCGCTCGTCTTCGACCTCCAGTCGCGCAAGCTCGACGCCCCTGCGTTTCGAGGCACGATCAACTTCGTCTTCCTCGTCAGCGGCGTGCTCGGGCTGGGTCTCTACGCCGCCGGTGGAAAGATCCATACCGCGGAGATCGTTGTCGGTGCGATCGCGATTCCTGCGCTTGCGCTCGGATTGGCCGCAGGGCTGCCGTTGCGCAAGCGCTTCTCGCCCGAGCGTTTCCGTGTTCTGGTGCTCGTCCTGCTCGTGGCCGGTGCCGTCGCCGCTGTCGCAAAGGCGTTCACGTGATCGCCGAGCTGGAAGACTGACGCCGATGCTCGCGGTCGCTCTCGCTTCAACCGCCGTTGCCGCGCTCGCCAACTGGTGGACGCGCGTGAGCCCACGGCAGTGGTTGGAGACGGTGTCGAAGCCGCTCACCACGATCCTCGTGATCTGGGTCGCGATCGCGGCACACGGACCGCACGTGGCGACCGTGCTCGCAGTGATCGGGCTGGTGTTCTGCCTGGCCGGCGACATCGCGCTGCTCGACGTGATCGATGAGTTCGTCGTCGGTCTGGCCGCCTTCCTCATCGGGCACGTCGTGTTCATCGCGATGTTCGTCGCATTGCACCTTCGTCACCCGGTGTGGGGCATCGTCGCTGCGATCGTGCTCGCGGTACACGCCTCGGTCATCGGGCGACGCATCGTCGCCGGCGCGACCGAGCAGGAAGCGGCGCTGAAGATCCCGGTCACCGCGTACCTGTTGGTGATCACGACGATGACGGTGGTGGCGGTGATGACCGGGCGGTGGTGGGCGATCGCCGGTGCGCTCGCCTTTGTCCTCAGCGACACGCTGCTCGGGTGGCGAGCCTTCGTCCACGAGAAGCGCTGGATGGCCCTCGCCGTGATGGTGACGTACCACGGTGCCCTCGTCGGCCTGGCTCTCAGCCTGCGCTAGCCACGATCGGCGAGGACATTCTCGACGGAAGCGCGCCGGGTTCGCCTGGCTGGCGAAGGCATACCCGGCGCGGTCCCTGGTTGGGCCACCCCTCCCATATCTCCACGTGACGAAACGTCGGGTGGCGCGCCGAACTGAGCAGTCGGCTGAGCAGCCGGCGGTCAGCCGACAATCAGTTCGCGCCGCCGAACCATTGCATCCACGCGTCGCGGGTCTTGGGCTTGAAGACGTAGTTGTCGGTGCGCAGCGCTTCCATCGTGCCGCTCGACGGCATCGAATACATGTGGCCGGGGTAGACGATCGTGTCGTCGGGCAGGGCGGCGAGCATCTGCAGGCTGTCGAACATCAGCTCGGGGTTGCTGCCGGGAAGGTCGGTGCGACCGCACCCCTCGAGGAAGAGGGTGTCACCGGAGACGAGGCGGCCTTCGACGAGGAAGCACTGGCTCCCTGGCGTGTGTCCCGGCGTGTGCAGCAACTGCACGTCGATGCCGCCGACGCGAACGTGATCGCCGCCGTCGTGCTGAACGAGATCGGTGGCCGACACGCCCGTCGTGCGCTGTACCCACGGGGCTTCGTCCCGCTGCAGGTGGACCGCGCACTGGCAGCGGTCGAGCACGGTCGAGATGCCCTCGATGTCGTAACCCATCATCGAGCCGCCGACATGATCGGCGTGATAGTGTGTGGCGAGCACACCCGTGACGCGCATGCCGTCCGCCTCGACGACATCGATCAGATCGTTGACCGCGTACGCCGGATCGACCAACAGCGTCTCGCCGGTCGACCTGTCGCCGATCGCGTAGACGAAGTTGACCATCTGCCTCGCGATCGGGTCCTCGCGGGCGAAATCTCGCCCGGACAACAATTGGCGAAAGTACAACTGTGGCTCGGTCACGGCAATCACGATACGCGTCGTCGCTGACGCACGTGCGTCCGAACGGGCGATGGTCGTACGATGAGGCGCCGATGGACCGTGCCCCTGCCCTCGTCAGCCTGCAGCCGGGCCAGATGATCCCGTTCGGCGGTGACCGGGTCACCGTTGTCGGCGACGAGCTCGCCGCGGCGTTCACGGCGGGTGACCGATTGGTGGTCGTGCAGGACGATGGCGCGCTGTTGCACATCCCTGCCGCAGAACACGCGCTCGTCACCGCATCGATCGACGGCGCACTCAGCGCGTTCCATCACCTGGCGACCGTCGAGGACGCTCAGATCTCTCACTTCTACGACGCGTTCGCGACGGCGTTGGAGAACGACGACACCTTTGCAGCCATCGCTGTCGCGAACGCCGCCGATGTCGCAGCGGCATCGGCGCGCGGACGGACAACGACTCGTCTCGTCCTGACGGCCGCGATGCGGCGCGACATGATTGCCGGCCTACGCGGCTGGCGAGATTCGAAGAGCGGGCGCGACGACACGATCGAGGTCGTCGAACACGACCAGTGGACAGTCACCGCTCGCCGTGCTCCCCTCGGTGTCGTCGGCTTCGTCTTCGAGGGTCGACCCAACGTGTTCGCCGACGCGACCGGTGTGCTGCGCACCGGGAACACCGCCGTGCTCCGGATCGGCAGCGACGCGTTGCGTACCGCTCGGGCGATCATGGAACATGCCGTTCGGCCGGCGCTCGTTGCAGCAGGGCTTGCCGAGACGGCGGTGATGCTGATCGACTCGGCGGCCCGATCGGCCGGATGGGCGTTGTTCAACGATCGGCGGATCGCTCTTGCGGTGGCTCGCGGTTCGGGTGAGGCCGTGGCACAACTCGGCGCGGTGGCTCGTCAGGCCGCGATTCCCGTCAGCCTGCACGGCACGGGCGGGGCGTGGTTGGTGGCCGGATCGAGCGCCGAGACCGGCGCATTCGGCGATGCAGTCCGTCACTCACTCGATCGCAAGGTGTGCAACACGCTCAACGTCTGTTGCATCGTTTCGGATCGAGCAACGGATCTCGTCCCGGCGTTTCTCGCCGCGATCCGCGACGCGGGCGTGGCACGCGAAGCAGCAGCGCGGGTTCACGTCGAACATTCTGCGGCGCCGTTCGTTCCCGCGGATGCATTTCACGAACGGGTCGCGGTCCGCCGGGCCGATGGCGATGCCGACGAGCCCTTTGCGACACCGCTCGACATGCACCAACTCGGCGTCGAGTGGGAGTGGGAAGACACGCCAGAGGTCACGTTGGTCGTCGTCGATTCAGTTGCCGCCGCTGTCGCGCTGTTCAACGCTCACAGCCCGCACCTCGTTGCATCACTCATCAGCGATGATGCACACGAGCACCGTGTGTTCTACGAAACCTGCGACGCGCCCTTCATCGGCAATGGCTTCACACGTTGGGTCGATGGCCAGTTCGCGCTCAACCGACCCGAACTCGGGTTGTCCAACTGGGAACACGGCCGCCTGTTCGCACGCAGTGCCGTTCTGTCCGGCGACTCGGTGTTCACCGTGCGGTTGACCGCAACGGTGAGCGACACGTCACTTCGACGCTGAGGCCTGCAGCACCGGGTCGACGGCGCTGCGAACGAGCTGGTGGAACTCGCCGAGAGCGTTCTCGTAGCGAGGGCTGAGCCAGCCGCTCGAGTAGATGCCCGCTTGCAGGTTCTTCTGCACCATCTCGGCCACCCGCACGTCTTCGTCGGCGACTTCCTCGCTGTCCTTGACGATGCTCTCGATGTCGGCGGCGTCGTCGGCGAAGTAGTACTCGAAGATGAGGTCCGTCTGGCCAGCACCGACCGGGAGCCAGCGCTCGACCGCCATCCCGCCAGGGAAGATGTCGAACGAGAAGCACGGGAAGAAGTAGCCCCACACGCCGCTCCACACGTGTCCGTCGCGGCGCGGCGCGGTGTGGATGTTCCAGCGCGGGTCGCCCTTGCCCTCGACTCGATAGCCCAGAGCCTCGACTTCTTTGCTCATTGCCGGATGGACGAGTGGCAGGTGGTAGCCCTCGAGGAAGTTGTCGTTGTAGACCTTCCAGTTCATCGCGGTGTGGCGGATCGTGCGGCTGTGGAACCGATATCCGTCGGTGGGATATGGCGCACACTCGTCGATGAAACCGGCCAGCCATTCGATCAGGTCGGGGAGCGTGGGATCCATGCACACGAAGATGAACCCACGCCACGCCTGGGCCCGCAGCGACGTGAGGCATGTACCGGGGGGAGCGTCGGCACCGAAGTCGCGGGCGTTGATGAGCGCGCCGTCCTTGTTGAATGCCCACCCGTGATAGCGGCAGACCAGGTTCGATTGATGCCCGACGCCTTCCCACACGATGGGGCCGGCGCGATGCGGGCACATGTTGTGAAAGGCTCGCAGCCCGCCGTCGTCGCCACGTTGAACGAAGATCGGCCAACCGGCGACGTCTTGAGCGAGGTAGTCGCCGGGGTGTTGCACCTGGTCGTCGGTGCCCACCATGACCCAGGTCTTGGCGAAGATCTGATGCCTCTCGATCTCCCAGATGGCGGGATCGAGGTAGTACCGAGTCGAGAGTGTCTCAGTCAGGCTCACGTCATCGATTGTAGTGGGGGAGCCGACGCGGCCAGAGGCACGCCGGCTTCCCACGGGGTTTGGCGAGCCAGCGATTGGGTGCCGACCGCAATGAGTGCGAGCGATTCGGTGGTGATCGAGGGGCCCCGTCGACGCAGTCGTTCGCGCCACCGTGATCCACCTTGCGTTTCATGATTTTCGAACCGGTCAGTGTTTGGTGAGTTTGCCGAGCACCCAGCTGCGGCGACGCTCAGGGCGACCGTGCTTGTCCTCGTATCGGTCGGCGCCTTCGGGGAGCCGCAGCGATGCGCGGATCGACAGCCAGCGGATCGGTTCCGGTTCCCATTTTCGCGAGCGGTGGCCCACCCAGGGCAATGTGGTGAGGTCGGTGTTGCGGCGAAGGATGAGATCGGCGAGCGTGCGACCGGCCAGATTCGTGGTCGTCACACCGTCGCCGACGTATCCGCCAGCCCATGCCAAACCTGTCGCCCGATCGAGTCCGACGCCGCACTCCCAATCGCGAGGCAACCCCAATGCGCCACCCCAGCGATGCGTGATCGCTGCGTCGCGCACTTGCGGGAACATGTCGACCAGCGTCTCGCGCAGCTTGTCGTGGACTCGCGTGTCGCGCTCGAACTCGGGTTTGATCGCACTCCCGAAGTGATAGGGGGCGCCGCGTCCGCCGAATGCGAACCGACCGTCGGCGGTTCGTTGTCCGTAGATGATCATGTTGCGCGCGTCGGCGAAGGTGGCCCGCGACGACAACCCGATCTCGTCCCAAACCGAGTCCGGGAGCGGCTCGGTGGCGATCATCAGCGAATACACCGGCACGACCGTCCGCTTCTCGCCGGCGAGCGTTGGGGTGTATCCCTCGGTGGCGCGGACGATGATGTCGGCCCGAACGGTACCCAGGTCGGTGTTCAGCCGGTGTGGTTCGATGCTGGACACCGTGGTTCCTTCATAGATCGCGACATCGCGGGCATCGAGCGATTCTGCGAGGCCTCTGACCAATCGCGCCGGGTGGATCGCTGCGCAGTGAGTGGCGAACATCCCGCCGGTCACCTTCGTGGCCCTCGCGATCTCGGCGACCTCGGCGGCGTCGAGCCAACGCTCGTCCGTCAGCCCGAATGTGGCCGCGTTCGCCAGCTCGGCTCGTACCCGCGGTTCCTGGGCTGGATTGCGGACGAATTCGAGTCGGCCGCCTTTGGCAAAGTGACAATCGATGCCGAGTGCCGCCGAGGCGGACCCGACCTCGTCGACCGAGTGATCCATCGCTCGCTGCATCCGGATCGCAGCGTCGCGTCCATGCCGGGATGCGATGCTGTCGAGGCTCATCGGCAGTATTGCCGAGGCCCAGCCACCGTTGCGTCCGCTGGCGCCGTAGCCGGCGATGTGGCGCTCGACGATCGCGATCCGCAGGGACGGATCGGCCTGACGCAGGTAATGCGCGGTCCACAGGCCGGTGTAGCCAGCGCCGACGATGGCGACATCGACGTCGATGTCGGCCGGCAGCGATCGACGCGGCGCCAGCGTGTCAGACGACGGCAACGTGTCGTGCCACAGCGACAGCCTCCGGTGGCTGGAATCGGCTGCGGCGCTGGTCATGGGGCCGAGACTATTGGATTGGCGAGATCGGAGGGGCCAGAACCGGTTGTGCCGGTGCGATGATCGAGCGGTTGTCGATCAGGCGTACATCGCCGAACCAGACAGCGATGACGGCAAGGACCTCGCGTTCGACGACACGAAGCTGGGCGAGCGTGCTCGGGTCGACGACCTCCGCGTATTCGAGCTTCGCCAACGGTTCATCGGCGACGACGGCGAGGGCGATGCGGTGGATTTCGGCGACGTTGTGCTGTCCACCGGCGATGGCCGCTTCCATCGCATCCAACGCGGCGACGACCACCACGGCGGCGCCACGCTGGGCGGTGTCGAGACGGCGATTGCGGCTCGACAGCGCGAGCCCATCGCGCTCGCGCACGGTCGGGGCACCGATGATCTCGATGCTCATGTCGAGATCGGCGACCATTCTCGTGATCACCGCGAGCTGTTGATAGTCCTTGCGCCCGAACACAGCGACGTCGGGTGTGACGGCATTGAACAGCTTGGTGACGACCGTCGTCACGCCGCGGAAGTGTCCCGGGCGTCCTGCACCTTCGAGCGGATCTGCCAGTGCGCCAGGAACGACGAACGTCTCGAATCCCCGCGGATACATCGCGGGTTGCGTCGGCGCGTAGACGACTGCGACACCCGCCTCGCGACATCGAGCGAGATCGTCGTCGATCGGGCGCGGATACAGCGTGAAGTCGTCGGGCCGATTGAACTGCAGTTGGTTGACGAAGATGCTCACGACGACGACATCGGCGTGGTGAGCTGCTGCGCCGATCAACGCGAGGTGGCCTTCGTGGAGTGCGCCCATCGTCGGCACGAGGCCGATCCGGCGACCCGCTGCGCGCTGAACGGTCGCCCATGCCCGCATCGTTGCGGGAGTCTCGAGAACGAGCATCAGGGCAGCTCGGCCGAAACGTCAGTGAAAGCTGTGCGCGTCATCAGGCCAGCTGCCGTCGCGCACGTCGGCGACGTAGTTCTGCGTTGCCGCGATCACCTCGGCGGCCATGTTCGCGAACGACTTCGCGAACTTGTAGCTGTTCTCGCTCAACCCGAGCACATCGTGGATGACCAGCACCTGACCACTGCAATCGGGTCCTGCGCCGATACCGATCGTCGGGATGCTCAGCTTGCCGGTGATCTCCTTGGCGAGATCGCGCGGGATGCCCTCGATGACGACGGCGAAAGCGCCCGCTTGCTCGACGGCGTGAGCGTCCTCGATCAACCTCTCGCGCCCACCGGCATCGAAGCCGTCACGCTTGCCCTGGACCCGATGGCCTCCCATTCGATGGATGCTCTGGGGGGTCAGGCCGATGTGGCCGACGACCGGGATGTCGACGCGCGTGATCGCCGCGATCGCGTCGGCCATGTTCATCCCGCCCTCGAGCTTCACCGCTTCGGCGCCTTCCTTCATCAACGCGATCGAACTCTCGACCGCCTGCTCCTTGCTGACCTGATACGAGCCGAACGGAAGGTCGGCGACGAGCATTGCCCTGGGATGAGCCTTGGCCACCAGTCGGGTGTGATACGCCATCTCGGCCAGCGTGACCGGGATGGTGTTGGCTTCACCCTGCACGACCATGCCGACGGAATCACCGACGAGGATCATGTCGACGCCGGCGCGGTCGACCAGCGCCGCGAACGTCGCGTCGTATGCAGTGATCATCGAGATCCGGCGGCTCTCGGCGTGCATTCGGGCGATCTCGGGCATGGTCATCTTGCGACGAGTCGTGACAGCTTGCGTCTGGTCGGAGTTGCCCGCTTGCGTCTGGTCGGAGTTGCCCGCTTGCGTCTGGTCGGAGTTGAGGGTCAAGGCTTTCGTCCTTTCAACCGGCGGCACGTTCCGGAACGCAGTGCAAACCCTAACCATCGTGCCCGTTGTTCCGCGAACGGGCGAAGCGTCGTGTGACGTCGGCTACTCGCGTAACGCGGAGGGACACAGATCTCGATACGCCAAGGGTCCGCCGATGCTGCGCGCGCTCACGAGCGCCTGGGTGCACGCAGCCGCGAAGCAGAGTGCTGCGGCGTCGAGGATCAGGTTCAGTTCAGCAGGACGCCCGCTCTCGGTGCGAAACCCGACCGAGCTCGGATCTGGCAGCTCGAAGTCGCCTGTTGCCAGCGCGAAGACCGTGTCGCCGTCGAACATCGAATGAACGGGCCTGATCGCTCGCGCCATGCCGTCATGAGCAACCGCGGCAACTTTCGTGCACTCGGCTTTGGACAGCCTGGCCGACGTGGCGACGACGCCGATCGTTGTGTTGAGGGGCGGCGGTGTCGGCCGCGCTGCGGTGGTTGCAGCGATGAGTCCAGCTCGGTCCGAACGATTCGGCCGACGGAGACGGTGAGCGTGCGACTCCCACGGCAATCCGGTGCTGTGATCGATGAGCGAACCTGCAGCGTTGACGACAGCGAGCGCGGCGACCATGCATCCGTTCGGCAGGCGCACACTTGCAGATCCGACACCACCCTGCAGGCCACCCGCAACTGCGCCGGTACCGGCGCCGACAGCCCCGTTGGCCTCCGCAGAACGTCGGGCACGACTCGCGGCGCGCCAGCCGAAGTCGTCGGTCGGGCGGTTCGCGAAGTTGCCACCTCGGCCGAGATCGAAGATCACCGCGGCCGGCACGATCGGCACGATCTGATGTGCATCGGGTCCGACGCGAAACCCGCGGCCCTGGGCTTCGAGCCACCGCACCACACCGTGCGCCGCGGCGAGACCGTATGCGCTGCCGCCGGTGAGGCAGATCGCGTTGACCTGGTGCACCAGGTTCTCCGGCCGCAACAGATCGGTTTCGCGCGTGCCCGGCCCGCCGCCACGCACATCGACTCCGGCTGTCGCACCGTCAGGAACGATGATCGCGGTGGTGCCCGTCCGCCAACCCCGGCCGACGCGTTGGTGATGACCGACGAGGACGCCGGTGACATCGGTCAGCGAGCCGGCCGGATCGACGCAGATCCGCGAGTCGTTCATCCGAGGACGGTCAGCGGCCGGTGAAGCTGGCCGGGCGGCGTTCGAGGAAGGCCGCGACGCCCTCGCGATGGTCCTCGCTCTTGAAACACGCGCTGAGCGCTTCAGTGTGTCGTTCCATGTGATCCTCGATGCCGCCGGTGAGGCCCTTCAGCACCAGCGTCTTGATCAGCTGCTGGCTGTGCGGCGAACCGCTGGCGATCGTCGCGGCAAGCTCGTACGCCCGCGTGAGCAGGTCGTCGGACGGGACGATTTCGGTCACGTATCCGAGCGCGAGGGCTTGGTCGGCGCTGACGAATTCGCCGGTGTACAGCAGCTTCAGCGCCTGCTGCAGCCCGATGAGGCGGGGGAGCAGCCACGTCCCCGCGCCGGTGTCGGGGACCAGGCCGCGATGGACGAAGTTCCAGGCGAAGCGGGCGTTCGGCGACGCGAGCCGGATGTCACACTGCGAGGTGAATTCCGCACCCATCCCGACTGCCGGCCCGTCGATCGCGCAGATGGTGGGCTGGCGGCACTGCAGCAGTGGCCACCAGACGTCGTGTTCCTCGGCTGTGCCGCGCAGGCCGCGTTCCGTGCCCGGAATGGTTGCCAGGTCGGCGAGATCGGTACCAGCGCAGAACGCGCCGGGTCGACCGGTCAGCACGATCACGCGTGCGGTGTCGTCGGCCGCCGCCCGATGCACGGTTGCGATGAAGTCGCCGAGCATCGCGTATGTCATCGCGTTCTTCTTCTCCGGGCGATCGATGGTGATCGTGGCGATGCCGTCGGCGACCTCGTACTGGATGTGCCCCATGCCCCGACGGTAACCGCTCAACCGGGAGGGGGCGGTAGCGTGCCGCCCGTGCTCGACCGCCAGCTGCCGTCGCCGTCCCTCGCGAACCGACTTCGTGGCATCGTCAAGCGAGCGACCGGGGAAGCGGTGCACTGGGCGTGGGAGACCGCGATCGAATGCGCCGCAATCGGCGCCCACAGCCGCCGAGGCCGCACCTTCGGCGCGTTCGGTGAGAACAGCGTGATCTGCTTCCCGACCAACACGATTTTCAACGAGCAGTTCATCCACATCGGCACTGGCACGATGATCGGGCCGCAGGTGACCCTGTCGGCCGGGATGGTGCCCGGTCAGGAGTGCATCAGCAATCCGGTCGTGTCGATCGGCGATCGCTGCCTGATCGGAAAGGGCAGCGGCATCGTCGGTCACTTCGAGATCGCCATAGGTGACGACGTGTGGACAGGTCACCACGTCTACATCACCGACCAGAACCACGACTACCGCGACGTCACGCGTCCGATCTCACAGCAGTCGATGCCGGAGCGATCCGTCACGATCGGTGACGGGTCATGGCTCGGCTACGGAACCGTTGTGCTGCCTGGTGCGCGCATCGGTCGTCACGTTGTGGTCGGCGCGAACTCCGTCGTGTCGGGTGAGCTGCCCGACTTCTGTGTCGCCGTTGGCAGCCCGGCGCGGGTGATCAAGCGTTGGACCGAAGAGAACGGCTGGCAGTCGGTGCCCTGACGGTTCTCGATCGCGGTCGACGCGTCAGCGTCCGGTGGGAACGGCGCACGCATCCATCTGGTTGACCGACGTGAAGTCGGCGATCGTCTCCGAGATCGGTGAACCGTTCAGCATCGTCTCGTTGAGCTCGACCTTCTTGCCGGCGGCGAGCTGCGCCTGAGCGGCCCGACGGTCGCTGATGTACGTGCGGTACAGCTTCTCCCACGCCAGGACCAGCTTCTGATCGACGGCAGAGCTCGGCTTCTGCGAGACGATGTCGTCGAGCGCGGTTTCCACGTAGTCCGTGGTCTCCTTGACCGAGAGACCGACGTCCTGCGGGCTGCCGTCGGACGTCGCGACGGTTGCCTTGGCGGTGTCGTCGATGACCTGATTGCGTTTCGTGCAGATGATCTGGGCCCGCTGCGCCCACGCGCGATCCTGGACCTTGGCGACGGCCTTGCGGCCGGCGAACACGAAGCCGTAGATCCACATCACGGCGATCAGTGCGATGGCCACGAGCACTGCGATCCGGGCAATGACCTGTTTGCGGGTTCGTCGCGGCCGGCGGCCGGTTGCGATGACAGCGGCGGTCACGTTGCGTCTGCCGCCTTCTTCGGTGGGCGGTAGCTGACGGCGAGCTGGAATGCGGCGCCACCCAGGCCGAGCGCGGCGGCGATGATCGCACCGGTCCAGCGTCCGATGTACTCCTTGTGGATTGCGTGGTCGATCGAGTACTTGCCCGAGCCGATGGTGGCAATCACGAATGCGGTCACGGCGACCGCTGCGCAGTACTCCCAACCCTGGCCGGGCTTGAAGATGAAGAAGCCGTTGTGCAGGTGGGACACCACGATCGCGACGACCATGATGCCGATGAAGCCGGCGGCGGCCAACGGAGTGCCGAAACCGAGGGCCAAGAGGACGCCGGAGCCGACCTCGGTGGTCGCAGCGATGCGTGCCTGCCACTTCGGCCACTTCATGCCGATGCTGCCGAACCAGCCTGCGGTCCCTTTGAGGCGTCCGCCGCCGAAGAACTTGTTGTAGCCGTGAGCCGCGAGCGACAGGCCGAAGACCACCCGGATCACCAGGAGCCCGAAATCAAGAGGTTTCACGGCCGACACGCTACGCCGCGACGGTTCCGGTCGGCTATTTCATCCGGCTGCGGTGCCATTTGGTTGGTAGACATGACGTCATGTCAGGGGGATCGATCTCTTTGCCGCGGACGCGGCGCGAACGGTGGCGCGCTGCCGCACGTCTCATTCGTGACCTCGTTCGGCTGCGTCGGCGTTCGTTCCTGATCGCCGTGAGTGGGGCCGCGCTGTTCGCGCTGTGCACTGTCGCATCGTCGATCGTGCTCAACTGGATCGTCGATCAGGTCATCGACCCGCGAATGCGCAGGGGTCATGTGGCGGTCCACACCGTGCTGGCCGGGCTGGGGCTCATCCTCGGCGTCGGCATGGTGCGTGCCGTCGGGGTGGTCGTCCGCCGCACCTGGGCCGGCATCGCTCACTGGCGCATCGGGGCGAGCCTCAGCGACCAGGTCATCGATCGGCTCGTGGCCCAACCGCCGTCGTGGCACCAGGGACGTCCGTCGGGTGACGTGGCGGCGCGAGCTGGCGTCGATGTCGACGCCGCCACCGACGTGCTCGCGCCGCTGCCCTTCGCCAGCAGTGTCGTGCTGCTCGTCTTCGTGTCCTCGATCTGGATGCTCTCCATCGACCTGCCGCTGGGGATCTTGGCCGTCTCGATCTTCCCGATCCTGATCACGATCAACGTCGTCTACCAGCACCGCGTCGACCGTCACTACAGCGCCGCGCAGGGTCATCTGGGCGATCTCTCGGCTGCAGTCCAGGAGAGCTTCGAGGGTGTGCAGGTGGTGAAGGCGTTCGGCGCCGAGTCCCGCGAGACCGAGCGCCTTGCCACGATCGCCGGTCGGCTTCGCGAATCGAGAACGTCGGCGGTGCTGATGAAAGGCACGTTCGACTCGATCCTCGACGCGATCCCGGCGTTGACGAACGTCGCCCTGGTGATGGTCGGCGCGTACCGGATCCGGTCCGGCGCCATCACGATCGGACAGTTGGCGAGCATGATCTACATGTTCACGCTGCTGGTGTTCCCGCTGCGGTTGATCGGATTCGCTCTGTCCGCGTTGCCGCATTCGCTGGCCGGTTGGGCGCGCATCCGCGAGATACTCGACGAGCCGATCCAACCCGATCCGGCCTTGACGCTCGGCGTTGCGCCCGAGTCGATCGGTTTGTCACTGCGCGACGTGTCGTACTCATTCGAACCCGACCGTCCGGTCGTGGCCGACGTCACGCTCGACATCGCCCGTCGCAGCACGGTCGCGTTGGTGGGCACGACCGGTAGCGGCAAGACGACGTTGCTGCGGCTGGCGATGGGGCTGATCGCCGCCGACACCGGTTCGGTCTCAGTCGTGGACGGACCGCGAGCCATCGTGCTACAGGAGGCCTTCCTGATCGGGGCGACGCTCCGCGAGAACATCGCCTTCACGGGGCAGTTCTCCGACGACGAGATCTGGGCCGCACTCGAGGCCGCCGAGGGTCGCGAGTTCGTGGAGGAGCTGCCGCGGGCCCTGGACACCGAGGTCGGCGAGCGGGGCGTCAGCCTCAGTGGTGGTCAGCGACAACGCGTTGCGTTGGCTCGTGCGCTCGTGCGTCGACCGGCCCTGCTGTTGCTCGACGACACGACCTCGGCACTCGACCCGTCCACCGAGGCCCGAGTCGTCGCCAACCTCCGCGAACGATTGGCGGACGCGACTGTTCTCATCGTCGCCTCTCGGCCGAGCACGATCGCGCTCGCCGATTCGGTCGTGTTCCTCAATGACTCACGGATCGAGGCAGTTGGTACGCACACCGATCTGCTGCAGTCGAACGACACCTACCGGTCGATCATGGAAGCGTTCGAACTGGACCGCACCGAGACGAAACCAGGGGCGGTCTGATGGACGAAGAACTCGGTGAACGGCTCGGTGCGGCACGTATTCTCAGTCGCGGAGTCCAGGAAGCTCCTCGGTTGCGGCAGGGCTTCGGCTTCACGCTCGTGCTCGCGATCTTCGGCGCCGCGGGTCGTGTCGTCATTCCGATCACGGTCCAGCAGGCGATCGATCACGGCTTCACCACGAAGGGCGTGAAGATGGGCTTCATCACCGCGCTGGTGGCGATCTCCGCCGGCGCGATCCTCGTCGGAACCGTGGCCCAACGCGCGGCGGTGCGCCGGCTCGGGCGGCGCAGCGAAGGTGCGCTGTACGACCTCCGCGTTCGCGTGATCTCGCACATCCATCAGCTCAGCCTCGCGGACCACAACGAAGAGCGGCGCGGTGCGCTGGTCGCGCGTGTGACATCCGACGTCGAGACACTCGCCGAATTCTTCCAGTGGGGTGGTTTGGCGTGGTTGCTCGACGGCGCGCTGATGCTGTTGGTCGCCGCGGTGATGCTGTCCTACGACTGGCTGCTGGCGATCATCGCCTTCGCCGTCGCCTTGCCGCTGGCGTGGGTGTTGCGCTTCGTGCAGGGCTACCTGGGGGCTGCCTACGACAAGGCTCGCACGCGCAACGGTGAACTACTCGGAGCGGTGACCGAGGTGGTCGCGGGTGCCGAGTCGCTGCGTGCGTACGGTGCTGGGCCGGCCATGGCCGCACGCACCAAGCGCGTCGTCAAGGAACGCGCCGACGCGTACGTGCGGGCCGGCACGATCGGGGCGTTCCTGTTTCCGTCGGGTGAGGTCTTCGGAGCATTGACCGTTGCTGCGGTCGTCGGCGTCGGTGTTGCCCGCGGCACGGCGGGTGGGCTGACCGCCGGAGCGCTCGTCGGGTTCGTCTTCCTGACGTACCGCTTCCTCGAACCGATCGCCGAGTTCACCGAAGTCCTCGACCAGACCCAAACGGCTGTTGCCGGGCTGCGTCGTCTGTTGGCGATCCTCGACATCCCGGCCGGTCCGCCGCCACCATCCGTGCCGCGTGCGCTGCCCGAGGGACCGCTGTCGATCCAGATCAGCGACGTCACCTTCCAGTACCGCACGCGGGGCGAAACCCTCGACGACGACGAGCCGGTGCTGATCGGCGTCGACGCGGTCATCCCGCCCGGCCAGCAGGTTGCACTGGTCGGCTCGACCGGATCGGGCAAGACGACCCTCGGCCGGCTGCTCGCCCGCTTCGCCGATCCGGTCGCCGGCCAGATCCGGCTCGGCGGGGTCCCACTCACGATGGTGGGCAACGACGAGTTGCGCCGCCGACTCGTCGTCGTCCCTCAGGAACCCTTCCTCTTCGACGACACGATCGCAGCGAACCTCGGCTTCGCCTTGCCGGATACGTCGCTGGCCCAGCTCGAGGCAGCTGTCGAGGCGCTCGATCTCACCGATTGGATGGCTTCGTTCCCTGATGGGTTGCAGACAGCGGTCGGCGAACGCGGTTCGCAACTGTCGGCCGGAGAACGTCAGCTCGTCGCGCTGATTCGAGCCTCGGTGGCCGACCCCGACGTGCTGATCCTCGACGAGGCGACGTCATCGGTCGACGCGTTGACCGAGGTTCGAATGGCGCATGCGCTCGAACGCCTGGCGGTGGGTCGAACGACCATCGCCATCGCGCACAGGCTCTCGACCGCGATGCGCGCGGACCGAGTCCTGGTGCTCGAACACGGACGTCTGATCGAAGACGGTCCCCACGACGAACTCGTTGCCGCGGGCGGCCACTACGCCGACCTGTTCGCGTCGTGGGTCTCGTCGACATCGTCCGGATGACACCGCCGGCCACCCGCCGCGGACCGGCGACGCAGGGCTGCGGATAGCGTGGCGATCATGCGCAGACACGGGGGAGTCCTCGCCAACCTCGCCCTCGCTGGCGCGATCTCACTGGTCGGCCTCAGCTGCTCGAGCGGCGGCAATGGCGGTCTGGTGACCCAGACGTCGGATTCGAAGGGCTTGTTCTGCAGCTTGCTCGTCGCGTTCCGCGCATCCAGCGACGGGCTCTCGGCAGACCTCACCAGCGGCAATTCGGCTCGCGCCGAGTCAGCGATCAAACGCCTGGTCACCGAGATCCAGACGTTGCAGACGCGGGCCCCAGCCGACATCAAGCCCGATGTCGATGTCGTTGCGACGTACCTCGTGGGGTTTGATTCCCTGTTCGCCAGGTACGACTACGACCTGACCAAACTGCAATCCGATCCGACCGGAACCGAGGCGTACACCACGCTTCAGTCCGACGCGGTCAACACCGCCAGCGATCAGCTGCGGTCGTACGGCGACATCGACTGCGGCGATTCTCCGTCGACAACCGCTGCGCCCGCCGCCGCATCGTCGACCAGTGCCACGGCCACGACGCTCGTTCCCTGAATCGGTTCGAGGTGTTCGCGGTGGTCTTGCTGTTGCCGACGGTCAGCGTGAGTCGTGATGTCAGGTGGTGAGCGTGAACGGCACGGGGCCAGACACGGTGAACACCGAGCACGTCACGTTCTCCGTCGAGGTCACGGCGGCGACGTGGAACGGTCGTACTTCGTTCGGGGCGACGTCGTCGATGTCGGTGGCGGCGGTCTTGACCAGATCGGATGTTCCGGCGCGGTCGAACTCGATGATCACGTGATACGAGTGCACGCCGCCCGACTGATTGGTGATGCTGCCCACGAACGAGGCCAATCCGTCGGACGCACTACACGACGTCGTCGCGACTGAATACTGCCCGACGTCGGTGTAGCGGTTGATGGCCCGCACCGACGCGACGGTCAACCAGATCCCGATGCCGCTCGCCGCGAGGCCGACCGGAACCAGCAACACAGCGGCGAGCGCATGGGCGCGACCCTTCGGGTGTCGATCACCGGCAGCAATGACGGGCCGCTGGGCGCGCAGGAAGCCGACCGCGAAGATGAGCGCGAGGATCGCGGCGACGATGGCGAGGAAGCACAGGAACGGCACCCACCCCGTCACGACCGATGCGAGCGCGAGGACGAAGGCAGCAGTCGCCCGAGCGGTTCGAGGTCCGCGGGCTGGTCCTGGCTGGATCAGCGGCTGCCCGATCGCTGCACGTGACGACCAGAGCGGGTCGAGGAAGCGGTTGCCATCCAGCGACACGTCGCCGGTCCACGCATGACCGTTGTGGTAGCGGAACTCGAACCTGCCCGTTGGATCGGGGTACCAATCGGCCCGGTGCGTCGGCTCGCTGAGCACGAACGTGGGCGACGGAGGTACGGGGTCCACGTCGCATGACGCTATCGCAGCGCGTAGGTTGGCATCGATGGAGATCGTGCTGGTCCGACATGGCGAACCCGAATGGGCGATCGATGGTCTGAACATCGATCATCCGCGCCTCACCGAGCGGGGCCGGCGCCAAGCGGCACGGATGGCCGAGGCCTTGGCCGACGAGCACTTCGACGAGATCCTCGTGTCACCGTTGCAGCGATCGCGCGAGACAGCGGCACCGCTCTACGCGCGGCAGGCTCGTGACGAGGTCGTCGACGAATGGCTGAGCGAGATCCGCAGTCCCGTGTGGCAGGGCACCCCACGGGAGAAAGCCGAAGCAGCCTTCGTCGAAGAACGCAAGCGCAACTCACACGAACGCTGGGATGGCTTGTCCGACATGGGCGGTGAGCCGACGCGAGATTTCATCGCGCGGATCCGGGCCGGGTGCGAGGGCTTCCTCGCCGATCGCGGGATCGTGCGACTACCGGGGGAACTGCCCGTCTGGGAGGTCGCCAACGCGGAGACACGGATCTGCCTCGTCGCCCACGCCGGCACCAATTCAGCCGTCATCAGTTACCTTCTCGGCCTCCAGCCGACCCCGTGGGAGTGGGATCGCTTCGTGCTCGGCCACGCATCCATCACACGGCTCGAAGCGTTGCAGCTCGGTGACGGCTTCACGTTCGCACTGACGAGGTTGGCAGACTGCGAACACCTCGCGCCCGACGATCGCACCCGATGAGGAGACGTCTTCCATGACCACACTCGCCAACACCGAATCGAATCTGGATCCGGAAAAGCTGGGCATGTTCTCGTTCCAGGTCTTCTCCAAGCTCGAGGGGGCAGTGACCGCGGGCATGATCCACCTCGGCGACAAGCTCGGTCTCTATCGCGCCCTCGCGGACGCGACGACGCCGCTCACCACGCATGAACTCGCAGCTCTCGTCGGCCTGCACGAGCGGTGGGTCAGGGAGTGGGCGTACAACCAAGCCGCAGCGCGCATCATCGACACGGACACCGACGAACACTTCTCGCTCAGTGCCGAGGCCGCGGCCGTTCTGGCCACGCCCGAACACCCTGCGTACGGGATGGGGATGTTCCACCGACTGCCGCAGACGATGCGCACACTCGACGCGATGCCGGAGAGCTTCCGTACCGGAATCGGCCATGACTACGACGCGCACGGATGCGAGGGTGCGGCGGCATCGAGCGCAGTTTCGAGCCATGGAGCAACGCCAACCTGCTCCCGGTCGTGCTTCCCGCGCTCGATGGTGTCGTCGATCATTTGTCGGCTGGCGTAACGGTTGCGGACATCGGATGTGGCGCGGGAGGCGCTGTGCTGCTGATGGCCGCAGCGTTCCCGCAGAGCACGTTCACCGGTTACGACATCTCCCAATACGCGCTCGAACGGGCCGCCGTGAAGCTCGATGCATCGGGTGTCCGCAATGCCCGCTTCGTCGATCCACGGATCGACCCGCTGCCCGACGATCACTCGATCGACCTCGTCACGACGTTCGACTGCATCCACGACATGACTCACCCGCAGCAGATGATGGAATCGATTCGGGCCTCGATCGCACCGGACGGAACGTGGTTGCTCGTCGACATCAAGGCCCAGGACACCTTCGCCGACAACGCCCGCAAGAATCCGATGGCGTCGCTCATGTACGGCATCAGCGTGCTGTCGTGCATGTCATCGGCGATGTCAGCGGAGGACGGCGCCGGGCTGGGCACGCTTGGACTCAGCGAAAACCGCGCCCGGGACATGACTGCGGCGGCCGGCTTCACCCGATTCCGCCGACTGCCGGTCGACCACTCGGTGAACGCGTTCTACGAAGTTAGACCGTGACATTCTGATCACATAAGACCAGGTCGCAGACCTATTTGCCTTTGCACAACGCTAAGTCAACGCATTCTAGGTCACTAGCCCTCACGATGTTGGCTGGACGCTTGGCCGCAAGGTACTTGGCTATCCCTTCCTGCCGTTGTTCCTCAGTGATGATGAAGGGCCGACTCACCCGCGGGCGATGAACGCAACGACAATGGCCAGCGGAATGTTCAGCAGTCCGAGCGCAAGCGCCGCGTAGACAGCGCGCCTCGTCCAGATGACCGAGCGCGTCGATTGCAGCAACGCCATTGCTTCGTGTTGCTTCTTCTGGTCTCGCACCATGTACAGCCACACGCTCTCAAACGGAGTCACCATGTCGAGCTGTCGTGCAACCATCTGCTCTGCCGTCTCACCTGGACGCCGATCAAATATCTCTGCCTGTCGCTCTGCACTCACTACGTATTTCTGCCGTGGGGCCGATGGTGGACCAGACATGAACCTGTGCAGCGTGGCGAACGCACGTTGAACAAACGGGATCTCTCTTACGCTCAGGGTGACAACGGTCGTCAGGGCGATGACGATAATCACGCCGCCTGGGCTGGCATCAGCAACGAGGTACATGCAGGAAAGGTAACCCAGGGCTGTGACATCGCTGTGCGACACTCTGTGCCGTGGACCCTGACGACGAACTCTCATTACTCATCGGTCGCATCGTTCGCGCAGGCGCAGAGATGGAGATGATGGCGTGGAACGTCCTCATGTACTTCACATGGGGAGACACCCCGCTCGAACGTCCGAAGGTCAACCAGTTGTCGCGCACCCTGAGCGACTGCCGCCCTTTGATCACTTCACTTCCCGTTACCGGCGAACGCCGCGATCTCGCTCGACAAGTGCTCACCAACATCGCGGGCGCGGCCGATCAACGGCACCGATGCGTGCACGATGTGTGGTACCCCAACTCCCACGATCAGGCCGACACGTGGGTGCGCAATCGCTGGGCGGTCTCGGTCGAGAGCATTGGTCAGAAGGCTGAGCGACCCGTGGTTTCGAAGGCTCAGTTGGAGCGCACGCTGTCCGATCTCCAGAGTTGCACCCGCCAGATCGATGCATTGCTCTGGTGCCTTGTCGAGACGCTGCCCAAGTGGGAGCCGTATCGCCAGCATCCAGACCAGGGCGATGCGGCGTGGAATGAGTTGGCCGAGGCCCTGATCTGATTGGGCCAACTCATTGCATTACAAGAGGCACAACGCATCGCGTAACCCCTGGTCACGAAGCGTTTGCACAGCGCTAATGGGTGGCTAATACGAAGTGCGGCCCTGAAGCCGATTGCTCAGATCCGCTCGACGACGTCGAGGTGACGCTCGGCGAACTGCCATCCCTGCGCGGTGCGCACGTAGCGATCGTTGTAGATGCCGATCAGCGAACCGGTCGTTCCGTCGGCGAGCTGAAAGCGTTCCTGCGTCGTGACCCGTCCGCTGCCGGTCCCCTCGACATCGTCGACGTCGAACACGGGTTGACTCTCGATGTGCATGATCCACGTGAAGTTCTTGGCCAGCTTCTTGAACGCCGCGGTGATGTGCGCCCGGCCCGAGACTGCCGCCACGATCGAGCGATCCCACAGACCATCGGTGGCCCAGGTGGCCCCGAACGTTGCCGGATCGAGTCGGTTCACCGAGTCCGCGTATCGTGCCAGCAATTGACGCAGGGCGAGGTCGGTCACGGGTGAGAGCGGCCGCACGGGTGGCAGCGCCGCGGCCGGTGATCCTTCGAACTCACTGATGTCGACACCGATCTCGGCCGCCGCGAGCCAACGCACGTGACCGATGAAGTCGTCGCGGGTGAGCAAGTTGTTGTGGGCCGCGAATTGAACGGCGAGTCCGTCGATCAGGCCGGTGAGCCGCAGCGCGCTCGATGTCGGATCGGGGCAGGCGAACTCGCCCGACGCGACTCCGGCTGACAGCACGCGATCGAGCAGTGCCACGGATTGCTCGTCGAGCTCCTGGCTGATCTTCTTCATCAGCGGGTTGCGCAATGCTTCGCCCCAGGCGTCGATCCACAGCATCCACTCGACGTCGTCGCTGCCCTCGGGCACGTAGTTCTGGATCGCGCGATCGAGCTGCGCCAGCGCCGTGGGCGCGGTCTCCATCTCGGCGTCGAGCGCGGCGAGGTCTTTGCGCGCGTAGTAGCTGAAGGCCTCGGCGAGCAGCTGCTCCTTCGAGTCGTAGTGGTAGTGGATCAGGCTGGTCGAGACGTTGAGCCGCTTGGCCACGTCGGCGATGCGAGTCGCGGCGAAGCCGCGTTCGATCACGACCTCGCACGTCGTCTCGAGAATCTCCTGGCGCCGCTCTTCGACTGTCTGCTTCTTCACTTGTCGAGACGCTAACAACCGCCTGCCGTCTTCACTGCGATACGAACGGAGATGAATGCGTAGCGTCGGCGACCATGAGCACAAGCCCCGCATCGTCGCCGACGCGCCTCACCTCTCTGTCCCGTTCGGTCGCCGGGCAGCGGGTGATCGTCACCGGTGCGGCATCGGGTATGGGTCGAGCGACGGCCCATCTCTTCGCCGACGAAGGGGCGCGTGTCGCGGTCGTCGATCTGGCGCAGCCGCGCATCGACGCGGTCGTCGCCGAGATCACCGAAGTGCACGGACCGGGCTCGGCGGTGGGCATCGCGACAGACGTCGGCAACCACGCCGCACTCAAGACGATGGTTCAGCGCGTGGTCGACGAGTTCGGTGGCATCGACATCCTCGTCAACAACGCTGGTGTCTCGATGATCACCTCGGCCTTCCAGGACGAGGACGGCTTCGAGTCGAACTGGGCGACGACGCTCGATGTCAACCTGACAGCCCATGCCCGATTGATCCGCCTGTGCCGTCCGTACCTCAGCGCGAACGGCGCCGGACGAGTGGTGAACATCGCGTCGACCGAGTCGATCGTGGTGACCGCCGGCCTCGCCGCGTACGCGGCAACCAAGGCCGGCGTCGTCGGCCTGACCAAGAGCTTCGCCGTCGAGCTCGGCCGTCACGGCATCAACGTCAACTGCGTGTGCCCCGGCCCGATCAACACCGGCATGACCGCCGGCATCGATGACGGCGCGAAGGAGACCTACGCGAAGCGGCGGGTGCCGCTGCGGCGCTACGGCGATCCGGAGGAGGTCGCGCACATGACGCTCAACCTGTGCCTGCCCGCCGCGAGCTTCGTCAACGGAGCGATCATCCCCGTCGACGGCGGCATGACCATCCGCCACACGTGACGGGAAACAGTCGGGAGGGAGGGCTTGCCCGACCGACCAGAACGCGCGTGAGCAGCATCAAAGGCGCCCCGGGCGCCGGAGATGCGTCGCGAACCAATCAGGAATAGCCGTCCAGGATTCCCTCGAGGCCGGTGGGGTGGTCGCCGACGCACAGTAGTTCGAGGATGCCGGTGCCGGTCGCCGTGACGCCATCGGTGTCTCGATAGCTTGCGCTGCACAGCGTCTGCACATGAACGTTCTCGCGCGTCAGCGGGTCATCCACGGGCAGTGAGAGGCGCTCTCCGCCGACGACCGACTCGCCGCGCCACGACCCGTGGTTCCACACCGGGTGCCCGTATCCGATGCCGCGCATCTGGAAGTTGAAGATCGGTGCGAGGGTGACGGTCGCGGTCGCTCCGGTCCACGAGATCAGGTCGTACTCGAACGCCGACGCATAGCGAGTGCCGGGCTTCCACGTGATCCGGTAGTCGACCGTGCGCATCATCTCCGCCGCGCCGCCCCTCGGCGCAATCGCTCCGACCTCGTGCCAGCGTCGTCCGTCGCCGTACTCGTTCACATCGAAGTGAGTTGCGAAGTCGGGGAAGTTGACAGGCGCCCACAGCCAGAAGAACTGCGGCATCGCGACCGGCGCGCCGCTGGGTGCGGGTTCGCCAACGGGACGCACGCCCCAGGATCGATCGCGCGACCCGGTCACCGCCAGCGACGACACGTCGATTCGCTCGCCGTCGCACTCGATCCAGCCCTGCCACGAACCGAACTGGGTGAGCCGGGTGTAGTCGAACAGGACGCGAACCCCGACGCGCTGAAAGAAGTGTGGCTCCTCGATTGCGTCCGAATCGGCCGTGAAGGTCAGCTCGGCGCGTAGACCTTGATCGGGTGCGTCGACGTGGAGCCGGACGATGTGCAGCGGCTCGACGATCTCGACCCGCAGAGGCCCGACCGTCGTGGCATCGATCCGGTCTTTGGGTGCGCGGGCAGATGCGAACACGCTGACCTGCTGCCCACCGCGCACGACGCTGAAGGCCGAGTCGACGACGTGTCGATTCGGGTACAGGCCCATCGCGAGACCGAAGTACAGCGCACCGTCGGCTGTGTAGCCGTTGAAGAAGTAGCGGTCGTAGTGGTTGACGTCGGGTGTCGCCGAGTGGGCGATCGGAACACACGCCTGATGGATGGGGAAGTCGTCGTAGCTGCTGAGCACATGGTGACCGTAGCCACCATCACTCGCAGGGGAGAACGTGGGGGAGAGGCCCTACGATTCGCAGTCGATGAGTCCGCTCGCATATCGCCGCATTGCGCTCACGTCGCTCGTCGCTGCGTGCATCACGGTGGTCACCGGCGCCGCCGTCCGGCTCACCGGCTCAGGACTCGGTTGCGCGGACTGGCCGAACTGCAACAACACCCGCCTCGTGGATGTCTCGACGACGCACGGGGCGATCGAACAGGTCAACCGCTTGTTCACGTTCGTCATCGGGCTCGTCGTCGTGATCGCGGTCGTGATCGGCGCCCTACGACGCGCACCGAAGCGACGCGACCTCGTCGTCATCGCGATCCTGATCGCGCTCGGGTGGCCGATGCAGGGACTCGTCGGCGCGATCGTCGTCCTGACGCATCTCAACCCGTTCGCCAACCAGCAGCATTTCCTGCTGTCGATGGTGCTCGTCGGGCTCGGCACCGTGTTGCTCGGCCGAGCGAGCGAGCCCGACGGCGGTCAACGACGACGCGCCGTTTCCCAACGAACAGCGATGCATGTTCGAGCCATCACCGGACTCACGATCATCGCGTTGCTGAGCGGAACGTTCGTGACGGGTGCCGGGCCGCATGCGGGTGACGAGAAGGCAAAGCGCTTCGACGTCGCGATCACCTCCGTTGCCCGGATCCACAGCATCGTGGTGCTGACGGTGATCGGGGTGGTGATCCTGCTGATGTGGCGACTCCGCACCATGAACGCGGATCGCACGGTGCTCGATGCTCCGCTGATGACGTGGATGGTGCTGGCGATCTCGCAGGCCGCTGTCGGCTACACCCAATACTTCAGCGGCGTACCGGCGGCCCTCGTCGCGATTCACATCGCATTGGCCACCGGGCTGTGGGTCGCGACGGTTCGGCTGCAGTTGGCGGTGGTCGGCGTCAGTCGTGAAGACTTGCCTGCGTCCCCACCGGCAACGGCCCCTGGCGCAGCTGCACCAGTTGCGTCAGCATGAGGTAGAACGCCTCGGGATCGCGCAGGTTGCGCATCTCGGCCAGGCCAGACGTCTCGTTGGCGGAGTCGATGTACACCGTCGCGTAGCCCAGTATTCGACCGAAGATCGATGCCTCGAAGCGGACATCGGTGACCTTCACCCAAGGGATCCACGCCGCGCTGCGGTTGAAGAAGCCACTGATCCGCATCACCCGAGTGGTGGTGAGGACGTATGCGGTGTACTGCTGGGTCCATCGCTTGGCTCGGAGATAGAGGAGCAAGACGCCGATGGCGATCATCGCCGCACCGGCGAGGAACAGGTTGCTGCTGCGAACACCCCACACCGTTGCGCCCACGCCGACGGCCGCGGTCAGCGCGAGCACCGGCAGCTCCTCGATCAGGAAGGCGTTGAGCGCCGGCGCATCGAGGTGGAGCAGGTCCTCGCCGGGGGCGAGGTACGAAGCAATGGAATCAGCGGGACGATCGAAGATCGCTCGGATCCGCCCGCTGCTGGACCGATTGTGGACGGCGACGCTCATGTGCGCCTAGTTGGCGAGGCCCTTGACGAACGTGGTGCCCTTGTGCAGCACCGTCGAGAGGAACGTCCCGACGAGGTGCAGGAAGTCGCCGGCCGCCGATGCGCTGCCTGACGGGTCATGCCAGACCGACACCACGACGAACGCCAGCGACAGGTAGATCACGAGCTTCTTGACGGTGGCGATGTTCATTGCGGGGACCTCTGCGAAATCGGTGACTGGCGCGAACGTCAGCCACAGGGTCTCCACCCGCAGTGGTCGACAGGCTACAGAAGTGGCTGCCCCGGTGCAACGACCCTCGGTCGCGAGGCGTCAGCCCTCACCGTCAGCCCTCGCCGTCAGGCATACGCACCGAGCGCGGCAGCCGTGGCCCGGAAGCCGCGCATCGTGTCCTCGATGATGCTCGCGACAGGCTCGACGGAATCGATACGGCCGGAGACCTGACCGGCGAGCGCGAGCGCGGCCTCCATGTCGCCACCGAAGTAGAGGTCCATGGCCGAGCCGAACTCGCTCATGTCGACGTGGTCTTGGTGCTCGAGGCGAGAGGACCTCTCGGTGCGCAGCGCGCGCAGACCGGGACGCGAGAACCGGTTGAGGAAGACCGTGTCGGTCTCGGCCGCGGCGACGATCGCGTTCTTCCAGTTGTCGTGGATCGGCGACTCGGCGGATGACACCATCCGCGTTCCCATCTGGACCCCCTCGGCACCGAGCGCGAATGCGGCTGCCATCGACGGTCCGTCGCAGATACCGCCGGCCGCGATGATCGGCACGTCGACAGCGGAGCGGATGAGAGGGATCAGCACCATCGTCGACACATCGCGGGGGTTCTTGAACCCGCCGCCTTCTCCGCCCTCGACGACGAGTCCGTCGACGCCGGCATCGACTGCCTTCTTCGCTGCAGCCAGCGTGGGCACGACATGGAACACCGTCAGGCCCGCGTCCTTGAGCTGAGCGGTGTACTTCGTCGGATCCCCGGCCGAGGTCGTCACGAACGTGACACCTTGATCGGCGACGAACTGCACGATCGATGGATCACGGACGAACAGCTGAGCGATGTTGACGCCGAACGGCTTGTCCGTCAGGTCACGCATCTTCGTGATCTCCTCACGGATGATGTCGAGCTGACCCGACGACGTCTCGATGATCCCGAGCCCACCGGCATTCGACACGGCTGATGCAAGTTGCGCCCGGGCGATCCAACCCATCGGCGCCTGGATGATGGGGTAGTCGATCCCGAGCAGATCGGAGATCGAGGTGCGCAGGGGAGCGGGGCGGTCGGTGTCGTTCACGTGTGGGTGTCCTTCAGGGGATGGCGCGTCCGGCGAGGACGGGGTCGTTCAGCAGATGGCAGTCGTTGGCGGTCACGATCGTTGCACCGTCGTCGCCGATCCTCACGACCGTGATGCTCGCGTTCTCCGTCGCCATCCACGGTGAGCGGGAGATCCCGATCCCCGCAGGTCGTGGCGCCGTCGGGAGTGAAGCCGGGCTGTGGCATAGCGCGTGTCAAATCCGTGCGCTGAAGCTCGTTCGAATGCTCGTCGGCGGTTCTGTTAACAACTTGTGCGTTCCTTGACCGATTGGTAAGCGCCCACTACCATGCCGGATCGCGGTGCCGATGCCGCGACCCAGGCCGTTCTTTGCGGTTCGGAAGATGCCGGGGGTTCACCTACCGGCCATCTACCTCGGGGGAGGAAACCATGCCAACGAAAGGCAACCACATGAGGTTCAAAAAGGCTTCGGCCGTTGCCGTAGCTCTTGCAGTGGGTATCACTGCATGCGGCTCCGACAAGAAAGCAACACCCGCGGCTACCGCAGCGCCGACCACGACGGCTGCGTCGGGCGCCTCCACGCCCGCCACGACTGGCACACCCAGCACGGGTGGCACCGGCTCCGGTGCGGTCGTCGTCGGAACCGACCTGCCGTTGCAGGGCGCTTCGAAGGACGCGTCGGATGACACCAACAACGCGATCGACCTGTTCCTGTCGCAGGCGGGTGGCAAGGCCGGCAACTACACGGTCACCGTCAAGAAGTACGACGACTCGACCGCTGCCAAGGGCGGCTGGGACGACGCAACGTGCGCCAAGAATGCCAACGACCACGTCGCCAACAAGGACGAAGTCGCCGTCATGGGCACCTACAACTCGGGTTGCGCGAAGATCGAAGTCCCGGTGCTGAACCAGGACCCGACCGGCCCAATGCTGATGATCTCGCACGCCAACACGAACCCCGGCCTCACCAAGGCTTGGGATCCGGGCGAGCCCGACAAGTACTACCCGACCGGCACCCGTAACTATGGCCGTATCGTCGCCACCGACGACCTGCAGGGCAAGGCTGACGCCGAGTTCGCTGCCAAGACCCTCAAGGTCACGAAGTGCGTCGTGCTGAACGATGCGCAGACCTACGGCGTCGGCGTTGCGGAAGCGTTCGTCCAGGCTGCCAAGGACAACGGCATCACCGTTGTCGCCACTGCAGCGTGGGATGCCAAGCAGCCGAACTACACGGCGTTGTTCGAGGGCTTCAAGGCCATGAGCCCTGACTGCGTCTTCCTCGGCGGCATCAACGACAACAACGGAGAGCAGTTGATCCGTGACAAGGTTTCCGTGCTCGGAGCCAACACCGGAGCGGTCAAGTTGATCGCCCCCGACGGCTTCACCGGCTACCCCACGGTCGACAAGATGGCTGAAGCACAGGGCATGTACATCTCCTTCGCCGGTCTGCCGGCCTCGGAGCTGATCAAGGCCGGTGGCGCTGGCGCCAAGTTCGTCGCTGACTTCAAGGCCAAGTTCGGCCATGATCCGGCCTCGGCCTACGCCATCTACGGTGCGGCTGCGTTCCAGTACATCATGGCAGCGATCGCTGCGTCGGACGGCACCCGCAAGGGCGTCCTCACCGCTGCGTTCTCGGGCATCACGATCCCCGCTGACAAGTCGGTCATCGGCAAGGAATTCGGAATCGACAAGACCGGCGACGTCACGGCTCGTGACATGTCGATCCAGATCCTGAAGGACAACACCGAGACCTTCCTCACCGCCTGGCCGGTCTGATCCAGCCAAGAAGTAGTCAGTAAGAAGCAATTCGTGTTGGGGTGGCCCCGTTGCGGGGCCACCCCAACCTGTACCAGGGGAAGAATCACGCATGGCAACTGCCGAAGGTTCGGCGCCCCCAATGGGGGACAATCAAGAAGATCCGGTGATCCCGGTGACGCAGACGACCGTGGCGGGGTACGCCCCACCTCGATTCAAACTCGAATCGATCATCGGTATGTTCGTGCTCGCGGCATTCGTGATCTTCGTCGTCAAGAGCTTCATCGATGGGCCCACGCAGTTCCTGCAGGTGCTCACGATCGGCCTGTCCAACGGCGCCCTGTACGCGTTGATCGCGCTCGGCTACACGATGGTGTACGGCATCATCGAGCTGATCAACTTCGCTCACGGCGACTTGTTCATGCTCGGTTCCGTGCTCAGCGCGATCTGCCTGGAGCAGTGGATGGGACAGAAGAACTCCTCCGCCACCGGCTGGATCCTGCTCGGCGTGACCCTTCTCTTCGCGATGGCAGCGTGCTCGCTGATCAACGTCGTGATCGAACGATTGGCGTATCGACGCCTTCGCAATGCTCCCAAGCTCGCACCACTCATCACTGCGGTGGGCATGAGCTTCATCCTCCAGAACGTCGGTGTGAAGATCAACGGCTCGGCACCGCACTCCCGGACGAGCGTGCTGCCCAAGACGCACATCAACATCGGGTCGGTTCAGGTCGACATTCGCTACATCGTGGTCGTGGTGATCACGGTGCCGCTGCTGTTGCTGATGACGTGGATCGTCCAGCGCACACGAGTCGGCAAGGCCATGCGAGCCACCGCCCAAGACCGTGACGCGTCGCTGCTGATGGGCATCAACGTCGACCGCATCATCTCCTACACGTTTGCGCTCGGCGGAGCCCTCGCCGGTGCGGCCGGTTGCCTCTATGTCGAGGTCAACCAGCAGACCCGCTACGACGCCGGCTTCCGACTCGGCCTGATCGCGTTCACGGCCGCCGTTCTCGGCGGCGTCGGCAACCTGCTCGGCGCAGTCATCGGCGGCGTGCTGATCGGCGTCATCCAATCACTCAACGATGGTGCCCCGAACTTCCCCGGTCAGAAGTGGACCCAGACGGTGATGTTCTCCATCCTCATCGTCATGATCATCTTCCGCCCGGGCGGGATCTTTGGTAAGCACCAACAGGAGAAGGTCTAGATGTTCACCGACTTCGTCAACAAGCTGATGCCCGAGAGCAAGAACGGGCGCCTTGCCGTTCGCATTCTCGGCGTGCTGGCGGTCATCTACATCATCCTCGAGATCCCCAGCATCGCGACTGGTCCCGACGGCGTGCTCCCGCTGTTCACGGTCGTGCTGTGCGCTGTGTACGCGCTGTTCGCGCTGGGCCTCAACATCGTCGTCGGCTTCGCCGGCCTGCTCGACCTCGGATACGTCGCCTTCTTCCTGTTCGGTGCGTACACCGCGGCGTGGTTGATGTCCGACTTCGGTTACCAGGTCAGCAGCCGTCCAGGCTCGTCGAAGCACCAGTTCTCGTTCGACGTCCACTTCCTGACGGCGGCGCTGGACACGATCAAGGGTGTCCACATCTCGTTCTGGTTGGTCATCATCGTTGCGGCGGTCGTCGCTGCGCTGGCGGGCTTGCTGATCGGTGCGCCGACGCTTCGTCTGAAAAGCGACTACCTCGCCCTCGTGACGCTCGGCTTCGGCGAGATTCTGCCGGAGGTGTTCCGCAACCTGGGCGACTTCGGTGGCTTCAACCTCACCAACGGCACCAAGGGCATCGGCCCGGTGGACCGGATCTCGCTCGGCTACCTGCACGACCTGCCGAGTCTGCCGATCCTCGGCAAGGTGCCGCTGACCGTCGTGTCGAGCGACTACAAGTGGAAGTACTACGTCATCATCGTCTTCTGCGCAATGTTCGTCTACGCCTCGCTCAAGTTGCGCGACGGCAAGCTGGGCCGAGCCTGGCAGGCGATCCGTGAGGACGAACTCGCGGCGAGCCTGATGGGTGTGCCGCTGATGCGAACCAAGTTGTGGTCGTACGCGGTCGGAGCTGTTGCCGGAGGTGTGGGTGGCGCGTTCTACGCCACCATCGTCGGCACCGTCAACGTCGACAACTTCACCTTCGCGTTCTCGATCATCGTCCTGTGCTCGGTCATTCTCGGCGGCATGGGCAACGTCTGGGGTGCCATCGCCGGTGGTGTCGCCATCACGTGGTTCGACTACACCGGACTCGAATGGATGAGCAACAAGTACAACAGCGGCATCGGGAAGCACATCAACGTCGTGTTGCACCTGAAGGAGTACGAGTTCGGCCTGTTCGGTCTCGTGCTCGTGCTGATGATGCTGTTCCGGCCGCAGGGCCTGATCCCTGCAACGCGGTCGCGGCAGGTCCGCCGCGCCGATGCCCAAGTGTTGCAACACGACCAATTGGGCTACGCCCTCGAAACGGGTATCGAGCAGCCAGAGGAACGTGCTCGACACCACGCCGACCCGTTCGAGGAAGAAGGATCACGATGACTCAGTTGCTGCTCGATGCTCGCCAGGTTCGTGTCGTGTTCGGCGGGCTCACCGCCGTCAATGACGTCGACTTCAACATCCCGCTCGGCTCGATCGTTGCCCTGATCGGCCCGAACGGGGCAGGGAAGACGACGTTCTTCAACGTCCTCACCGGCCTGTACACGCCCACCCGCGGCGGGGTTCATTTCGATGGCCACAGCGTCGTCGGGATGGCCCCGCACAAGATCGCCGCTGGTGGGATGGCTCGGACGTTCCAGAACATCCGCCTGTTCGGTGCAATGACGGCGGCCGAGAACGTCATGGTGGCGATGCATCCCCACCTCACCAGTGGCGTTCTCTCCACGATCTTCACCACTCCAAAGCAGCGTCGCGAGGAAAAAGAAGCCCGCGCCGTGGCGAAGGAGCTCTTGCAGTTCGTCGGCATTCCCGGCGTCGACGACGAGTTCGCGAAGAACCTGCCGTACGGCGACCAACGCCGACTCGAAGTCGCGCGAGCGTTGGCGCTCCGCCCCAAGTTGCTGCTGCTCGACGAGCCCACAGCCGGTATGAACCCGCAGGAATCAGCCACGTTCACGTCGTTCGTCCATCGGGTGCGTGATGAACGAGGTGTGACGGTGCTGCTCATCGAACACGACATGAAGGTGGTGATGGGCGTGTCCGAACGGATCACCGTCCTCGAGTACGGGTCGAAGATCGCCGAAGGAACTCCGGCCGACATCCGCTCAGATCAGCGAGTCATCGAGGCCTACCTCGGCAAGTCCGGAACGGAGGCCGCGGGATGAGCGAAGCACCAGCACCCATGACATCCGTGCGCGGCGGTGGCAAGCCTCCGATTCTGAGCATCACCGATCTGCACGTCTACTACGGCAACATCGCCGCCGTGAAGGGCATTTCGTTCGAGGTCTACCAAGGCGAGATCGTGACCTTGATCGGTGCCAACGGGGCGGGGAAGTCCACCACGATGCGCACGATCTCTGGTTTGATCAAGCCGCGCAAGGGCGAGATCACGTTCGAAGGTCAGATCGTGTCGGGCAAGCCGGGCAACGAAGTGGCCGCGCTCGGCATCGCCCAGAGCCCGGAAGGTCGCCGCATCTTCCCGCGGATGACCGTGCTCGAGAACCTCGAGCTCGGCGCATTCCTGCGTGTTGACAAGACGACGATTCAGGACGATCTCGACCGCATCTACGACCTCTTCCCTCGGCTGAAGGAACGCCTTGGGCAGAAGGGCGGGACGCTGTCTGGCGGCGAGCAGCAGATGCTCGCGATGGGTCGAGCCCTCATGGCGCAGCCGCGCCTGCTGCTGCTCGACGAGCCATCGATGGGACTCGCCCCCGTGTTGGTCGACGTCGTGTTCGAGATCATCGAACGAGTGAACGCGCAGGGCACCACGATCCTGTTGGTCGAGCAGAACGCGCTCGCCGCACTCAACATCGGCAACTATGCGTATGTGCTCGAGACCGGTCACATCGAGCTCGAGGGTCCCGCCTCCGAGCTGGCCGACAACGAGGCCGTGCGCAACGCCTACCTCGGCCTTGCCTAGTACGGGACTCGACCCGATGCTGGCCGTCGTGCCAGCATTGGATCAATGTCCTCCGACCCGATGATCCCCGAACTGCCCCGCGCATCCGTCGTCGTCATCGGCGGAGGTGTGATGGGTGTGAGCACCGCGTTCCACCTCGCCGAGGCCGGCCACCGCGATGTCGTCGTTGTCGAAGCCGACCAGCTCGGCAGCGGCTCGACCTCGAAGGCGGCCGGAGGAGTGCGGCTGCAGTTCTCCGACGCGATCAACATCGAGCTGGCGTTGCGGTCGATGGACGCCTTCGAACGGTTCCAGACCAGGCCGGGCTTCGATGTCGACCTGCGCCAGGTCGGGTATCTGTTCCTGCTGACCACGCCGGAAGACGTGACGACGTTCGAGCGAAGTGTGGAGTTGCAGAACAGCCTCGGCGTGCCCAGCCGGATGATGTCAGCTGCCGAAGCCGGCGCCCTCGCCCCACTCGCCAACGTCGACGACGTGCTGGCTGCCACGATCTGTATGCGCGATGGGCATGCGAACACCGGTGCCGTCGTCGAGGGGTACGCGCAAGGTGCGCGAGCACTCGGCGTTCGGATGATGACCAACTGCCCCGTGACGGCGATCGAGCGCGACGGCGACGCGATCGTCGCTGTTGTGACCGCGAAGGGCCGCATCCCGACCGACACGGTGGTGTGTGCCGCCGGTCCGTGGTCCAAGCAACTCGGGGCGATGGCCGGCGTCGATCTGCCCGTCGAACCGTTGCGTCGGCCGATCTGGTTCACCGAGCCGATGCCGGACCTTCCCGTCAATCACCCCTTCACGATCGACTTCAGCACCGGCTTTTACTTCCACGACGAGGGCAAGGGTCTGCTGTTCGGGATGGCTGATCCCGACCAGCCGTTCGGCTTCGACGTCGAGTGCCGGTCGGATTGGTTGGAAGTCGTCGGTGAGGTGGCTGCGCGACGGGCGCCGCGCCTGCTCGATGTCGGCATCGCCGGCGGTTGGACCGGTTTCTACGAGACCACCCCGGACCACAACGGGCTGATCGGCGAGTCCGTCCATCTGCCGCGCTTCTTCTACGCAACGGGGTTCTCTGGCCACGGCTTCCTGCTCGGACCTGCCGTCGGTGAAGTCATGCGCGACCTCGTGCTCGGCCGACCGCCGGTCGTGGCGGTGGACTCGTTCTCGGTCGAGCGTTTCACCGCCGACGAGATCCGGCCCGAGCACAACGTCATCTAGAACACAGCCGGAGGGTTGCAATGCCAAGTCCTGCATACGTTGCCAACGGCGACAGCCCACTGGTCGCCGACCCGGCAGTCGTGGCCGCTGTCGCCGGTTCGAGTGTTGAGCGCACGCTCGTTCTCGACACCGTCGTGCCGGTCCGTTCCGGATATGCCTTCGACGTTCCGGCCGGACACGTCGTGCGCTTCACGACCGTCGACGGGCCACAGGTCGTGGACCTCAACATCTGGAGCCTCGACGATCCGCGCGAGCGGTTCTGGGCCGCGCGCACTCGCCAGTTCTACGGCACACACCTCACCGTCGGTCACCGGTTGTGGTCCAACCTGCCGTTCCTGCGTCCGCTCGCGACGTTCGTCGCCGACACGATCGCGTACGGCCGCGACGCCGACGACGCCGGCTGTCACGACCTGCTGGGCACCCGCTGCGACCCGTACGTGAACCAGATGCTGTCGGGTGCACCGTACGACTTCCACTGCCACTCGAACCTCGTCCGCGCAGTCACCCAACGCGGCCTGACGGAGTTCGATGTGCACGACGTTATCAACCTGTTCCAGGTGACCGGCCTGATGCCCGACGACAAGCGCTACTTCATGAAGACCTGCCCAGCGCGCCCGGGCGACCATGTCGAACTGCTCGCGGAGACCGATCTCATGATGGCCATCTCGCTGTGCCCCGGTGGCGATCTGGCGGTGCCGTTGTGGGGTGAGGGCTCCGACGGTGAGCCGAATTGCAATCCACTTCGCGTCCAGGTCTACGCCGTCCCGGAGTCCGCATTGACGGGCTGGAAGCCGGCCGAGCGCGCCGCGTACGTGGGGGTGCATGGGACTCGTCACGGGCTCGTCCAGCCATCGGGAGTACCGCCTTCGCTCGCTGCCCGCTCGTAGCAACCTGATGGGCATCCTTCTCGGCGCGATCGCCGCCGTTCTGTTCGGCTCGTCCGACGTCTCGGCCGCGCGCGGATCGCGTACCGACAAGCCGATCGCGGTCACGCGCACGGCCCTGCTCGTCGCGCTCTTGTTCACCCCGCTCTTCCTGGCGCTGAAGCCGTTCACGATCGGCGGCACCGATCTCCTCTATTCGAGCCTTTCCGGCGTCATCAATGGTGCTGCGCTGCTCGGCCTCTACATCGGCTACACCAAGGCGCCGATGGGCATCGTCGCCCCGCTTGCGTCGGTGCTGACAGCGATGGTGCCCGTGTTCGTCGACCTGCTCCGCGGCAAAGGCTTGTCGCTCGTCGCGGCCATCGGTGTCGTCATCGGGTTGGCTGCGGTCGCGTTGAGCACGTATCAACCCGGTGGGCGAGGCAGCATTCGCAACGCGCTCATCATCGGGTCGCTGGCGGGCATCGGCTTCGGGTTGTCGTTCACGTTTCTCGACCTCACGTCGTCCGCTGCCGGTCTCGCTCCGGTCCCGCTCCAGCGGTTCACGGGTCTGCTGTTCCTGACGCTCGTCCACCCGTTCTTCAAGACGCGATGGATCGTGACGTCTGGCCCAGCCCGCAAGTTCGCCATCGGCACGGGTTTGATGGCGGGTCTTGCGATGGGCGCCCTGCAGTTGGGCTATCGATTCGGTGATGCAGGCCCGGTGTCGGTCGCCGCCTCACAATTTGCGGCAGTGACGGTCTTGCTCTCGGCCGTGATCAACAAGGAGAAGTTGCGTTGGTGGCAGGGCGCCGGGTTGGCGTTGGCCTCCGTCGGTGTCGCGCTGATGGCACTCGGCTGATCCGACCCGGTTGGGCCTGCGCTTTGATCCATCCGGTTCACTGCTGACTTCGATCGATGGCTGGGATGAGGCTGGAGCTCCGACCCACAGATCTGCCGTCGGACCGGCTGGTACAGTCGCGAGAACCCCGTGCTGCTGAGGAGAGTCATGAAGATCGAAGGCGTCTACGTTCCGGTTGTCACTCCGTTCAATGCCGATGAGACGGTCGACGAAGCCGCCTTCGCCACCGCTGTCGAATTCCTGCTCGACGCTGGTGTCGCCGGAGTCGTGGTCGGTGGCACCACGGGCGAGTACTACGCGATGGGCATCGACGAGCGCATGGCGCAGCTCGAGCTGGGCGCGAAGCTGATCGGTGGCAAGGCACAGCTGGTCGCCGGTTGCAACACAGGTGCCACGCGCGATGTCATCGCACTCGCGCAGCATGCCAAGGGTCATGGCTATGAATCGATCATGCTCTCGCCGCCACCGACGTCGCTGCCGAAGCAGGCCGAACTGGCCGCGCACGTCACGGCAGTCACCGATGCCACGGGCCTCCCCGTCATCCTCTACAACTTCCCGGCCCGCTCGGGTGTCGAATACGGCTTCGAATCACTCGACCTGCTGGCAGACAACCCGCTCGTGGTCGCGATCAAGGAGTCGAGTGGCGACTTCTCGCGCTTCCTCGCGCTGAAGCACCGCTACGAGGGCAAGATCGAGGTCATGTGCGGCTCCGACGACCAGGCGTTCGACTACATGGCGTGGGGCGTTCGGAGCTGGCTCGATGGCCCGGGCAACGGCATGCCGGCCGAACACGTGGCCTTCACGAAGACGATGCTGGCCGGTGACTTCGAGCTCGGCCGGCGCCAGTATGCAGCCCTACTGCCGTGGATCTGGAACCTCGAAGAGGGCAGCTACGTGCAGAAGATGAAGGCTTCGATGGCCCACCGAGGCGTGGCTGTCGGTGGGGCTCGCCGGCCACTGTTGCCGTTGTCGGCTGCCGACCATGCCGGGCTGGTGGCTGCGCTCGACGAATCGGTGAACGCCTTCGCTGCATTGTCGAACGGCTGAGTCGGCGCCGCGATGCGCTCGACCAGAACCTTCCACGCCGTCGAGGTTCACGCCGAGGGCGAACAGGGCACCTGCTATCTCGGCAGCGTCTTCCCGATCCCGGGCAACACGATGCGCGAGAAGCTGCGTTTCATCAACGAAGAAGATGACTCGATCCGGCGCTATCTGACGACCGAGCCGCGTGGCCGCCCGCAGGCCAGCGCGAACATCGTCTATCCGTCGATGGACCCCGAAGCCGATGCCGGCTTCGTGATCCTGCAGGCCGACCGCGCCCACGCGATGAGCGGGTCGAACACGATCTGTGTCGTCACCGCATTGCTGGAGACCGGCAGTGTGGCGATGGTCGAACCGGTGACCGATGTCGTGCTGGAGACCGCGGCCGGCCTGGTGCGTGCGAAGGCGTCATGCAGCAACGGCCACTGTGATCGTGTCACCTTCGACGGCATCCCGTCGTTCGTCGAGTCGCTCGACCGCCCTCTGGTCGTCGAGGGCTACGGCACCATCAACGTCGACGTCGCCTACGGTGGCTGCTACTACGTGTTCGTGCGCGCTGAAGATCTCGGTCTCAAGCTCGACCGGCAATCGGCGCGCGATGTCGTCGAGGCGGCAACCGCGGTGTCGATTGCTGCCCGCCGCGAGATCACCGTGCAGCATCCGCTGTATCCCGAGATCAACTTCATCTCGTACGTGATGGTCATCGGTGATGACGACCCGGGTAACGGCGAACTTCGCGGTGCGACCGTGCTCAGCGGCCGCGTCGATCGTTCGCCATGCGGCACCGGCAACTCGGCCCGGCTAGCGTGCATGTCGGCCCGCGGTCAAGCATCGGTGGGGCAGCAGTTCACCGCTCTTTCGATGATCGACAGCGAGTTCCTCGTCGAGATCACCGGAACCACGACCGTCGGTGATCGTGCAGCGGTGCTGCCGCGGATCTCTGGCCGCGGCTGGGTTGTGGGCTCGCGCACCGTCGCGGTCGATCCCAGTGATCCGTACCAGGAGGGTTTCACGCTCTCCGACGTGTGGGGCACCGAGATCATCTGAGGTGTCGACCGCTCGATCACCCGAGCTGAGGGGTCATCGAGCCGGCGTCGTTTCGCTGCGCTCGGCGTCGCCGCCACTGCGCCGGGGCACGCCAGATTCTTCCGACGAGGATCGTGACGATGATGCCGATCGCCCAAGCGATCGGCGTCAGGGCGCCGCCCACCGATTGGCCGTGGCCGTTGGTGAACGTGTACGTCACCGTGTCCTGGAGATAGCGGATGCCGTGCCACGTGTAGATCCCGGTGGCGTGAGGGTCGCGGGCTGCGACGCCGTCACCGAAGGCGAGAACGGCTTCGTTGAACAACCACGTGCTGATCGTCACTGCGGCGAGGACGAACACGGCGGCCGCCATCCATGCCGGCCGCGGCGCGTCGCCGAACTCGGCGTCGAGGTAGTCCGCCGCGAGCTGACGACTCGATCCGAGATTGCTGAGTGCATGCGCCGTTCCCACGTCGGCTGAAGCCGTCAGAAGGTTCGAACGAACCTCGCGACGTCTGGCGATTCGCGATCGGCGGGGGAGGTCGTAAAGGCGTTGATCCAGCTCCCACACGACTCGCTCGATGCGCAGCCGGTCGATCCAGTTGATGGTGCTGGGCATGTCACGATCCTTTGCTTGGTTGGTGGGGCACGGGACGATTCAAGACGGCGCTCACGGTGGCGGCGAGCGTCTTCCAGCTCGCTGTGCCGTCGGTGAGTGCCTCGAAACCGGCGGGCGTCGGGCGGTAGTACTTGCGTGCCGGCCCGGCGGTGGACGACACCAGCCGCGACGTGAGTCGGCCTTCTCGTTCGAGCCTCGACAACGCCGGGTAGACCGTGCCTTCGAGAACATCGGGGAGCCCGATGTCGTGCAGACGCTGGACGACCTCGTACCCATACGACTCACGTTCGGCAAGCAACTGCAGCAACAGCAGCGACACGAGACCCTTGAGCAGTTGCGGGTCGTGGGCGGCGGGCACATCGCCACATTAAGTCAGGTACTAGACAAAGTCAATGAGTGCATCGTTCGAGACCGATCGATGTCGGCACGTCTACAATCGGACCGCAAACGTCCCGTCGGGAAGGGGAGTCATGACCACATTGGAGGGCCGGCCGAACACCGCACTGATCGTCATCGACATGCAGCAGGGTGTCGTGGAGGGCAACCACCATCGCGATGCTGTCGTCGCCAACATCAGCACGCTCGTCGAGCAGGCTCGTGTCGAGCAGGTTCCGGTGGTGTGGGTTCAGCACTCCGACGAGCATCTCGAGCGCGGCAGTGACAACTGGCAGATCGTGTCCGAACTGAGCCGGAACCCGGCCGAGCCGCTCGTCGAAAAGCGCTATGGCGACTCGTTCGAGGACACCGGTCTCGAGGACGTGCTGGCGGGACTCGCTGTCGGACGACTCATCGTCGTTGGCGCGCAGACTGATGCCTGCATCCGCTCGACGTTGCACGGTGCCATCGTCCGGGGCTACGACGCGACGCTGGTCAGCGATGCTCATACGACCGAGGACCTATCGGCGTGGGGCGCACCTCCGCCCGACCAGGTGATCGCCCACACCAACCTGTACTGGAAGTACCAGACGGCGCCGGGACGTACGGCCGGCACGGTCGCCACCACAGACGTCGAGTTCGGTCCGTCGGCCTGACTCGGATCGAGGCGACGGGCGAGGCGGACGCGATGGAACCCGGGGACCGCATGTTGCTGTGGTGTGAGGGCGGACCATCGATGGGTCGAGCCACGACCTATCCGCCACCGTTCGAGATAGCGGTCGAGGGCGGTATGTACGTCCTGGTCGACGACGGGCCCACCGAACATTGGCACTACGCCTTCGTCTCGGCCGAATGATCAGACGGCGACGCGCGATCGGCGAGCGTCAGCTGGCGCGAAGCAGCTTGCCGACGGTGAAGCGGTCGGGGTTGAAGTCGCTGAGGTCGATGCTGCTGCGCCCGTCCATCACCAGCTCGGACAGTGCGAGCGACGAGGTGGGGGTGAGGCTGAGCCCGAACATGCCATGACCTGCAGCCAGCACGAGGTTGTCGAAGTCGCGTGGGCGACCCATGAGCGGCAGGCCGTCGGCGCTCATCGGGCGGCTGCCCGACCAGGTGTCGAACTTGCCCGCGTAGTCGAGGTTGATGAACTTCGACATCGAGGTCAGGATCGCTTCGACCCGGCGCTGATCGAACCGAGGTTCGTCGCCGTCGAACTCCATCGTGCCGCCGAGGCGGATGCGGTCGGTGAACGGTGTCGCGACGGCGTGGGCCTCTTCGAAGATCACCGGGTTCTTCAGCGTCTCCGAGACCGGCAGCCCGACGTTGTAGCCCTGGCCCGGGATGACGGGGATGTGCATACCGAACAACTTGCCGAGCGGGCGCGAGCCGGCGCCGGCGGCGAGGATGACCTCGTCGAAGGTGATCGTGCCCTGGTCTGTGGTGACCGAGTTGACCCGGCGACCGCTGCGAGCGACGGAGGTGATCGGCGCATTCTCGATGATCGTGACATTGCGTGCCCGCAACGCGGCGATGATCGAAGCGACGAAGATCCGCGGATCGACGGAATGGTCACCGGCGACGACATAGCCGGCCTTGATCTGATCGGACAACGCCGGCACGATGCGGCGCAGCTCGTCGCCGTCGATGAGACCCGTGGGAATGTTCACCCCGTAGTCGGCCATCGGTGCCAGCGTCGACAGGAAGTGTTCGGCCGTGGCGGGGTCCTTGAACGGCACGACCAGTTCGAGCCCGAGAGAAATGTCGACCCCGAGCGTGCCGAGCAATGCCAGGGCTTCGGTGTGACGAAGGTTCAACTTGGCGAGGGCGATGCGGCCGGCGACGTAACGCTTCTGCGTCGCCGAGCGAGCGAAGTGCAAGCCCCACCCGAGCATGCCGGGCAGCGCCCGGGTGTGCACGCGCAATGCACGGGTTGGATCGCGCAGCGACGTGATCGCCGACTTCACCGCGCCGGGCGCGGCGAGTGGCTCGAGCAGTGTCGTACACATGAAACCGGCATTGCCCTGGGAGGCGCCACCACCGAGCGGACCGCGGTCGAGGACCGTCACGTCCGCGCCGCGCTCGCTGAGCAACAACGCGGTCGACAGTCCGATCAGGCCACCACCGACGACGAGAACAGATTTGGTCACGAACTCACTGTAATCGGCCGAACGCGGTCAGCTCAGTTCGTTGCTGTGAGCCACGAGTCGAGCGACCACGAGATCCTGCACCGCCAGGCCGACGCTCTTGAAGAACGTGATCTCGGTCGGCGATGTGCGCTTCAGACGTCCCGCGGACAGATCGGCGAGGTCACCGGCAACGCGGTCCCACGACCAGCCGCCATCGGCCACCGCGAGCGCGAGATCGCCGGCTTCGTGGTGGGCCGCATCGATCTCGTCGACGACGACGGTGCATGCTGCGACGAGTTCGGTCGACAGCTCGCGCATGTCGGTGCGGTAGGCGCCGACGGCGTTGATGTGGGTGCCGGGGCGGATCATGTCGAGTTGCAGCAACGGCTCGGTCGAGCGGGTTGCCGTGCACACGATGTCGCACGCGGCAGCCGCTGCGTAGTCACCGACGGTGACGCTGCCGCTCGGTGCGAGGTTCGGGTCGGACGAGATCTGGTCGGCAATGGTCGCGGCGTTGGCCGGATTGCGGCTGGCGACGACGATGTCGGTGATGCCCGGACGCACGCAGCGCATTGCCTCGACGTGACCGAGCGCCTGCGGACCGGAGCCGATGATGCCGAGCGTCGTCGAGTCGGCACGGGCCAGGACATCGGAGGCCAGCGCTGAGATCGCGGGTGTGCGCAGGTTGGTCAGCGCCGCGCCGTCGAGGATCGCCTCGGGGTTGCCGGCTGCAGCGTTGATCAACACATACGTTCCCTGGATGATCGGTTTGCCGAGCGCGGCGTTGGCGGGTTGGATCATGATCAGTTTGATGCCGGCTGCATCGGTGTCGACCGCCGGCATCAGCAGGAACTCGCCGCCGGCCACGGCGTACCCGGCGCGGGCGATGTGGCCCGGGCGATGGGCGAAGCATTCACGCAGGGCTTCGATGACGGCGCCCATCGGTGCGAGGCGACGAATCTCGTCGTTGTCGAAGGAACGGAGTTGGCCCATGCCGCAACCCTAAGGGCGTGTTCAACCGTTGAGCGAATGGATGCGATCCGCAGCGGCGAGCAACTCGGGTTCATGTGACGCGCACACGATGGCGCGACCTGAACGAGCCTCGGCGACAAGGAAGCGGGCCACCGAGCGGGCAAGGCTCTGATCGAGTTGCGACGTCGGTTCGTCGAGCAGCACCAGGGGAGCCCCGCTGGCGAGCGCACGGACGATCGAGGCTCGCTGGCGTTCTCCGCCGGAGAGGGTGCCGACGGGACGCGCGGCGAGCTCGATCATGCCGACTGCCGTCAGGGCCCTGTCGATCGAATCCGTCATCTGGGCATCGATCACGCGGCCACGGACCGTGCACGCGAGTTCGATGTTGTGGCGCACCGACAGCGTTTCGGCGAAACCCGGTGTCGAAGTACCGACGGCCACTGGCGTTGACGGAGCATGTTCGATCCGTCCCTCACTCGGCTCGGCGAACCCGGCGATCAAGCCGAGCAGCGTGGTCTTGCCTGACCCGGAACGGCCAGAGATGATCAGCAACTCATTCGTGCGCACGTCGAGCGTCACCGGCGCGAGCACCCGCGTGTCGCCGATCGTTCGGCCCGCTGCAGCGATTGCCACCAAGACGTCGCCCGCCACCGAAGATGCCTCGCCAGGACGCGTCGTCGCCGCGCTGGTCGTGATCCGGTCGACCGCCTTCAACGTCAGCGACTCGCTGCCGGCCGCGAAGTCCACCGCCGGCTCGACGACTGCGCGCGACGCGATGCCGGCACGGATCCGGTCCGTCTCGGGCAGACGAATCCATCCACGCGCATCGACCACCAATCGACTCGATTCGTGGCCCGCGAGCCTTTCTGCGCCGAGGCGACCGTCGCGGATCTCGAGCACACGATCGCCAATGCGACCCGCGCCGGGATCGTGCGAGACGACGAGCAGTGCTGCCTCCAGTTCAGTCGACAGCTCGGCGAGCAGGTCGAAGACGATGTTCGCGTTGTCGATGTCGAGCGCTCCGGTCGGTTCGTCGGCGACGATGACCCGGGGCCGGTGGGCGAGTGCGGCTGCGAGCGCGACGCGCTGTGCTTCGCCGGCCGAGATGGTTGCGAGCGAACGATCGGCGAGGTGGTCGACACCGAGCCGCTTCATCATGTCGCGGCCCAACTGGTGCGCATCATGCCGAGATCTGCCCGCGAGCCGACACTGCATCGCGACGTTGTGCAATCCGGTCAGCTCGACGGCGAGGTTGCTCGTCATCTGCTGCGTGATCACGCCGATACCCGACCGCTGCAGGGCGAGGATCACGCGGTTCGAGGCGGTCGCGAGGTCGTGATCGAGGACGAGTGCTCGGCCGGCACTGGGTCGTACGAGTCCGGTCACGAGTCGAACCAACGTCGACTTGCCCGACCCGCTCGGGCCGGCGATGACCACCCGCTCGCCGGCTGCGACGCTGAGCGAGAGGCCACGGAGTGCTGCCACCTGGCGGTCCTGGACGGGATAGAGGACGAAGACGTCGTCGAGTTCGATCATCCGAACTCCCTCAGCAGATCGCCCCGTGCGACCCGGCGAGCGGATCGGGCCGCGAGTGCGGCGGCCACGACACAGGGCACGAAGAGCGCCGCGAGTGCGGCGCCGAGATCGATCGCGCGGACGCGGATCAGCAGCGGGGGAACGGGCACCGTCGACGTCGCGGTCACTGCGATCACGCGGGTCACCAACCGCAGCAACTCCAGTGATCCGAGCGCGCCGAACAACAGCGCGCCGACAGTGATTGCGATGCTGGTCGCGCGTACCATTCGGCTCAACGACCGAGGCGCAACGCCTTCAGCAGCCAGGGCTCGATGCAGGGGAGCCTGCTCTGCAGCGTTCGACATGGTCGACAGGAAGACGGCTCCGATCGCGAGCAATGCGGCGATGATCGCAGCGATGCCGAACAGGCCGAGGGTGAACCGTGACAGTGGATCGCTGCTGAGACGCTCCTGGATGGTGGTGCGGCGGGTGACGGCAAGATCCTTGAGAGGTGCCTGCTCGAACGCGGTCGCGAGCGCGCGTTGGTCGGCGCCGTCGGCGGCGATCCAGATCTCGTTCGCGGTGCCGAAGCCTGGTTGGTCGCGGTCGAACGCCGGCTCGGCGAGTGAGATGTCGACGATCGCGAAGCGAGTACCGGCACCCGGGAACCGCTTGGCAATGCCGGCGACACGTAACACCTGCCGGCTGTCGCCGGGGAGATCGACGACCACGTTTCCGCCCTGTGCCGACGCAGCGGTGTAGGGGTCGACGATCGCGGGGATCACCGCGATGTCCGGAGGCGCCGGTGGGAGCAGCAGCGCGCTCGATCCCTGCAGGCGGAGTTCGATGCTGAGACCGGTCGCGTCGTGCGTGACTGCGCCGCCTTGGGATTGCAACTGCGACCACGGCACGGCCATGGTCGTCGTGCCGGACGAGGTTTCGGCCTCGACGCTGTCGAGCGTGATCGTGGCCGTGAAATACGCGGCTCCGGTGTTGCCCTCGCCGGCGTGGTGCTGGGTCTTCTGCGCCTGCGTTCCCGGCTGGCCGAGGCGGAAGCCGATCAGCCGCCCACCTGCGTCGCCGGGGTCGAGCGTCACGACGAGTTGGTTCGTGTCGGACTTCGACAGGGTCGTGGTGTCCTCGTGCCAGAGTCCTTTCTCGCTGGCGACGATGGCGGCGATCTCGGTGGTGGACAGGTCGCCGTCGCCGGTGATCGTCAGGCGAGTCGTGCCGAGGGGAATCACGGTGCCGGCTGTCGGCTGGTCGCGCTTCGACGTGATGGCCGCCTGCATCGACTCGATCGACGGCCCGAAGTCCGATCGCCATCCGCGCATGCTCGTCAGCGTCGAAGGCTCGAGCCCGACCATCGCGATCGAGTCGGTGCTGAGCTTCTGGCTCTCGACGCTCGCGCTGCGGCGCAAGATGTCGGTGCTGACCGCGCTCGGGGCGATCGATGGCCAGCCACCGACAGGCTCGACTGCAGATGGCCGGACGAGTGCCGGTCCGTAGGCCAGCGTGAAGTCGAACGGTACGGCGTACGACGCCTGATCACGGGCGCCGGCGGCGAGGGTCGAGCGATAGCCGAGGGAGAAGATGCTCAGCGTTGTCGCTGCAGCGAGGAAGCCTGCCGTTGCCAGGGGCACGGTTGGCCGACGAGCAACTTCGCCAAGCGCTGTCCGAACGAGCGGCGCGTGATGTCCGAGCAGTTGGGCGAAGCGAGCGACGAGGACCGGGACGAGGCGAATGGCGATCCATGCCACGACCACCGCGGCCAGCAACGGCAGCAGCGCGATCAGCGGATCGCCCTTGCTCACCAACGACGAGGCGGTCGCAGAGCCCCGGCTGACCGCGAGCGCAGCCATGCAGAACGCGGCCGCGCCGACCGCATCGAGCGCAGTGGGGCGCCACCACGACCGTTGCCGAGATGGGCTCGCCGAGCTGTCGGTGGCCATGACGACAGCGGTCGCGACAAGGATCACGAGGGCCCCGAGGATCACCCGGTCCGCGCTGTCGCGGATGACGGTGGAGACGACGTCACCGGCGTCGAAATGCCAGTGGTCGGCGAGCTGGCGTGTTGCGAGCACACCGAGCGGAACGCCCACCGCCAACCCGATGATCACGGGCCACGCGGCCTCGCACGTCGTGAAGACGTTCGCGGCGGCCCGCCCGGCACCACGTTGACGCAAGAGGTCGCGGGCCGCCCGATGATGACGTCGAGCGCCGGCCGCGGCAAGCAACGTGAACGCGGCGAGGAGGACCACGCCCTGCGCCGCGGCGAGTGCGACTCGGTTCGAAGCAGTCGCGGCGCGGGCTCTGGCGTCGAGGAGGGCCGTTCGGGGGAGCGAAACCTTCGGACCGCGATCGATGAACGAGTTGGCAACGCTCGCAGCTGCGGACAGGATCGGGTCGATGTCGCGGACCCTGATGACGCCGGGGTCGATCGGCAGGATCCATCCGATGGTCCGCCCGATCAGCTCGAAGGGCTTGATCGAACCGACATCGTCGGTGCCGTTGCCGAGCAGGATCACCTCGTTCGACATCGGCGCGAAGTCGCCGGCGAGCAGGCTGGAATTCGTCAGCGCAACGTGGCCGACGACGACCATGCCGAGCTCGGGCTGCAGCGCGATCGACTCCGTCGGCCCGGCGATCACCACTTCGCATCGGGTCGGGGTGCACGACGTCGGCAGGCGCCCGTCGCGCAGTGTGACCGCGGTCGCGAGGTCGTCGATACCGGCCAGCCTGAAGATCGTGCCGTCGGAAGCGGCGAGAGCGCGGTACTCGATCTCGGTGCGGACGCCACCGACGCCGCGTACCTTCAGACCGGTCCGGATGCGATGATCGGCCTCCTGGATCTGCTCCGGCGTCTGGCCGTTCACCGGTGCTGCAACCGTGATGCTGCGGTCGCCGGGCGAGAGGTCCTGCAACGTGCGTTGCAGCGTCGCATCACCGGCGATGATCGGTGATGCCGTGGTGACGAACAGCGACGCAACGGCAACGGCGATGCCCAACCCCGTCACGAGGCCGCGTGTCGGCTTGGCCCGCACCCGCGCTGCGGCGAGCGAAGCGGCTGCCGTACCGGCGCGCCACCACCTGCTCGCCGGGGTTGTCGTCATCACGGTCAGACTACGCAACGTCTTCGCGCGGGCTCCCGTTCCATGACTCACGGCGACTACCGTTCGGGCATGACAGAGACACAGCCGGCCGAAGTCCTGTACGACGTCGCCGACCACATCGCCACCATCACGCTCAATGCGCCGCAGCGGATGAACACCATCAGCGCCGCGATGCTTGACGATCTCTCGTCCCGCTTGCTCGATGCCGACCGCGACCGCGACGTTCGTTGCATCGTGCTGACGGGCGCCGGCCGGGCGTTCTGTGCTGGGCTCGATCTCGCCGCGCAGATGAGCGCGCCGAAGGGTGGCCTCGGTGGCCTCGGCTCGCTCGATGCGTCACCGGGTGAGTTCGACATCCGTAACGCGCCACCGATCGTGTTGCACAACATCGACACGCCCACGATCTGCGCGCTGAATGGTGGAGTCGCCGGCTATGGGCTCGACCTGGCCCTGGGTTGCGACATCCGCATCGCTGCTGAGTCGGCCAAATTGAACCCAGGATTCGCGAAGCGCGGCATCCTGCCCGAGAGCGGCGGCACCTGGCTCCTGCCGCGGCTGGTGGGGTATGCCAAGGCTGCCGAGATCGCGTTCACGGGGCGCACGTTGCTGGCCAAGGAAGCGCTCGAGTTGGGTCTCGTCAACCACGTCGTCGCCGACGCCGAACTGCCGGTTCACGCCCGGGCGATGGCTGCGGACATCGCCACCAACGCGCCGCTCGCCGTCCGGGCGATCAAGCGCATGATGCGGGCGGCCGAGACCGAGACGTTCGAGCAGAACGTCCACCACGTCTTCCTGCAGTTGTTGCCGCTGGTCCGAACCGCCGACTTCACCGAGGGCGTGACCGCCTTCATGGAGAAGCGGGCACCCGAGTTCACTGGGCGCTGATCGAGCCGTCCGAAAGGCTCCCAGAACCCTCGGGGCTCACGGGGTTCACGAGGTCGGCAGGTCGGCCGTCAGCCCGGAGTGCTCGGGGCTGAACACGCCCTGCGGGCTCTCCCAACCGGGGACCACCCAGGCGTGCACCATCCAGCCGTTTCCGGCGCCGGCCTTCGCACCGCCGAGCGCGGTGCACTGCGCGGCAGGCATGCTCTCGCCGCCGATCACGACGCCGTCCTTGAGGCACAGGCCGATGTGTTGGTGCCAGTGATCGTTGGGCCCAGCGAACGGGCTGGGCTGGGTGTCGCTGAACATGTAATACGAGAGGCCGACGACGCTGCTCTTCGGGTCGGTGCCGTCGTACAGCAGCATCTCCGGCTGGGTGACGTCGAACGTGCCGTCCATCAGTTTCCAGTTGACGTAGTGCGCACCGATCAGCGGCACGTAGTCCGTGATCTTGACGTAGCCCGCGGCGAGCGCGTCGGCGACGGTGGGATACTTCATCGCTGTCGTTCGGGCCTCGGACAACTGCGCGGCGAGGTCCTTTCGCTCGGCGCGGGTGAGCGCGACTTCGGGGATCACCGAGCCGTGACTGTGGGTCTGTCCACCGGCGGCCTGGGTCGTGGTCGGATCGGCTGTTCCCTGGTCGGCGGCGGCGGGGTCGGTCACCGGCACGGTCGTTGCTGCCGACGTCGGTGGCGCTTCGCTGATGATCTCTGCCGCGAGTTCGACCGTCTTCTGATCGGCGTCGGCAGCGACACCGGGCAGCGTGATTGTCGTGCCGGTGACCTCGAATGTGGTGGTGGTCGCAGGCACATCGGCCGCCGCAGTCGAGGCGTCGCTTGCTGCGGGAAGCGTTGTGGCGGCGACCGTGACGCTGGTCGGGTCCGAGCTGCCCCTCACCGCTGACGCGAGGCCGTTGACGACGAATGGCGTCGCGGCCGCGAACAGAGCAACAGGAACGGCGACGACGACAAAGCGCCGCCAGCGCGGCGCGGCCGACGGACCTGATTCATTCCCCATCCACGACAGCGTAGACCCATGCCCTCACCGACCAAGATGCAGGGATGGTCGATCTCCTCGAAGGTCTCGCGTCCACTCGTGCGATACGGCGGTACACCGACGAACCCGTCGACGATGACGACCTGGCGGCGATCCTGTGGCACGCGACCCGAGCACCGAGTGGCAGCAATCGCCAACCGTTCCGATTCCTCGTGCTCGCCGACGGGGATCGTGCCCGTGAGGCAAAGGCATTGCTCGGAACATCGTTTCGGCGCGGGTGGGCACAGAAGCTGGCGGCGGATGGATATCGCGACGGTTCCGGAACCGACGTGTCGACGCCGAAGGCCCGGATGGCGGCGACGATGCAGCACTACGTCGACCACATCGAGGACGTTCCCGTCGTCGTGCTCGCGTGCCTCATCAGATACCGCGAACCAACGGGACACGAGGGTGCATCGATCTACCCCGCGTGCCAGAACCTGTTGCTCGCCGCGCGAGCGCTGGGCTACGGCGGCGCGCTGACGATGTGGCACACGGCCGTCGAGACCGAGTTGCGGTCATTGTTGGAGATCCCTGACGAGGTGTTCGTCGCCGCATGCATCACCCTCGGCCGGCCGGCGGGTGCGCACGGACCGGTGCGGCGCCGTCCTCTGCCCGAGTTGGTCTTCGCCGATCGATGGGGTGACGCGCCACCGTGGGCAGTCGACCCACCTGGCACTCGCTTCGCGCAAGCCGGGCCCAAGCCATCCGCGCAACCGTCGCCAATCCCGGAGCCGCCTACTCGATGACGGACAGCTCGAAGCGGGGGAGGACGAGATCAGCGAATCTCTGCGCCTCGTCGTCGAGCGGGTAACCCGAGAGGATGAACGAATCGATGCCGAGCGCCGCATATGAGCGGAGCTTGGCCTCGACCTGGTCGGAACTTCCCGTGATCGCCGCGCCGACGCCGCTGCGGGCGACGCCGATGCCGGTCCACAGCGCGTCTTCGACGAAACCATCGGAACCGGACGCTGCTCGCAGCGCATCTTGCCGTTGAACGCCGACCGATGTGTGGTCGTGTGAGGCCTCCCTGAGGCGGCGGCCGGCGTCGGGATCGAGTTCGCTGATGAGCTGCGAAGCGGCCTCGCGTGCCTCGCCCTCGGACGGACGCACGATCACGTGAGTGCGCAGTCCGAAGCGAAGTGTTCGACCGTGAGCGGCGGCTCGCTCGCGCATGTCGGCGACGAGCTCGGCGATCGAGGCGACCGTCTCGACCCACATCAGATAGACGTCGGCGTGCCGGGCCGCGACATCGCGCGCGGCATCCGACGTGCCACCGAAGTACATCAACGGCGGCTGGCGCGTTCGGGTTGCATCAGTTGCGAGATCGTACGACCACCATTCGCCGTCGAGCCTGGCCCGATCCCCGGTCCAGAACGCTCGGAGCAGTTGCATCGCTTCGGCCGTTCTGCGGTATCGCGATGCCGAATCCAAGGTCTCGCCGGCACGTTCGCTGGAGATGATGTTGATGGTGAGTCGACCGTGCATCGCCTGCTGCAACGACTTCGCGGCGCGGGCGAACATCGGTGGGTCGAACTCGCCGACCCGCACCGCGGGGAGCAGGCGCGCCGTCGTCAGCGATGGGCCGAGCGCGGCCGCCAATGTCCATGGGTCCATGCCGGGCACGAAGCTGGACGGAATCAGCACGTTGCGATAGCCGAGTCGATCCGCGAGTGCGATGACGTGCGAGTTGTACGCGAACGTTGCGGGCCGGTTGGGGTCTGCGACGCCGAGTCGTGCGGTGTCGCCAAAACACGAGGGCGCGAACCACGAGATCTCCACGGTGCCGATCGTAGGCGGGACCAGGTCGGCACTAACGTTCCGACAATGCCACTCGTTGCCGGGGTCGATTCGTCGACCCAATCGACCAAGGTCGAGATCCGCGATCTCGACACCGGCCAGATCGTCGCAAGGGGCTCGGCGCCCCATCCGGCCACCACGCCTCCGAAGAGCGAGCAAGATCCCGCGGCGTGGCGCTCTGCGTTCGACATCGCGTGGGCGGCAGCCGGCTCGCCGGACGTCGCTGCGATCAGCGTGGCCGGGCAACAGCACGGCATGGTCGTGCTCGACGCGTCCGGAGCTGTCATCCGTCCTGCCAAGTTGTGGAACGACACCGAGACAGCGCCTGACGCCGGTTGGCTGCGCAAGCAGTTGCCGGGCGGGGCAGCGGACTGGGCAGCAGCGTGCGGCAGTGTCCCGGTCGCCGCATTCACGATCGCCAAGTTGTCCTGGTTGCATCGCACCGAGGCCGAGAACTGGGAGCGGATCGCGAAGGTCGTCCTGCCCCATGACTGGCTGACGTCGCAGTTCACGCACAACCTGACGACGGACCGCGGCGACGCGAGCGGTACGGGCTATTGGTCGGCCGCCACCGGGGAGTACTGCTGGGATCTGCTCGCGATCGTCGATCGCGATCGCGACTGGTCCGATGTCGTGCCCCAAGTGCTCGGACCACAGGAAGTGGCGGGCGAATGGAACGGCGTGGTCGTCGGTCCTGGCACGGGCGACAACATGGCGGCTGCGCTCGGCCTCGGGCTGCGTGCCGGTGATGTCGTGATCTCGCTGGGGACGTCGGGCACCGTGTACACGGTCTCCAAGGGCCCGACCAGCGACGCGTCCGGTGCCGTCGCTGGTTTCGCCGACGCGACCGGGCGCTACCTCCCGCTGGTCTGCACGCTCAACGCGACCAAGGTCACCGACACCGTTGCCAGGTTGCTGGGCGTGGACCATGCAGGGCTCGACGCGCTCGCGATGTCGTCGGCATTGGGGGCAAAGGGTCTCACGCTGCTGCCGTACCTCGACGGCGAACGCACCCCCGATCGTCCGAAGGCGACCGGTGTCCTGTCTGGCCTTCGCTCTGATGCGACGCGCGAGCAGCTCGCAGCGGCAGCGGTCGAGGGAGTCGCCTGCGGACTGCTCGACGGTCTCGACGCGCTGCGATCGCACGTCTCCGATCTGCATCGTGTGATCCTGGTCGGTGGGGGAGCACGCTCCAATGCGTACCGCCGCGCCATCGCTGATCTGTGTGATCTGCCTGTCGTTCTCGCGGATGCTGACGAAGCCGTCGCCGCCGGTGCATGTGTCCAGGCAGGGTCGGTGCTCCGTCAGGTGCCGGCGGCCGAGATCGCGAGTCAGTGGGGTCTCGGCGCCGATTCCGCGACCGAGATCGCTCGATCGCCGGACTGGTCCGAAGATGCGGCCGCGGCCGTTCGCGCGTCGTATGCCGCGCTGCGCGACCGGTCGGCGTGACCGATCGCGATCCGTTCGAGGTGTTCGGCCTCGATCGCAATGCGACATTGGCCGACGTCCGGGCTGCTCGTCGACGATTGGCGTTCGACCTTCATCCGGACCGAGGTGGCAGTGCCGATGGGATGCGCGATCTCAACGCTGCGTTCGACGCTGCCGTCGGTCACCTGACCGGTCGACGACCACTGTCGCTGCCGACCGAAGCCGACGCACCTCCACCCTCGGCGCCGTTACGACCCGAGCCGGCTCGCCCGCAGCCACGGCACCGTCCGACCCAACCGGGATGGATGGGACGCGTCCAGCAGGACGTGCCGTCGTTCGTGATCGACGCGCTGCCGGCCGTCGCGTTCGAGGCGCTGCTCGTGGTGACGTCGTGGATCGGTGAGGTGCTCGTCGACGACCCGCCGTATGTGCTCGAAGTGCATCTGCGCGAACCCAGCCCATGCTGGTGTCGACTCGACCTCGTGCCCGATGCGGGTGCGAGCACGGTCAGCCTCACGGTCGCAGCCGTCGGCGGAGATCCGGCGCCACTGCTCGACGACGTGCGCGACGTGTGGGTGCGCGAGCTGAACCAGCCCGGGGCATTCGCCTGACGGTTTCCCGAGCTGGGTTCAGCCCGGGTCGTCGAGGTTCCACAACTTCAGGCCGCCGAGGATGCCTGCGTTGGGATCGATGATCGTCATGTTCGGCGCCAGTTCGGTGGTCACATGTTTGTTGTTGCCGCCGCCGATGTACATGTGATCGGGAAAGAACAACGCGTCGAGCACCTTCAACAGCCGGGCGACGCGCTTGTTCCACTTCTTGTTGCCGATCTCCTTGCGTGCCGCGTCACCGAGATACGTGTTGTAGTCCTGCCCGTCGTGGAACTCATGGTGTGACAGCTCCATCCGCGGTCCGAGTCGGCCGCTGGAGAACACGGCCGTGCCCACACCCGTGCCGAGTGTGATCACGAGTTCGACGCCGCTGCCGACGATCACATCCAGGCCCTGCAGGTCGGCGTCGTTGATCGTGCGAACTGGCTTGTTCAGCTTGGTGACGAGTGCTGCGGTGAGGTCGAAGCGATCCCATGCCGTGACGAGATCGGGCATCACCTTGGTGCCCGGACCGGCCTTGGTCACGAAGTGCGGCGCCGACAGGATCAACCCGTGGCGGACGACACCCGGGAATCCGACCGAGATGCGGTCGTACGCCGGGAGTGGCTTCACCAACTCGACGAGCTTGTCGACCATCTCGTCCGGGGGCAGTGGATAGGTGGTCTCGATGCGCACGCGGTCGGCCAGCATCGCGCCCTTGATGTCGAGCACCGAGGCCTTCAAACCGGTGCCACCGATGTCGATCGCGAGTGTGCGCGGCGCAGCCGCTGATTTCGTGGTGCGAGTTGTCGCCATGACGGCATGGTAGGGCTGCGACGAGTCATGATGGCGTCATGCGCGCGATCACCGTTCTGCCTGGCCAGGCCAACACTGCCCAACTCACCGACATGCCTGATCCGCCCCTCGACGACGGGCCGATCCTGGTCCAGACGATGGCGATCGGTGTCTGCGGAACCGACCTCGAAATCGTCAACGGCGACTACGGCGCCGCCCCCGCCGGAGCCGAGCGGCTCGTCATCGGACACGAGTCGTTGGGGAGAGTCATCGAGGCGCCCAGCGACACCGGTTTCGCGACCGGCGACCTCGTCGTCGGCATCGTCCGCCGTCCGGACGGGGTGCCCTGCCCGAACTGCGCGATTGGCGAATGGGACATGTGTCGCAACGGTCAGTTCACCGAGCGCGGCATCAACGGCCGCCACGGTTACGCATCCGAGCGCTACCGGATCCGCCCGGAATTCGCGGTGAAGCTCGATCCTTCGCTGGGCCGAGTCGGCGTGCTGCTCGAGCCGACCAGCGTCGTCGCCAAGGCGTGGGAACACGTCGAGCGCATCGGCAAGCGAGCGTTGTGGCAGCCGCACGTGGTGGTGATCACGGGCGCGGGTCCGATCGGTCTGCTGGCCGCGATGCTCGGCCGTCAACGCGGTCACGAGGTGCACGTCTTCGACCGCGTCACCGACGGCCCGAAGCCGCAACTGGTCAGCGACCTCGGCGCGATCTATCACTCCGATGACGTCAGCGATGTCGTGAGCCGCGCCGATGTCGTGATCGAGTGCACCGGCGTGTCGTCGCTGATCCTGGAGATCATGGGCAACACTGCAGCCGACGGCATCGTGTGTCTGACGGGAGTCTCGTCCGGCGGGCATTCGGTCTCGCTCGACGTCGGTCAGGCCAACCGCAACATGGTGCTCGGCAACAGCGTTCTGTTCGGCAGCGTCAACGCCAACCGCCGTCACTACGAGACAGGCGCGTCCGCGCTTGCGGCAGCTGATGCCGCCTGGCTCGAGCGCCTCATCACGCGTCGCGTGCCGTTCGAGCAGTGGCAGGACGCACTGGTTCGTCAGCCGTCCGACGTGAAGCCGATCATCGAATTCGCAGCCTGATCGGCGGCGCGATGGCACCCGATCCAACCACGGCGGAGGGCGCCCGGCTGGCGACCAGTTCCGAAGCAGACGGTGGCCCGTGGAAGCTGTGGGGTCCGTACCTCAGCGAACGCGCATGGGGCACCGTGCGCGAGGACTACAGCGACGACGGTGAGGCGTGGAGCTACTTCCCCCACGACCACGCACGTTCGCGTGCCTATCGGTGGAGCGAGGACGGGATGGCGGGCATCTCCGACATCCAGCAGAACCTCTGCCTCGCGCTCGCGCTGTGGAACGGCGAGGACCCGATCATCAAAGAGCGGATCTTCGGGCTGACCAACACCGAGGGCAACCACGGCGAGGACGTCAAGGAGTACTGGTGGTACACCGACGCGACGCCGACCCATTCGTGGTTGTCGTGGCGCTATCACTACCCGCAGGCGGCATTCCCGTACGCGCAACTGATCGAGGAGAACGGGCGGCGGACCAAGACCGAACCCGAGTTCGAACTGCTCGACACGGGCATCTTCGACGATGACAGGTACTGGACCGTGACGGTGGACTACGCCAAGGCTGCGCCGGACGACATCTGCATGCGCATCACCGTTCACAACAACGGGCCCGAAGAAGCCACGCTGCACGTGATGCCCACGGTCTGGTTCCGCAACCGGTGGTCATGGGGCGACATCAGGCGCAAGCCCGTTCTTCGTGTCGAGGGCGACGACATCATCACCGAATGTCGTGCGCTGGACCACATGCGTGTGAGCGTCGATGGCGCCGCGACCTGGCTCGTGTGCGACAACGAAACGAACACCCATCGTCTCTTTCACGACGCGGTCGTCGCCGGGACGTATCCCAAGGACGCCGTCAACGACACGATCATCAGCGGCCGCGATCTCACCAACCCGGATCGGGTCGGAACGAAGGCCGCTGCACATCACGTTCTCACCGTTGCGTCCGGTGGGTCGGCCGAGATTCGAGTTCGGATGCAGCCGGCCGCGGGAGCGCCCAGAGATCTCGCCGGTGACTTCGACGCCACGATGGCTGCGCGCAAGGCCGACGCCGACGAGTTCTACACGGCACTGACGCCGCCGCTCGCCACCCCAGACGAAGCACTCGTGCTGCGCCAGGCGTGCGCGGGAATGGTGTGGGCCCAGCAGTTCTTCCACATCAACGTCGACCGTTGGCTCACCGGTGATTCGACCCAACCCACACCCGCGCCGGGACGCGCCGCGATCCGCGACGGCCGCTGGCGCCACCTCAATGCGGCCGACGTCATGTCGATGCCCGACCCATGGGAGTTCCCCTGGTTCGCGTCGTGGGACCTGGCATTCCAATGTGTCGCGTTGGCCCACATCGACCCGGCGTTCGCCAAGCATCAGCTGATCCTGCTGTGTCGCGAGTGGTTCATGCACCCCAACGGTCAACTGCCAGCGTACGAGTGGGCCTACGGTGACATGAATCCGCCGGTGCACGCATGGGCCGCGCTGAGAGTCTTCGAGATCGAGGGCGGGACCGACCTCGACTTCCTCGAGCGCATCTTCCACAAGCTGCTGATCAACTTCACCTGGTGGGTGAACCGCACCGACAACGGTGACAACAACGTGTTCGAAGGGGGATTCCTCGGGCTCGACAACATCGGTGCCTTCGACCGTTCGGGTCCGTTGCCGATTCCCGGCGTTCTCGAACAGTCCGACGCCACCGCGTGGATGGCGATGTACTGCGCCAACATGCTGTCGATCGCGCTTCGCCTCGGCGAGCAGGACTCGACGTATGCCGATGTCGCGACCAAGTTCCTCGAGCACTTCGCCTACATCTCCGAAGCGATGAACAACTCCGGCATGTGGAGCGAGGACGACGGTTTCTACTACGACATCGTCACATCGTCCGATGGCGCTGTCCTGCCGCTGCGGGTTCGATCGATGGTCGGCCTGATCCCGCTGTATGCGTCGGCCGTCCTCGATCCCCAGGTCTTCACGGATCTGCCCGATTTCCGTGCCAGGGCCGACTGGTTCATCGCCAATCAACCGAGGTATTCGAAGTCGATCGGTCATCTCGATTCGTCGATACGGCCGGAAGGCGAGCCGTTGCTGTTGTCCATCGTCACGCCGGAACGGCTGAAGCGGATCATGCTCACGATCGCCGACCCGGAGGAGTTCCTGTCGCCGCACGGCGTGCGAGCGTTGTCGAGATACCACCGGATGCACCCGTTCGTGCTCTCGTACGAGAGCGGCCAGACGATGGTGGACTACGAGCCGGGGGAGTCGACGAACGCGTTGTTCGGCGGGAACTCCAACTGGCGCGGGCCGGTGTGGATGCCCGTCAACGCAATGGTGATCGAGTCGCTTCGGCGTTACTCGATGAGTCTCGGCGACGACTTCACGATCATGTACCCGAACGATGCGACAGGGACGCAGAAGACGTTGATGGAGATCGCCGACGACCTCAGCCATCGGCTGATCTCGTTGTTCGTGAAGGACACGAACGGTCGTCGTCCGGCGATGGGCAACTACGCCAAGATGCAGAACGACCCGAAGTGGCACGACCTGATCCTGTTCCACGAGTACTTCCACGCCGACACCGGCATGGGGCTCGGAGCGTCACATCAAACAGGTTGGACCGGCCTGGTGCTCGACCTGATCATCGTCTCGGCCAGCAACCGCCGCCCGCCCACGCTCGACACCGACGACTGACGACTGAACTCGCGACGCTGCTCGTTCGCCCTTGTCGTCAGCCCTGGCCTGCGGCCTTGCGCAGGCGGTCGCGGATGGCGTGGCCGAGGCCGGCTGCCGGCGGCAGGACGGCGACGATGACGTCGAGCCCACGCTCGTCTGCGTCGCGCAGCCACGCGTACAGCTGCTGTGCGGCCGCCACGAGGTCGGTGTTCGGGTCGAGGACGTCGACGTGCCGCCCGTCGTCCGCGATGGCCGCAGCGCGCGAGTCGGCCTCGTGCCGCGACTCGACGATCTCGACAGTCGCCCGAGGTGCATAGTGGCTGGCGAGCATTCCGCTGGCGCGACTCGGACCGCTGACATCATTGGCCGCGGTACCGAGCAGGCGCTCGATCTCCTCGTTGGCGATTCCACCCGGACGAAGGATCTGCGGGGGAGACACGGTGCAGTCGACGATCGTGGACTCGACCCCGATCGGGCTGGGACCGCCGTCGAGGATGTAGTCGACGTCGTCGCCGAGATCGGCGCGGACGTGCGCCGCTGTGGTCGGCGAGACCTGGCCGAAGCGGTTGGCCGACGGTGCGGCGACGCCGCCTCCGAATCGCGTCAACAGATCGAGCGCCATCGAGTGGGCGGGCACGCGTAACCCGACCGTGTCGCGTCCGCCGGTCACCTCGTTCAGCACGTGTGCCGCCTTCGGGACGAGCACCGTGAGCGGGCCGGGCCAGCACGCGTCGGCCAGGATCAACGCGGACTCAGGCACCGCCGACGACCAGCCGGCCATGTCACCCGCGGACGCGATGTGGACGATGAGCGGGTGGTCGACGGGACGCCGCTTCACCGCGAAGATCGAGCGCACGGCTGCCGGGTTGGATGCGTCAGCGGCAAGGCCGTACACGGTCTCGGTCGGCATGCCGACCAGACCACCACGGCGGAGCACGGCGACCGCCTCGTCGACCGGGTCGGTCATCCCGGGGTGGCGTCGAGGAATTCGAGCGCAGCATCGATGAACGCGAACGCTTCGGGCGTCGCGAAGTGATCGACCTTGCGCAACGTCGCGAGTTGCGAGTTCGGCAGCGCAGCGGCCAGCCGGTCGCCGGGACCGGCGAAGTCGAGATCGCCGATCGCAACCAACGTGGGGCACGTCACGACCGCGAGCTCGTCGAGCGTGAACGGCCCACGGGGCGGACGACGCATCACGGCGGCCAGTGCTTCGCGGTCGTTGCCGGGTTGGTCGGCGTACTGCACGAACAGCCGCGAAACGTTGTCCTCTGGGTCGCCGTGGCCATCGAGTGCGGCGAGGATCCGCTCGGTGCCGGTCGAGTCCGTGCTGAAGACGTTCTCGCCGATGCCGGCGAGGACGAGCCGGCTGAACCGATGTGGTTCGCGACACGCGAGCCGCAGCAGGGTGATGGCACCGAGCGAGAAACCAACGGCATCGACCGGTCCGTCGGGCAACACGTCGACGATGCGAGTCGTCAGATCGGCGTATGCCTCGGGGTCGTGCGGCTTGGGTGCTTCACCATGGCCGAGCAGGTCGACGCCGATGACCGTGCGGTCAGCGTCTTCGAGCAGAGCGGTGAAACCGCTCTTCTGCCATGTGTTCCGAAACGACCCGCCCCACCCATGAACGAGCACCACCGGTGATGTCATAGTGCGCGAGGCTAGCCGCCTCCGGTCCGCACGCCGACGCCCGGAACGCCGTAGCCTGTAACGGCTCTCCTTCGAGCCGTTACCCCAATCACGAGGTTCCGAGCATGCAGTTCCTGAACGACATCCCGCCCTACGACCTGACATACAGCGATGTGTTCATGGTGCCGAGCCTGTCGTCCGTGCCGAGCAGATTCGATGTCGACCTGACCACGCCCGATGGCTTGGGCATGACGATTCCGCTCGTGGTCGCGAACATGACCGCAGTCGCTGGCCGGCGGATGGCCGAGACCGTTGCTCGTCGCGGTGGCCTCACCGTCCTGCCCCAGGACATCCCGCTCGACATCATCGAGACGGTCGTCGACTTCGTCAAGAGTCGTCACCCGGTCTACGAGACCCCGCTCATGCTGTCGCCGCAGAACACCGTCGGCGATGCGCTCGGGCTGATCCACAAGCGCTCGCACGGCGCGATCGTGATCGTCGACGACGACATGCGGCCCGTCGGCATCTTCACCGAACACGACGCGGTGGGCATGGATCGCTTCACCCAGCTGCAGAACGTGATGAGCCGCGAGCTGATCACGGTCGAGGCCAACGTGACCGCGCAGGAGATCTTCGATCGTCTGTCGGGCCAGCGCGTCACGGTCGCCCCGGTGATCGACGACGATGGTCGGCTGCTCGGCTGTGTCACTCGTAAGGGCGCACTGCGCAGCACGATCTACCGTCCCGCGCTGAACGCCCAGAACCAGCTGATGATCGGCGTTGCGGTCGGCATCAACGGTGATCCCGCAACACGTGCCAAGGCACTGCTCGCGATGGGTGTCGACGTGCTCGTGATCGACACCGCTCACGGACATCAGACGCGCACCCTTCGGGCGATCGAGGAAGTGCGCTCAGTCGCGCCCGACACGCCCATCGTCGCCGGCAACGTCGTCACGGTCGAGGGCACTCGTTCGTTGATCGACGCGGGCGCCGACATCCTCAAGGTCGGCGTCGGGCCTGGCGCGATGTGCACGACGCGGATGATGACCGGTGTCGGCCGTCCGCAGTTCACGGCTGTGCTCGAGTGTGCAGCCGAGGCCGCTCGGCTCGGCAAGCACGTGTGGGCCGACGGCGGTGTGAAGTACCCGCGCGACGTCGCGTTGGCGCTCGCTGCAGGTGCCGCCAGCGTGATGATCGGTTCGTGGTTTGCCGGCACGTACGAATCCGCGGCCGACACGCTGCGCGGTCCCGACGGTCGTCTCTACAAGGAGAGCTTCGGCATGGCGTCGAACCGTGCGGTGAAGAATCGCACTCGGTTCGAGACACCGTTCGAACGTGCCGCCAAGGAGCTGTTCGAAGAGGGCATCAGCACGTCGCGCATGTACCTCGACCCCGATCGTCCCGGCGTCGAAGACATCATCGACCAGATCGTCGCCGGGGTTCGTTCGTCGTGCACCTATGCCGGCGCCGGCACGATCCCCGACTTCCACTCGCGCGCTGTCGTCGGCGTGCAAAGTGCCGCCGGCTATGACGAAGGGCGCCCGCAGGGGACCAACTGGTGAACGTCATCGCGATCGACGGCCCCGCTGGGGCCGGCAAATCGACCATCGCCAGGGCGCTCGCCGCCCAACTCGGGATGCAGTACCTCGACACCGGTGCGATGTACCGGGCCGTGACGGTGGCCGCGATGCGCCACGAGATCGATGTGACCGACACGGAGGCCGTTGCCGATCTGGCCCAACACCTCGACCTCGAAGTCGGTGAGTCCGGTGTTGTCGTCGATGGTCTCGACGCGACCGCCGCGATCCGCAGCGGCGAGGTGACCGGTGCGGTCAGCGCGGTCGCGGCCAACAGTGCGGTCCGCACCGAGCTGCGCAACCGGCAGCGAGCTTGGGCCCGCGAGCGCGGCGGTGGCGTCATCGAGGGGCGCGACATCGGCTCGGTCGTGTTCCCCGATGCGCGGCTCAAGCTCTACCTGACGGCGTCACCGCGGATCCGGGCCGAACGTCGTGTTGCCGAGATCGGTGGCGACGTCGACGCGATCGAGCAGGCGATCGCGATCCGCGACGAGAAGGATTCGACGCGCGCCGACAGCCCGCTGCGCGAAGCCGATGGCTCGATCGTGGTCGACACCAGCGGCCTCGGCATCGACGAAGTGCTCGCTGTGATCAACGACTTGCTGAAGGGAGCTCAGTGAGCAAGGTCGAGTCGTACCTCGCCAAGCAGACGTTGATCAGCAAGGCCAACTACCAGTTCTGGAAGACCCTCATCGCCGGCTCGCTGCGCGTCCTGTGCCGCATCACCGTCGAGGGTCGCGAGAACGTTCCCAAGACCGGCGCATACGTGCTCGCGCCGGTGCATCGCAGCTACCTCGACACACCGATCTCATCGGTCGTCACCCATCGCCGGTTGCGCTACATGGCCAAGGACTCGATGTGGAAGAACAAGACGTGGGGCTGGCTGATCTCGTCGGTCGGCGGGTTCCCGGTCAGCCGGGGCACCACCGACATCGAAGCGCTGCGTCGATGCCTGCTGCTGCTCAACTCCGGCGAACCGATCGTGATCTTCCCCGAGGGCGAGCGGAAGTCGGGGCCCAACGTGCAGCCGTTGTTCGAGGGGGCGGCCTACGTCGCAGCTCGGGCCCAGGTGCCGATCATCCCGGTCGGCATCGGCGGCTCCGAGCGGGTGATGCCCAAGGGAGCGAAGTTCGTCTACCCGCACAAGGTCCACCTCGTCGTCGGCGCACCGATACGGCCGCTCGTCAACGAATCGGGGCGGGCGCCGCGAACCGAGGTCAAGCGGCTCAGTGCCCAACTCCACGACGAGCTACAGGCGCTGTTCGATCAGGCTCAGACCAAGGTCGGCCTGAAGTAGCCCGACAACGTCAGAGGGCGAAGTAGGCGGTGAGAGCGGCCGCCAGATACGCGGGGTCGTGCACGCCGCACAGTTCGCGCGCGGAGTGCATCGAGAGTTGGGGCACACCGACGTCGACCGTCGGGATGCCGAGTCGGGTCGCGGTCAGCGGTCCGATGGTGGATCCGCACGGCATGTTGTTGCGCGAGACGAAGACCTGCCACGGAACGGCGGCGGCTTCGCACGCTCGTTGGAACAACGCCGCGGTCTCGGCGCTGGTCGCATAGCGCTGGTTCGAGTTGGCCTTCAGGGCGGGGCCTTGGTTGATGATCGGGCGGTGTCCCGGCTCGTGTCGTTCCGGGTAGTTCGGATGCACTGCGTGAGCGTTGTCGGCCGAGATGCAGCTCGATGCCGCGAACGACTGATGCAGCGCATCCCGATCGGCGCCATTGGCGAGGGCGATTCGTTCGAGAACCGTGCCGAGCAGAGGGCCGCTCGCCCCGGTGACGGATTCCGAGCCCACTTCTTCGTGGTCGAACAGTGCGATCACCGACGTGTGCTTGGCACTGGGCGACGTCGCGGCAAGCGCTGTCGTGGCCGCCCAACAGCTGATTTGGTTGTCGAGCCGAGCAGATGCGATCAACGACTGATCGGCTCCGAGGATGGCGGCCGGCGTGATGTCGAACAGGCACAGCTCCCACCACGCGATGTCGTCGACCCCGACGTCGAGGCGTTCCGCCAACCATTCGGCGAAGTCACCCTGATCCGCCGTCCCGGTGCCCCAGATGGGCGTCAGATGTTGCTGCTTGTCGAGCACGAGGCCCTTGTCGTTGACGTCGCGGTCGAGATGGATCGCCAGTTGTGGCACCCGCGCGATCGCTTCGTGAATGGCGATGTCGGTCGATGAACCGTCACGCATGACAACGCGGCCGGCGATGCCGAGGTCGCGGTCGAGCCACGAGTTCAGCAGCGCTCCGCCATAGACCTCGACCCCGAGTTGCCGCCAGCCGAGCAAACCGGCGTCGGGCCGCGGCTTGATGCGCAGGCATGGCGAATCGGTGTGGGCGCCGACGATTCGAAAAGGCGTCGACGGCGCCGGATTCTGAGCCTGACACCAGGCAACCATTGCTCCGCCGCGGATGATGTAGCCGCGCGTGACGTTGCGCCACGGCGCTGTTTCGTCGACCGGTTCGAAGCCGGCCGCGTGCAGACGAGCCACCGCCGACGCGACTGCGTGCCACGGCGACGGCGACGCGTCGAGGAACTCGAGCAGATCGTCGATGTCGGGTTCGGTCGTCGATCCAGCGGGAAGGGTGTCGCTCACGTCACTTACCGTAGAGCCCGATCGGCAGGCCGGTGCCACGAAGGTGTGGTGTCTCGTTGATCGTGATGATCTGACGCTCGCCGGTTCTGGCCGCGATCACCCGATGGATCGAGGTGTAGTTGGGGTAGAAGAAGCCCGTGCTGTCGGCGGTGCCGAGGATCCGTGCGAGATACGCATTGATCACGCCGCCGTGGCACACGATCGCCACGTTCTGGCTGCGATGCGCGACGACGATCTGTTCGATCGCCGATTGGATGCGGTCGACGAAGTCCTCCTTGGATTCGGCGACATCGGCCCACGCGTTGGCGACCATCTGTTGCCAGCGCGGATCGTTGGTCGCCTTCAGCTCCTCGACCGGGACGTACTCACTCGATTCGCGGTCGTATTCGGCGACGCCGTCGAGCACCGTGACCGGCAGGTCCAGGCGCGCGGCGAGCGGTGCAGCCGTTTGGACAGCGCGCTTGAGTGGACTCGCATAGATTGCGTGGATTGTTTCGACACCGAGGTAGTCGGCAAGGTGCTGGGCCTGGACGACACCGTCGGCGCTCAGTTCCGGGTCGGCTGCCCCCTGCTCGACGCTGCGGCGGACGGGCAGTGCGTGGCGGATCAACAGCAACTCCATCGACCTAGATAAGCAGCTATGAACCGTCGCACGAAGATCGTGGCCACCATCGGGCCGGCCAGTCAGCATCCCGCAGTGCTCGAGGCCGTCCTGCGCGCCGGTGCCGACGTGATCAGACTCAACCTCAGCCACGGCCCGCTCGACGAGCACGTACAACGGTTGAAGCTGGTTCGGGCCGCAGCGTTCGCGGTCGGGCGCCCGATCGCGGTGCTCGCCGACCTGCCCGGGCCGAAGGTGCGCGCCGGTCGCTTTCCCGAAGGAGGCGTGATCCTGGCCGCAGGATCGCTGATCCACTTGTGTCCAGGTGACGAGGACAGCACCGCTGAATGCTGCACGGTCGATTACCCGTCGTTGCTCGCCGATGTGGCCGAGGGTGATCGCATCGTTGTCGGCGATGGCGGCATCACGTTGCGCATCACGTCGAACCGCGACGATCGCTTGGTCGCGCGGGTCGAGACCGGGGGATTGGTGCAGGGTCGGCCCGGCATCCACCTGCCGAGCGAACGGTTGCGTTTGTCTGCTCCGACGGCCGAGGACCTCGTCCTGGCCGCGGCGATGGCGGCCGAGGGCGTCGAGTTCCTCGGTGTGTCGTTCGTCCGCAAGGCCGCCGACCTCGAACTCGTGCGCCAGGCTGTCATCCCTCACAAGGTCCGGCTGGTGGCCAAGATCGAGACGATCCCCGCCGTTGCGAATCTGGCCGAGATCATCGCAGTCAGTGATGCGGTGATGGTGGCCCGCGGTGATCTGGGCATCGAGCTGCCACTCGAGGACGTGCCCCACCTGCAGAAGAAGATCATCCGCTCGTGTGTCGAGGCAGGCGTTCCCGTGATCACCGCGACGCAGATGCTGGAGAGCATGATCACGGCGCCCGCACCGACTCGGGCCGAGGTCAGCGACGTCGCCAATGCCGTGTTCGACGGCACCGATGCCGTGATGCTGTCGGCCGAGACGGCAGTGGGTCATGACCCGGTGCTGGTCGTGTCGACGATGGCGCAGATCGCGGCGCGGGCCGAATCCGAGGCCAGCTACGAGCAGTGGGGCAATCGTCTCGGACGTGTGCAGCGTACGCAATGGACCGACACCAGCGACCGGATCACGATGGCCATCACCCACGCATGTGCGCAGGCCGCGGCCGACGCCGGCGCGCAGGCGATCCTGTGCTGCACGCGCTCGGGTCGGACCGCGAATGCGATCGCACGGTTCCGTCCAGCCGCTGACCTGATCGGTCTCAGCCCCGATCCCGCCACGGTCCGGGCGATGTCGCTGACGTGGGGAGTCACGCCGATCCAGGTCGACACGTATTCATCGACCGACGAGCTCGTCTGGCACGCGGTCGAGGCCGCGGTGCGCCAGGGTTTGATCACGACGGGTGCGGTCGTGGCCGTTCTCGCCGGAGCGCCCGACCGTGCGAGCGGTGCGGCAACCGATGTGCTTCGGTTGGTCAGGGTCGAATGACGGCTTCGTCCGATTCGCCGCCGTCGGGCGCGGTGTGGGCCGAGGAAGCCGGTGACGAGTCAGCTCCGTTGATCGCACTGATCCACGGCACGATGGATCGCTCGACCGGGATGTTGAAGCTGAGCCGTCGTCTCGACCATCGCTTTCGGGTGCTGCGCTACGACCGCCGCGGCTACGGACGATCGATCGACATCAGCGCGACGCCGGGTGCCACGTTCGACATGCACGCGCAGGTCGCCGATCTGATCGGTCTGCTCGATGGTCGACCGGCGATCCTCGTCGGTCACAGCTATGGCGGTGATGTGGCGCTGGCCGCTGCTGCGAACCACCCCGATCTCGTCGCCGGGGTCGCCGTCTACGAGACGCCCCTGTCGTGGGAACCGTGGTGGCCGGGGTCGACGGCGGGTGGCGCCGCTCAGGCGTCCGCCGGCGATCCGGGCGAGGCCGCTGAACGGTTCATGCGCCGACTCGTCGGTGATGCGTTGTGGGAGCGGCTGCCCGAACGCACGCGGGCGACGCGTCGGTCCGAAGGCGCTGCGCTCGTCGGTGAGTTGCGTGACCTCTCGACCAATCCGCCGTGGCGCGCGAGCCAGATCCGATGCCCGCTGGTGGTGGGCCTCGGTACTCGGGGTGCGGCGCATCACCAGCGTGGGATGCGGTTCCTGCACGACTCGGTGCCGGGCAGCATCCTCGTCGAACTCGCGGACGCACGCCATGACGCGCCGCTCAGCCATGCCGAAGTGTTCGCACGCGAGATCGTCGAACCATTGGCGCGACTGGTCGGTGGCCAATGGGCCACCGCCATCGATCGATGAAGCCGGCTAACCGCCGACGGAGATGGTCTTCCCGAAGAACTTGCACGTGGCGGCGGGGATCGCGATGTCGCCTCCGGGCACGTCGGCCTGCTTCTTGATCGCTTCGGCGGCAGCCTGGACGTTGTCCGCGCACTTCTGCAACGTCTGCCGCTGCGAATAGGCGAGGAAGGCCAGCCCAAAGCAGACGACGAGGATGATCAGCTTCTGGGTCACGCTGGACACGATCTTGGCGCTGAGCAGCGCGAGCAGGACGAGAACCACGACGGCGATGATGGCGGCGTTCTTGGCCGTGCTGAGCGACAGGGCGAGCATGGGCGTAACGATACGTCGCAGTGGCAATTCGAAACTGGCATGGTTCGACATCACAATCAGGTCCGTGAACGAGGCGGAACGCAACGATCAACCGAGTACCACGTCAATAGAGTGACCGGATGAGCGACGAACGTCCGATCCACCTCACGATGCAAGGGCCGCCGTCAGCGGTGCTGCCTCTGCCCGAGCCAGAGGCGAGCCATGCGTTGCAGCAGGCGATGGCGGCAGATGCCGGCGATCGCCGGGCCGCCGTTGCGGCCGTGGTCGTCCGTTGGCCGCGGTATGTCGATGCATGGGCGCGGCTCGGCGATCTCGGACGCGACGACATCGAGCGCTATGCCGCCTATCGCGTCGGCTACCACCGTGGCCTCGACGCACTGCGGGCCAACGGTTGGCGCGGGTCCGGCTACGTCCGTTGGCAGCACGAGACCAATCGCGGGTTCCTGCGCGCGTTGCGGGGGCTCGGTCAGATGGCAGAGAAGATCGGCGAGGACGACGAGGCCGAGCGGATCTCGGTGTTCATCATGCAGCTCGATCCATCGGGTGTGCCGGCCGAAGGATGACGCCGCGATGACCGGCGATGAGCCGTCAGCAATCATGCTCGGTGCGGTCCTCACCGGCGGACGGAGCTCGCGCATGGGCCGCGACAAGGCCACGATCGAGATCGCCGGCCGCATGATGGTCGATCATGTCGGTACCGCCCTCGCAGCCGTGTGCAACGACGTTGTCGCGATCGGCCCATCCCAACTTGCCGGTTCGCTTCGTGCGGTCGCCGATCGACACCCGGGCGAGGGTCCCCTTGGTGGTGTGCTGACCGCTCTGTCGTCCGCCACGGCCGCTCACGAGTGGGTCGTCGTCGTCGCATGCGATCTGCCGTGGGTCGATGCGGCCACGGTGCGTCCTCTGATCGCCGCGACCGCGCCCGACATCGACGTCGTCGCGGCCCGTACCGATCATCTCGAGCCGCTGTGCGCGGTCTGGAACGTGAGCGCGCTCGATGCGGTGCGCCAGCGCTTCGAGGGTGGTGAGCGGGCGGTTCACCGGGTGCTCGACGCTCTCCGCGTGGTCACGGTCGACGTCGAGCCGGCAAAGTTGCGAAACGTCAATACGCCCGCAGACCTCGATCACTGAGTAGCGTCGAACGCATGGCGATTTCTGAGATCAGCGTTGACGAATTGGCAGCCGCGATCGACGCCGGCGGCGTTGATGGCGTGCGACTCTTCGATGTCCGCGAGATCGACGAATACGAAGAGGGCCATGTCGGTGGGGCACGACTCGTGGTCCTCGGAACCGTCCCCGACAATGTCGATGCGTTTCGCGGTGACGGGCCTACCTATGTCATCTGCAAGTCCGGCGGGCGCAGCATGCGGGCCTGTGAGTTCCTCGACGGTGAGGGCCTCGATGTGATCAACATCGCCGGCGGCACGATGGGATGGATGAGCAGCGGCCGTCCGGTCGTTTCCGGAGACCAGCCTTCGTGACCTACACGTGGGTGCAGACGCAGGCGGAACTCGTCGACCTCGTCACAACGCTGCTGGCCGAGCCGCGTTATGCGTTCGACACAGAGTTCCACCGCGAGCGCACCTACTTCCCCAAGCTCGCCCTGGCCCAGTTCTCGTGGTCGTCCGGTACCGCGCTGGTCGACCCGTTGGCCGTCGACGTCACGGCGCTCAAGCCGCTGCTCGAGAGCGAGACCGTGTCGGTCATGCATGCCGCCCAGCAGGACCTCGACGTCCTCACGCACGCGTGCGGTGCGATCCCGCGCCGGCTGTTCGACACGCAGCTGGCTGCCGGATTCGTCGGCTATGGAACCCCGTCGTTGGCCAGCCTGCTGCAGGGCGAGATGCACATCAGCGTCCCGAAGGGCGATCGTCTCACCGATTGGCTGCGGCGACCGTTGACCGACGACCAGAAGACGTACGCCGCCAGCGACGTCGATTACCTGCTCGAACTGCAGGACAAACTCGTCACCCAATTGGACGCGTCGGGCCGAACCGGTTGGGCTGAGGCCGCGTGCGAGGAACTTCGCACCAAACCCGTCAGCGGCGCGGACCCGGATGGCGCATGGTTGCGGCTCAAGGACGTGCGGATGTTGAAGCCGAAGGCACGCGGCGTCGCTCAGGCGGTTGCCGCGTGGCGCGAGCGCCGGGCGATGGCCGTCGACTCACCGGTCCGCCACATCCTTCCCGATCTCGCGATTCTCGGCATCGCCCAGAAGCAGCCGCGGACGGTCGAAGAGCTGGCCCACGCCCGCGGTATCGACGAACGTCATTGGCGCGGCGCGCTCGGCAAGGAGATCATCGCGGCTGTCGCCGACGGTCTGCAGCGCGAGGCGAACCTGCCCGCCGGCGAAGGGGAGGAGCTCGACCGCAGCCTGCGCCCGGCGATCACGCTCGTCTCGGCCTGGGTCAGCGAGCTCGCTCGGCAGGAACGCATCGACACGGCGCTCCTCGGCACCCGCGGCGACATCACCGCGCTGCTGCGCAACGATCCCGATGCACGGCTGGCCACCGGCTGGCGGGCCGAACTCCTCGGCGACAACGTCAAGCGCCTCGTCGAAGGTCGGGCGGGACTCACGTTCGACGGCCGCGGTGGGTTGCGTCTCATCGATGTCGCCGCCGAGGCTGCCACGACCTTCGCTGCAACCGCGGCGGCGACCGAAGCAGCGATGGGTCTCGTCAGTCCCGACTGACCATCACACCTTCGCGCCATCACACCGGGTGTGCTCACGCCCGGGTGATCTTGCGCAGCTTCTTCCACAGCTGATCGAACGCGATCGAGATGTCCGCCGAGCGGGCGCCGTAGGCATGAATCGGACGACGCTCACCCATCGCCTGGTTGACGATGACGCGCTGCGGGATGACGGGCTGCCAGATGGCCTTCTTGCCCACGATTCGAGTCAGCTCGTCATAGCGACGATCAGCCTCGCCGGAGACCGCCGGCACCTTGTTGACGATCACGCCGGCCAGTTCGAGGTCGGCGTTGTGCTCGTCCCACACCTGATCGATGACGTCTGCCACCGAGGCGATGCCGCGCAGGCCCAACGCCGACGGCTCGACGACGATGACCGCGTGATCGGCGGCGGTCAGCCCGCTGGTCGTCAGGTTGCCCAGGCTCGGTGGGCAGTCGATCAGGACCGCGTCGTAGTTCCCGGCGATGGCTTCGAGCGCGGACCGCAGCCGCTTCGGCTTGCCGTGTTCGCGCGGCTGCAAGCGGTTCGATGCCGGCATGAGGTGAATGTGTGGACTCCACTCGGTCTCGAGGATCGCGTCGTCGGGCGACGACTTGCCGAGGACCTCGGCCGTCGACACCTCGATTTCAGCCGGGTCGTAGCCGAGAACCCACGTGCTCGACGCCTGCGGGTCGAGGTCGACGACGAGGACGTTGTGTCCCGCGGCCGCGGCGGCCGAAGCGAGACCGAGGGTGACCGTGGTCTTGCCGACGCCACCCTTCTGATTCAGCAGAGCAACGATGCGACCCATGGCCCCATGTTGTCATGCCGGCAGGGGTGGCGCGCAGAGCACGACCAGTGCCGACAGACCGGCCAACGCCGCGCCTGCCGCCGAGAACGCATCGTGAGGTTCGGTCGAGAGCAGTATTCGCCCGCCGTCGAGCTCGGCGACGTCCACTTCCTCGTCGCCGAGATTGAGCGCGATGACGAAGCGACGGTCGCCTTCAGAGCGGACGTACGCGATGACGTCGTCGGATCGATCGAGCATCGTGAACGAGCCGTGCTGCAGCGCGGCATGACCGTGGCGGAGCGCGAGCAGATCGCGGTAGAGGTGCAGGATCGAGTCCGGATCGGCCTGCAGGCTGGCAACGTTGCGCTCGCCGACGTCGGGCGCGAACGGCAGCCACGGCTCGGCTGGCCAACCATGTGTGGCGTCGGGCGTCCACGGCACGGGTGCGCGGCAGCCGTCCCGCCCGCCGGGATCGACGACGCGGTCCGCAGGCACGATCGCATCCATCAGGCCCAACTCCTCGCCCTGGTACATGAACGGTGTCCCGGGAAGGGTCAGCAGCATCACCGCGGCGATGCGCGCATTCGCTTCCGAACCGCCGTACCGCTGACGATGGCGGGGAACGTCGTGGTTGGACAGAACCCATGTCGGCCACGCCCCACGCGGCCCGAGGTGGCCGAGCGTCGATGTGATCTTGGTGCGTAGGACGGACGCGTCCCACGGCGCCCACAGGAACGAGAAGTTGAACGACAGCTGCAACTCGTCGTGGTCGCCGTAGTACTCGGCCATCTTGGCTTCGTCGAGCAGATACACCTCGCCGACGCAGGCCCGGTCACCGTCGTACTCGTCGAGCACGCGCCGGATCGCACGAATGCGTTCGTGCGTGATTGCCACGTCGTTGTATGCCACGTGGGAGAACCCTCGCTGGGCAGCGGATGGTGGGTCGTCGAGATCGATGTCCTTGCCAAGCAGGTGGATCACGTCCATCCGGAACCCGTCGACGCCCCGATCCATCCAGAAGCGCAGAGTGTCGTGCATCGCGGCTTCGACATCGGGGTTGTCCCAGTTCAGGTCCGGCTGCTCGCGCAGGAAGCAACGCAGATACCACTGGTCGCGCTGGGCATCATGCTCCCAGGCCGTCTCGCCCGGCGGAAACGCGGCGAGCCAGTTGTTGGCGGGTGCGTCGCGCCACACGTACCAGTCGGCCTTGGCGTTGGTGCGATCGCGGCGACTCTCGGTGAACCACGGATGCTCGTCGCTGGTGTGGTTCGGCACCCAGTCGAGCATCACGCGCATGCCGCGGCCGTGGCAGTCGGCGATCAGCGCATCCATGTCGGCCAACGTGCCGAACACCGGGTCGATGTCGCAGTAGTCGCTGACGTCGTAGCCGAAGTCGGCCATCGGCGATCGGAACACCGGCGACAGCCAGAGCACATCGACCCCGAGCCACTGCAGATGGTCGAGCTTCGAACGGATGCCTTCGAGGTCGCCGATGCCGTCCCGATTCGCGTCGGCGAAGCTGCGCGGGTAGATCTGGTACACGACGGATGTCTGCCACCAGGGCAGCGTGGGTGGTTCGGTGTCGGTCGGAGCGTCGTCCATGCCAGCACAGCGTATGCACAGAGGTGTATGGTCCCGATTTGCGGCGAGCGGGGGCTCGTAGCACGGGTTCAACGTCGAACCAATGGGGAGGGGTGTCCGATGACCGATACGGTCGAACGGAAGCCGGCAGCCGAGACGATCACGCGCGTCGTGGTCCGTTTTGCGGGTGACTCTGGCGATGGCATGCAGCTGACAGGCGACCGATTCACGTCGTCGAGCGCAATATTCGGTAACGACCTGTCGACGTTGCCGGACTTTCCGGCGGAGATCCGCGCACCTGCGGGCACCGTCAACGGGGTGTCCAGTTTCCAGGTGCACATCTCCGATCACGACATCACCACGCCGGGCGACGCGCCGGGCGTGCTGATCGCGATGAACCCGGCGGCGCTGATGGCCGACCTCGGTCGGCTCGAACAGGGTGGCCTGCTGATCGTCAACCGCGACTCGTTCGTGCAGCGCGATCTGGAGAAGGTCGGTTACACGACCAACCCGTTGGAAGACGGGTCGCTCAGCAACTACCGAGTCGTCGAGGTGCCGATGACGTCGCTGACGATCCAGGCGACGGTTCCACTCGGGGTCAAGAACCGCGATGCGGAGCGATCGAAGAACTTCTTTGCGCTCGGCATGATCTCATGGCTGTTCTCGCGGCCGCGTGAACCAACACTGGAATGGATCTCGGGAAAGTTCCGCGACGACCTCATCCGCGCCGCGAACACAGCAGCTTTCAATGCCGGCTACCACTTCGGCGAGACCACCGAGCTGTTCGATCACGCGTACCAGGTCGAGTCCGCCCACATGCCGGCGGGGGAGTACACGAACATCACCGGCAACACCGCGCTGGCGTGGGGTCTGGTCGCGGCCGGCCAACTGGCCAAGCTGCCGGTGTTCCTCGGCAGCTACCCGATCACGCCGGCGTCCGACATCCTCCACGAGCTGTCCAAGAACAAGCACTTCGGCGTTCGCACGGTGCAGGCCGAGGACGAGATCGCCGCGGCCGGGATGGCGCTGGGCGCCGCGTTCGCCGGGCACCTCGGGGTGACGACGACCAGTGGGCCGGGCGTCGCACTGAAGAGCGAGACGACCAGTCTCGCGATCTCGCTGGAGCTGCCGATGCTGCTGATCGACATCCAGCGTGGCGGGCCGTCCACGGGGTTGCCGACCAAGACCGAGGCGGCAGATCTGAACATCGCGATGTATGGCCGCCACGCCGAGGCGCCGTTGCCGATCGTCGCCGCATACAGCCCCAGTCACTGCTTCCACGCGGCAATCGAGGCGGCACGCATCGCCTTGAAGTACCGCACGCCGGTGATCCTGCTCAGCGACGGCTACATCGCCAACGGCTCCGAGCCGTGGTTGCTCCCCGACGTCGACTCGCTGCCCGACATCTCCACCGAGTTCGCGACCGAGTTCAATCACACGGCGCCTGACGGCACCGACGAGTACTGGCCATATCTGCGCGATCCCGAGACCCTCGCCCGGCCGTGGGCGATCCCCGGCACGCCGAAGCTGATGCATCGCGTCGGTGGGCTGGAGAAGCAGGACGGCAGCGGCGACATCGACTACACACCGCAGAACCACGAGCGGATGGTGCACCTGCGTGCCGCGAAGATCGCCGGCATCGCCAACGACATCCCGCTGGCCGAGGCCGTGGGGGACGCCGACGCCGACGTGTGCATCCTCGGTTGGGGCTCGACCTGGGCCGCGATCGACGCGGCCGTCCAGCGAACGCGACGACAGGGCATGAAGGTCGCGTGGATCCATCTCGTGCACCTCAGCCCGCTGCCGCGCAATCTGGGAGAGCTCCTGCATTCGTTCCCGCGGGTGATCGTGCCCGAGCTCAACCTCGGCCAACTCTGCCGCATCGTGCGCGCCGAGTACCTCGTGAATGCGAAGTCGATCAGCAAGGTGCAGGGCCTGCCGTTCACGTCGGGCGAGCTGGAAGTGGCGCTGGCCGCCGCGATCGAGAGCCCGATCGGGTTCGGGAAGGGGATGACGCTGTGAGCGACACAATTGCCTTGACCACCAAGAAGGACTGGACCAGCGATCAAGAGGTCCGCTGGTGCCCCGGTTGTGGCGACTACGGCATCCTGCTCGCGGTCCAGACCCTGATGCCCGAGTTGGGAGTCGCGCCCGAGAACACCGTGTTCGTGTCGGGCATCGGCTGTTCCAGTCGCTTCCCGTACTACATGGAGACCTACGGGATGCACAGCATCCACGGCCGGGCGCCGGCGATCGCCACCGGCGTGGCCGTGGCTCGCCCCGACCTCGATGTGTGGGTGATCACCGGCGACGGCGATGCACTGTCGATCGGTGGCAACCACCTGATCCACGCCCTACGCCGCAATGTGAACCTCACGATCCTGCTGTTCAACAACCGCATTTATGGACTCACCAAGGGCCAGTACTCGCCCACCTCGGAGATGGGCAAGGTCACCAAGAGCACCCCGATGGGCTCGATCGACCAACCGTTCAACCCGTTGGCCGTTGCCCTCGGTGCCGAGGCCAGCTTCGTGGCTCGCACCCACGATCTCGACCGCAAGCACATGATGGAGGTGTTCCGGGCCGCACATGCGCATCGCGGAGCCTCGTTCGTCGAGATCCTCCAGAACTGCAACGTGTTCAACGACGACGCGTTCGATCCGGTGACCGGTCGCAAGAACCGCACCGAGATGATGGTCGATCTCCACCATGGCGAACCGGTCCGATTCGGCGAGAACGGTCACGCCGGAGTTGTCATGGGCCCTGACGGAAGGTTGCGGATCGTCGAGGTCGATGACGTCGGTGTCGACGCCCTGCTGATCCACGATGCACATCGAGACGACCCCAGCCTGGCATTCGCGCTCGCTCGCCTGTCGACCGCTGATCCTCGGTATTGCGCCGGTGATTGGTCCCCGACCCCGTTCGGCGTCTTCCGCGACATCGACCGACCGGACTACGGATCGATGGTCGGAGCCCAATTGGCCGAAGCACGGTCCAAGAAAGGCCCCGGCGACCTGCACGCGCTGCTCCAGTCGGCCGGGACGTGGAACGTCACCTGAGCCGGTGTAGTCTCTGAGCAGGGCAATCGTCGGAAGAACACGCCCGCAATCGTCTCGCACACCCCTGGGGTCCGTCACGTTGCGTCACGCAACCAGTAGGATATTCCCCGATGTTATTTCTCTAGATTCGGAGCCCTACCGTGAAGAAGGGTCGTCATCGCCGCTTCGAAGAAGCGCGAAAGCTCAAGCAAGCTGGTCCCAGCGCAGTCGATCTGGGATTTGGTGGCACTGATCATCGTCCTCGAACCGAAGACGACGAGTACGCCGCGTTAGCGGAGAAGTACGGCGTCACGTTCGATGACGAAGATGACGAAGAGTCCGACGACTAGACCAACCCCTGCCCGCGCCGATGCACTCGACGTCGGCCGCCACAGAAACCCCCCGGATCATGACTGAATTACGCAATATCGCCCTTGTCGCGCACGTCGACCACGGCAAGACCACACTCGTCGATGCCCTCTTGCGGGCGACGGGAACATTCGCCGCCCACCAGGCCGTCGTCGATCGCGTGATGGACAACAACGACCAGGAGCGCGAGCGCGGCATCACCATCCTCGCCAAGGCCGCCTCGATCGAGTGGAAGGGCGTCAAGATCAACATGGTGGACACGCCCGGCCACGCCGACTTCGGTGGCGAGGTCGAGCGCGCCTTGACCATGGTCGACGGCGTGCTGTTGCTCGTGGATGCAGCCGAAGGTCCGCTGCCGCAGACCCGGTACGTCCTGCAGAAGGCTCTCGCCCTGGATCTGCCGGCAATCGTCATCATCAACAAGGTCGACCGCCACGACGCCCGCCCCGACGAGGTGCTCGACGAGGTCTACCAGCTGTTCATCGACCTCGATGCTGGCGATCACCACATCGACTTCCAGATCATCTCGGCCGTTGCTCGCGAGGGACGCTCGATGCGCGGCATCGGTATGCCCGGGCCCGACGAAGACCTCTCGGCGCTGCTCGACACGATCGTCGAGACGATCCCAGCCCCCAAGGGCGACCCAACCGCGCCGTTGCAGGCAATGGTCACCACGCTCGACGCGTCCGAGTACCTCGGCCGTCTTGCGATCGGTCGTGTTGTCAACGGCGTCATGCGTCGTGGTGACACCGTTGCGCTGCTCGAGGAAGAGTTTGCCGAGGGCCAGCCGCCGCTGAAGCGCCGCCTCAGCCAGCTGATGGCGTTCGAAGGCGTGAGCCGCAACGAAGTCGAACAGCTGTCGGCCGGTGACCTGTTCGTCGTCGCCGGCTTCCCCGAGGTCGAGATCGGCGACACCATCGCCTCGGTCGAGACCCCGATCGCGCTACCTCGCCTCACGGTCGACGAGCCCGTCCTGCGCATGACGTTCGGCGTCAACACGTCGCCGTTCGCCGGCAAGGATGGCAAGTACCTTACCAGCCGCCACCTCGTCGACCGCCTCAACAAGGAACTGCTCGGCAACGTGTCGATCAAGCTGTTCGAGACCGGCTCGCCCGACATCATCGAGGTCGCCGGCCGCGGCGAGCTGCAGCTCGCGGTGCTGATCGAGTCGATGCGTCGTGAAGGGTACGAGCTGCAGGTCAGCCGGCCCGAGGTCATCACCAAGGAAGTCAACGGGAAGCGCTTCGAGCCCCAGGAACGTGGCGTCTGCGACGTCCCCGACGAGCATGTCGGCACGATCACCCAAGAGCTGGCACCGCGCAAGGGACGCATCACCGACCTGCGCTCCGGCGACGCCGGCCGAACGATCGTGACGTTCGAATGCCCCAGCCGTGGCCTGATCGGATTCCGTTCGTTGCTGATGACGGCAACTCGCGGCACTGCGCTGTTGCATCAGCACCACCTCGGCTGGATGCCGTGGGCGGGCGACATGCCCGATGCCCGCGGTGGCGCGATGGTCGCCGACCGCATCGGTCAGACGACGGGCTACGCGCTCGACAAGTTGCAGCTCAGTGGGCAATTCTTCGTGAACCCCGGCGAGCAGGTGTACGAGGGCATGGTCGTCGGTGAGTGTGCACGCGAGGACGAGATGGTCGTCAACGCCGTGCGCCCCAAGGAGAAGAACAACATCCGAACGCACAGCCACGACGACGCCGTCAAGCTGCCCGCGCCGCGGATCCACAGCCTCGAGACTGCGATCGAGTGGATTGCCGACGACGAGCTCGTCGAGGTCACCCCGAAGAACATCCGCATCCGTAAGAAGTACCTCGGCCTCGAAGAGCGCCGGAAGTCCAACAAGAAGTCCAAGGTCTGACCCCCACGTCGGCCCGGTTGGGGTTCGGCCGGTGGCGGCGCCTCGGCTCGTGACTCGGGTGTCGTTCGGGTGGAGCCTCCACCAAATCCGCACCCGACCTCAGCCGTGCCGCGGGCTGTTGCGGGCTCGGGTGTCGATCGGGTGGACGCTCTACCGATTCCGCACCCGATCTCAGCCGTGCCGCGGGCTGTTGCGGGCTCGGGTGTCGATCGGGTGGACGCTCCACCCGATCCGCACCCGATGTCGGTTGCTGCCGCCGTCTGACGTCGGCTCGGGTGTCGTTTGGGTGGAGCCTCCACCGAATCCGCACCCGATCTGGTCAGCGAACGCTGCTCACGAAACTCTGTGACACGGTTCCGCTACAACTCGAACATGCCCCAGAGCGCCGACGTGCGTGCCGTGGGCGAGTTCGCAGCCTCTCGGTACGGCACGTTCACGATGAGCCAGGCTGCCGAAAACGGATTGACCCGCAACGACCTCCGCCGGCTGGAACGCGACGGCATCGTCGAACGCATCCGACCGAGCGTCTGGAGGTTCGCCGGCCAGCCCATTGGGTGGAAGCACAGGCTGCACGCGGCGACCGTCGGGGTGCGAGCGGTCAGCGCGTTTGCCAGCGCGACAGCGATGCACGGAGTGGACGGCATGGATGCACCGCCTGACCAACTCGAGATCCTCTGCCATCACTCCGCTGCGGTGACTTCGGCCACGGCGTTGGTTCACAAGACGAGGTGGCTCCCGAATGCGGACGTGATCGAGGTCGACGGCATCATGTGCACGACGCTGGCGCGAACGCTGTGTGACATGGCGCCCAGGCTCGATGATCGGCAACTGGTCCGCTTCGTGGATGACATACAACGGCGAGACGTCAGCTTGCTGTGGATCATCGAACGGGCGCTGAAGTTGCGATCGGGCACGCGGTCAGGTCCGACGAGAGTCCTCGATGTCGTCCGTCGTCGGCTCGGAGGATACGTCGTGCCCGAGTCGTGGTTCGAACGGCTGTTGAGCGAATGCCTCCGGTCACCGTTGCTCGGTGACATCGTTCGACAGCACGTTCTTCGTGACCCGTCGGGAGCATTCATCGCTCGGTTCGACCTGGCAATTCCGTGGGCGCAGCTCGGGATCGAGGGGCACAGCCGCAGCTTCCACCTTGGGGAAGCGGCCGAGCGTTACGACGAGGACCGCGACATGCGAGCCGCTCAGCAAGGTTGGGAGATCACATATCTCGGCTTCGCCGCGACCCGAAACCCATCGGCAGTCCGTCGCGACATCGAGCTGATCGTTCGGCGCAGGATGGCCGACCTCGATCTTCGCCCGCTGTCGGCGACCGCGGCGTGACCGCTCGGGTGTCATTCTGGTGGAGCGCCCACCAGATCCGCACCCGAGCTCAGGTTTCGGGAATGTGCTGCGGCGACGAAGCCGCAGCCGTTTCGTTACTTGCGGCGGACGGCCGGGTGCGCGACCGGCGTGCTGCGTGATTTCTCCAGTTGCTTGACGAGCATCTCGTAGACACGCACGCCGGTGAACTCGATGATCTCGTCGCGCAGGTAGCGATAGGCGGGCTTGGTTCCGTTGAACGCGTCGGCGCTCTCGGTGCACCACCAGTGGAAGTCCTGGCCGCCCTCGCCCCAGTCGCGTCGTTTCCATTCGCGCAGGGTGCTGGTGACGTGGCCGTGGGTGTCGACATCTTCGTGCAGCCGCAACGGGAGCTGCCAGCAGACGTCGGGCTTCCAGTCGAGCGGGCGTTCGCCGACGGCCATCGCCGCGCTGTGCAGCGCGCAGCCCTCGCCGCCCGCGAAGCCGGGTCGGTTGAGGAAGATGCATGCACCATCGACGACCCGGGTCGTGACGGTGCCGTCCGGCTCGGTGGCGGTCCACCCGGCGCGGGCCGATTCGTCGTGGTACTGCCATTGTGACGGAGACAAACGGGCGGCGCTGTCGACCACCGTCTGGACGTCGGCTTCGTCGATGAAGTGCGCGCCGAAGCTGCAGCAGCCCTGGTTGAGATCGGTCGCGTCCTCGGTCAACACGCCCTTGCAGCCGTTGCCCCAGATGCAGTTCCAGTTCGATCGCAGGAAGGTCGCGTCGAACACCCATGTGCGTTGCTCGTCGGGGTCGTCGAAGCTCAGGTACTCGTGCAGATCCTCGGGGCGCGCCACGGTTCGAAGGTAGCCGACGCGCTCGCCGTCGACACAGAGGCAACAAAACCGCAGACAGTGCGGTCAGACCGCGCAGGTAGGCTGGCGCAACCATGAGCACGCCGCCCGCCAACGCCAATCAGCTCCGCGACGCCTACACCGGATTCTTCGCGGCAAAAGGGCACACGCCCGTTGCGTCGGCCAGCCTCATCCCACACGACCCGACCCTGATGTTCACGGTCGCCGGCATGGTGCCGTTCAAGCCCTACTTCGTGGGCGACGAGACGCCGCCGTTCAAGCGTGCGGTCACGGTGCAGAAGTGCGCTCGGGCGGGCGGCAAGCACAACGACCTCGACGATGTCGGCCGCACCAAGCGCCACCTCGTGTTCTTCGAGATGATGGGCAACTTCAGCTTCGGCGACTACTTCAAGAGCGACGCCATCCCGTGGAGCTGGGAGCTCGTCACCGAGACGTTCGGCCTCGACGGTGACAAGATCTGGATCACCGTTCACGACAGCGACGACGAAGCCGAACAGATCTGGCACGACGTCGTCGGCGTGCCGATGGACCGCATCCAGCGTCTCGGCGACAAGGACAACTTCTGGCAGATGGGAGACACCGGTCCGTGCGGTCCGTGCAGCGAGCTGCACATCGATCGCGGCCCGTCGTTCGGCCCCGAGGGTGGCCCGCTCAACGACCCGCAGGGCGACCGGTTCATGGAGTTCTGGAACCTCGTCTTCATGCAGTTCAACCAGGCACCCGATGGATCGCGCACGCCGCTGCCGAAGCCGTCGATCGACACCGGCGCCGGCCTCGAACGAATCCTCGCGCTCGTGCAGGGCAAGGACAGCGTCTGGGAGACCGACGTCATGGCCCCGCTGATCGAGCAGGGTCAGTCGGCCACGGGCAAGACCTACCTGCCCGGCGACTACGAGGACCGCAGCAGCTTCAGCCTCCGGGTGCTCGCCGAGCATGCCCGCAGCAGCACGATGCTCGTCAACGACGGCGTGTTCCCCAGCAACGAGGGGCGCGGCTATGTGTTGCGCCGCATCATCCGCCGCGCCGTCCGTCACGCGTACATCCTCGGTGCCGAGAAGCTGGTGCTGCCGGGGCTGGTCGAGACAGCGATCGACGTGATGGGCGAGGCCTACCCCGATGTCGTCAAGAATCGCGACTTCATCGTGGGCGTGCTCACCAAGGAAGAGGAACGTTTCCGGCAGACGCTGAAGAACGGCCTCGTCATCCTCGAGGACGAGCTCTCCAAGGGAGTCACCACCCTGGCGGGCAGCACCGCCTTCACGCTGCACGACACGTACGGCTTCCCGCTCGAGCTCACCGAAGAGATCGCCGGCGAGCGCGGCGTCGGCATCGATCGCGGTGGTTTCGACACCGACATGGCCGAACAGCGGCGCCGGGCCAAGGAAGGCCGCAAGTCCAACGCCATCGGCGACGATCAGATGGAGGCCTATCGCGAACTCAACGAGCAGTTCGGCGTGACCGAATTCCTCGGCTACGTGCAGAACGAGACCGAGAGCCGCGTGCTCGCGGTCGAACCGACGACCGCCGGCGATGGCACGGTCGAGATCTTCCTCGATCGCACGCCGTTCTACGCCGAATCGGGCGGCCAGGTCGGAGACACCGGCACGATCACCACCGAGACCGGCGTGGCTGAGGTGCTCGACACCACGTACGCACTGCCCGGTCTGCGCCGCCACACGGCGCGCATCACCAGCGGCACGGTGGCGCCCGGTCAGACGGCGACAGCCACCATCGACGTCGTTCGTCGCGATGCGATTCGTCGCAACCACACCGGCACACACATCCTCCACCACGCCCTTCGTTCGGTACTCGGCCAGCACGTGAAGCAGGCCGGCTCGCTCGTCGGTCCCGATCGTCTTCGCTTCGACTTCAGCCACTATTCGGCCGTCACCGACGACGAGATCACGCGGATCGAGGAGATCGCCAACCGCGAGGTCCTCGACAACGCGCCGGCGCGAATCTTCGAGACCACCAAGGACGAAGCGACGGCACTCGGCGCCATCGCGTTCTTCGGTGACAAGTACGGCGACATCGTCCGCGTGCTCGAAGCCGGCAGCTCGGTCGAACTCTGCGGCGGCACGCACGTCAAGGCCACTGGCGACATCGGCACGATCAAGATCGTCGGCGAGAGCAGCATCGGTTCGAACCTGCGTCGCATCGAGGCCGTCACCGGCTTCAACACCGTTGCTCTGCTGCAACGCGATGAGCACGTCCTCGCCGATGCGGCGCGGCTGGTGGGCGTGCCGGCGCCCGACTTGCTCGACGGCCTGCAGCGCAAGATCGACGAGATCAAGGAACTCAACGATGAGATCAAGTCGTTGCGGGCCAAGGCGGCCAGCGGACAAGCGACCGAACTTGCTGCCAAGGCCTCGGGCGGCGTGCTCGTCACGCGCGTCGACGGCGTCGCCCCGGGCGAGTTGCGCGACCTCGCGCTCGCCGTGCGCCAGCAGCCCGGCATCGAGGCGGTCGTGCTCGGTGGCATCACCCCAACGGGTGGTGTCGCCCTGGTTGCGGCCGTCACGCCGGCTTTTGGCGGCCAGGCCGGTGACCTGATCAAGGATGCGGCCAAGGCTGTCGGCGGCGGCGGCGGTGGCAAAGGTGATGTTGCGACAGCCGGCGGGAAGAACCCCGATGGTCTCGACGAGGCACTTCGCCTGGCATCAGCGGCGGCCGGTCAGCCAACGCCGTGAGGGTGCTGGCGCTCGATCTCGGCAGCAAGCGGATCGGTGTCGCCGTCAGCGACAGCAGTGGCACGATCGCGTCACCGTTGGTCGTCATCCAGCGCAGCGGTCGCGTTCAACTGGATCACGAACGCATTCGCGCCCTGGTCGTCGAGGAAGAGGCCGTGCGGGTGGTGGTCGGCCTGCCGTTGTCGATGGACGGGTCGATGGGCAAGGCGGCCACGGCTGCCACGGCCGAGGCGCGGACGTTGGCTACCGTTGTCGGCGTGCCGGTCGAGACCTTTGACGAACGCCTCACCACGGTGACGGCCGACCGGATGCTGATGGAGTTCGGCAAGAAGGCACCGGCCCGGCGTCAGATCATCGACAAGGTCGCGGCGGCCGTCATCCTGCAGGCCTGGCTCGACGGGCGCCACGACCGCGAGCAGCGCGCGCTCGAAGGCGAGAAACGCGAATGACCCGTCGCGTCGACACGCTGCTCGCTCCCGAGATCCCCGGCGACGAATGGAAGCGCGATACCTGGGACGACGCCGAGTTCACCGAAGCCGCGGTGGTCGAGAAGTCGCCACGAAAGCGGCGGGTGTTCAAGTGGTTCGTGTTCGTCGCGGCGTGGTTGCTGGTGATCGCGGTGCTCATCGGCGGCAGCATCGGGTGGTGGTACATCCGCCAGGTGAACCCATCCGGCGACCCGCAACAGACCGTTTCGTTTGCCGTCACGCCCACCGACACGCTGCAGTCGGTCAGCGTTCGATTGCAGGATGCGAAGGTGATCACCAATGCCCGCGTTTTCCGCTTCTACGTCGATCACAAGGGCGGCTTGAAGCTGACGCCGGGCAACTACCAACTCCACCCTCGCGACCACATGGGCAACCTCATGCGTGTCCTGAACACGCCGCCGGCGGCGACCTACCGCAAGGTGACCTTTCCAGAAGGTTTCACGCTGACTCAGATGGGCAAGCGTGTGGAACGCGATCTCCCCGGCCTCAGCGCAGCGGACTTCGCCGCGGCGACGCGACTGCCCGAGATCCGTTCCACGCTTCAACCGCCGGGTGGCACCAGCCTCGAAGGTCTGCTGTTCCCCGACACGTATCAGGTGGCCGGGAACGAATCGGCGGCGCAGATCGTCGTCCGCATGGTTGCGTTGATGGACCGCGTCGGCCGCCAGGAGAACATCGAGGCCCGCGCGATCGAGCTCAGCAACCAGATCGGCGTACCGATCTCGCCGTACCAGGTGATCGTCGTGGCCTCGATGATCGAGCGCGAGGCCAAGTTCGAGGTCGACCGGGGCAAGATCGCTCGGGTCATCTACAACCGCCTCGCCCTGGGCATGCCCCTCGGCATCGATGCGACCCTCTGCTACGACGAGCCCGCCGGCACGCCGTTCGGGACGTGCAAGGCCGCGCCGTCGCCGTACAACACGTACCTCAATGCCGGCTTGCCCCCGACGCCGATCGCCAGCCCCGGCAAGGCATCGATCGAGGCAGCCTTGAACCCATCACCGAATCCGTCCCTCGGTGACCCGCTGTGTCAGGGACTGGCCGCCGGTACACCGTGCGAGTACCTGTACTACGTCGTCGCCGATGCCGACGGTCATCATGTCTTCGCTGTCACGCTCGATCAGCACAACGCGAACGTGGCCAAGGCGCGCGACGCCGGATTGCTCGACCAATGATCACCGGCACGACACAGTTGGCGGGCGTGATCGGCTCACCGGTGCGGCACAGTCTCAGCCCGGTGATCCACAATGCCGCGTTTGCCGCGGGTGGCCTCGACTGGGTCTTCGTCGCGTTCGAGGTCGTGCCCGGTGCCGCTGTGTCTGCCCTGGGGGCGATGCGCGCACTCGGTCTGGCCGGCATGTCGGTGACGATGCCGCACAAGGAGGATGTGGCCGCGGCGGTCGACGAGCTCGATCCGGCCGCTCGAGCCCTGCGGACGGTGAACACTGTCGTGCGTCGACCCGACGGCCGGCTGACGGGATACAGCACCGACGGTCCAGGCTTCGTCGCTTCGTTGGCCGAAGCAGGCATCGATCCAGCGGGGATGACGGTTGCCGTGCTGGGCGCGGGTGGCGCGGCGCGTGCCGTCATCGACGCGTTGGCCAGAGCGGGCGCGGCGCGGATCGCGGTGATCAACCGGTCAGCCGATCGGGCGGGGCTCGCAGCCGCGCTGGCCCCCGGAATCGGCGTCGTCGGTGTGCCGGCCGACATCGTGACGGCCGATCTCGTGGTCAACGCGACATCGATCGGGATGGGCGTCGTCGAAGCGACCGCCGCCGACGTTCCGTGCGACGTCGCGCTCCTTCGACCCGGTCACATCGTTGCCGATCTGGTGTATCACCCGCTCGAAACGGGGCTGCTCGCGGCCGCCCGAGCCGCTGGTGCAACGACCGTCGATGGTCTCGGCATGTTGGTGCACCAGGCCGCGCTGCAGCAGCACCTGTGGACGGGCGTCAAGCCTGATCCCGTCGCGATGCGCGCGGCCGCCGAAGCCGAGCTCTCCCGCCGGGCAGAATCCTCCGGTTCGGCGCGGTCAGCACAGCGCTAGCCTGCTGGCGTGCTTCGATACCTCACTGCCGGCGAATCCCACGGTCAGGCGCTCGTCGTGATCGTCGAGGGCCTGCCCGCCGGTCTCCCGATCACGGTCGAAGAGATCCAGGACGAGATGGCGCGGCGTCGCCTCGGCTACGGCCGTGGGCCGCGACAACGGTTCGAGGCTGACGAACTGACGCTGGTCGGCGGAGTCCGTCACGGTCGCACACTCGGTTCGCCTGTCGCGATCGAGATCAAGAACAGCGAGTGGTTTCGCAGCGACAAGTGGCACGAAGAGATGTCGCCGGCGCCGGGTATGACCAAGGACCCGCTGACCCAGCCGCGGCCGGGACACGCCGATCTCGCGGGCATGCAGAAGTACGGCTTCACCGATGCCCGTGATGTGCTCGAACGGGCGAGCGCTCGCGAGACAGCGGCCCGCGTTGCCGCCGGTGCCCTGGCCAAGAAGCTGCTCGGCACGCTCGGCATCGAGGTGCTGTCGCACGTCATCCAGATGGGCCCGGCGCGTTCCAAGGCCGCTCAGTTGCCGACGATGGCGGATCTCGCAGCGATCGACGAATCACCCGTGCGATGCTTCGACAAGGCGGCCGAAGAGGCGATGATCGTGGAGATCAAGGCCGCAGCCAAAGACGGCGACTCGCTCGGCGGCATCGTCGAAGTACTGGCCTACGGGGTGCCGGTCGGCATCGGTAGCCATGTCCACTGGGACCGCAAGCTCGATGCGTTGTTGGCCCAGGCCGTGATGAGCATCCAGGCCGTGAAGGGCGTGGAGATCGGTGACGGATTCGAGGTCGCCGGCCGGCGCGGCAGCGACGCTCATGACGCCATTTCGTGGGACGCAGTCGCTGGCGAGTATCGCCGCGAGACCACCCTCGCGGGCGGCACCGAGGGCGGGATGACCACTGGCGAGGTCGTTGTCGTGCGTGCCGCGATGAAGCCACTCGCCACGCTCAACAAGCCGACGCTCGGCACGGTCGACACCGTGACGAAGGAAGAGACCGTCAGCTTCAAGGAGCGCACCGACGTCACCGCGGTTCCGGCGATGGGTGTCGTGGCCGAGACGATGGTCGCACTGGTGCTGGCCACCGAGGCGCAGCGGAAGTTCGGCGGAGACTCGGTCGACGAGTTCGTGCGCAACGCGCGAGCTTTCGACGCATCCCTTCGATGAGCGTCGTCGCCGATCGGCACCTGGTGCTGGTCGGCATGATGGGCTCGGGGAAGACCACCGTCGGGCGGGCGCTCGCGGGTCGTCTGCAGCGCCCCTTTCTCGATTCGGACGCCTTGATCGAAACTGCGGAGGGCCGGACCGTCCGCGACATCTTCGAGACCGACGGTGAGGAAGCCTTTCGCGCCATCGAATCGAAGGTGCTGCGCGAGGCGTTGGCCTCCGAGCAGATCGCGGTGATCGCTGCTGCCGGCGGTGTCGTGCTCCGGGACGAGAACCGTGCCGCGCTGCGGGCCGCCGGGGCGAGGGTGGTTTGGCTGCGAGCGGATCCGGCGACGCTCGTCGATCGGGTCAGGGGCGGTCCGCACCGGCCGTTGTTGGACGGAGATCCCGAGGGTACGTTGCAGCGCATGTACGAGCACCGTGCCGACCTCTATCGGCAGGTGGCTGACGCCATCGTCACCGTCGACAACCGAAGCGTCAACGACGTGGTGGAAGCGGTGCTGCGATGACCGATGCGATCCGATCAGTACGCGTCGACCTCGGCGACCGCAGCTACGACGTGCTCGTCGGCCACGGAGTGAGATCCGAACTCGCATCGATGATCCCGCGCAACGCCCGGCGAGCCGCGATCGTGACGCAGGAGGGCATCCCGCTCGACGTCGATCCCGGCGTGCCGCACGAGGTGTTCACGATCGGACACGGCGAGCAGCACAAGTCGTTGGCCACCATCGAGTCGTTGTGTGAGGGCTTCGCCGCGATGGGCTTGACGCGCAACGACGTCGTGATCGGTCTCGGGGGAGGCATGGTCACCGACGTCGCTGGGTTCGCGGCTGCGTCGTGGCATCGGGGCATCCCCGTCGTGCACGTCTCAACGACGTTGCTGGGTATGGTCGACGCCTCGATCGGTGGCAAGACAGGTGTGAACCTGGCTGCGGGCAAGAATCTGGTCGGTGCGTTCTGGCAGCCCAGCGGTGTGCTGTGCGACCTCGATGCGCTCGTCACCTTGCCGCCGCGCGAAACGCGGTGTGGCATGGGCGAGATGGCCAAATACCACTTCCTCACCGGCGACGACCTGCTGTCGATGGAGCTCGTCGATCGCATCGCGCGCTGCGTCGAGATCAAGGGCGAGATCGTCGGCAGTGACGAGCGCGAGGGCGGTCGGCGGGCGTTGCTGAACTACGGACACACGCTCGCTCACGCGCTGGAGATCGCCGGCGAGTTCGAACTGGCGCACGGCGAAGCCGTCGCGATCGGTCTCGTCTACGCAGCCCATCTCGCCCGCGTCCTGGGCCGGATCGATGACGAGCGAGTCGCCGACCACTACCGGGTCGTCAGCGGCGCGTACGAGTTGGGCACGCGGTTGCCGCCGTACGACCACGGTGAACTGCTCCAGCTCATGGCCCGCGACAAGAAGGCCCTCGATGGGCTGACGTTCGTGCTCGATGGTGACGCAGGTGTCGAGGTCGTCGTCGGCGTGCCCGAATCAGCTGCGCTGGAGGCGTTGTCGTTGATGACGTCGTAGGCCGGGCGGCATCCGTGCGGGTGGGTCGATCGGACCATTGGCGGCGGATTGCCCAGTCTTCGAGGACGTCCTGCCCTAACCTTTGACGCTTGCACGGTCGGGCGAAACCAGGCAGACCCCTCGGCTGTCTGGAACTCGAAAAGAACAGGTTGTCAGTTGTGAATCTGAAGTTGCAACAAGGACTCACGTCGTGAGTGCCTTCATGTCGAGACGGCGACTCTTGTCTCTGGCAGCGGTCGTGCCGTTCGTCGGCTCGTTTGCGAAGAGCCCCGTCGCACACGCTCTGGCCGACGTCGTATCCCTCCCCGCCGGCGCCTCGTCGTTCGCTTCGGTCACGCCTTCCCGGTTGGCCGACACGCGGCCCGATCAGGGTGTCGGTGGTTACATCCGGCTCGACGCCAACACGATCCGGGTGCAGATCTCCGGTCGCAACGGTGTGCCCGCGAACGCGACGACGGCGGTGCTCAACGTGACCGTCGTGAACATGGTGATCGCCGGATACGTCACGGTGTGGCCGACGGGCAACGACCGTCCCGTCGTCTCCAACGTGAACATCGACTCGGCCGGCCAGGTCCTGCCCAACCTCGTCACCGTGCGGCTCGGTACCGGGGGAGCTGTCGACATCTTCGCTCAGAACATCGCCGACATCGTGGTCGACGTGAATGGTGCGTACGTGCCGGTCACCGATGCCGTGAGTGCCGGTCGGTTCGTCGGACTCGACACAGCGTTTCGTGCACTCGACACTCGCGACACGGGCACGAAGGTCGGCCTTGGCGAGGTCAAGCGCGTCAGCGTGGCGGCCGTCGTTCCAGCCAGCGCAACGGCCGTTGTCGTCAACCTCACTGCCACCGAGTCGAACGGACCCGGATTCTGGACCGGTTTCGCTTCCGGTGGCGATCAGCCGAAGTCCTCCAGCGTCAACACCGACGCCGCGGGACAGACCCGGGCAAATCAAGCGATCCTGCCGATCGGCACCGTGGGCGGCGTGCGTGGCATCGATGTCTTCTCGTCGTCGGGTGGCCATCTGATCGTCGACATCGCCGGCTACTTCACCGGGCCCACCGATGCCCCGGGCTCAGATGGACTATTCGTTCCCAACGTGCCGTACCGAACGCTCGACACGCGCAACTCGACCAAGTACGGCCGGATGTATCCGGGTTGGATCGCCGAGTTCGACTACACCGGACGGCCGCTGTCGCAAGCGGTCGTCGTCAACTTGACCGCTGCCGACACCCGCGGCGCCGGGTTCTTCACCGGCTATCCGGCGCGAACGACGCGGCCGCTGGCGTCGAACCTGAACGCGACCTACACACACCAGACCATCGCGAACCACGCGATCCTGCGCACCTCGACGGTCGGCGTCGCGATCTTCACCCAGGGCGGTGCCAACGTCATCGTCGATGTGGCCGGCTACTTCCTCGGTCTTCCGACTGCGGCGCCTCTGCCGGCGCCCGTCAACATCGTCCCCCCGCCCCCTCCGCCCGCAGCGTTGCCGTACGTCCTGAACATCCCGAAGATCATCTACAACCGTGGTCCCCAAGTCGGCGTCACCGGCACCGTGATCGAAGGCGTCGGCAACGCCGTGGTCGATGCCGGATACGTGGGGCACTGGCCCGGTACCGGATTCGCGGGAGAGCAGAGCCACATGGTGCTCTTCGCTCACCGAACCGCGCACACGGGCATCTTCCGCCACATCAATGACCTCGGTCCCGGCGACCAGATCACTCTCACCGCTGCCGACGGCAGGGTGTTTCACTACACCTACAGCAGTCGGGCCATCACGGGCCAGAAGCCGGCCGACATCTACAACGTCGGCCTGTCGGCACCGTTGCCCAGCGTGTCGCTCGTGGGCTGCTCACGTACCGACTTCGCCCCCACCGACATTCGCTTCCGCATCGTCGTCACGTTCTCGCTCATCGGCGTCGACGGGGACGACAGCTAATCGCCGGTCACGCCGTCGATCGCTTCACGAATCAGGTCGGCGTGCCCACAGTGGCGGGAGTATTCCTCGATCATGTGCACCAGGATCCAGCGCATGCTGGGGTACTCATCGTGTCGAGGCGCCGCTGACAGTGCGTCGGGCGTTGCCAAGTTGACGATGATCCGGGCGCGGCCGATCTCGTCCGCCAACGCGGACACCGCGCCGGTCACGGTGTCGGCTGATTGCGGAAACATGTCGCCGTCGGGATCGTGGTCGGTGTAGAAGATCGGCGGCGCGTCCTCGGCCGCGAAGACGCGGCGAAACCAGTTGCGTTCGACCTCGGCCATGTGTCGAACGAGGCCCATGATGTTGAGCGGACTCGGCGGGCATGCAGCCGTGCGGGCCTGCGCGTCGGTGAGCCCGTCGATCTTGCGCAGCAAGACCACCCGATAGAAGTCGAGGAACTCGACGAGGGTCGTCTGCTCGTCGACGCCCATCCGTGGATCGATGGGTTCATCCATGGAACGCCTCGCCATCGAACCGGTCGATCGTCGTGAACGTGTCGACCTCGGACCGTTTGAGCTTCGTCGGTTGGTGTTCCGGGCGGCCGATAAAGATCGTGGCGGCGATTGCATACGACGGCGGCAGACCCAGCAACTCGGCGGCGGCGGGCTCGGCGCGGGCGAGGAACGTCGTGATCACACCGCCGAGACCTCGACTGCGTGCTGCCAGGAGCAGGTTCCAGCAGAACGGGTAGATCGAGGCTCCGCCCGTGATCGGCTGACGATCGAGCTCGCCGTCCATCATCGCGATCTGAGACAGATCGGCTGCAACGACGAGCACGACCGGGACGTCGACGATGTTCTCGAGCAGATCGTTGGGAACGACGCTCGACCGACCGCCGCCCATCTGATACGACGCCGGGTCGACGCTGGTGAACGGCGTGCGGCCCGTTGCGGCAACCGCCGCGTATTCGTCCCACACCGGGCGCATCAGATCGCCTAGCGAAGCGCGAATCACAGGATCCCTGACGACGACGACCCGCCAGCCCTGCCGGTTACCGCCGCTCGGCGCGAAGCGGGCATCGTCCAGGAGGGCGTGAACGGTCGCATCATCCACCGACTCAGCGGTGAAGCGGCGAACGGCGCCGGTGGTGCGGATCGCCGTCGAGAGTTCGAGCGGCGCTTCGTCATTCGGCGCCGGCGCACCTGTGGAGGTCATGGCCGTACGCTAGCTTCGGCCCGTGTCGAAGGCCCTCGTTGTTGCCGCGCAGGTGGGCCTCGTGCTGGCGTTGCTGCTGACCTGGTCGATGGCCACGGCGCGCTACGGCGGTCCGGATGAACCCGCTCATGTCCTGCGTGCGGCAGCTGCCGCTGACGGCGATCTCATCGGATCACCGGTCTCCGCACTGGCCCCCGGTTATCGGAGCGTTGTTGTGCCGGCCGCGCTCGCGACCGGAGATCCGTCGTGCTTTCGTCACGACAAGCGCCTCACCGCGACGTGCGCCACGGCAGGGTCGGATGCGGTCGGAACGGTGCACGCGGCGTCGTCGGCGGGAACGTATCCGCCGTGGTACTACCTGATTGTCGGTGTCCCGGTGCGTGTCTTCGGCGACCCGTCGCAGGTGATGTCGTACCGCTCCGCAGCTGCGGCGTGGTGTGCCGTTGTCCTTGTGATCGCGTTGCGTCGAGCGCGTCTCTTGCGTGCCCCGCTGATCGCGCTGGCAAGTCTGTCGCCCGCAGCTTGGTTCCTGTTCGGCGTCGTCAATCCGAACGCGCTCGAGATCGCGCTGTGCGTCCTGACGTGGGTCGGGATCGCGGCGTTGCTCGACGCAGAGGCGATGAACGCGCGAGACGTGCTGTGGTGTTCGGTGCCGATCAGTGTCGCGATCGCCATGCGGCCGGTTGCGGTGTTCGCACTCGCTGCGATGACGGTCGCGCTGATCGTCGGACGACGATGGCGCGGTGGCCCGGTCCTACGCCCGTCGCGTCGTGTCGTTGTCGCGGCGGTGGCTCCGCTCGCGGTCGCAGCGGGTTCTGTGGTCGGTTGGTCATTGGTCAGCGCGTTCGACACCGATGACCCGCGCACGGCGTCGACATCGACGGTCGCGCACGCATTCGCGCGGTCGTTCAGCGACACCAAGGTGACGCTGCGCGAGATGGCAGGGTCGCTCGGCTGGCACGAGTTCTCCGCGCCGCCCGTGTCGCAGCTGCTGTGGTGGATCGTGGTTGTCGTGGCAGCGATCACCATCTGGCGGACAGGTGTTCGCGCACGAATCACCTGGCTTGCGGTCGCGGCCACGGTGCTCGCCACGCCGATCGCGTTCGAGGTGATCCTGGTCCACAAGGTCGGCTTCATCTGGCAGGGCCGATACTCCATCCCGGCTGCGCTGGGGCTGGTGGTGCTTGCTGTTCGGGCGCGTCCTCGGCTTGTCGGCGCGCTCGTCGTCGCGAGCGGCCTGGCCGAGGTCCTCACTCTGTGGGCCACGCTGCGCCGCTACGCCGTCGGCGTCCACGGCTCGTGGTTCTTCGTGCACAGCCGTTGGCAGCCGCCGCTGCCTCCGTTCGTCCTGCTGGGGCTCAACGCCGCGCTGTTCGCCGGTGCGGCGCTCGTCTGTCGCGTGCCCGGCAGCGAACCCCAGGTCAGAGACACTGTCGAGGCCCCATCCCGTATCTCCACGTGACGTTTCGCTGGGTTGCGGTTGCCGTCCCGTATCTCCACGTGACGTTTCAATTCTGCGTCGAGGTGCCATCCCGTATCTCCACGTGACGTTTCGCTGGGTTGCGGTTGTTGCCGTCGAGGACCGCGCCGTCTTTGCCTGGCTGGCGCAGGCAAACCCGGCGCGGTCCTGCCGATGGCCCGCAGTATCGTCACGTGGAGATTCGGGATGGGATCGTGAGAGTGTCAGGTGCCGCGACCCGTGCCCCCGACAGGCGGAGCCACCGACCTCAGTGAGCGGCTTCGGCCACCTTGCGCCGGACGACGTTGAGGGCAGAGCCGGCGCGGAACCACTCGACCTGCTCGGGGCTGAATGTGTGGACACCCTCGAAGTCGATCAAGGTGCCGTCGGGCTTCACGATCTGGCACTGGATGTTCTTGCCGGGAACTGGTGGCAGGCCGAGGACGTTGATGCGGTCGTCCTCACCGATCAGGTCGTACGTCGCGCCATCGGCGAACGTCAGCGGCACGAGGCCCTGCTTCTTGAGGTTGGTCTCGTGGATGCGGGCGAAGCTGCGGGCGAAGATCACGACACCACCGCGGAAACGCGGTTCCATCGCGGCGTGCTCACGCGATGAGCCCTCGCCGTAGTTGCGGTCACCGATCGCGCACCACTTGATGCCGGCTTCGCCATATTTCTTGGCCAGGTTCGGGTAGCTGTCGACCGAGCCGTCGATGGCGCTCTTGCCCTCGCCCACCGCGCCGCCATACGCGTTGACTGCGCCGATGAACAGGTTGCCGCTGATGTTCTCGAGGTGGCCGCGGAACTTCAGCCACTTGCCGGCTGCCGAGATGTGGTCGGTGGTGCACTTGCCCTGAGCCTTCATCAGAACCGGCAGACCGAGATAGTCGTTGCCGTCCCACGCCGCGAACGGTTGCAGCAGCTGCAGGCGGTCGCTGGTCGGCGAGACCTCGACGACAACCCCAGAACCGTCGGCCGGCGGGGGAGTGAACGTGTTCTCGCCCGGGTCGTAGCCGTGCTCGGGCAGGACTTCGCCGACAGGTGCGGTCAACAACACCTCCGTGCCGTCGGGTGCCGTGATCGTGTCGATGGTGGGATCGAAGTCGAGTCGCCCGGCCAGCGCCAGTGCGATCACGGTGTCGGGCGACGTCACGAAGCTGAGGGTGTTCGCGGACCCGTCGTTGCGCTTGGGGAAGTTGCGGTTGAAGCTGTTGACGATGGTGTTCGGCACACCGTTCTCGGACGGCGGTCGGTCCCACTGACCGATGCACGGGCCGCAGGCGTTGGCGAGCACGGTGGCGCCGATGGCTTCGAGATCGGCGAGCAGGCCGTCGCGCTCGATCGTCGCCCGGATCTGCTCTGAGCCCGGGCTGACCAGCAGATCGGTCTTGACCCGCAGACCCGCGGCCAACGCCTGCCGGGCGACCGAAGCGGCGCGGGTGATGTCCTCGTACGAGCTGTTGGTGCAACTCCCGATGAGGGCCGCGCTGATCTCGAGTGGCCACGAGTTGGCACGGGCCTCGGCGCCCACGGCCGCGCCGACGCGGTTGGCGCGGTCGGGAGAGTGCGGGCCGTTGATGAGGGGCTTGAGTGCGTCGAGGTCGATCTCGATCACCTGGTCGTAGAGCGCACCGTCGTCGGGCCGCAGATCGGCGGCCACCCTGTCGGCCGCGTCGGCGATTGCCGCCCGACCGGTCGCCTTGAGGTAGACGGACATGTTGTCGTCGTACCCGAACACGCTGCAGGTCGCCCCGATCTCGGCACCCATGTTGCAGATCGTGGCCTTGCCGGTGGCAGAGATCGAATCGGCGCCAGGGCCGAAGTACTCGACGATCGCGCCGGTGCCGCCTTCGACGGTGAGCACGCGGGCGACTTCGAGGATGACGTCCTTCGGTGCCGACCAGCCGCTGAGCGTGCCGGTGAGCTTGACGCCGATGACCTTCGGCCAGCGCACGTTGAAGGGGAAGCCGGTCATGACGTCGACTGCATCGGCGCCACCGACGCCGATGGCGACCATCCCGAGCCCGCCGGCGTTGGGCGTGTGGCTGTCGGTGCCGATCATCATGCCGCCGGGGAAGGCGTAGTTCTCGAGCACGACCTGGTGGATGATGCCGCTACCGGGACCCCAGAAGCCGATCGCGTACTTGGCCGACACACTGCGCAGGAAGTCGTAGACCTCGCGGTTGGTGTCGATGGCGACGCCCATGTCGATGTGTGCGCCGACCTTGGCCGAGATGAGGTGGTCGCAGTGCACCGTGCTGGGCACCATGGCCTCCGGCAATCCAGCGGTCATGAACTGCAGCAGCGCCATCTGAGCGGTGGCGTCCTGCATCGCGACCCGATCCGGGTTGAAGTCGTTGTAGCTGATGCCGCGGTCGATGTCTTCGCCCTCGGCGTCGACGAGATGGTTGACGAGGATCTTCTCGGTGAGGGTCAGCGGGCGACCGAGACGGGTGCGGCCGAGCGCGACACGCCCAGGGAGTCGGGCGTAGACGCCTTCGACGAGTTCGATCGGTGTTCCTGCGGTGACGGCCATCTTTGCCCCTTGCGCTCAGCGGTGTATGTAGACAACTATAATACAAGTGCGCTTGAGTGCAACTGATCCAACGAGAGATCCATGACGAGTTCACACGACAATTCAGCATCGCTCGGTCGGGTCACCGGCGCGTCGATCATCGCGCTCGATCATGTTCAGCTGGCGATGCCGGCGGGTCGCGAAGCCGATGCCCGCGCCTTCTACGGAGGCGTGCTCGGACTCACGGAAGTTCCCAAGCCGCCAGTGCTCGCGGCACGTGGCGGGTGTTGGTTCGAACATGGAGCCATTCACGTCCACCTCGGCGTGGAGGACGAGTTTCGACCAGCTCGCAAGGCGCACATCGCGTTCATCGTGCGTGGACTCGACACGCTGCTCGAGGCCGGCAACGTGTCGGCGCGATGGTCGAACGAGATCGAGCACACTCGGCGCTGTCATATCGATGACCCGTTCGGCAATCGGCTGGAACTGATCGATGCCGACTTCGATGCCAACGTGAGTGGCAACGAAGCCGGTCCGGCGCAGGGCGACCGATGAGGACGATCCGCTACCAGGAGATCGCTGATGCGGTCCGCGATCGCGTGTCTGCGGGGCACTACGCGCCCGGTCGCTTGCTGCCCAGCGAGGCAGAGTTGTCAGCCGAGTACGACGCGAGCCGGGTGACCATTCGCCGCGCGCTCGAGACGTTACGCGACGACGGCTTGATCGCAGCCCGGCAGGGCTTCGGCTGGTTCGTCGCGTCGAAACCGTTGCGCCAGACGCTCGGGCAATTGGCCACGATCGAAGGGCAACTCGCGGACAGCGGCATCGACACCGAACGCAAGATCATCGAGTTCGCGTTCGTGCCTGCCACTGGACGAGTCAAAGAGGCGTTGTCGACCGATCATGTCCTGCGCGTCAAACGCCTGAACCTGGCCGACGGGGAACCGTTCGCGGTCGTCACCGTGTGGTGCCCCGCCGAGTTGGGTCAGAGCCTGTCGCGACTCGATGTCGAGCGGTCGCCGTTCTACGAACTGCTCGGCGTGCCGCTGCGAGGTGCGACGCAGACGATTGGCGCTGATCTGGTGACGGCCGAAGACGCTGGCCTGTTGGGCATTCCCGTCGGCTCGCCGGTCCTGCAGTGCGAACGCCTCACCACCGATGTCGATGGCAAACCCGTCCTGCTGTCGCACCATGTGTTCCCCGCCCACCGCACCGAGTTCGTGGTCGAACTCCCTCACGCCGAGCCCTCGATCGCGCCCAGCGGCCTGCGCCTCGTCGAATAGGGCGGACTCTTCATCGCCGCTCAGCGGCTGGCGCAGTATTCGCCGTCGATCAGCTCAGCGGCGACATCGGCAACGTCGAGGGCAGCGCTTGTCGCGACGTCATCCTCCCACCCTCGATCGATCAGCTCGCGTCCGGAAGCGCAGTCGCGCAGCGTCTCGAACAGTCGCGATCGGGCATTCAGGAACGAGGCCCGAGCTGCTCCGGCTTCCGGGGAGCACCTCGTTCCGGTGACGGCTCCCGATGGATCGAGCGCCGCTAGTATCGCCCCGGCGCCGAGCAGGTCTTCCAATGCCGGGCGCAACGGTCCGTCGGCGTTGTCCCAACGTTCGCCGCTGGCGATCACCGCGATGACCCCCTCTGGGCCGGCCACGCGCATGGTCGTACGAGCCGTCGCGGTTGCGTTGCGAAGGCAACCGGCGAACACCCGCCGGGCCCCGAGATCGCGCGCCGCGAAGGACAGCGTCGCACCGTTCGGTGACGGCAACACCAGCCTCGTCCCGGCCGACACGGTGAGCAGATCGGTGGGCGACAACGACATCGAGCCGTGCTCTCGGAGGCCGGCGGCGACGGCACCATGCTCCGACGCGTATGCGGCGGCCCCACCGCGGTCCCACGGGTACGGCAACACGAGGGCGCCGGATTCGACCGCAGCCGAGACGGCAGAGGTGAAGCGCAGCACGTCGACGATGACGACGACATCGGCGAGCGGAGCCAACCGGCGCAGTCCGTCGATGCCCCAGTCGAATCGGTAGGCGAAGCCGCGTTGTGTCAGGTGCGAGTCCTGGCGGGCGCCCGTCGTCACCACTGATCCCAGTGCAGCACCGTGTCGAGTGGTTGGCGCTTGGCGGGCTTGAAGTCGGTGCCGATCGTGTACGCGATGGGGAACAGCCCGGCCTGGCTCACCTCGTCGTACGGAATCCCGAGCACCTCTGCCGCTTCACGCTCGCCGTCGTTCATCAGATGGATCGTCGTCCATGCCGAACCGAGACCGCGCTCGCGCGCGGCGAGCATGAAGCTCCACACCGCCGGCAGCAGCGAACCCCATCGAGCTGCTCCGGTGACCACGCTGGCGTTGTCGAGCCGCCCGGTGATGCACGGGATGAGCATCATCGGCGCGCGATGGAAGTTCTCGGCCAGGTAGATCGCGGACTCGGTGACCTTCTCGGCGCGCTCGGCGCGTGTGTCGCCGGCGTCGTAGGTCGGGCGGGGAGCGTTGCGGTACATGCCGAAGTTGGCGGCGTAGATGTCGGCCAGCGCCTGCTTCTTGGCGGGATCCTCGACGACGATCCAGTGCCAACCTTGGCTGTTCGAGCCGGTCGGCGCCTGGAGCGCGATCTCGAGGCATTCCTCGACGACCGCTCGCTCGACCGGCCGATCGAAGTCGAGGCGCTTGCGCACCGATCGCGTCGTGGTCAGCACCTCGTCGGCGGAAAGGTTCAATCGCATGACCGCAGTGTTCCATGACGATGGCAGGCTGGTCACCGTGGACGAGTACGTGTTCGTGAACAAGGCCAACTGGGAGAGCCGCGTGCCGCTGCACGTGGCCGCGTACGACTTGCAGGGTCTGATCGACGACCCCGCCCGGATCAGCAGGGTCGTCGCGTTCGACAAGCCACGATTGGGCGACATCGCCGGCAAGGACGTCGTCCATCTGCAGTGTCACATCGGCACCGACACCGTGTCACTCGCTCGGCTGGGCGCGCATGTCACCGGGCTCGACTTCTCGCCGGGAGCGCTCGCCGCGGCCCGCCAACTCGCCGCGGATTGCGAACAGCCGGTCCGCTTCGTCGAGGCCGAACTGTACGACGCGCCCGCAGCGCTGGGTGTCAATCGTTTCGACGTCGTCTACACCGGCATCGGCGCGCTCTGCTGGTTGCCAGATATCAAGCGCTGGGCGTCGGTCGTCTCCAGTCTGCTTCGCCCTGGCGGACGGCTGTTCATCCGCGAGGGACACCCGGTCCTGTGGGCGTTGTGCGACCCGCGCGAAGACGGCCTGGTGGTGTTGGAGTACCCGTACTTCGAGACGTCGGGAACCAGGTTTGTCGAGACGAAGACGTACGTGGATCACGACGGCGAGCTGTCCGATCCCGAAACCCTCCAGTTCAACCACGGCATCGGTGAGATCCTCACCGCGCTGCTGCGGGTCGGTATGACGATCACTGCGTTCGAGGAACACGAGACCGTTCCGTGGACGCCGTTCGAGGACCAGATGGAAGATGTCGGCGGCGGCGAGTATCGCCTGCGCGACCGCCCGAACCGGCTACCGGCGACGTACACCCTGCAGGCCATCAAGCAATAGAGCCCCGGGCCGGAGCCTGCACGCGGCGGTCTGCCAGAATCGGCCCATGTCTGATCGCGTGAGCATTTCGATTTCGAACGGTGTTGCCGACGTCCGGATGAACCGGCCCGACAAGCGCAACGCGTTGGACGGCCCCATGTTCGCCGCGATCGCGGCCGCTGGCGATCGGCTGAAGACTGAGCCCGGACTGCGCGCCGTCGTCCTGTCGGGGAAGGGCGCATCGTTCTGCGCCGGCCTCGACTTCAGTACGTTCCAATCGATGTCCGGAGGAAGTCGCGACGAACAGGTGGCAGCCGCCGAAGCGGCCGACAGCCCCGGCACGTTGCAGGCTGGACGCATCACCCATCTCGGTCAGCAGGTTGCGTGGGCGTGGCAGGAGGTGCCGGTGCCGGTGATCGCGGCGGTTCACGGACACGCGCTCGGTGGTGGCATCCAGATCGCACTCGGTGCTGACATCCGCATCGTCCACCCCGACACCAAGATGTCGGTGCGTGAGGTGCATTGGGGCTTGATCCCCGACATGACCGGCACCCAGGTCCTGTCCGGGTTGGTGCGAGCCGACGTCGCCAAGGAGCTGACGTTCACGGCCCGTGTGTTCAGCGGCCGCGAGGCATACGACCTGGGTCTCGCCACGCGCCTCAGCGAGACGCCGCTCGAGGACGCGCTGGCGATGGCGCACGAGATCGCCGGCCGCAGCCCGGATGCGGTCCGCGGCGCGAAGGAGCTCTTCAACCGCATCTACAACGCCGGCGCGGCCGAGCAGTTCGCCGAAGAGCGCCGCGTGATCGGCGGCCTCATCGGTCGTCCGAATCAGGTCGAAGCCGTCATGTCGAACTTCGAGAACCGGGCGCCCGTCTACACCGACCCCGTGTGACGCGGTTGGCGCCAGCGCTGAAGTCGCTCAGCCTGGTGGCGACAGCAACAGGTCACGACTCGTCCGTTGCCAGAAAATTGTTGGCCTGACGCGCACCATCGCGTAACATGCTGGCAACCGTTCGAGCCAGCGTTGTCGCGAGCGTCCACCCAAGCCAACCCGACTTCAGTGGATGTGGATGATGCAAACTTCTGACAACGCGCCCTATGGGCTGTATGACCCGCGGTTCGAACACGATGCCTGTGGCGTCGCCTTCGTCGCCAACATCACCGGCGTGCCCAGTCGCACGATCGTGTCGATGGGCATCGGCGCCCTGTGCAACATGGAACACCGTGGCGCCACCGGCGCCGAGGTCGACTCCGGCGACGGCGCAGGCATCCTGATCCAGGTGCCCGACGCCTTCCTGCGCGCAGTCGTCAGCTTCGATCTCCCACCTGCCGGTCACTACGCCGTCGGCCTGTCGTTCCTGCCGACCGACGCCGAGGCGTGCAAGAAGGCGATGGCATCGATCGACGCGATCATGGCCGACGAAGGCCTGCGCACACTCGGCTGGCGCGACGTGCCCGTCGAGCCGGACTGCCTCGGGATGACGGCCCGCAGTGTCATGCCGTCGTTCAAGCAACTGTTCGTCGCCGCGGTCGACGGTGCCGCTGCGGGCATCGAACTCGACCGGTTGGCATTCGTGGCCCGCAAGCGGGTCGAGCACGAACTCGCCGACGAGCAGAGCACCTACTTCCCCTCGCTGTCGAGCCGCACCCTGATCTACAAGGGCATGCTGACGACGCCGCAGTTGGCGACGTTCTTCACCGACCTCAACGACCAGCGGATGGAAAGCGCGCTCGCTCTCGTGCACAGCCGCTTCAGCACGAACACGTTCCCGTCGTGGCCTCTTGCCCACCCGTATCGCTACATCGCTCACAACGGCGAGATCAACACGGTCCAGGGCAACCGCAACTGGATGCGCACACGTGAGGCGTTGCTCGACAGTGGATTGCTGCCCGGCCTCGAGCGGGCGTTCCCGATCTGTACGCCCGGGGGTTCGGACTCGGCCACGTTCGACGAGGTGCTCGAACTGCTCCATCTCGCCGGCCGTTCGCTGCCGCACGCGATGTTGATGATGATCCCTGAGGCGTGGGAGAACAACACGATCATGGACCCCGCGAAGCGGGCCTTTTATCGCTTCCACTCATCGTTGATGGAGCCATGGGACGGCCCCGCCAGTGTCGCCTTCACCGACGGCACCGTCATCGGGTCCGTCCTCGACCGCAACGGTCTGCGGCCCGGCCGCTACTGGGTCACCGACGACGACGTCGTCGTGATGGCCAGCGAGGCCGGCGTGATCGACATCGATCCCGCACACGTCGTGAAGAAGGGCCGGCTGCAGCCGGGCAAGATGTTCCTGGTCGACACGGCGGCCGGCCGAATCGTGTCCGACGACGAGGTCAAGTCCGCGTTGGCCGCCGAGCATCCGTACGCCGAGTGGCTCGACGCCGGCCTGGTCGAACTCGACGACCTCGCGCCTCGCGAGCACATCGTCTTCAGCCACACCAGCGTGCTGCGCCGCCAGCAGGTGTTCGGGTACACCCACGAAGAGCTGAAGATCATCGTCGCACCGATGGCCAAAGCCGGTGCCGAGCCACTCGGGTCGATGGGCACCGACACACCGATCGCGATCCTGAGCCAGCGTCCGCGGTTGTTGTTCGACTACTTCCAGCAGCTGTTCGCGCAGGTCACCAACCCGCCGCTCGATGCGATCCGCGAAGAGGTCGTCACGGCCGTCGGCTCGACGATCGGGCCGGAGCACAACCTGCTCGAACCAGGACCCGAAAGCTGTCGTCAGCTCGTGCTGCCGTTCCCGATCATCGACAACGACGAGTTGGCGAAGATCCTGCACGTCAACGACGAGGGCACCTTCCCGCAGCTGAAGGCGGTGTCGATCAGCGGTCTGTATCGCGTCGCCGGCGGCGGTCTCGCGCTCAAGCGCGCGCTCGACGCCATCATGCACGAAGCCAGCAAGGCCATCGACGAGGGCGCGCGCATCATCGTGCTGTCGGATCGCAACAGCGACGAAGCGCTCGCGCCGATTCCGTCGTTGCTGCTGACCGCCGCGGTCCACCACCACCTCGTCCGCGAGAAGAAGCGCACCCAGGCCGGCCTCGTCGTCGAATGCGGCGACGCCCGCGAGGTGCATCACATGGCACTCCTCGTCGGGTACGGAGCGGGTGCGATCAACCCGTACCTCGCGTTCGAATCGATCGAGGACATGATCCGCGAAGACCTCAACAGTCTGGGCGGCATGGACGAGCACAAGGCGGTCAAGAACTTCATCAAGGCCAGCGGCAAGGGCGTGCTCAAGGTCATGTCGAAGATGGGTGTCTCGACCGTCGCGTCGTACACGGGCGCACAGATCTTCGAAGCGATCGGTCTCGGCCGCGACCTCGTCGACGAGTACTTCACCGGCACCGTCAGCCGCCTCGGTGGCATCGGCCTCGACGAGATCGCCCGCGAAGTCGCGGCACGGCACACGATGGCCCACCCCGAACGGCCAGAGGAACGCGCTCACCGCAAGCTCGAGCTCGGCGGCGAGTACCAGTGGCGTCGCGAGGGCGAGGTCCACCTGTTCAACCCCGACACCGTGTTCAAGCTGCAGCATTCGACCCGCGCCAAGCGCTACGACATCTTCAAGCAGTACACGAAGCTGGTCGACGACCAGTCGAAGAAGCTCGCGACGCTGCGCGGTCTGTTCGTGTTCAAGGACGGCGAGCGGGAAGCGATCTCGATCGACGAGGTCGAATCAGTGCCGGCGATCCTCAAGCGGTTCTCGACCGGTGCGATGAGCTACGGCAGCATCTCCGCCGAAGCGCACGAGACGCTGGCGATCGCGATGAACTCGATCGGGGCCAAGAGCAACACCGGCGAGGGTGGCGAGGACTCGGACCGCCTGCTCGACCCGACGCGACGCAGCAGCATCAAGCAGGTGGCCAGCGGACGCTTCGGTGTGACCAGCGAATACCTCGTCAACGCCGACGATCTGCAGATCAAGATGGCGCAGGGCGCGAAGCCGGGCGAGGGAGGCCAGCTGCCGGGCCACAAGGTGTATCCGTGGATCGCCAAGACCCGTCACAGCACGCCGGGCGTCGGTCTCATCAGCCCGCCGCCGCACCACGACATCTACTCGATCGAGGATCTCAAGCAGCTGATCCACGACCTCAAGAACGCCAACCCGTTGGCCCGCGTCCACGTCAAGCTCGTCGCCGAGATGGGGGTCGGCACCGTTGCGGCCGGTGTCAGCAAAGCAAAAGCCGACGTCGTCCTGATCAGCGGTCACGACGGTGGGACAGGCGCATCACCGCTCACATCGCTCAAGCATGCAGGCGGTCCATGGGAGCTCGGTCTGGCCGAGACCCAGCAGACCCTGCTGCTCAACGGCCTTCGCGATCGCATCGTGGTCCAGACCGACGGTCAGCTGAAGACCGGTCGCGACGTCGTCGTCGCGGCGCTGCTCGGTGCGGAAGAGTTCGGCTTCGCGACGGCGCCACTCGTCGTCAGCGGTTGCGTGATGATGCGCGTGTGCCACCTCGACACGTGCCCGGTGGGTGTCGCCACGCAGAACCCCGAGCTGCGCAAGAAGTTCAGCGGCAAGCCTGAGTTCGTCGTCAACTTCTTCGAGTTCATCGCCGAAGAGGTGCGCGAGATCATGGCGTCGCTGGGGTTCCGCACGATCGAAGAGATGATCGGTCACGTTGAGATGCTCGACACCAGCGCCGCGGTGCGGCACTGGAAGACGGCGGGCCTCGACATCTCGCCGATCCTGGCCACGCCGAAGAACTCCTATCACCAGACGCTGCATCAGTCGGTGGCGCAGGATCACGGCCTCGACGTCGCGCTCGATCAGCAACTGATCGCGAGCGCGCAACACTCGATCGACACCGGCGAGCCGACGTCGTTCGAGACCCAGGTCCGCAACGTCAACCGAACGGTGGGCACGATGCTGGGCAACGCGGTCACCCGAGCATGGGGAGGCGCCGGCCTTCCCGACGGCACGATCAAGATCCACCTTCGTGGTTCCGCAGGCCAGAGCCTCGGTGCGTTCGTGCCGCAAGGAATCGAGCTGCGCCTCGAGGGCGACGCCAACGACTACGTCGGCAAGGGTCTCAGCGGTGGGCGGATCATCGTCCACCCCGATCGTCGTGCGGTCTTCACCGCCGAGGACAACGTCATCGCCGGAAACGTCATCGGCTACGGAGCAACGGGTGGCGAGATCTTCCTGCGCGGCACCGTCGGTGAACGCTTCTGCGTCCGCAACTCCGGAGCGACCGCCGTTGTCGAGGGCGTCGGCGACCACGGCTGCGAATACATGACCGGTGGCCGCGTCGTCGTCTTGGGGCCGACCGGTCGCAACTTTGCGGCCGGCATGAGTGGGGGCATCGCGTACGTCTACGACCCGAACGAAGTCTTCGCCGCGTTGGTGAACTACGACATGGTCCAGCTTGAACCGATCGACGCGACCGAGGCCGCAGAGCTCCTCGAGTTCGTGACGCGCCATCGCGACTTCACCGGTTCACCGGTCGCGTCCCGAATCGTCGATGCGTGGGACACCGAGCTCGCCCACTTCCGCAAGGTGATGCCGCAGGACTACAAGCGGGTGCTCGCCGTGATCAAGCAGGCGCAAGTCGACGGCCTGGATGAGGAAGCCACCAACGCCCGCGTGATGGCGAGCGTCTGATGAGGAGCATGTGATGGGTGAGGCAACAGGGTTTCTCAAGTGGTCACGCGAAACGCCGACGCGGCGTCCCGTGCCAGTGCGGTTGCGCGACTGGAAAGAGGTGTACGAACCGTTCCCCGTCGAGAGCGTCACCACGCAAGCCGGTCGATGCATGGACTGCGGCATTCCGTTCTGCAACAACGGTTGTCCGCTCGGCAACCTGATCCCGGACTGGAACGACCTCGTCTATCGTGGCCATTGGAAGGACGCGATCGACCGCCTGCACGCGACCAACAACTTCCCCGAGTTCACCGGTCGGTTGTGCCCCGCTCCATGTGAGTCGGCCTGCGTGCTGGGCATCAACAGCGATGCGGTGACCATCAAGCAGGTCGAAGTCGAGATCATCAACCGCGCATGGGACGAAGGGTGGGTCACCCCACAGCTGCCCACGGTCAAGACCGGCAAGCGTGTCGTCGTGATCGGTTCCGGTCCGTCGGGCCTGGCCGCCGCTCAGCAACTGACGCGAGCCGGGCACGACGTCGTCGTTCTCGAACGCGCCGATCGTCTCGGCGGTCTGCTGCGTTACGGCATCCCCGAGTTCAAGATGGAGAAGCGTCACGTCGATCGTCGCATCGCCCAGATGGAGGCCGAAGGTACGGAGTTTCGTGTCAACGCATCGGTCGGCGACGGGATCGACATCGACATCCTGCTCGCCACCAACGATGCGGTGGTGCTCGCATGCGGCGCAACCGCATGGCGCGACCTGCCGATCCCCGGGCGCGAGCTGACGGGCATCTATCAGGCGATGGAGTTCCTGCCGCTGGCCAATCGTGTGCAGCAGGGCGACATGGAGTCCTCACCGATCGATGCGTCGGGCAAGCACGTCGTGATCATCGGCGGCGGCGACACCGGCGCCGACTGCCTCGGGACATCGCATCGCCAGGGTGCCGCCTCGGTCACGCAGCTCGAGATCATGCCGATGCCTCCAGATGTGCGCGCGGCGTCGAATCCGTGGCCGCAGTGGAGCCTGGTCCTGCGAACGTCATCGGCGCACGAAGAGGGCGGCGAGCGTGTCTACAGCGTCAACACCGAGCGCTTCGTCGACGACGGCAACGGCAACGTGAAGGCGCTGCTGTTGCACGAGGTCGAGATGGTGAACGGCAAGTTCACCAAGATCGAGGGCAGCGACCGCGAGCTCCCGGCGGATCTCGTCTTCCTCGCGATGGGGTTCCTCGGACCCGAGAAGGGGTCGTGGCTCGAGCAGCTCGGCGTCGCGTTCGACGAGCGCGGCAACGTCGCTCGTGACGACGACTTCATGTCCAGCGTTCCCGGCGTGTTCGTCGCGGGCGACATGGGCCGCGGCCAGAGCCTCATCGTGTGGGCGATTGCCGAAGGACGCGCATGCGCGGCCGGGGCTGATCGCTACCTCGTTGGCTCCTCGGACCTTCCCTCACCGGTCCTGCCGACGACTCGCCCCATCGCTTGACGAATGGCGGCCTGCGCCCTTTGATTGTCTCTGAGCAGGCATGACAGAAGATCCAGAGGGCCGCTGCGTAAGCTCACGCTCATGAGATCTCGAATTCTTCTGGTCGGCTTGGCGCTCTTCGCGCCGCTGGGCCTGATTGCGTGTGGAGGGTCGGGTGGCACGGGTGCCCCCCCGCAGACCACGATCAAACTCAACGCTGCCAGCTTCATCACCGAGCCTCCGATCATCGAGAGCACCACGATCGCGGCATCACCGGTCGGCGGCGGAACGACATCGGGCACCGTCATCGTTCCGGGTCCGCAGACGTACGTTGCCAAGACCGGCGACTACCTCTTCAACATCGCCAAGAAGTTCTGCACCCAGGCCCAGACGATCGCCGACTACAACCAGTGGGAGGGCATCAACCACAAGTTCTTCGCGGGTGACACGATCAACATCCCGCCGAACTCGTGTGACCCGGCGTCGGTGACGCAGGCAACGACCGTCAGCGGCGCATCCACCAATGCGACCACGCCCGTGGGTACGAGCACCACGGTGGTCGCGGGCACGTTCGGCAAGTACACCGTCGTCGCCAACGACTACCTCGGTGGCATCGCCAAGAAGGTCGGCACGACGGTCGATGCGATCGTCGCCGCCAATGGTTGGGCCGATGGCGCGAAGCACAACATCAATCCCGGCGACGTGATCAACGTACCCAACAAGGCCGGCTGACGGCCGCCGTCAATCAGAGCACTCGTCGGCGTGTGCGGGCTCACGGGCGAGTTCGTCGCGAGACGGACCGCGCCGTGTTGACCGGGCTGGAGAAGGCGAACCCGGCGCGGTTGAAGGTCGTCGCTGGCGATCGGTCGGACCGCGCCGTGTTGACCGGGCTGGAGAAGGCGAATCCGGCGCGGTTGAAGGTCGTCGCTGGCGATCGGTCGGACCGCGCCGGGTTTGCCGGGTTGGACAAGGCAAACACGGCGCAGTGCCGGATGTAACGATTGCCGCGCAGCGGGGCGCCCCAGCCCCAGCCCCAGCCCCGGCCCAGGTGCCAGGGCCGAGGCAATCGCAGGTGTCAGTCGAGGTCGGGCCAGCGCCGTTTCTGGCGGCGACGGATTCCCATCTCGCCGAGTTTTCTCTGCTCGCTGAGCGACCACTGGCGACGCCAGCCGTTGTATTCGGGGCCGGTGAGCTTGGGGTTCTTGCCGGCGGCCTTGTGCTGGCGTGACGTCCAGTAGTCCGTCAGGCTCTCGTCGCCGAGCAGTGTTACGGCGGCTTCGATCCGCTCGTTGAAGCGGCGAGTGTTCTCGTCGGCTCCCGGTCGCATCGGCTGTCCGAACACGACCGCCGTGCGTCCCGGCTTCGGTCGTTTCATGCCCTTGCCGAAGATCGGCCCGGTGCCGTCGATGAACATCGGCACCACTGCCGCACCCGTGCGAGCCGACAGGTATGCGGGCCCGCCCTTGAAGTTCTGACCCCAGCCGTCGGGCGAACGTCCGCCTTCCGGATAGATCAACAGGCTCCAACCGTCGGCCATCAGGTCGCGGATCTGGTCGGCGGACTTGCGCCCGGTCGATTCGCGATCGAGTGGCAGCGCGTTCATGGCCAACGCCGAAGCGCGACCACGCAGCTGTGTCGTGAAGAAGTAGTCGGCGGCGGCCGCGACCATCAGTTTGTGCCGCCACGGCTCGGGGATCGCGTAGATCGACAGAGGCGTGTCGAGGTGACTGTGGTGGTTGGGCGTGAAGATCAGCGGTGGCGGATTCTTCATCGTGCGCAGGTCCTCGAGCCGATCGGCGCCCTTGACGGTCGGCGATGCGACGCCGCGGATGAACAACCGCATCGGCCCTTCCGTCCACAGCACGCGACCGATGCGGGCCGGATACTTGCGCGCCCAGGCTGTTTCGAAGTCCGCGCCGAGCTTGTTCGGCTCGCGCGGCACGACGACCCCACGCGGGACGTTCGGTTTGCGATACGGGAAACCCTTGGTGGACAACGGTTTGGCGGCCTTGACCAACACGGATTCGACGGCGCCCGCAGCGCGCGCAGCGCGCTTGAGGTTCACCACGTTGCGAATTGCGTCGTCGCGCTTTCCCATCAGCGGCCGGCTCTCACTTCACGTCGGCGACGAGCACCGGCGGCGTGTGGAGATGGGTGATGGTGGGCGCGTTGCCGACGACGTCGGATGCGATCTCGAACGCGTCGTCCATCGTCGACGCCGGCGTGAACCCGAGGCGTCGAACAGCCTTCACGTTGCCGCCGACGATGATCACCCGACTGCAGTGCTGCATACCGTGCGCACCCCAGTACCACATGTAGAACGGGTGCACGCCGTGGTACGCATAGCTGGTGCGGTAGAGGTGCTTGTACCACTCGTCTTCGGCGAAGCGCTTCTCGTACTTCTCACTCATCACGTGGGGGTCGGTGGTCTCCGACAGCACCTGCTCGAAGAAGTCGATGTAGCTCGGGTGATGCACGGGGTGGAAGTCCCATGGCGTCGGGTGGGTCATGATGACGACGCCACCCTCCTTCACCAACGGCTTGCCCTTGTACATGTTGAACAGGTAGCCCAGTCCCATGCACATCACGAGGATCGGGTTCATGATCGAGTTGACGTTGTACGGGCAGATGAACGGGATGCCCATCGTGAGGATGTCGGTTTGGCCCTGGACCTCGACCAACTGCTGCTTCCACACGTGTTCGGTGGTGACCTTGTGGACGGCTTCGACCTCGCCCGCCTGAACGCTGGTCATCTGGTGCGGCGCTTCGATGCTGTGGAAGATGTTGCGGGCGAGGCGGGCCGGAGTTCGCTTCAGCGCCGTCGACGACGCGACAAAGCTGGCGCGGTCTCGGGCATTCCATTCCCATTCGCGCTTGGACAGGAACCCGAACGGCTTGGGGAACGTGTCGGTGTTCATCGTGGTATCGATCTGGAAGACCTTGACGCCGCTGTCGACCATCACCTTGCCCATCCGCCAGTTGCTCTTGTGCAGTTCGCTCTTGTGCTGATCCATGAAGCTGCGGGTCTGCTCCATGGTCTTCGGGTTGTGGTGATGCTGCAGGCTCTTGTAGCTGCTGAGCCCGGTGGCCGTGCTCTTCCAGCCGCCGTCCATCGCGACGAGGTTGATGTTGACGTAGACCAGCAGGTCGCTGTTCGCGGCGCGCTTGTTGATCTCGACGTCTTCGCCGTGCGGTGTCTGCCCGAGGTATTCGAGCTGGTCCGGGTCTTCGGCATCGTGCTGGTACAGGAAGCCACGCGGGGCGAACGCGTCGTACACGCGGTCGCCGACAGCGTGACGCAACTCGGCCTCGGTCATCCGGCGGTGCAGCGCGAGCGCAGCGATGATGTGCACGTCGTCGACACCGGCGTCGGCGGCGAGATCGAGCACGGCTTCGATCACTCGCTGGCGGATGTCGGGGCGCGTCATCGGAGGCAGCGGCAGGCTGATGTCGTCGAACGCGATGGTCAGTTTCATGCCCGGGAACAGCGACTCGGGCAATGGGTCATGGTCGATCGGATTCAGCAACGCGTGGCGGATCGAGCCGTCGATGTCGGGCAACGCCTCCAACGGCTCGGGCGCGTAGATGACGCGGCTGCGGCCGGCCGGCAGCTTCTCGAGGCTGAAGTTCTCACCACGCCAGAACAGGATGGGTGGCGTGTTGCGATCCACCTCGAGGACAAATCCGGGACGAGGCATCAGTGCTTCTCCGTATTTCTGAGTGAGGGTTCGCGAAGGTCGAACGCGACCTTCACGGCGCCGCGCCGACCAGCGGACGCGGCGTGGGCGATGGCATCTTCGTAATCGTCGAGTGGGTAGGTGGCTGAGACCATCCGCCCCATGTCGAGTGCAGCAACCGTGTCGATCGCGAGGTGGAACGTCTTCGCCGTCGACCCATCGGGCATCGTCTCGGTGCCGTACGTGTACGCACCCGAGATCGTCGTCTCGCGATGCCACAGACCGGTGAGGTCGACGGTGACCTCGGCTGGCATACCCATCAGGATCACCTTGCCTCGCGGCCGGGTGATCTGCAGACATGACTCGATCGAGCCGCTGTTGCCCACCGCGTCGATGGTGACGTGAGCGCCGCTGCTGAGGTAGTCGCCGATCACGTGACAGCCGACGACGCGCCGGACCGCGCGTGACAACTCTTTCGGGGCCACGACCTCATTCGCGCCGAATGCCCTCGCGAGCGACTGCTGGTGCGGGTATCGGGCCCCGACGATGATGTGCGCGTTGGGGATGTACCGGCGCAATCCAGCGATCGCGCAGAGGCCCATCGTGCCGGCGCCGAGCACGGCGATGACCGGCACGGTGACCTGCGCGACGGACGGCCAACACATCAGAGCGGTGTGGATGCCGCCTGCGGCCGGCTCGATCATCACGGCCGCCTCGTCGCTGAGGTCATCCGGAATGGTGTGCAGTTGCGACGAATGCGCTTGGAAGAACGTGCTCCAGCCGCCACCTGTCGAATGACAGAAGCCGGTCTGGATCCCAGCCTCCAGCGGCGGCAGCGCAAGGTGGGCGTAGTCGTCGCCGTCGGCCGGAGAGGCATCGGGGAAGGGGAGTGGCAAGCCGCGGGCAGCGTGGCCGAGCACCGGTTCGATCACCACACGCGTGCCGTCGGCGAGCTCGCCGACGACCTCGTGCCCGGGGGTGAACGGGAAGCTGACGAGGTCGTCGAAGTACGTCGAGGCGTGCCCTTCGATGGTCGACAGATCGCTGCCGCAGATGCCGCTGAGGCGTGTCTTGACGGTGTGCCATCCCTCGCCGAGTGAATCCGGCGGATCGATGCTCACGAGTTTGATCGGGCCGATCTTGGCGGCCGCCGATGGACTGATGGCCGAGGCCATCCGGGCCATCCCGAGGCGGGCGACCTTGCGCGAAACCTGCAGTGCCTTCATCAGTCACGTCCTCGGGTCAGGGCTGAACCGACGAAGCTGCGCTTGCGCTCACGATCACTGAGCATCGTGCCCACCGGCAGCAACGGCCGTGGTCCACCCGGCGCCTTCTCCCAGTCTTCGACAAGCCACCCACGTTTGCGGGCGATCGCGGCGAGTCGCGTCTCGGGGTTCACGGCCACCGGGAAGCCCACGCATTCGAGCAGTGGGAGATCGCTGGTGCTGTCCGCGTAGGCGATCGACTCTTCGAGCAGGAGTCCTTCGGCTGAGCAGTAGTCCGCCAACACCTGGGCCCGCGTCTCACCGGTGGGCGGCACCTTGGACAGTTGGCCGCTGTACGTGCCGTCGGGGCGCACGGTCATCTCGGCCGCGATGATCTCGTCGAACAACGGCTTGAGGCCGGCGACCACGAAGTCGAGCGCGCCGGTGATCAGGACCGTGCGATGACCCAGAGCGCGGTGCTCGCGCACCCGGCGGATGCCGGCCGGGAAGCTCTTGGTGACGATGAGCTGGGTGAGCAGTTCCTTCGAATCCTCGGCGATCTGCTCGACCGGAGCGTCTTCGTATCGGCGATAGAAGTAGCGCAGGAAGTCGGCGCGATCCTTGCGGTCCATCGCCGACAGACTCGGTGCTTGGGCAAGGGTCCGCACGATGTAGCGGACGCGCTCGGGCATGTTCAACCGTCGAGTCGCCAGCCACGAATAGCTCTCGACCACGTTGCTGGAGATCAGCGTGTTCTCGAGATCGAACGCGGCAACATGGCGGTCGGGGGAGAGGATGCTGCGGCGCAGACGGTCAGCGCGGTCGTTGCGGTTCTTGCCGGGCTTCGTCTTCGCACGCGCGTGCTGCACGATCGACGGCAGGTGGATCGTGCTGACGTACATGTGCCAGTCGACCGACCGCGGGTCGAAGTTGAACGCGGCCTGATCGCCGTCGCTGAGCCCGTCCCACATGTGCATCAGGTTGTCCACCTGATACAGCGCCTCGCACTCGGTGTACAGGCCGTACAGCTGCACGTACTCGTAGGCCCGCTCGATGTCGGTCTTGCGTTCTTCGAGCTTGGCCGTCCACGTTGCCTGCGTACCGCGCAGGGGCAGCATCTGCAACGTGTTCTCGGCGTGGGTGATGAGCGTCTTGGCCCGCTTCAACTGCTGCTGCACCTTGCCGCGAGCCGGGAACTTCCATTCGGGTACGACAATCGGCTGACCTTCGGCGTCGTACAGCGGATGCTCGGTGAACCAGTCGCGGATGGTGTTCACCATCATCTGGTACTTCAGCGGGTTGATGCCGCCGCTGGCGACCTGGGTGATCCGCGGGGCCGAGGGGCCGGTGGCGGCAACCGCGATGATGGCAGCGACGACGATGTCGACAGGGATGACGTCGACCGTTCCTTCCGGCACACCGGGGAACTGGGTCAGCAGCCCGCGGGCGTAACTGAGGATGACGGGTTCGGCCATCCGGAATCCGCGGATCCAGCCCGGTCGGGGCTCGGCCAACGCGGACTCGATGATCGACGGGCGGACGATGTTGACGGGCACGTTGCCCTTGTTCTCCATCAGCGCCTGCTCGCCCAACGCCTTCGTGAATGCGTACGCGTCGGGCCAGCCGACGCTGGCCGCGCGGGCCCGGCCGGCTTCGACGAGCTGATCCGTCACCCAGCGTTCGCGCAGTTGCTCGGTCTTGGCTGCGAGTGCGGGAGCACCGGCGGCACCGAGTTCCTTTCGGGCTGCGCTGCGGAACGATCGCAACCGGTCGGGGTCGCGGCTGCCCGCTTCGCAGTCGCCGCGCAACCGACGAGCGGAAGCGACTTCCTTCTTCCAGCTCAGGCCGAGGTCGAAGGGGCCTTCGCTGACGAGCTCCTCGGGAGCGTTGCCGCGCCGGTTGCCGGCGACGTAACACGTGCTGACCGCGACGAGGTGGGGTGCGACTCCGAGGGCCTGCAACGCCTGCGCCACCCGGCTTGGGCCGAGCAGGTTGATCTCGACAGCCGAGTCGAGTGGGGAGTCGAACGCCACCGCTGCGGCCGAGTGGATGACCGTGTCACACGTGGAGAACGTGACCTTGTCGACGTCGTTCAAGCCCAGTCCGTCGGTACCGACATCGCCGTTGATGGTCTGGACACGGCGAGCGATCATCTCGTCGAAGGTCTCGACTCCCGCACTTGCGAGCTCGCCACGCAGGCGGTCGAACGCGTCGTTCTTGAAGATCTCGCGCCTCGCCCGTTCGTCGGCGCCGCGCTTGCCGCCGCGGATCAGCAGCACGAGCTCGCACCCCGGGACGCCGCGCAACAGCCGCTCGACCAGAGCCGTGCCGACGAACCCGGTCGAGCCCGTGATGGCGATGCGCTTGCCGGCCAGTTGCTCCGCGATCATTGAGTCGTGCACTTCCCCGATGTGGACACGGAGTCATGTCTACCAGATGGTAGACAGTCATCGTGACGCGTCGAGGAAAAACCCGGGAGGCGATCCTCGAAGCGAGCGTCGATCTGTTCGGCAACCGCGGCGTGTCGGCCGTGTCGCTCGACGACATCGCCGGCGTGGTCGGCGTCGCCAAGCAGACGGTGCTGTACTGGTTCCCGTCGAAGGAAGAGCTGCTCGACGCGGTCCTCGAACAGACCGCGCTGGAACTGGCGACGGTGATCGAAGCTGCCGTTCGAGCCGCGCCCGATGACCCGTTGCAACGCGTCGAGGCCGTCCTGCGCGCGGTGTTCCGCCCAGCCGTGAGGCGTCCGGCATTGCTGGGTCTCGTGCGTGAGGTCAGTCGACTCTCACCGGCCCATGCCGAACGGCTGACGCTGCAGGTGCAGCCATTCGTGCGGCGAGCGACCGACTACCTCCGCGAGCAGATGGCGGCCGGCCGGTTGCGCACGGCCGATCCGGGCCTCATGATCGCGCTCGCATATGCGACGGTCACCGGCATCGCAACCGAACCCGAAGCGCTGCGCGCGGTGCAGTGGCCGGCGACGCAATCAGGCCTCCGCCGCCTCAGAACTGAACTCATCGACTTTGTTCTCGCAGCCCTGAGACCGTGACGGCCAACCGTTGGACGCCCGAAATTGATGCCGGCAAGTCCTTCGGGTGTCGATTGGGTGGAACGGCAACCAGATCGACACCCGAGCCGAAAGCGAGCCCGCCGTCGAATTGCGTTCGGGTGTCGATTGGGTGGAACGGCAACCAGATCGACACCCGAGCCGAAGCTCGCTGGCGGGTTCGCGCTGGCCGGGCACTCGTCACCGGGCTCTGGGTTCCGGTTCCCGTGGTCCCTAGTGCTTCGTGTTGCGGCGGCGGCGATGGTGGCGGTCGAGGGCGAGTTCGATCAACCGGTCGACGAGCTCGGGGTACGCGAGTCCCGATTTCTGCCACATCTTCGGATACATCGAGATCGGCGTGAAGCCGGGCATCGTGTTGACCTCGTTGATGAGGAAGCCACGGCCCGGTTCCTCGAAGAAGAAATCGACACGGGCCAATCCCTCGCACCGAAGGGCTCGGTAGACCTCGATCGCTCGCCCGCGGATCTCGGCCGTCTGATCGTCGGTGAGCGGTGCCGGGATCAGCAGTTGGGCGCCGTCGTCGACGTACTTGTCCTCGTAGTCGTAGAACTCGTTGCCGGGCACGATCTCGCCGGGCACGCTGGCGACCGGTTCGAGATTGCCGAGCACAGCGACCTCGATCTCGCGGCCATGGATCGCTTCTTCGATGACGACCCACTCGTCGTAGGTCAGCGCGTGTTCGACGGCGTGTTGCAGATCCTCCACCGTGCTGGCCTTGCTGACACCGACCGACGAGCCCATGTTGGCCGGCTTGACGAACAGCGGCAGCCCGAGCGTGTCGATCACACCCAACAGCCGGTTCGGGGTGACCTCGTGTTCGCGCAGGCTGACCCATCGCGCTTGGGGGATGCCGTGAAAGCCGAGCACCTCTTTGGCCAACGCCTTGTCCATCCCGACGGCCGATGCCAACACACCACTGCCGACGTAGGGCACGTCCATCAGCTCGAGCAGACCCTGCACCGTGCCGTCTTCGCCCAGCGGGCCGTGGAGAAGGGGCATCACGACGACCGGGCCGGCCGATTGGGCGGATGTGAGCATGGGCGTCGGCGACAGCGCATCGCCCACCGCTTCGAGTCGCGGCGGCATCGCGTCGGGTCCGCCCGCCAATGCGGCGAGAGCGCCCGTCGCGAGCTGCCAGCGTCCGTCGCGATCGATGCCAACCGGCGTGATCCGGTAGCGGGTCTGATCGACAGCCTTGAGCACGTGTGTGGCGGTGACGCAGCTGACGTCGTGCTCGGCCGACTGGCCGCCGAAGATCACGATGAGATTGATTCGCTCGTCAGCCATGCACGAACGGTAGTCGTCGATCGCTCTCGCAACGGGGCACCCATCCGTCGCGTCCTGCCGAGTTGACGGCTACCGTTGGACCGCGATGCGATTCAAAGCCAGTGATGTCGCGGCCGCCACGCACGGCACGCTGTTCGGTCCCGACATCGAGATCGACGGAGTCTCGTTCGACAGCCGTTCGACGCGGCCCGGGGAGTTGTTCGTCGCTGTGGTCGCGGACCGAGATGGCCACGAATTCGTTCCTGCCGCGGTCCGCTCCGGGGCTGCAGCGTGCCTCGTCCAGTCCCAGCCTGGCGCCGGCACGTCGATCGTCGTGGCCGACACTGCCGCCGCGCTCATGGACCTCGCCCGATGGGGCCGGGGCCGCCTTCGGCCGTCGATTCACGTGGTCGGTATCACCGGCTCCGTGGGCAAGACGAGCACGAAGGATCTGGCCGGAGCAGCGTTGTCCGCTGGCATGCGAACGACAGTGAACGAGAAGAGCTTCAACAACGAGCAGGGATTGCCGGTGACGATTCTCAACGCGCCCGACGACACCGAGGCGCTGGTTCTGGAGATGGGCATGCGCGGGTTCGGCGAGATCACCCGTCTCTGCGATGTCGGTCGTCCGACGATCGGTGTCGTCACGCGTGTCGCAGCCGCGCACACAGAACGCGTCGGCGGGATCGAAGGGGTCACACAGGCCAAGGGTGAACTCGTGCGCGCGCTGCCTCGCGATGGAGTCGCGATCCTCAACGCGGACGACTCGAACGTGATGTCGATGGCGGGTTTCGCGCCGTGTCCGGTCATCACGTTCGGACACACGGGTGATGCCGACGTCAGGATCAGCGAACTCGTGCTCGACGAACTGGCACGGCCGTCGTTCGTTCTCGGTTCGCCGTGGGGATTCGCGCACGTGCGTCTTGCCATCAGTGGCGAGCACATGGCGCTCAACGCCGCAGCTGCACTCGCTGTCGCGTGCTCATGCGGTGTCGACCTTGCCGACGCGACCGAGGCGCTCGTGTCCGCGCACCTGTCGCCGTGGCGAATGGAAGTCCTTCGTTCGACCAGCGGGCCCACCGTGCTCAACGACTCGTACAACGCCAACCCCGCGTCGATGCGTGCGGCAATCGAGACACTCCGTTCCATGCGGGTGAAGGGTCGGCGGATCGCGCTGCTCGGCGTGATGGCCGAACTCGGTGATCCCGTCAACGACCACGCGGAGATCGCGGCGCTCGTCGCCGATGCGGGCATCGAGTTGATCGCGGTCGGAACCGACCTGTACGGCATCGAGCCGGCGGTCGACCCGATCGAGGCGATGGGATCACTCTCCGGCAACGACGCCGTGCTCGTCAAAGGAAGTCGTGTTGCGGGGATGGAGCGGTTCGCGGGGATCATCGTCGGCCAGTAGGTCGGCTGGGCGGCGAATGAGATCGCACCACCAGCTGAGGCCGATCGCGCCGGCGACCGCGATGAACAGCACGGGGCGCGTTCCGATCCAGTCGACGATCGGCCCGAACACCAGTGCACCGATGGTGACCATGCCGCCGAAGGACATGAACCACAGCGACATCACGCTGGCACGCTCGTGGTCGCGCATGTTGGTCTGGAACACCGTGACCATCGGCGTGACGGCCAGAAAATAGAAGAAGCCCAGCAGGAAGCCGATCGGAATCGCCAGCCCCGGTCCGCGAGCGAGGGCGAAGGCGGCCATCGTCACCGCGAATCCGCGGAATGCGAACGTGATCAGCTTGCGACGATCGAACCGAACGAGGATGCTGCCGCATGCGAGGCCGCCGAGGCACGCACCGAGACCCCACGTCGCGTACAGCCATTTGTAGGTGGCCGAATCTGCGTTGATCCCGAAGTTCAACCGCGCGATCGACGGAAACAGGCTGACGTACGGCAGGCAGAGGAACGAGAACACCGTCATCGACAGCAGCATCCGACTCAGGACGCTGCGCTGGCGGGCGGTGCGCAACCCCATCGACAACTTCTGCAATCCGCGCTCGACCGTCTTGACCCGAACGGCGGGGATGGTGATCATCGCGATACCCGTGATCGCGAACAGGTACGTGGCCGCGTTGAACACGAAGATCTGCGGGATCGAGACACCGAACCCGATCAGCGCCGCGGCCAGCGCGGGGCCGATCACCCGCGATCCGTTGAGCATCACCGAGTTCAGAGCGAGTGCGCCGGGCAGGTCCTCCTTGGCGACCAGCAGTGGGATCGATGCCTGCATCGCCGGGGCACCGAGTGCGTTGGCGATGCCGATGCCGAGTTGCATCGCGAAGATGGCCCACAGCGACGAGTCGCGGGCAATCAGCAACGCGACACCGAGCGAGAACGTCAATTGCCATCCCTGGCTCACGATCAGCCACGGCTTGCGCGGAAATCGGTCGGCCAGGACGCCACCGGGAATCGACAGCAGCAGCAGCGGGCCCAGCTGAGCGAACGACATGATCGCGACCCATGTGGCCTTGTGCGTTCGGTCGTCGATGTAGGCCGGCAACGCCAGGTTCTGCATCCAGGTGCCGATGTTGCTGGCGAACAATCCGATCCAGATGATGCGGAAGTCGCGGTATCCAAGCGCGGCACGAGCAGATCCGGGCTGCGCTGTGCGTGTTGATCGTGGGAGGGTCGGGGTCGTGTTCATCGAGTCTCGAGTCGCTCGATTCAGCCGAGGATCAGCTCCGCATAGCGTGCCAGCGAGCTCTGCGGCCCGCTGACGAGGAACGACGTGATGCACGTTTCCTTCCACCGCTCGAGCTCGTCCTTGATCTTGTCTGGCGGACCGACGAGCGCAACGTCTTCGACCATGCTCAGCGGAATCGCTGCTGCGGCTTCCTGCTTCTTGCCCGCCAGGTACAGCTCCTGGACCTTGAGGGCGACGTCTTCGTAACCCATCCGGGCGAACACTTCGAAGTGGAAGTTGGCGCCGCGCGCGCCCATGCCGCCGGCGTACAACGCGAGGAACGGGCGAACCATGTCGGCGCAACGTTCGACATCGTCGCCGGGGATGATGGTGACTGTCGCGACGACCTTGAAGCGATCTTCCTTCGTGGCATCGCCGGATGCGGCGAATCCTTCGGCGAGGCAGCGGCGGTAGTGGCCGTCCTCCTTGGGGCTGAAGAACAACGGGAGCCAACCGTCGCAGATCTCCGCCGCGAGCGCCACGTTCTTGGGGCCCTCGGCGCCGAGATAGATCGGGATCTCCTGGCGAAACGGATGGATCGTGCTCTTCAGCGGTTTGCCGAGGCCGGCGCCGCCGGCGAATGGCATGTCGTAGAACTCGCCGTGGTGGTTGATCGGTTGTTCGCGGCGCACGATGTCGCGCACGATGCCGACGTACTCACGCGTGCGGGCCAAGGGCTTCGGGTACGGCTGGCCGTACCAACCCTCGACGACCTGTGGTCCGCTCGCGCCCAGACCGAGGATGAAGCGGCCTTTGCTGAGGTGATCGAGTGTCATCGCTGCCATCGCCGTCGCGGCCGGCGTGCGTGCGCTCATCTGGGTGATGCCCGTCCCGAGTGAAACTCGTTCGGTGTGGGCGCCCCACCACGCGAGCGGGGTCATGCAGTCGCTGCCGTAGGCCTCCGCTGTCCAGACGCTGTCGTAGCCGAGCCGTTCGGCCTCCTTGATCGCTTCGAGCGCACCCTGCGGCGGGCCGCTTCCCCAATATCCGGTGTTGTATCCGAGTGTGATCGTCACGTCGAGCACCGTAGCAACGGCAGCGCTCAGCGGCGCTTGCGAGCGACAACCACAGCCGACAAACCGAAGGGCACGGAAACGTGGCGAATGATTCGACGCTCGACAGATGCCGCTGCCGACAGCAGCCCACCCAGACCCGACTGGTTGTGATCGAGATCGCTCGACGCGCCGCCTCGGTCGAAGAGCGCCATCGCGAAGGCGGGCGGCAACAGGAAACTGTAGGCACAGGTAGCGGTCACGACGTCGAGCCCGGCACCGGATGCAAGTGCCTTCACGTCGCCCAGGCTGAACCGGCGGCCGGTGTGGGTGACCTCATCGTGACTGCGGCGCAGCCGGCGGCCCGCTGGCTCCATCAACACGACGAGCGCCCCCGGCTCGGCGACGCGTGCGAACTCCCGAACTGCGACGCTCGGATCGGCGTTCATCCGGTGATAGAGCGCCGTCACGCACAACACCAGTCCGAACGAATCGGTCGCGAACGGAAGACGGTTGATGTCGGCCCTCGTCGTCAGATAGCCAGGGTGGCCGTCCCTGGCCAGCTCGAGTGCGATCGACTCGAAGTCGGCGAGCACGGTCGGTCCGCGATCCGAGAGCCATCCGCCCGTCGCACCCGTTCCGCCGGCCGCATCCAAGGCAACGGCGGAGACTGCGGGATCGGCGTGGCGGTCGATCAACTGCTGCAGCAGCGCTCTCGTGCTCCGGTACCACCAGTGGGTCTCGCCGATCGCCGCCATCCGGCGGTATTCATCTGCGTCCACGAAACCAGTATGACAGTCGAAGCAGCTGCACAACCGTCGTTGCTCATCTGCTGTATCTTCTCCGCCGTGAACGAGACGGCTGCGCGGGCGACACTTCCGCATTTGGGTGGCACGACGTGTGTCGTCACGGGCGGCCTCGGATTCATCGGCTCGAATCTGGTGCACGCGCTGATCGGTCAGGGCGCCATCGTTCGCGTCGTCGACGCGCTCGACCCGACGCACGGTGGCAACCCTCGCAACCTCGATGACGGGCCAGCAGCTGCTCCGACGCCGCTTCCCGTCGACACGTTGGTGGCGACCATCGCCGATCAGCGCGTCGCCGAATTCGTCGCCGATGCCGACATCATCTTCAACCTCGCCGGCCAGGTGAGCCACCAGGCGTCGATGGTGGACCCCCTCCACGACCTCCGCGTCAACGCTCTCGATCACGCCGTACTGCTCGAAACCATTCGCCAGGTGAACCCCAACGTCCGGATCGTGCACACGTCGACCCGTCAGGTCTACGGCCGGGTCACGAAGTTGCCGGTCGACGAGCTCACGGCGGCCAACCCGGTCGATGTCAATGGGGTGGCCAAGTTGGCCGGTGAGCACCTCCACATGGTCTATGCGCAGGCCTACGGATTTCGGGCGACGTCACTGCGGCTCAGCAATGTCTACGGCCCTCGGCAGCGGTTGACCAGCGACGAGCTCGGGTTCCTGCCCGTGTTCTTCCGCAAGGCGTTGCTGGGGGAGACGATCGAGATCTTCGGAGACGGCCGACAGCGCCGCGACTGCCTCCACGTCGACGATGTGGTCTCCAGCATGCTGTTCGCGACGAAAGACGTCGCCGTCGGTCGGGTGTACAACGTCGGCCACAGCTGCGACCAGACGTTGGCGGACATCGCCGATGCGATCGTCGCGGCGACGTCGAGTCCGGCCCCGACCCGGCTCGTGCCGTGGCCGGGTGACCATCAACGCATCGACATCGGGTCGTTCACGACCGACAGTTCGCGGATCAGAACCGAACTCGGCTGGGCCCCCGCGACCACACTCCACGACGGCGTTGCCGACACCGTGGCCTTCTATCGTGAGCGTCCGTGGTACCTGTCGTCGACCTGAGTCGTCGCGGTGCGAGGTGGGCAGCACGATTCGGATCGGAGTGCGAACGGATCGTCGCGAGCGGCTCGATCCTCCTCGGCCACGAAACGGCAGCCTTCGAGCGCGAGTTCGCCGCGTGGGTCGGATCGACCGACGCCGTCGCCGTGTCGTCCGGCGCAGCAGCGCTCCAGCTCGCATTGACGTCCATCGGGGTCGGACCGGGCGACGAGGTCATCGTGCCGGCCTTCACCGCGGTGCCAACAGCCAGTGCGGTGTGCGCGGTCGGCGCCGTGCCGGTTCTCGTCGACGTCGAAGCGGACACCGCGAACCTCGATCCGGCGCTCGTCGAATCGGCGCGGACCGAGCGCACCAAGGCGGTTGTCGTGGTGCATCTGTACGGTTTGCGAGGCACCCTGCCGACCACGGATCTGGCGATCGTCGAAGACGCCGCCCAGGCTCACGGAGCGGTCGGTGATGGGGCCGGCTCGACGGCAGTGGCCTACAGCTTCTACCCGACGAAGAACCTGGGAGGCATCGGCGACGGCGGCGCGGTCGTCATGCGCGATCCCGACCAGACAGCGCTCGTCCGCCGACTCCGCGTGCATGGCATGACCGAGTTGTACGTCCACACGTCGATCTCGCAGAACTTCCGGATGTCGGAGATCGAAGCGGCGTGGTTGCGGATCGGGCTCGAGACGTTGACGGCCGACACAGCGCGTCGCCACGCGATCGCGACGGCCTACCGCGAAGCAGCGCCGCGCCTGCGCTGGCAGTCGACGTCACCCTCACACGCGTATCACCTGTGCGTCGTCCGAACCTCGGATCGTGCTCGGTTCCGGGAGTCGCTTGCTGCGGCCGGCATCGCGACAGGCGTTCACTACCCGCTCGCCATCACGCAGCAGCCCGCATTCGCCCAATTCGGTCGTCAACGGTGTCCGGAGGCCGAGGCGTGGGCCGCGGAATGCGTGAGTCTGCCGTGCTTCGCCGAGATGACCGACGACGAAGTGGCGCTCGTCGCCGATGCACTCGCGGCCGTGACAGCAGGAGAAGCATGAAGCTGTCCGGCGTTTCTGCGATGTTCCCGTGCTACAACGATGCCAACACGATCGGCGGGCTGATCGACGACGTGCATGCCGCACTGCTGCCACTCGTCGACCAGCTGGAGGTCATCGTCGTGAACGACGGATCCAGCGACGGTTCGCGCGAGGTGCTCGATTCGGCGGCGACCTCGAGGCCGTGGTTGCGCGTGATCCACCACGAACACAACCGGGGCTACGGCGGCGCATTGATCAGCGGATTCGCTGCAGCCCAGTACGACTGGATCTTCTACACCGACGGTGACGCTCAATACGACGCCAAGGAAGCTTCGGTCCTCGTGCCGCTCGCCACTGACGACGTCGACATCGTTCAGGGGTTCAAGATCGGCCGAGGCGACGCGTTGTATCGCAAGGTGATCGGTCGTACGTACCACCACGTCGTCAAGTTGCTGTTCCGACTCCCGGCTCGTGACACCGACTGCGACTTCCGATTGTTCCGGCGCCAGCTGATCCTCGATCGCCCGCTCACGTCGTCCAGCGGCGTGATCTGTGTCGAGATGATGCGCAACTTCACCGAACTCGGCGCACGGTTCGTCGAAGCCCCGGTTCATCACTACTTCCGACCATCGGGCAAGTCGCAGTTCTTCCGCTTGCCCGCCATCACCCGCAGCGGTCTGCAACTGCTGCGGCTGTGGTGGCGTATGGTCGTTCGCCGATGACGGAGTTCGAGGAGAGGTGCCGCAGGACCGTGCGCTGGGCGAGCAGCGATGACGGTGCGACGTGGGCGTTCCGAGCTGCGCTCGTTCTCAGCGTCGGCGTGTTCTACGTCGTCGGTCGGCACCAGTGGTTCACCCGTGACGACTGGGCGTATGTGATCAGCCGTGAGGCGACGCGCACCAATTCCGGCTGGCAACATTGGCTGTTCGACGCCCAGGACGGTCATTGGCTGACGATCCCGGTTCTGATCTTCCACTTCACGCGCGTGGTCTTCGGCCTCGGGTCCTACTGGCCGTTCCTGCTGCCGACGATGGCCGCTCACGTCGGTGCGGTGCTGCTCACTCGGGTGATCTGCCGCAGGGTCGGCGCCACCGCGTGGACCACGACGATGATCTGCTCGATGCTGCTCGTGTTCGGATCGGGTTGGGACAACATCGTCTTCGCGATCCAGATCAGCTACAACCTGTCACTCGTCGCGTTCCTGGCGCAGATCGTGCTCGTCGATCACGACGGCCCCGTGGATCGCCGTGACTACTCGGCACTGGCCATCGGCATCGTCGGCTTGATGTCGTCGGGCTTCGGGCCGATCTTTCTCGTTGGCGTGCTCGCAATGCTCGCCCTTCGTCGCCGCTGGCGCGCAGCGTTGATCGTCGGCGCTCCGCAACTGTTGCTGTACGCGTGGTGGTACATCACGTGGGAGACCGACTCCGTCGAGGCCCGGCTGCCCGGCGACCGATCGCAATTGCCCGCGTATGTCGTGCGAGGCGTCACGGCCACGTTCGAATCGATGGTGTCGTTCGCATCGCTGGCCGGTGTCGCCTTGGTCGCCACTCTCGCCATCTCGATGTGGCGGGGTCACGACTGGACACGGCGCACCACGATGTTGGCGTTGTGGTCGACCGTCGTGTTGATGTTCGCCGCGATCGGTTTCGAACGGCTTGGCTTCGGCGTGCCCACCGCTGCATCGTCGAGATATCTCCACATCGGTGCCATCGTGCTCGCCGCACCGCTCGCGATCGCGGTCGATCGCCTGATCGCAATCGCGACCGAGGCTCGATGGGCCGGACGAGCCGTGCTCGCCGTGGGGATTGCTGTCAACGTGGGCGCGCTCCGTACATCGGCCGCGCAATGGGCGATCGATTCGCAGCACGAGAAATCGCTCTACGAGTGGATCGCTGCGTCACCGTTGCAGGCGACCGTGGACCCGCACGTGGTTCCGTCGAAGCTCAGCCCGAACGTGACCGTGCAGTGGTTGCAATTCCTGATCCAGCAGGACGCGATCGATCCGCACCCACCCGCCAACGACGCCGAGAACCTCCAGGTGTTGATCGCTCTTGGACTCGCCCCAGCACCCACCCCCTGACGGCGTTTCGCGGCGCAGGTCAGGGGTGTCGAGTCATCGCCGCCGCAGGATCGCTCTGCGGACGATCGTGGTGGTCTCGTTCACGCTGTTCCTCGTCGTCAATCGGGCGGAGATCCCGCGGTCGTGGCACGCGATCCGCGACGCGAGGCGATGGTGGATGGCCGGTGCGCTGGCCGCCACCGTGGCGGTCTCGCTGTGCCTCGCATCAGTTCACGCGGCTGGTCAAGCCGTCGTGGGTGTGTCGCGCCCGTTCATCCACACGTGGCGGCTGTCCGCAGCGGGAAACTTCCTCAACTTGGTGACGAAATCGGGTGGCATGGCGGGTCTGTCGGGGTTCGTCGCCGACGCTCGCCGTCGTGACACGCCGAGCCAGGCGACAACGGCCGGCTATGTGCTGTCGATGCTGTCGGTGCAACTCGGCCTGACGGGGCTGATCGCCGTCGCGATCTCGGTCGCAGCTCACGAGGGAACGCTGACCCGCGCCGACATCGTGGGCGCCGGCTTGTTCGGAATCATCACGTCCATCTTCGTCCTCGCGGTTCTGGCGGCCGGCCGGTCTCGTGCATCGGCTCGACGCCTGTACGAGCTGCCCGGACGACTTCGGCAGCGTCTGTTGCGGCGATCGTCGGCTCCCACAGACGTGGCGAGTCGCGATCACCGTCGTGCGGACGAACTGTACGAGGCGGTTCTGTTCGCGCGGCGGTCACCACGTCGTTTGGCGCCCTTGTTCGTGTGGTCGGTGGGGTTCCACCTCACGCAGGTTGCGCTGCTGTGGTTCGTTCTGCGCTCGCTCCAACTGCCCTCCGGGCTCGGTTTGGCGATCGTCACGTATGCGCTTGCGACGATGTTCGCAACGATCGGCTTCCTGCCCGGCGGGCTCGGCTTCACCGAGGTCTCGATGGCCGCAACGCTTGCTGGCTACGGCGTCAGTTCGCCCGCTGCCGTCGCTGCGGTTGCCATGTTCCGACTGTGCAATCTGTGGCTTCCGGTTGCCGGGGGAGCGGTGGCGCTCCGCCGGTCGCCCGCCAGGGCATGATCACCGCTCGGGAGTGAACGTCACGGGGAGCCGGTCCGGGCCGAAGATGCCCACATCGCTGGGCTTCCATGTGGTGTCGCCGGCCACGGCCAGGTCGGGCAAGCGCCTGGCCAGGATCGGCAGCGCCTCTTGGAGTTCGGCCTTGGCCAGCGATGCCCCGAGGCAGTAGTGGATGCCGCTGCCGAGCGTGAGGTGTGGCTGCCCCGATGGCTCTTTGGTGATGTCGAACGTGCCCGGATCGGTGAACACGTTGTGATCGCGGTTGGCCACGGACATCGATGGCATCAGCATCGTTCCCGCCGGGAACAGGATGTCGCGGTACTCGATGTCCTCTGATGCAAACCGACCGGTACTGCGAACCGCACCGAAGTAGCGCATCGCTTCGTCGACCGCTCGTGGAGCCAGCTCGGGCCGATCTGCCAACAACTTCCACTGCTCAGGGTGCTGGGAGAACAACGCGACCGCGCACCCGAGTTGGTTACGGGTGGTATCCGTGCCGCCCACGATGACGGCCCCGACCATGGTCACCAGTTCGTCGTTGCTGAGTCGGTCGCCGGCTTCTTCAGCGGCGATGAGCGCGGTGATCAAGTCGTCCGCCGGCTTGCTGCGACGCTCCGCGATCAGATTTCGGGCGTAGTCGTCGAGGTCATCCTGCGCCTGCTTGATCGCAGGAAGGTGCTCGTTCGGGTTCCCGCTGAAGATCAACAGGACGGCCTCGGCGACGCGGCTGAACAGTTGCCAGTCCTCCTTCGGTGCGCCGAGCAACTCGCAGATGATCGGGATCGGGTATGGCTCGCAGATGTCGGCCACGACATCCGCTCGGCCTGTCGCGGCGACCTTGTCGACGAGTCCGTTGACGACATCGCGCATGAAGGGTCGCAACCGATCGGCGGCACGGGGTGAGAACGCCGGCGCGACGAGGCGGCGCAGGCGAGTGTGCACGTCGCCCTCTGCGCCAAGGATGCTGACGCCTTGCCGTTCGAGGAACTCGGGATCGGTGATGCCCATCATCTGCGGGATGATCGACGCGGCGTTGTGCCACCGCTTGTCGCGCAGCACATTGGCGACGTCGTCGTAGGCCAACACGGTGAATCCGAACGGATTGCGAACGATCCAGCTCTGTGAAGCGAGGTCGCGCATGACTTCCTGCGCGTTCTCGAACGGCACGTCGAGGAGGTCCAGGTTTGGTAATTCGAGGTCGAACACGGAGGTCGGCATGGCCTGACGCTACTGCGGCTATCGTGCGCGTCATGGACGAAGCGACGCCTGGCCGACAGATGATCAAGGCGACTGCAGCCGAGCTCCCGCAGGTGTCGACGGCGTTGGCCCGCGCCTTTCACGACGACCCGATCTTCGCCCTGCTGTTCGGTGGCTCCGTACCCGAGGATCGGGCGACACGATTCTTCTCCGTCATGGGTGGTGTGCAGATCCATCACGATCTCGTCTTCCGCACGGCCGGCAACGAAGCGGCGGCGATCTGGGCCCCACCCGGCGAGTGGAAGCTGAAGACATCGCAGATCATCAAGAACGCGCCGGCGCTGATGCGCGTGTTCGGCACACGACTCATCGCCAACCTCGGCATCCTCGGCCTGCTCGAGAAGAACCACCCGACCGAGCCGCACTACTACCTCGAGTTCATCGGCACTGATCCGGCCCATCAGGGCAAAGGTTTCGGCAGCACGCTGATGCAGCCGATGATCGACCGCTGCGACACCGAAGGGCTCGGCGCGTATCTCGAGTCGTCGAAGGAATCGAACGTCGCGTTCTACGGACGCTTCGGCTTCGAGACGACGAAGGTCATCACCCACAAGGCCGGCCCGCAACAGTGGTTGATGTGGCGCAATCCGCGCTGATGGTCCAGCGGGTCGCTGCGTCAGCCGGCCAGCAACGTGATCGGATCGGCGAAGGGCAGTGAGAGGGCTTCGGCGACGGGTCGGTTGGTGATGTGTCCCGCGACGGTGTTGATGCCGTGGATCAGTGCTGGGTCGCGGCGGATGGCTTCGGCAGGTCCGTGGAGCGCGACTTCGAGTTGGTAGGGGAGTGTGGCGTTGGTGAGGGCGTAGGTGCTGGTGTGGGGGACGGCTCCCGGCATGTTGCCGACGCCGTAGTGGATGACGCCGTGCAAGTCGTACACGGGGTCGTTGTGAGTGGTTTCGTGGATGGTCTCGATGCACCCGCCCTGATCGATGGCGACGTCGACGATGACGGCGCCGGCCTTCATCGTGCGGACCATGTCGTCGCTGACAACGACGGGAGCGCGTCCGCCGGCGACCAGGACCGCGCCGATGACGAGGTCGGCGTCGGCGATGTGGCGTTCGATCGCGCCGCGGTTGGAGGCGAGGGTGACGATGCGGCCTTTTTGGATTTGGTCGACCCAGCGGAGGCGGTCGAGGTTCTTGTCGAAGAGGACGACTTCGGCTTCCATTCCGGCTGCGATCCAGGCCGAGTTCCAGCCGACGTTGCCGGCGCCGAGGACGACGACTTTGGCGGGGCGGACGCCGGGGGCGCCGCCCATCAGGACGCCGCGGCCGCCGTTGTGTCGTTCGAGGTAGTGGGCGCCGAGTTGTGGTGCGAGGCGGCCGGCGACTTCGCTCATTGGTGCGAGGAGGGGGAGCGCCCCGTTGTCGGTCTGGACGGTTTCGTAGGCGATTCCGGTGGTGCCGGCTGCGAGGAGTGCCTTGGCGACTTCGGGGTAGGCGGCGAGGTGCAGGTACGTGAACAGCGTCAGGTCGGCGCGGAGGTACTGGAATTCTTCGGCTTTGGGTTCTTTGACTTTGACGACCATCTGTTGTGACCATGCGTCGGCCGCGGTGGGCACGATCGTTGCCCCGGCGGCGGTGTAGTCGGCGTCGGAGATGCTCGCCCCCTCACCGGCGTGGGTCTCGACGAACACCTCGATCCCGTGCCGCTCCAACTCGCGCACGCCGTCTGGCGTCATCGCGACCCGGTACTCCGCAGTCTTCACTTCTTTCGGGACACCAACGGTTCTGAGCGCTGCCATGGCGCACATACTGCCACCGCCTCAAGCCCCCATGAACCCGATCGCGACGGACGTTCCTGTCACCACGGACGCCAAAGCTGTCATGTGGCCGCACGCTGTCAGCAAGGGTCGTCTTGGGCTCAAGCGGTCAGTGCACGTAGTTGTTCCCAGGACTGTAGTGGGGTGAGGTAGCCGAGGGCTTTGCGTGGCCGGTTGTTGAGCTGTGCGGCGACGGCATCGCAGGTCGCCTGGGTGACCTGCGACAAGTC
>JBBRPP010000002.1:0-300161 GCA_038227995.1 Acidimicrobiales bacterium
CTCGCGCTCGCACAACGACAACGGCAAGCCTGGCATCCTGGTATCTCCAACGGTCGGTGGTGGTCAACAGCACCGGCCATCCTGACCCTCACGGATCAGTCAAACCGGGACCGTGCACCGACCGTTGGAACTGGCCGACGCCCGAACAACGCGATGGACCATCCACTGCGCTGACGCACGAAACCGATTCGCTCGTCACCGCCGCCACGGCGCCGACGAATCCCGACTGCCTTCGAATCGGTGATCACGACATCGGCCAGGATCTCGTCGATGAACATCGTCGAACTGATCGTGCCGCCGCCGCTGATCGTCCTGCGGTGGCGCTCGACCGCGGCAGCGAATGCCGCGAGGTCGTCGACGCGCTTGACGCAGGCGTCGATGGCCGCGTCTCGTGCCTTGACCAGATCGCGGTGCCGCAACGACAGCTCGAGCGTGGCCGGGGACGGCAGCGGATCAGCCGCCACGATTGTCGCCGCCGACGTCGTGATGTCCTCGCCCGCTCGTCGGATCCGATCGACATCGTCCGCAGGAACGCCATGGGCGATCGCCAACTGGACGAACGCCGCGGCACCGTCGCCGTCCACGCACAACATGCCGATCGCAGCGATTCGCTTGAGATCCTTCGCCGCCAGGCAGGCGAAGAAGCCCTCCCAATCACCGCGCTGCATCGCCTCTTGTGCGGCGACGAACGTGGACTGCGGACTCGACCGATCCATCAGGTCAGATCGCACCTGCGTCGCGCAACACCGTGATGTCGTCCCACGTGAAGCCCGCTTCGAGCAGGACTTCCTCGGTGTGCTGGCCGAGCTCCGGAGCGATCTCGCCGGTACGTGCCGGGGTGTCGCTGAACTTGACGGCGGAGGCGACCAGCGGTTGGCCGTCAGCGCCACGCGTCATGTATCCGTTGGCCCACACGTCGGGGTCGGCGACGACGTCGGCGTGCGTCCGCACCGCGGCGTGGCGGATCTTGTGCTCCGCGAACAACGCGCACCAAGCCTCGGTGCTGCGAGTGCGCGTCGTCACCTCGATCGCGGCGAACAGATCGCGCTTGGTATCACCGAAGTAGAGCGGCCCCGGGAACTGTTCGATCAGTTCCGGGCGACCGACGAGCTCGAAGAAGCGCAGCCGGTCTCCGCCGGCAACGCCGACCAGCGCGAGCCACCCGTCGCTGGTCGGGAACACGCCGTAGATGCCGGGGATCAGCGGGTGGCCCCGGTTGGAACGCCCCGCCGACACACCGGACAGCGCGGCGGCGGTGAGCTCGGCTGCCTGTGCCCAGACCTGACCACCCAGCAGCGACACGTCGATCCGCTGGCCGCGTCCAGTGCGCTCGCGGGCGTACAGCGCGGCGCTGACGCCCGCGGCGATGTTCAGACTTGCGATGTGATCGCAGATGGTGACCGCGACCGGCGTCACGGGTTCGCCGTCGGCGCCGGTCGTACTGATCAACCCGCCGGCGGCCTGAGCGCTGAGGTCCGCGCCCTCGCGACCGGCGCCCGAACCCTCGGTGCCGAAGCTGGTGCCCGCGGCGTAGATGAGCCGCGGGTTGCGCGCCGACACCGCCTCGTACGACAGGCCCCATTCGTCCAACGTCCCCGACTTGAAGTTCGAGATGAACACGTCGGCCTGCTCGGCCAGCGTGAGAAATGCCTCTCGGCCGGCAGGCGAACGCAGATCGACCGTGACACTGCGCTTGCCGCGGTTGCACCCGATGAAATACGGCGCGCGGCCGTCACCGGGTGCGATCGGCAGCCAACGACTCTGGTCACCGAAAATCGGTAGCTCGATCTTCACCACGTCGGCGCCCCAGTCGCCGAGCAACGCGGCCGCCTGTGGACCCTGCACCAGCAGTCCGGCCTCCAACACCTTGATTCCGTCCAATGCCCCCATGACGCCAGAACCTACTGCTCCTGGCGGCCGGGCGAGACCGCTCAAACGATCATGTTGCCGTACAAGGGCTCTCCGGCGAGGTCGTAGGTCAGGTGCAACATGCCGCTCGGGTAGGTCACCGACTCGATGAGCCGCAACGCCGTCGGAACGGTCCCATCGGCGAACACTCGCTTGCCACTGCCGAGCAACACGGGGTACATCCACAGGTTCACGCGGTCGACGAGTCCGAACCGCATCAACGACTGCACGAGGTCGAGGCTGCCGATGACCTGAACTTCGTCGTGACGGTCCTTGAGCGCAGCGATGCTCTCGACGAACTCGCCCGTGACAAGCGTCGACCCGGGCCAGGCGAGCAGGCCCGCGAGCGTGCGGCTGGCAACGTATTTCGGGATGCCGTTGAGCAGCCCGGTGAAGGGGATCTCCTCCGAGGCGCGCGGCCAGTAGCCGGCGAAGATGTCGTAGGTCTTTCGTCCCAGGAGCAGGGCGCCCATGCTCCTCGCCTGCTCGTACACGACCTCGCCTGCGCCCTCGTCGTCGAACGGCGCCTGCCACCCCCCGTGAACGAAGCCTCCCTCGAGGTCCTCGTCGGGCCCTCCCGGCCCCTGTGCCACTCCGTCGAGTGTGACGAACTCGGTCACGATGAGCTTGCCCATGATCAGTACTCCTTTGCCTGGCTGTCGATGCGCCTTCGGAAGAGACGCCACCGTGATGACGAACTCATCGCCGGTGCAGCGACGTGCCGAACTATTCGGGATGTGGTTGGCGGTCAAGCCACGTGGTGAGCTCTGCCTGACAGACGTGGAGGTCGGCACGCGTCGATGCCCCGCGGTGTGGTGCCATGACATCGCAACTGATTGATGTGAAGTCCTTCAGCTTGACGTCGAGGGTTGGTTTCGATCCCAGCAAGCCCGGCTCGATGACGAATCCCAAGATGTCGTCCCGATCGATCCGATGGATGCGCAGCAAGTTCGTCACAACGAGTTGCTGACCTTCAACAGTGATGGCCAGCCTCTCGTTCCGTCCCAACCAAAAGCCGAGGACCGATGCCATGACCGCCGCTATCGGCGCAAGAAACCACTTCCCGGCCCAGATGACAACCGTCGACCAGAGCACGACAAATGCCGTAGCTCCGATGAAGAAGATTCGATTGAAGTCGGTGGCCGTTTCGCGCTGCGAGTACTCGAGCCGCGGAACGATTGCATGATCGTCATCGTTCACCTGCTCACCATGCCCCGTCGTCGTGCTCGCCGCAAGCGTGATCAGCCGAAGCACGGAAAGGGCCCGATCGGATAGCGGTCGAGTGCGTTCGGATACACCGGCGTGCTGTAGGAGGACTGACGTACGTGTTCCGCACCACCGCGCAGCGCACGGTGATGTTCTGCTGATCGCTGGTATCCATCGGGGACTCGATCCATCGAGAAGGTTGCCAGTCCTGCGTTGCCGCGAAGCGAACCGCCATCCGAACTTCATCGAGGTACGAGGCATACGCGGTCACGCACGTGAGCGGTCGGTGCTGTTCGGGTTGGTCCGGGGAACTGTGTGAGACCCCTTTTGTAGGGTTGTCGTATGGGCTCGGCGGAGTTTTCACGGGACGATTTCGGTCGGCTGGATGCAGCGGATCGCGACGCGGCGGTGATGCGCGTCGAGCGTGAGTTGCGTCGGCTGCAGGCCCAGCGGTCGGTGATGATCTCGGTCGTCGAAGCGGCGGGTACGTTCCCTGATGACGGTCACCGCAACGTGACGGCGTGGTTGCAGGCGGTCACGAACGGCTCGTATGGGCGGTCGTCGCGCCTGGTGCGCACGGCGCGGATGATGGCGGCGTTGCCATCGTTGGCAGCAGCGGTCGAGGCCGGCGAGTTGGGCGATGATCAGGTCGGGTTGTTGTTGAAGTTGTTCGCGAACCCGCGGTGCCGGCAGGCGATGTTGGAGTGGGAATCGAAGTTGGTCGAATTCGCGGGCACGTTGGTGTTGCCCGATTTCACGTTGTTCTGTCAACGCTGGGAACAGGTCGCTGATCCTGACGGCGTGGATCACAGCACCGCCGCGGCGCGTGCGGCCAGGTCGGTGTCGGTCCGTCGCGCTGGTGAACTGTTCGAGCTCGCGTACAAGGGTGACGCAATGTCGGGTGACGTGTTGGAAGAGGTGTTGAACGCGTTCACCGACATCGAACTCGACGCCGACGTCGCTGCGCGGCGCGCCGAGCACGGCGCTGATGCCGACCGTCACGCACTGGCCCGCAGCACCGGCCAACGTCGAGCTGACGCGTTGTTGGCGATCGTTCTCCTCGCCGGCGCGGTCGGTGGCGTGTCACCCAAACCACGCCACAACGATGAACCAATCGACGACGACGTTGACGACATCGACATCGGCATCGATGCCGAGTCCGACGACGGCACCGACGACGCCGATGAGGCTGCTTGCGATGCATCGTTCGACGACGAGGGCGACGAGGGCGCACGCGAGAACGACACAGCGGACGATGAACATGGCGACCACGGCGCCAGCGACGGACAAGCGGCGCAGGCGCAGGCGGCGGCACCCACGTCGACCTCTGGGTCAGGTTCGAGCGCTGCGTCGGTGTGTTCCTGTGGTGGCCGGCCCGCTCGCGCGCCGGAGCCATTGGTCAACATCTTCTGCACCCAACAGGCGTTGGAGGACGCGATCCGCCACGTCGCCGGTGACGAGACGTGGACCGTCGCGTCGAGTCGATTGGCCTGGAGCGAGACCGCATCCGGGGCGCCGGTGTCACGCCAGGACCTGTTCACCGCCGCCCTCATCGGCCAGGTCCGCAAGGTCGTCAACAACCCGTACGGACGGATCATCAACCTCGGCCGCAAACAACGCCTGTTCACCGGTGCAGCGCGTGAAGCCGCGATGCTCGCCGGGCGACGATGTAGTTGGCTCGGCGATGGCATCAGGACCGGGCACCTCCACATCGACCATCGAACACGGTGGGCCGGCGGACCCGGCCCCGGTTACGGCCGTACCGATCAAGACAACGCCGAAGTCGCCTGCGGATTCCACAACCTCATCAAAGAGGCACTCGGCATCACCGTCGTACGCGACCGCACCGGCCTCCACTTCTTCCGCGCCGACGGCACCGAGATCGCACCTCGCCACGAGACCGACTCCGCAGACGACGGCCTCGGAGACGACGGCCTCGCGAGCTGAGACGTACGATCATGTTTGTGCAGCGCACCGTTCGCCATCGGGCCTCGGCGATCATCGGTTGCGCGCTGGTGACCGTTGCGGTGATCAGCGCGACATCGCCCGCCTCCGCCTCGTCGCCCACCATGCCGTTGCCGTCGCCGAACGACGGGTTCGTTCTCTCCGCCGGCACCAATGGTCGCGAGGTCATCGTCGGTCCAAGCGACCCCCGAACCGGAACGCCCGTGGTGGGTGGTCAGCGCATCGATCATCTCACGGGGGTATCGACGGCCCTGCCCGATCTGGTCGCGGTCAGCGCTGACTCGTCAGCGATCGTGACCACCGATTTCCAATGGATGGATCTCGACTCCTCGCGCTACGTGCCACTCCCGAAGTCGGTGCCACACGACTTCTCCAGCATCGTGCTCAGCGCCGACGGCGCGACGATCGCGGCCCGTCAGCCGTTGGGCCAACGGACCTGGGTCATCGACGTGAACCGTGCCGCGGGTACGGCAACGGCGTCGCTGCTGCCCGTCACCGGTGTCGTCGAGTCCATCTCATCGGGCGGTCGTTGGGTTCTGCTCGACACCAATTGCTCGGTGCGCACGCTTCAGTCGGATCCGCCCTTCATCGACTGCCCCGGCAGGGTCCGATGGGATCGCCTCCACGGCGTCGCGACGACTTTGTCCGGCGCAGGTCGCAGAGTGGGTATGGGCATCGGCATCGGTGGCGAGGTCATCGTGTTCGACGTGCCCACCCTGTCGACCACCATCAACCGACCTGGCCGCGCGCCGATCACACTGACCGATGCGCCCAGCGGATTTCCTTTCATCTCCCCAGACGCACAGACCGTGATCTTCGTCATCGCATCGAGCGGGTTCACGGAGTGGGACATCTACGACGTCGCGACCGCCACCTCAGCGTTCGGACTCGCCTTTCGAGATCCGACACCGACTCCCGGTGAGCACACCGACACCAGCGCGCAGTTGTCTACCGACGGTTCGACACTGGTGGCCACCAACACCATCTACCAACCCGGCCAGCCGCGTGCCGAGACGTTGGAGTGGAGGCCGTTCACCGCGCGTCCCTCGACGGCCAGGGTTCGGCCTGGCGAGGTGATGGCGGTGCACGTCGCCGGACCATCGACTGTCGGCACATCTGGCATCGGCGCCGACGCTTCGTCAGTGATGTTGAGCGTGACGATCACCGATCCCGTGGCTGACGGATTCGCCACCGTGTGGCCATGCGGGGAACTGCAACCGCTGGCGTCGAATCTGAACTTCATCGCCGGCCAAACCCGAGCCAATGCAGTGCTCACCAAGGTCGGCGCCAACGGCGACATCTGCATCGCGTCGAACGTCGCGGTCAACATGATCGTCGATACCCAGGGTTCGTTCGGGCCCACGTCCACGTATCACGCGCTCACACCAGCGCGGCTCGTCGATACCCGGTTCGGGCGCGGTGCGACGACAGGCGCCGTCAACTCCGGGAGTGGGCTTCGGATTCCCGTCATCGGATCCAACGGTGCCGGCGTCGGCGCGGCGGCCGTGATGCTCAACGTCACGGCGACAAACGCGACCGCCGACGGATTCGTGACCGTGTGGCCATGCGACACACCGCGACCAACCGCGTCGAACCTCAACGTCTCACCGGGAGCGACCGTGGCCAACGCAGTGCTCACTGCGATCGGCGGCGGCGGTGATGTCTGTGTGTCGTCGAACGTCGCCACCGACATCGTCATCGATGTCCAAGGATGGTTCGAATCGAGCGCCGACTACCACGCCGTCCTTCCGGTGCGTTTGGCCGACACTCGCCTCGGTGAGGTCGACACCGTCGGCAACCTGAACTCCCTTGGCACGTTGATCGTGCCCATCAGCAGCATCAGCAATACCGGTGTGCCAGCGGGCGCCACAGGAGCGATGGTCAACGTGACCATCACCAACCCCGACCAGTCGGGATTTGCGATTGTATGGCCCTGCGACGAAGCCCGTCCGCTGGCCTCCAACATCAGCTTCCGCCGCGGCGAGACGGTCGCCGTCGCCGCGCTCGCCCGGATCTCCGCCGGCGGGGCGATCTGCATCGGGGCCAGCACTCAATTCGACGTCATCGTCGACCTCGACGGCTGGACCTCGAGCGCGATTTCGTATCGCGCGCTCGTCCCGAGCCGAGCCACCGACACCCGCATCTGACCCGACCCAGGGTCACGCAGTAGCGTCGCGCAGGTGGAACTGTGGGAAGTCGTCGCCAGGGAGAGCATCCGCGATCTGGTCGCGCGCTACAACGCCAATGGCGACGCGGGGCGGTTCGCTCAGGTGATCGAACTCTTCGCCGCCGACGCCGTGATGGAACTCAGCGATCGCTCGTACGTCGGCCTCGACCAGATCGTCACGATCTTCACCGGGGCCAAGGACACGATCCGCGGCGGGGCGGCACCGTCGTACGTCAGGCATTCGACGGCGACCCACCAGATCGATCTGCACGATGACGCATCAGCAACCGGGCGGATGTACTTCACCGTGATCAGCAGCATCGGGCTGGATCACTGGGGCCGATACATCGACCGCTACGTCGTCGTCGACGGCGCGTGGAAGTTCTCGCATCGCCGCGTGATCGTCGACGGCTACTCCCCCGGCTCGATCTTCCAGTCCTGATGACCGTGCTCAGCACCGAAGAGGAGATGATCGTCGACCTCGTCGCCAGATTCGTCGACGAGCAGGTTCGTCCCGTCGCTCGCGATCTCGAGCACGCCGACATCTACCCCGAAGCGTTGATCGAGCAGATGAAGGACATGGGCGTGTACGGCCTCGGCATCCCCGCTCCGTACGGCGAGTTCGCTGTGTCCACCCGTTGCTACGCCCTCGTCGCCGAAGAGCTGGCTCGGGGATGGATGAGCCTCGCCGGAGCATTCGGTGGTCACTCGGTCGTGTCGAAGTTGATCCTCCGCTACGGCACCGAGTCCCAACGGACCAAGTACCTGCCGCGCATGGCGACGGGCGAGCTGCGGGCGACGATGGCGTTGACCGAGCCGGATGGTGGCAGCGATCTGCAGGCCATGCGGACCGTCGCGGCTCCGACAGCGGACGGCTATGTCATCAACGGCTCGAAGACCTGGATCACCAATGCCCGCCGATCCGGCCTCGTCGCGCTGCTGTGCAAGACCGACCCGACGGCGAACCCACCGCATCGCGGGATCAGCATCCTGTTGGTCGAGAAGGTTCCGGGATTCACCGTGTCACGCGACTTGCCCAAGCTCGGTTACAAGGGGGTCGAGAGCTGCGAGCTGCACTTCGACGACTGCCATGTGCCCGCCGACGCGCTGCTGGGCGAGGTCGAAGGCGCTGGCTTCGCGCAGATGATGGCGGGGCTCGAAGTCGGCCGGATCCAGGTCGCGGCTCGGGCGATCGGCGTCGCCCGAGCCGCGTTCGACGACGCACTGAGGTACGCGCAAGAGCGAGAGTCGTTCGGCAAGCCGATCTGGCAACACCAGTCGGTGGGCAACATGCTGGCCGACATGGCGACCAACATCACTGCCGCGCGACAGCTCAACATGCACGCCGCTGATTGCATCGATTCGGGTCGCCGGGCAGACATGGAAGCCGGCATGGCCAAGTTGTTCTGCTCGGAGATGGCGGCCAAGGTCACCCTCGACGCCGTACGCATCCACGGTGGCTACGGCTATTCGCAGGAGTTCGATGTCGAGCGGTACTACCGAGACGCACCGTTGATGATCGTCGGCGAGGGCACCAACGAGATCCTCAAGGGCGTGATCGCCAAGCAGATCGTCGGTCGCAACCGCTTGTTCTGAAGGTGTCGCGATTCGGTCCGACGCGCAAGGATGGGACCCGTGAATCAACTGCATGAAGTCGGGCCGCTGTTCGAGGATTTCGAGATCGGTGGGACGATCCCGCCGCTGCCGGCCGTCACGTTGACCGAAGCCGACAACGCGATCTACCGCGCGATCACGGGCGACCAGCATCGCTTCGCCGCGGACAACGCTGCGTTCCGCGGCGCGGGCGGAATTGGGGCGCTGGCCAACCCCGCCATCGTGATGCAGTACTCGATCGGGCAGACGACCAATGCGACCCGGCGGGCCATCGCCAACCTCTACTACCGATCGGTGCGCGTGCTGCGCCCCGTGTTGATCGGGCAGACGCTGACCACCACCACCACCGTGCTCGGGCTGCGTGACTCGACCGGCAAGGACGGCGCCAATCGCGGCAAGGTCTGGCTCGGCATCCGATCCAGCAGCGAGGACGGCGTCGTCGTCGAGTACGAACGTTGCGCGCTCATCCCGGCCCGCACAGCGCCCGGCCATGACAGCGACATCCCCGGCCCATCGGGTCCGACGCCGCTCGCCGACCTCAGCGGGAACGTGCCGTCGTGGGATCTCTCGGGATTGCAGGCGGTCGAGTGGGTCGACGGCGAGACTCGCATCGATCCGCTGCGCGATCACATCGACCTCGCCGCGCCGCTGGCGCGCATGACGTTCAACCAGGCGGCGGTCCACCGCGACCACACGCTCGGGCCGGGCGGTCGACGGCTGGTGTTCGGCGGTCACGTCCAGGGTCTGGCCCAGGCGTCGCTCACCCGTCTGCTGCCCGGACTCGCGACCGTGGTCGCGTGGGACGGCTGCGATCACCTCGGCCCGGCGTTCGAGGGCGACATGCTGCAGTTCCGACACACACTGGGCGAGCGCCTGGCGGTGGGTAGCGGCAACCTGCTGCGATTCGAGGTCATCGGTTCGCGTGTCGGCACCGACGGCGAGATCACCGACATCCTGCGGTGGACGCCGGTGGTCTGGTCGCGCTGAGCGCGACGCGAGAACTCACACCGCGTCGACCGCCTCCGCGGCGCGCTTGAAGCCTTCGTTCTCGGTGGTGATGGACGCGAGGATCTTCTTGCCGATGACGCGGCCGAACAATCCGGAGCCGCGCCCGGCGATGTCGATCGACAGCGTGTTGCGGCAGCGATCGCCGACCGCGGCGAGGTGGTGCGAGCCGGTCATCGTCATCCCGAAGACCTTGGCCGACCACGAGAACGTGTTCGGTGGGTCGATCGCACCGACGGTCCAGACCGTCGCCCGCTGTCCGGGTTGCTTGACCAGCGCCTGACTCCCGACGTGGAGCGGGCCAGTCTCGAGACGCTTGATGCTGGTCATCGTTGGCGTGCTGGCGGGCCAGGACTCGACGTCCTCGGTGAGCTTCCACACGGTGGACACCGGAGCGTCGATCATGATTTCATGTTCGAGGTGCATGCCAGAAATGTACCATTTGGTTAAACTGCTGTCGATGGGTTCCGCACGTGACGTTCTTCTCACCCGAGTCATGGCCGACGTCACCGAGCACGGCATCGGCGATCGCAGCTTGCGCGACCTCGCTGCGTCGATCGGCACCAGCCACCGATTGTTGATCTACCACTTCGGTTCACGGGCCGGCTTGGTCGATGCCGTCGTCGCTGCGGTCGAAGCAGCCCAACGGGCGACCTTCGCAGATCTCGCAGCCGGCATCACCGACCCGACTGATCTGGTGCGCGCCCTGTGGCGCAGTGTGTCCGCACCAGCCGTTCGTTCGTTCGTGCGGCTGTTCTTCGAATCGCTCGCGTACCGAGGCGAGTCCTCATCCGACGACCTGACCGGGACATGGCTCGACGAGAGTGAGCGGGTGGCCGCTGAGCTCGGCATCCGCTTCGACCCGGTCGGCATCCGACTCGGCGTCGCCGTGATTCGCGGGCTGCTCATCGACGTGATCGCGACCGGCGATGTCGCCACCGCCGAGGCATCGCTCGAACGGTTCCTCTACGGTGGATTCATGTCCGGTGCCGAACGAGATCTGTCAGCCGACGAGTCGACGGTGAGCGCACTGTCCGATGCGTACGAGGCAGCGCTCGTCCGCAACGACCTCGACGCAATGAACGCCGTGTTCTGGACATCGCCCGAAGTCGTCCGATTCGGCGTCGCCGACATGCAAGTCGGCTACGACGACGTCGTTGCCTGGCGGGCGACCGCACAGCCGGTCAACCCGACTCGCCGCACGCTGAGCAAGTCCGTGCTGGCGTTGGCCCCCGGTGTCGTCGCCGTCGACATCACGTTCCGCAATGGTGACGATCCCACGATCGGCCGCCAATCGCAGACGTGGGTCCGGAAACCCGAGGGCTGGCGCATCGTGCGCGCCCACGTCTCCACCATCGTCGGCTGAACCGCGCGCCAGACCGGCGACATTGATTCAGGCCTGTGAACTGGCTGTATACAGCGCTGTACACACACGGTCACGTAACACGCTGTATACAGAGCCGTACACACCCGTGAAACAAACGGTGCCTACGTTGGCGCCATGGCGACTTCCCGCACTCGAACTGCACGCACGTCGCGGGCCGGAACGACAGGTGAGACCACGGCCGTTGACAACGAGCCGACCGGGTCGCGCGGCGATCACGCCTATCGCTCGCTGAAGACGCGGCTGTTGATGGGCGAGTTCCCGATCAACGTCCGTCTCGGCGAAGAGCGTCTGGCGAGCATGATCGACGTGTCTCGCACGCCGATCCGTGAGGCACTGAAGCGGCTGCAATCCGAAGGTCTGGTGGCCACACATCCCGACGGCGGATATCAGCCGATCGTGCCGGACGTGACCGTCATGCGCCATCTGTACGAGGTTCGCGCCGGACTCGAGCTGCAGGCGCTGCAGCGTCCCGGGCGGATGGGGACGCGCCATGACCCGGCGATCATCGAGCCGCTCCGCGACCAGTGGAAGCAGATGTCGCTCGACCCGACGCCCGTCGCTGATCCCAACTTCGTGCTGCTCGACGAGTCGTTCCACGTCGCGCTCGCGACGGCGGCTGCCAACGATGTCGCGGTCGGTTTCCTGCGACAGGTCAACGAGCGGATCCGGTTGGTGCGGATGCACGACTTCCTGATCCAGCCCCGTATCGAAGCCACCATCGCCGAGCACCTCAACCTCGTCGAGTTGGTGTTGGCGGGTGACATCGTGGGCGCGGAGGCGGCATTCAGCCAGCACCTCGGCGACTCGATGGCAGTGGTCGAAGAGCGAGTGCGTGGCGCGATCGTGCGGATGCTCACCGGAGGTCAACCGCGATGACCGCGCTGCTGGAAGCCCGCGGGATCACCAAGATCTTCGGCACCCTGGTCGCCAACGACAAGGTCGATCTCACCATCGAGAAGGGCGAGGTCCACGCGATCCTCGGCGAGAACGGTGCCGGCAAATCGACGTTGATGAAGGTGCTCTACGGCCTCTATCAAGCCGATTTCGGCACGATCACCATCGACGGTGAACTCGTCGCCCTCACGTCACCAACGGTCGCTCGCAAGCACGGCATCGGAATGGTGTTCCAGGACCTGCGTCTCGTGCCGGCACTGACGGTCGTCGAGAACGTCGCGTTGGCGCTACCCCTGAACGGCCTGCGGCTGAACCGCAAGGAGCTGTGCGCTCGGATCGCCGCGGCGGGCGAGCAGTACGGGTTGGAAGTCAAGCCGCGGGCCACGGTGCGCGATCTCTCGATCGGAGAGCGTCAGCGGGTCGAGATCCTCAAAGTGCTCCTCACCGGCTCACGCCTGATCATCCTCGATGAGCCGACGAGCGTGCTCGCCCCGCAAGAGGTCGATCAGCTCTTCATCGGGCTCAACGCGCTGAAGGCGGACGGCCTGTCGGTCGCGATCATCACCCACAAGCTCGCCGAATCTCGTGCGATCGCCGACCGCCTGACCGTCTTGCGCGGCGGCAAGTTGATCGTGGGCGCCGCCAAGCCGAGTGACATGGACGACAACGAACTGATCGAGGCCATGGTCGGACGAAGCGTGCCCGCCTTGCCCTCGGACCGGCCGGCAACACCGTCCAATGCCACCGCAGCGCTGTCGATGTCGAAGGTCAGCCTGCACGACGCTCGCCGCGGTCCGTTGCTGACGGCAGTCGACCTCGAAGTCCGGGCGGGCGAACTGGTCGGTGTCGCAGGCGTGGCCGGCAACGGCCAACTCGAGCTGTACGAGGTCGCGATGGGACTGCGTGCGCCGACATCGGGGACGTTGGTCATCGCCGGCAACCGGCAGACCCGTTCGTCGCCTGCGGGAGTCATCGCGTCCGGCGTCGTCGGTGTTCCCGAGGACCCCGTGCGTGACGCCGTCGTGCCTGGCCTCACCGTGCATCACCACGTCGGTCTCGACGTCCTGCGCCAGGTGCGCAAAGGGCTGGGACTCGACTGGGCCAAGGTCCGCGACCGCTACCGCGCTCGCAACGAGGCCAGCCAGCTGCGCGGCGCCGACGGCGAGCGGTCGCTGGCATCGCTGTCGGGCGGCAACATCCAGCGCGTCATGCTCGTGCGAGCCATCGCCGGCGACGCCAAGCTCGTGGTCGCCGCCTACCCGAGTCGCGGGCTCGACATCGCCACGACTCGGCGCACGCAGGAGCTGTTGCTCGAACGCCGCGCATCCGGTGCGGGTGTGCTGCTGATCAGCGAAGACCTCGACGAGCTGTTCGAGATGTCGGACCGCCTGGCCGTCATGCACGGCGGGCACGTGGTCGGCATCGTCGACCCACTGACCACCGATCGCTACACCGTCGGGCGGATGATGCTGGGTGCCGACGATCACCAACAGGTAGGTGCCGCATGACCGCAGCCGTGACTGTCGACCTGGGCAACGCCAGCCCGACCCAGGGTCCAACCGCCGTCGCCGAGGGGTCCAGCAAACTCAGCGACCGAGTGTTCGGGATCCTCTGGATGTACTGCGCCCTGAACGCCGCGTTCGGGATCTTCGCCATCGTGATCCTGTTCAAGGGCGTCAATCCCGTGACCGCCTACAAGGACATGGCGTCGTCGACGTTCGGAAGTTGGGACTCGATCGGCGACATCCTGGTCCGCGCGACGCCCATCATTCTCGCCGCCCTCGCGGTGTCGGTGCCCGCTCGTGCAGGGATGATCAACGTCGGCGGCGAGGGCCAGCTGCTGATGGGCGGCGTGGCCGGGATGGGTGTGTCGCTGGCTGTCGGCGATCGCCTGCCCGGTCCGCTGACGCTCGTGTTGATGGTCCTCGGCGCGGCGCTCGCCGGCGCGGCGTGGGCCGGGCTCGCGGCACTGCTGCGACAGTTGGTCGGCATCAGTGAATCGGTCACGACGCTGCTGTTGAACTACATCGCCCTCGACCTGATGTTCTTCTTGATCTTCGACCGGTGGAAGGACCGCGACGGGTCCGGCCAGCCGGTGACGCGTGCGCTGCCGTCGAGTGAGCGCCTGCCGATCATCTTCGGCCGGGTGCACGCCGGCATCCTGATCGCCGTCGGTGCGGCGCTCGTCATCGGCCTGATCTTCTCGCTGACGTCATGGGGATTCCGACTTCGTGTGGTCGGCGGGAACGCCGAAGCGGCTCGCCGTTCCGGGCTGAAGGTCGGCGTGCTGCTGGTCTCGGCGATGGGCGTCGGCGGGGCCCTGGCCGGCATCGGTGGTCTCACCCAGTTGGCCGGCTCCGAGTTCAAACTGCGCTCGGGGTTCATCGCCGGCTACGGCTACATCGGCTTCCTCGCCTCGTGGCTCGGCCGGCATCGACCGGCGTACGTCGTGCTCTCGGCGCTGCTGCTCTCGGCCATCGTCATCGGCGGCGACAGCCTGCAGCTCGACAGCAAACTGCCGGCCGCGAGCGTGAACATCCTGATGGCCGTCACACTGCTGATGGTCTTCGGCTTCGGACGCCGGAGGGCCGCAGCATGAGCCTGCTGAGCGTCAGCCTGTTTCGCGAGATCTTCACCGGCGGCATCCGTGGCGGCACCTCCATCGAGTACGCCGCGCTCGGTGAATCGGTGTCGGAACGCGCCGGCGTCGTCAACCTCGGCACCGAGGGTTCGATGCTGTGTGGCGCGCTCGCTGCGTTCGCGATTGCGTCGAAGACGGGTCACCCGTGGCTCGGCGTCTTGGCCGCCGCAATCGCCGGCGGCATGTTGGCGACGGTGCACGCGTTCTTCGTGCTCACCCGCCGCACCAACCAGCTCGCGACCGGTCTCGTCGTGTTGTTCCTCGGTCTCGGGCTGACGTCGATGTTCGGTGTCGCCTACGTCCAAGCACCCGCGCCGACCTTCGACGTCGTGTCCGTTCCGCTGCTGAGCCGCATCCCCTTCATCGGTGCCGTCGTGTTCAAGCAGGACCCGCTGGTGTACCTGTCGTATGTGCTCGTGCCGCTGAGTTGGTGGATGATCTTCCGCAGCCGAGCCGGAGTGCTGCTGCGGGCCGCCGGTGAGCGCAGTGAAGTTCTGACGACCCATGGTCATCGGGTCAAGCCGATCCAGTACGCGGCGGTCGTGATCGGTGGGATGTTCTCGGGCGTCGGCGGCGCCCACCTGTCGATCGCCTACACCAAGTCGTGGTCCGAGAACATGACGCAGGGACGAGGCTTCGTTGCCGTCGCCGTCGTGATGTTCGCGGCCCGCCAACCGTTCAAGGTCGCGGCCGGCGCGTATCTGTTCGGGGCCGCCCTCGCGGTGTCGCCGGCGCTGCAGTCGCGCGGCCAGAGCATCAACCAGTTCGCGTTCGATGCGATCCCTTACGTCGTGACGATCCTCGTCCTCGTTGTCCTCGGTCGCCGCCGAGCGGCGCAGACGCCCGAGGGACTGTCGAAGGTCTTCGAGGCATCAACGGTCGGCTGAGCCCAACTGGCTTGAGCCCAGATGCAACCCGCGCGGCCGGCCCCGATCGACACGAATCTCATGCCCACCTGGGCACCGCCATCCCCACCACCAATACCCGCAACCCGACACACAAGAGCAACAGAAACAGAAACAGAGGATCACCGTGAACATCCGACGATTGGCCACCCTCGCGGCCGCCGCAGTCCTGGTGGCTGCATGCGGTTCGAGTTCCAAGACGGCGACCACCGCCGCCCCACCAGCCAGCTCGGCGACCACAGTCGCCGGTTCAGCGACACCCGCGACAGGCAACGGCCCGGGCAAGGGAGCGACGAAGATCGGTTTCATCTTCGTCGGCCCGAAGGACGACTACGGCTACAACCAAGCCGCGTACCAGGGCAGCCAGGCTGTCGCCAAGGCGCATCCGAACATCAAGGTGATCACGGCCGAGAACGTGCCGGAGGATGACAACGCGACACGCGTGATGGAGAAGATGATCTCCGATGGAGCAACGATCATCTTCGCCACGTCGTACGGTCACCTCGACCCGGCGCTGAAGGTCGCTGCCGCTCACCCGAACGTCGCGATCATCCAGCAGGGCAACTTCATCAAGGGCACGATCGCCCCGAACGTCGGCACCTACTTCGGCACGGTGTACGAGCCCGTGTTCCTCGCCGGCATCGCGGCGGGCAAGGCGACCAAGACGAACAAGCTCGGCTACGTCTACGCCTTCCCGATCCCCCAGACGATTGCCAACATCAACGCTTTCGAACTCGGCGCCAAGCTGTCGAACCCGAAGGCTCAGACGTACGTCGTCAACACGTCCAGCTGGTGCGATCCCGCGAAGCAGGCCGAAGCGGCGAGCAGCCTCTTCGCCCAGGGCGTCGACGTCATCACCCAGCACCAGGACTGCACGGCCACCATCACCAAGGCTGCAGAGTCGGCCGGCAAGATGGTCGTCGGCTATCACGCCGATGCGTCGTCTCTGGCACCCAAGGGTTGGATCACCGGCTCCGAGTGGGCGTGGGGTGACCTCTACAACAAGATCGTCGACACGACGATCGCGGGCGGTTTCACCGGCTCGATCTACAACGCCAACTACCGGGTCGGGTACAAGGACGGCGGCAACCCGTTCGTGCAGTCGAAGTACGGTCCGTCGGTCACCGACGACACCAAGGCCTTGATCGCCACCGAGTTGAAGTTGATCTCGACCACGGGCTCGCCCTTCACCGGACCGATCCTCGCCCAGGACGGCAGCACGTTGTTCGCCGCCGGCGTGACTCCGGCCTACGCCGACGTCGAGGCACAGAACACCAAGTTCGTCGAAGGTGTCGTCGGCGCAATCCCGGCCGGCTGATCGAGATGCTGCCGCACCACGACACGATGGGTTTGGCTCACGTCGCCGGCACGGATCCCTATCCGTGGCCGTACGACGGCTGCCTCGACCCGACGCAGTTGGCGTTCGTGATCTGTGGTGCGCAGCGGCAACTCGTCGATCTCTCGTTCGAGGCCGGTGCGGTCGGTGACCGCATCGGCCGAACGGCGCATGCCGTACGAGCAGCTGGCGGGTCCGTGATCTGGATCCGCCATGGGGACGCAAGCCCACGACATCGACCGACGCCGCTACCCGTCAGTGGCTCGGTCGGCTGGCAGATCTGCGTTCCCTTCGATGCTGTCGATGTCGTCATCGACAGCTTCGGATGGGACGGCTGCTTCGGATCCAGCCTCGACCACACCCTGCGCGCCGGCGGCATTCGTACGCTCGCAATGGCCGGGTTCGCGACGGAGATCACCGTGGACTCGACAGTGCGCACGCTCAACGACCAGGGTCACGAATGCCTCGTCCTCACCGACGGATGCGCACCGCTGGACCCGGCGCTGGGCGCACGCGCTCATCACAGCCTCACCATGTCGGGCGGCATCTTCGGTGCGCTCGGCACGACCACCGCGCTGGTCGACCTACTCGAATCCCTCACACTCCAGGAGACATCCGCGTGACCGCGAACGTTGCATCCATTCCGTACGCCTGGCCCTACGACGACGTGATCGACCCGGCTCACACCGCGTTGATCTGCATCGACTGGCAGGTCGACTTCTGCGGGCCGGGCGGCTACGTCGACACGATGGGCTACGACCTGAACCTGACCCGCGCCGGGCTCGAGCCGACGGCCAAGGTGTTGGCGGCAGTCCGCGCGGCCGGGTGGCTCGTCATCCACACGCGCGAAGGCCATCGTCCCGACCTGTCCGATTGCCCACCGAACAAGTTGTGGCGGTCGAAGAACATCGGCGCGGGCATCGGCGATGCCGGTCCCTGCGGGCGCATCCTCGTGCGCGGCGAACCGGGGTGGAACATCGTGCCCGAGGTCGCACCGATCGACGGCGAGCTCATCGTCGACAAGCCGGGCAAGGGCGCGTTCTACGCGACCGACCTCGACCTGTTGTTGCGACGCAACCAGATCACGCACATCGTGTTCACCGGGATCACCACCGATGTGTGCGTGCACACCACCATGCGCGAGGCCAACGACCGCGGCTACGAGTGCTTGATCCTCAGTGACTGCACCGGCGCGACCGACCCGGCCAACCACGCTGCGGCACTGGCGATGGTGACGATGCAGGGCGGCGTCTTCGGCGCGGTTGCCTCGTCGGTCGAGTTGCTCGCAGCGATCGAAGGGTGACGGTGGATCCAACGGGCTGGACCCTGACCGACTACGCCGCGGCGTACGGGACAGGAGTCACGGTCGCCACGGTCATCGAGTCGACCCTCGCGCTGCTGCGCGACGCGCCCCCGGGTCTGCTCATCGGCGAACCTCTCGACACGCGCGCCCGCGCTGATGTGGCACGACTCGACGGCGTCGACCCGTCGTCGCTTCCGCTCTTCGGCATCCCGTTCGTCGTCAAGGACAACATCGACGTCGAAGCCGCTCCGACCACGGCGGGCTGCCCGGGATTCGCGTACACGCCGGCCGAGGACGCAACCGTCGTCGCACTGCTGCGCGCGGCCGGTGCCATCGTGGTCGGCAAGACCAACCTCGATCAGTTCGCCACCGGGCTGGTGGGGACTCGATCGCCGTACGGCGCGCCGCCCAATGTGCTCGACCCGACGTTGGTTCCCGGCGGCTCCAGCTCGGGCTCGGCCGTCGCCGTCGCGCTCGGCCTCGTGCCCTTCTCACTGGGCACCGACACGGCGGGCTCAGGCCGCGTCCCCGCAGCCCTCAACGGCGTCGTCGGGCTCAAGCCGACGCTCGGTCGATGCAGCACACTCGGCATCGTCCCGGCGGTTCGCCGTCTCGACTGCCCGTCGGTGTTCGCGTCGAACGTCGCTGACGCGTCACTCGTGGCGGACGTCATCAGCGCGATCGAGCCGCGCGACCCGTCCATGCGCGCGCCGCAGGCGCGTGGGGTGTTCCGTGATCGCCCCGTCGTCGGGGTGCCCGCGGCCTGGCACGGAGTCGGCCTCAGCCTGGAGATGTCGGCATGGTTCGACGAATCGCTCGACCGTCTCGTCGAACTCGGGTGCGATCTCGTGCCCGTCGACATCGGCCCGCTCGTCGAGATCGGCGCGATGCTGTACGGCAGTTCGCTGGTCGCAGAGCGAACGGCGGCCGTCGGCGACGCCGTCGACAAAGCGGTCGACGGGCTCGATCCGGTCGTCGCCACGATCATCGCCGCGGGCAACGACATCTCTGCGGTCGAGGCCTATCGGACCGAATACGAGCTCACCCGCCTGCGCGCCGCCGCGGCGAGCATGTGGGACGCGATCGACGTGCTCGCACTGCCGACGACTCCGTCGGTCGCAACCGTCGACGAGGTGCGGGCCGACCCGTTCGGGAGCAACGAGTCGATGGGCCGGTTGACGACGTTCGTCAACCTCCTCGATCTCATGGCCGTGGTGGTACCCGTTCGAACAGGGATCGATCGCGTGCCCGCCGGCCTCCAGCTGATCGGCCAGGCGTGGCAGGACGCCGAGGTCGAACGCATCGCCGCTGGTTACGAATCCGGTGTGCTCACCCCCGCGACACAGCCCTGCACGATCGTCGTCGTCGGTGCTCATCTGCGCGGACTGCCGCTGCACCACCAGCTGACGGATCGCCGTGCATCCTTCGTCGCGTCGACTCGCACGTCGGCCGACTACCGCCTCTATGCGCTCGCGGGAACCGTCCCGCCCAAACCCGGATTGATCCGGGTCGGACGGGACGGTGGTTCCGAGATCGAGGTCGAGGTGTGGTCGATGGGTCACGCCGAGTTCGGCTCGTTCGTCGACGCAATTCCCGCCCCGCTCGCGATCGGAACGGTGCAGCTCGCCGACGGCTCGACCCACAACGGATTCGTGTGTGAGCCGGGCTGGATCGATGGCGGTCTCGACGGTGCCACCGACATCACGTCGTTCGGCGGCTGGCGGGCCTACGTCAGTCGACGCTGACGAGCAACAGTTCGTCGGGCACGAACAGCGCATCGTTCACTTCGGCGTGCTGATGCCGGGGAATCCACACCGCGGTGAAAGCCGCCGCAGCGATCGCCATCGCTGCCGCGATCCACATCGACAGCTTCCATCCGTCGACGAACGCACGACGTGCGGACTCGAGGACGGCGGGACCCTGCGCACCGAGCTTCGGAGCCGTCGCGAACGCCCCGCCGATGCCGTCCTTGACCGCGGCCGCGGCCTCTGCCGGGAGACCGACCGTTGCAGCCTTCACGTTCGAGGTGTAACCCGCGCTGAGGATGCTGCCGAGCAGGGCGATGCCGATTGCGCCGCCGAACTCACGAACGGTGTCGTTCAATGCGGAGGCCACGCCCTGCTTCTCCTCCGGCAGTGAGCCGGTGATGGCCGTGGTGCCTGGGCTCATCGAGACGCCCATACCCAAGCCGAGCACGAGGATGCCGGGCAGCACCGGCCAGTAGCCGCCGTCGGCGCTGCCGAGGACCGCCATCAAGCCGAGTCCTGTGGCCACGAACAGGCTGCCGGCCGTGAGCATCGTCCGCAGACCGAAGCGTTCCGCCAGCCCGGGAGAAATCGCGGACAGCGGCATCATCACCGCTGCCATCGGCAGCAGGCCGACTGCGGCACGGATCGCCGAGTAGCCGAGAACCGCCTGCATGAACTGGATCAGCACCAGGAACAGGGCCATGATGATCGCGAACGTCACCATCAGGCTCAGCGAGCCGGCGGCCAGCGAATGGTTCTTAAAGACCCGCAGGTCGAGCAACGGGCGCTCTTGGCGCAGCTCCCAGATCACGAACGCTGCGGCGGACACGATGCCGAGCCCGAGGCCGAACACGGCCAGACCCGAGGTCCAGCCGACTTCCGGACCCTCGTGGATGCCCAGCACCAGACCACCGACGGCGAGAGCCGAGAAGATCGAGCCACCGACATCGAAGCGACCTTCGCTGTGCTCCTTCGACTGCGGAACGAACCGGAAGGTGAGCACTGCTGCGGCACCGGACAGGATCACCGGCAGGACGAACAACCAGGGCCAGGTGAAGTGATCGATGAGGAAGGCCGACGTCAGCAAGCCGAGGATGCCGCCGCCACCGGCGAAGGCAGCCCACACACCGACGGCGCGGCCGCGGTCCTCTTCGGGGAAGCTGGAGGTGATCACCGAGAGTGTGACAGGCATGATCATCGCTGCGGCCACGCCACCGAGGATGCGGAACAGGATGAGCTGGGTGGGTGTCGTCGCGATCGCTGCCAACACGTTGGCGACGGCGAACAAGCTGAGGCCACCGAGCAGGATCTGCTTGCGGCCGAACCGGTCACCGATCGCACCGATCGGCAGGAGCAGGGCGGCGAGCGCGATGGTGTAGCCGTTGATGACCCACAGCAGTTGGCTCTGGGTCGCGCCGATCGACACCGCGAGTTGCTGCTGAGCGACGTTGAGCCCCGACACCGAGGCGATCACGGCCACCAGCGCGGTGCACATCGCGATCAGGATCATCTGTCGCTGGCGCGGGTCAGCGACGCCCGTTTCGGGCGCCTGGTGGATGAAGGGTGGGTCGTCTTCCTGAACTCGTGCCATGTCGATGGCTCCTCTTCTCGCGTGCCCTGGTGGGCTGTTCTGAACACTTTGATACGAGACGGTATCGTATCTGTCATACGAGACGGTATCGTACTGTTCATGGAACGCACAACCCCCGGACCGATGCCGAGACAGGTGTCACGTGTACCGTTCACGGTCGAGATGGACAGCCGAGTGACGCGGACCCACGCCGCCGTGATGGAAGCGGCCACCGACCTCTTGCTCGAGGGCGGGCCGACCGCTGTCACCATCGATGGCGTCGTGGCCCGGTCGGGCGTCGCCAAGTCGACCGTCTACCGGCACTGGGCGACGCGCGACGATCTGCTCGTCGATGTGATCGACCATGTCGCGCCCAAACTGGAACCAGCCGATCCGTCGCTGGGGTTCGAGGACGGACTCCGCCACATGGTCCGCCAGATGGTCACGACGCTCGTCGATCCGCACTGGCGCCGGGTGATGCCCGCGCTGATGTTGTTGAAGCTGCATCAGGAGGACATGGCCGAGGTCAACCAACGGATGCAGGACGAGCAGTTGTCGGTGTGCACCGACGTCCTGCAGCGCGGGGTCGACGAAGGCCGCATCGATCCGGCCGACGATCAGCGGATGCTGCTGACGCTGTTGATCGGACCGATGATGATGGCCAGCCTCACCGGCACCACTGATCTCACGCCCGAGTTCGCCGATCGGGTGACCGATCACTTCCTCGCCGCGGTGGCCGGTCAAATGGCCGGACAACTGGCCGGTCAACTCAGTTCGTCGACGAACCCCGCGTAACGGTCGACAAACGCCATCGTCGTCGATGGGTCGTCCCAGCCCGTGCGCGCCGTGCCGAGGATGACGCGGCGGATGCCGAGCTCGCGATAGCCCTGCAGCGTCTCGATGGAGGGGTCGCCGAAGACGACGAGCGAGATCGGGATGTCGTCTCGACCCGCATCCGCGGCCGCCTGGCGGAACAGCCCGACCTTCTTGGCGACGTTGCCGAGCGCGACGTCGACAGGCATCCACTCGTCGCCCCAGCGCACGGCGTGCTCGGTGCCCAGCTTGCCGCCCGTGCCCAACAGCACCGGCGGATGCGGTCGGGAAGCCGGCTTCGGGTACGACCACACCGGGTCGAAGTCGTAGAACTCGCCGTGGAACTCGGCGTCGTCATCGCACCACAGGCGGCGCAGCGCGCCGACGCATTCCTCCATCGCCCGGTAGCGCTGGTTCCACGCGATCGGACGGACGTTGGCGAGCTCCTCTTCGTTCCAACCGACGCCGACCCCGAACAACAACCGGCCCCCGGAGATCAGATCGAGTGTCGCAGCGGTCTTGGCCAAGTCGAAGACATCGTGTTCGAGGACGAGCGCGACGCCGGTTCCGAGCCACAGTTTCGTCGTCGCCATCGCGGCCATCGTGAGCGCGATGAACGGGTCCATCATCCGCAGATACTGCGGCGGCAGGTCGCCACCGGCAGGGTACGGCGTGAGACGCGAGGCAGGGATGTGCGAGTGCTCGCCGATGAACAGCGAGTCGTAGCCGCGTTCCTCGATCGCCTTGGCGAACACATCGATGCGGATGTCCTCGGGCGTGTTCATGGTCGTCAGCCCGAGGCGCATGACGATCGACGGTACTGGCTCAGCCCACGCTGAACTCAGCCAGACTTGGTGAGCGTCAGTTCGTCGCTGTCTGCCGCGACGTTGATCGACACCGCCAGCACTTCGCCCGCGATCCAGTCGCGGTGATCGAGGAGATCGCCATCGGCGGTCGGCAAGACGAGGTCGATCCGATCGCTGATCTCGAGACCGCTCTCCTTGCGCATGCCGTTGACCTTGTGGATCACGTCGTACACCCGAGCTTCGAGCCGGAGCTCGTCGTTCAGCTCGGTGTCGAGGGCAACCGTGACTTCCTCGTCGGACGCCACCGCCCAGCCTTCCTTGTCGATCCGCTCGACCAAGACGTCGGCGGGCGCCAGCGTCATGCCGGCGACCTCGAAGCTGCCATCGGCAAGTTGCACGAACTCGCCCGCCTCCAGCGCCTTGCGGACGACGGTGACCTGACTGCCGAGACGCGGTCCGAGGACGGACAGGTTCGGGCGGACCTTGATCTGGGTCGCCTCGATCGTGTCGATCGTGACGACCTTGACACGCAACTCTTCGGCGATCTCGTCGATGTAGCCCTCGATGCCGGAGACGCCGTCGATCACGAGACGTGCGAGCGGCTGACGCAGCGGCATCTTCGACGCTGATCGAGCGCGCCGACCGAGCTCGATGACGCGCCGCATGGCCGCGACTTCGTCGAGCAATTTCGCGTCGTACTCGTGCACTGTCGGCCACCCGGCGAGGAACACCGAGGATGGGGCATCGGGGCAGACGTCGACGACGAGTTGCTGCCACATCTGCTCGGTGAGGAACGGCATGATCGGGGCGACCGTGCGCAAGCCCTGCACGAGCGCGACCCAGAGCGAGCGCAGCGCAGCCTCGTCGCCACTCCAGAAGCGGCGCCGCGAGCGGCGGATGTACCAGTTCGACAGATCGTCGACGAACTGATCGAACGCCTTGAGCACGTTGACCGTGAGGTACTGCTCGTAGCCCTCGGTCGCCGTCGCGACGAAGCGCTGGGTGAGCGCCTGCACCCACCGGTCCATCGAGTGGGTCTCGTCAGCATCCTGCGCGTCGAGATCGGCGTAACTCGGGGTGAACTCGGCGACGTTCGCGTACTGGACGAAGAACGCCAGGCTGTTCCAGAGCGTGAGCAGCTTGCGCTGGATCTCCTGGCCCGGCTTGAAGCCGAACAGCAGGTCCTGCCACGGCGGCTGCTGGCAGAACTGCCAGCGCATCACGTCGGCGCCCATGCGCGTGAACGCATCGTCGGCGCTGATCATGTTGCCCCACGAACCATGCATCTCGCGGCCGGTCTCGTCGAGCATCTTCTCGTAACCCAGCACCTTGCGATACGGGGCCTTGCCGGTGAGCGCGACGGACATGAACAACTGCGAGTAGAACCACAACCGGATCTGCTCGCGCATCTCCGACACCCAATCGGCCGGGAACCACTGCTGCCAGTACTCGTGGTCAGGAAGGTCGGCGCCGGTCAGCCCCTTGGCCGCGCCGTTGCCATAGCCGTGTTCGATCCACTCCGGGTTCTCCCAGCCGAGCGTGCTGAAGGGGACGATGCCGGCGTCGAGCCAGACGTCGCCGACTTCCTCGATCCGCTTGACGTCCTTGCCACATTCCTCGCAGGCGATGGTGATGTCGTCGATCCACGGGCGACGCAGTTCCTGCAGTCCGTCGAGGCTGACGGTCGCCCGGTCGGCGAGCTCGGCGCGCGAGCCGACGACCGTGATGTGCCCACACGAGCACGGGTAGAACGGCAGCGGCAGGCCGTAGTAGCGGCGCCGCGAGATGTTCCAGTCGCCCATGTTGACGAGCCAGTCGTCCATCCGCTTGCCCATGTACGGTGGCGTCCACTCGACGCTGCGATTGGCCTCGCGCATCGGTTCGCGGATCTCGGACACGGAGATGAACCAGTCGTCGGAGATGCGGAAGATCAGCGGCGTGTGACAGCGCCAGCACTCGGGGAAGCGGTGCATCTTGGTCGTCGCCTTGACGAGGCGATTGCGCTCGCGCAGGCTGTCGAGAACGGGCTCCTTGGCGTCGCCGGTGGTCATGCCGGCCAGCCAGCCGAACTCCGGATAGAACAAGCCGTTCTCGTCGACGGGCATGATCATCGGCAGGTCGTGGACCTTGCCGAGTTCGAAGTCCTCGGCGCCGCAGCCGGGCGCGATGTGCACGATGCCGGTGCCTTCCTCGGTCGACACTTCGTCCCACGGGATGACGCGGTGGGCGACCTTGCCGCCGGGTTCGAGATCGTCGAACGGGCCGGAGTAGCGCCAACCGACGAGTTCGGCACCGAGCTTGGTCTCGACGAAGGTGGTGTCGGGCTCGACGCCGACGGCGACCCAATCTCCATTGTCCTTGCGGCCATACGGCAGGTCGGGCTTCACCGCGGCGGCGACGTTGGCCGGCAGCGTCCACGGTGTGGTCGTCCAGATGACGAGCGACTCGCCCTCGCGGTCGAGCAACGGGAAGCGGACGAACAGCGACGGGTCGTCGCGGTCGACGTAACTGCCGGCGAGCTCGTGAGCCGAGATCGACGTTCCGCAGCGCGGGCACCACTCGGTCGCGCGATGGCCCTTGAACAACCAGCCGCGCTCGTTGACGATGCTGAGGAACTTCCAGATGTACTCGATGTTCGTGTCGGAGAACGTGAAGTAGTCGTTGCCCCAGTCCATCCACTGACCGAGGCGAATCGAACCCTTGGTCAGCTCGGCCGATGACTTCTCGACGACGGCCCGACACTGCGCGGCGAACGCAGCGAGTCCGTATTCCTCGATCTCACGCTTGGAGTTGAGGCCGAGTTGACGCTCGACGCCGACTTCGATCCACAGACCCTGGCAGTCGAAGCCGTTCTGGTAGCGCTGATGAAAACCGTTGAGTGCCTTGTAGCGCTGGAAGACGTCCTTCAGGGTGCGGCCCCATGCGGTGTGAACGGCGAGGTCCTTGTTCGCGGTGACCGGGCCGTCGGTGAAGCTGAACCGCGGACCATCGGCATTCTTGGCGCGCAACGCGTTGAAGGTCTGGTCGCGCTCCCACAGGTCGAGGATGCCCTGTTCGAGCGAGCTGTGATCTGGCTTGTCAGGGATCGGGGCGAACATATGGCGGTCAATTGTACGGGGCGGACGCGTCGGCTGGGCCGGAAGCCGGCAGGCGTTGGCCGGGCAGGAAAGCCACCGCGACCGACACGAGCACCATCAACGTGACGACCAGTGTCCAACCGCCGCTCGGCGCCCACGCGACGTGCGCGAAGTCGATCGGGGTGCCGAGTCCGTTGGCCTGGCGGTGGGCCATCTGGATCAGCGTCGAGAAGTGGCCCGCTGCCGCGATGGCACAGCAGACCCGGAACCACCATGTGGTCCCGGTGCCGCGATCGCCTTCGGCCACCAGGATCGCCAGCACGATCAACAGGGACAACGCGTAGCGCGGCTGGTCGGCGAAGCCCTGCTCGCGAAATCCCGAGATGAGGGCGAGGTTGAGCACGACGTAGGCCAGCCCGAGGTACGCAGCGGCCAGCCGCTGCCGTCGAGATGCTCTGACGAGGAGGGCGACGAGGCAGACGATCCACGCGACCGCCCACGCGCTCTCGAGGAACGAGTCCATGGGAACGTCGAGCCAACCGAGCAGACCGATCGAGTCCAGACCCATGCGAGGCACCAAGCCGAGATCGGACCACAGCTGGGTGAAACCGTGCCACCGCGGATGCGGCGATTCCTTCAGGATCAACTGCCACAGCACCGAGCCGGCGCCCGACACCGCGAGCAAGCCGACCGCAATCGCGTCGCGACCCCGAAGCCGGCTGCGCGCCCAGTGCACCGATCCAGGGATCGCGATGCCCACTGCGGGGAGGAACAGCAGCAGACACGGAAACCCGAGATCGCGTGTCCAGGCCGCGAACGATCCGACGATCGCAGCGATCCACCACCATCGCCGTGATTCCAGGCGGGCGCTGGCGACCAGCGCGCAGACGAAGGCGACCAACGACAGGGTCTCGGTCGCGTTGGGAGCAAGCGTTCCGCTCTGGTAGAGCAGCAGGGGGGTCGCGCTCAACACGAGCAGACCCGCACTCGACGACGACAGGCGGGTGCGCGCACCGGCCAGCGCGGCGATCGCGATCGCGACGAGTGCGGTGTTCTCGAGCAAGAAGCCCAGCCGGCCGAGGAGCATCGCACGGTGGGTTGACGACGACCCCAGGGTCAGGAATCCCGGCACGACGTACGCCACGGGGAGGTAGTGACCGTGCACCGATCGCTGCGCGATGGTGCCGCTCACCGCGGGTGGCTGTGCACAGTCGAATGGCATCGTCGGTTGGAATGCGTTGCACACATTGGGCGCCGGGAGGTCCCCCGGGTTGTGGAAGACGCCACCCAGGTTGTCGACCAGCTCCCATTGCGCCGGCGCGAAATCCGGCTGCGGTGTGCCGGCCGGGATGTCGTCGCCGGTGAGATCGCCTCGCCCGACACCGACCGTCTTGATGAAGTGCGAGTTCTCGTCCGGACCGCTCCCGGGTGGACTGCTCAGCAACCACGCGAATCCGAGCCCGAAGAACAGGACCAGCGGGACCCAACGCCGCACGCGCCCCAGCACTCGATGGCTCCGCATTCGGGCATGATACGCGCGCCCGCAGGACGACTCAGCGTGCGATATCGTGCGCATCCAGAGGTCGACGAAGGAGTATCGAGTCATGGCGTTCCTGTCACGGGAATTCATCGCGGTTCCAGACGACAAAAAAGATCAGATCGTCTTCAAGTGGCCGGATCACAACCTGCGCAAGGGCACGCGGGCGATCATCGAGCCCGACCAGTTGGCCGTCTTCATCAACCGCGGCGAAGTGATCGGCACCCTCGGGCCGGGGCGCCACGCGGTCGAGGCCGACGAGCTGCCGTTCCTCGGCATCTTCATCGACGTCGCGACCGGCGGCAACGCCTACCGCGCAGAGCTGTACTTCGTCGGCACACGCGAGTATCCGGGCAACCGTTTCGGCGGCCGAATCGACGACGTGCAGGATCCGCTCAGCGGATTGATCGTCACGCTGCGCGTGTTCGGCGAGTACTCGCTGCGCGTCGCCGATCCGAACAAGATCATCCTCAACCTGACCGGCACCGTCAACGTCGAGGACAACACCCGCATCACCGGGTGGATGAGCGAGATGCTGCTGAAGGTCATGCGCACCGAGATCACCCGCCAGATCGTGCGCAACGGTTGGCCGATCCTCGGTCTGTCGGCCTACACGCCCGAGATCGAAGCGGCGGTCGTGCTCGCCGCCAATGCGGCGATCGCCGAGTACGGACTGACGATCGTGCGGATGGGCAACTTCGACGTCAACCTCGCGGAAGAGGACGAAGCGCGCCTCAAGACCTTGGCCAAGGATGCCAGCTATTCGCGATTGGCCGGTGGCTTCCAGCAGTACGCCGCGGGCGAAGCGCTGCTGGGCGCCGGCCAAGGCATGGCTCAGGGTGGCGGGGCCACACAGGGCGCGTTCCTGGCGGCCGGCCTCGGCTTCGGCCAGCAGATGGCCGCGCCGATGCAACAGCAGCAGGCCGCGCCACCGCCGCAGGGTCCCGCGCCGTTTGCCGCGCCCGCAGCCGCTGCTGCTGCGGGGCCGACCTGCACTGGTTGCGGCACGGTGAACAACCCGGGCGCGAAGTTCTGCTCTGGCTGTGGCACACCGATCGCTCAAGCCGTCCACTGCACCGAGTGCGGGCAGATCGTCGAGGGCAAGTTCTGCGCCGGTTGCGGCACGCCACGGCCGGGTGCCGCACCAGCGGCCGCTGCACCGCACACCGACCCGCTGCCACCGCCCGCGGCACCGGCCGGCTGATCACACTGGCCTGCGGCTCAGGCTGCGGCCTCTGCCATCTGGGCGATCACGTTGACGTCGGTGATCCCCGCGACTCGTTCGATGAGGTCGTAGAGGATTTCACCAGCGGGACGGACCGGGTGTTCTGAGCGCTCGGAGCGGCTGGCTTCGATCGCGGCTTGGTCGATCAGGCTGCGCACGGCCGCGAGATCTGCGGAGAGTCGAACGGGCTGTGCCGATGGGCGGACAGTCTGCACCGCTGCGCACGTGAGGCATGCACCAGGGGCCAGGTCGGAATAGTTGCGGGCGACGGGGAAGGCCAACGTGCCGCACAGCGTCAACCGGCGGCCGCGCTTGTCACTGATGCCTGCCGGGCGCATCGCGTGGGTGGGTGCGCCGACAATGCTGGTCTGACCTGCCTCGTAACCGGGTGCACGATGGATGAGATGCGCCGTTGGTCCACCCGACTGCATGACGATGCGATCCGGTGGAGGCAGCACGCCCAGTCCCCGACGGCGCTCGTACGCTCGCTGCCGACATGATCGATTGCAGTAGATCTTGGGGCGGCCGGGCCGCCGTTCGATCTCGAAATGCTGGTCGCACCAGCCACACATCCGCTGGGTTTCCCGGAGCCTGTTGGGTTGTTCGTCCATGGCGATGTTGTAGACGAACGGTGTGACACAGTTCGGATACGGTGCCGGCTCGACGTGCCTGGCACCCGGTCCACGCCGGATTCTCGGTCTCCTGACAGGGTTTCGCGACCCCGTCCCGTATCTCCACGTGACGTTTCGAACCCTGGGCCAGGTCTGAATTTTGTGCTCGTCCCGGATCTCCACGTGACGATTCGCGATCGACCGCCGGTTTCGTCACGTGGAGATACGCAACGGGGGCCTGCACCCGACGGACACGCCCCACGCATTTCGTCACGTGGAGATACGGGATGGGGCCTCGGGCGGGGACTGCCGCTAACGGGCCGACCCAGAATCGCTGGTCAGCGCACAGTTTCAGACGGTCGGCAGGCCTGCTGCGGCGAACGCCTGCAACCAGCCGAGCTGATCGTTGGCGGCCATGTTGGCGCTGATGGTCACGTTCAGGACGCGGTTGTTCTTGTTCACCGTGAGAACCGACGACGTGGCCGACGTCTGCTTCCAGTGGGCGGGGGAACCGAGGCCGTCGATCGGCTGACCGTCGTTGGCTGACGCACCGCCGCCCATCTGGCCCAGCTTGGCGGTGAGGCGATTGGCGAGCGCGCCGCCTTGCGAGCCGAGGACACCGGCGATGTTGCCGAGCACCGCGGTGGCCGCGGAAGCATCGACCACACTGCACGAGATGTTGATCCCCGCGGGATGCGAGTACTCGTGGGCATGGCTGACACCGCGGTTCTTGTCCGCACCGATCGTGAAACCCTGCGCGGTCGCAAACGCATCGAGCGCGGCCTCGAAGGGTGCGTCGTTGAACGCGTTCGCCATCGCCGACTGCACCGACGCGATCTGCTGCGACGGACGCTGGTAGTTCCAGTCGACGGTGGTGCACTGCGACGTGTTGCTGATCCGACCCGTCGATTCCATCCGCTCGTACGCCGACGACACAGCGACGCGTCCGGGACCCATGATGCGGATCCACGGCGTCGCCGGCTGCCACCGCATGAACCAGCCGCCGCCACTGGACGGACGCTCGAGGTGCATCATCATCGACACCGACGAGTCCTTCCAGACGAACGCACCCGGATGGACACAGATCGTCTGGCCCGGAGCGAGATCGCGGACGAAGACGTTGCCGCGACCGTGTAGGAGCAGGAGGCCCGGTGTGTCCGTGGATGCGAACCGATCGAGGTAGATGCCCGCCGGGTAATGGGTCTCGGTCTCGTCACCATTGGTGGTGCTGTACCAGATGCCGCTCTGGTACCAGTCGTAGGTGACGTTCTGGGTCGCCGTGATGAAGCGGTGCTCGCGCACGTCGACCGAGCGGCCGGGCATGAGCGGGACGGCAATCGTCTCACCGGGATGGTTCTCGGCCAACGCGACGGTGCCCGGGCCGGTGGCGTTCATCATGACGACATCGAGCCCGGCCATCTTGCGGTTCCACGCGCCCTTCAACGGCTGGTTGCCGAGCGTGACCTTCTCGTCGGCCCACAGCAATTGATGGTGGCCGAAGTAGATGCTCTCGCCGGGAGCCAGTCGCATCTCGGCCGCGGGAACGTACGAGCCCGACACCTGACAGGTGCTGTGCCCGAACTGGATGCGCGCCATGTCCCTGATCGCCGGCTGCTTCTCCCATCCCGACTCGCTGGTGGCCGCGCGGATGTCGACCGGTGCGCCGCAGTGGGTGCAGGACGTGCCGGTGGCGTCGCCGTCGAGACGGCAGTACGGGCAGGTGTAGCTCGATCGTGGAGTGGTGTCGATGACCGGTGGCGGCAGGTTCGACATCACTCGCTCCCGTGGTGCACGTACATCGACTGGATGCCGATTCGCCCCGGACCGACCATCTCCGCAAGGTACATGCCCTTGCGCATCAGACCGGTCTTGATCGGGAGCTGGATCGTGTTCATCTGCACCGTCGAATCCTTGAACAGGAACGCGCCGGGCTCGAGCATCAACTTCTCGCCGGGGGCCAGCATGCGCTCGAACACGTTGCCGTTGCCGTGGAGCAACAGCAACCCCTGCACCCCCTGCGTGATGAAGCGGTCCATGTACATCCCACTGCCACCGTGGAGGATGTTGGTCAACCCCTTGATCCGGTAAAACGAATAGCTGACCGACGACGATGCGGCGAGGAACGCGTGCTCACGGACGTCGATCTCCATCGACGGGTGCAACGGCAGGACGACCATCTCGCCGGTCGCATCGCGCGACATCGCAATTCGCCCCGGCCCGGTTGCGACCGTCACCACGAACGGCATGCCACCGAAGCTGCGGCTGGCGGTGTTCATCGCCGTGACCGGAACGTTCTCGTCCTTCCACAACAGCACGTGATGCTCGAAGTAGACCGAGTCGCCGGCGCCGAGGTTGAGCTCGGCCACGGGCACGATCTCTCCCTCCACCTGACAGGTCGAGTTACCGAAATGGAACTCGGACATGTCCCGCAGGCGGGGTGCCTCACGCCATCCCGAATCGGTGACGAGCGCGGCTGAATCCAGCGGCGCTCCGCAAACCTCACAGCTTGTCGCGCTCGGATCGCTCTGACCCGAACACCACGAGCACACGACACGTTCCATGGACCCTCCCGGTGATTTCGTTCGGGACTCTACATTGCCCCTCGATGTGAATGTGGTCGCTGGGTCGCGCAGCGTGCCCGTCTACGATCCGAATGTGCGATGGGAACGACGACCGGCAGAAGTCGTCTCGATGTTCGTCGCCGCTGTCGCCGCAATCCTTGCCAGCGCGTTGCTCGCAGCCGGCTGTGGTTCGGGATCCGCCGCCTCTCGTGCCAAGCCGCTCACCCCAGCCCAGGCGCAAGAACTCGCAACGGTGAAGTTCAACAACTTCACCGCCGGCGTGCGCTCGATCAAGGCCACGGTCGCCGGCGACCAACGCATCACGCTCGTCGGCTGGGTGGACTTCGTCCACGGCGACGCGTACACCGCGGCGACGGACACCTCGTCGTCCACGGCACTCGGATTGATCGCATGGGACGCGACCACGATCGCGATCCGTGAGGACAACTCGAAAGCACCGCGCCTCCCCGCGCCCACCGATGCGTGGCAGACGGCGACGTTCGTCCCGGCCAAGTCGTCCTTGAACACGGGCCTCGCGTTGCTGCTGTCGTTGGCCGCTGATCGAGCCGACGACGCGGTGGTTCTGGCCAAGAGCGATGCCCGGTGGCTTCGCACCGACACGGTCGACGGCGTCGCAGTCGACGTCTTCTCCGATGCAACGGGCCAGTCCGGGTCGCCCGGCGAATACTGGGTCTCGACCGCGGGCGACCTGCTCGAGTTGCGCAGCAAGTTGAACGGTTCGCACGATTGGTCGACGTTCACGTTCTCGGCCGGCAACGGCGTCGTCGTCCCGACCATCGCCCAACTCACCGGCGCATGAGCAGCGACCCGACCCAGCAGGCGAAGCAGCAACAGCAGACGCCAGCAACGACCTCGATGGATTGCGGTGCGCCGGTCGGCACATCGATCGCGTGGGCCACGTGGTCACTGTTCGTCGGACTGGGCATCCTGCTCATCGGCGTCGGCCTGTTCGCGACCGTGGTCGGCGTTCGGGCCCAGTTGAACGCGTACTCGAACTGGCAGATCGGACTCATCGGCGCGGCCTACTACGGCGGCTTCCTCGCCGGTTCGCGGTTGACACTCAGTGGCCTGGCGCGGGTGGGCCACATTCGCGTCTACGCCGCGCTCGCGTCGCTGCTGTCGGCAACGATGATCGTCATCGGCTTGACCGGCGCGCCGGCGACCTGGATCGTCATGCGTTTCGTCAGCGGTGCATGCATCGCCGGTCTGTACGTCGTTGCCGAGTCGTGGTTGAACCAGCTCGCGACCAACACCAACCGTGGCCGGTTGCTGGCGATCTACATGGTCGTCACCAGCGGAGCGTACGGCGTCGGCCAGGTGCTCATCGGCGAGGTGAACCCGCGCACGGTCACCGCGTTCGCGTTGGCGGCGATGTTGACCTCACTCGCTGTCGCGCCCGTCGCGCTCTCGGAGGACGCTGTCCCACCGCCACTCGAACGATCGGCGCGAATGCCGCTGCGGGAACTCGCACATCAAGTGCCCACCGGCGTCGGTACATGCCTGCTGGTCGGCGTGACCCACGGCGCGTTGGTCGCGATGGGTGTCGTCTATGCGACACGCGTCGGCCTCTCCGCGAGCCAGACCGGCCGCTTCATCGCCGCCACGGCGGTGGGTGGCGTCCTCGCGCAATGGCCGCTGTCGTCCGCATCCGACGAGCTCGACCGACGCTTCGTCGGCGTGGTCGCTGCATGCAGCGCGATCGGCGCGGCGGTGTGGCTGCTGCTGGCCGGTCCCCACGGGTGGCAAGGACTCGCCGCGATGGCCTTGCTCGGCGCCTTCAGTTTCCCGCTGTACTCGATTGCGGCGGCGTACACCAACGATTGGGTCGAACCCGAGCACGTCAGCAGCGCCGCTTCACAGCTTGTGCTGCTCTACGGCGCCGGCGCGCTGATCGGCCCGCCGATCGTGTCGGTGATGTTCTCGCTCATCGGCGACCACGGCTTCCCGTGGGCGATGGTCGCGATGCACGCCGCGATCGTGGCGTTCCTCGTCTACCGCCTGTTCGCCTGGCGGGCGCCGATCTCGAAGCTGCCCTGGAACGAATCGTCGCTGGCCGCCCGGGCGTTCTTCATCCCTGCCAACGTGGTGTGGATGAGCCGCCGTCTCGGGCGGCGAGGCACCCGCGCTTCGCGCCGCGGCTGACCCCGATCATCGACGTCGTATCGTTGTCCCATGCGATCGGCCCTCGTGCGCGTCATCCGTCGGGTCGCGAGCTCAGCGATCATCGCGGCGGCTGTGCTCGTCGGCGGCGCACCGGTCGCGGCCCAGGCTCCATCCACGCTTGGCGGTCCGGCAACCGCGTCCGTCGCCGCGACCTCGACGGGCAGGGCTCAGATCGGGCCACTGCCGAAGCTGCCGCGGGTCGACAATCCGGCGCTGGCCGGCTGCGACGTCGACCTGCTGCAAGCCCTGACCGAGCGCCAGCCTTCCGTCGCCCAATGGATCATGGTCGTCGTGCCGACCACCACCGACACCGCCGGCGTCTTGTCGATCGCAACCGCTCGCGGCAACGCATGGCAGTGCACGATCGCCCCCACCGCGGCGCGAGTCGGCCGGCAGGGCATCCGCCCGCTCGCACAGCGCCGCAGCGGCGACGACACGACGCCGTCGGGGATCTTCCCGCTCGGTGTCGTGTCCACGCCGCAGGGACCGATCTCGTTCTTCGGCAACAGCGCCGACCCCGGAACCCTCGGACCGTATCGCTGGGTGCAATCCGGTGACTGCTATGGCGCGAACTCGAACACCGCCGGCTACGGGCACTGGCGCGTCGACACCGCCGGCTGCACCGGCGACGACGAACTGCTGCAGCGCAACACCCAGGCCTACGAGCACGCGGTTCTGATCGGCGCCAACACCGAGCCCGCCGTGAGCGGCGACGCGCCCGGGGAGCCGGCATACGCCGCGGCGATCTTCCTGCACCGCAGTTCGGTCACCGCGACCGGCGCGACGAAGGCGACATCCGGCTGTGTGTCGATCGGTCACGACGCGCTGGTGACCGCGATGCGCACGATCGACCCGGCGCTGTCGCCGCGCTTCGCGATCGGCACACACGCCGACCTCGTCGCGGCGTAGTCCATTCGCCTACCGTCGGTCGCGTGCGCACGCCCATCTGTGACCGGCTCGGTATCGAATTCCCACTCTTCGCCTTCTCCCACTGTCGCGACGTCGTCGCGGCGGTGAGCAAAGCCGGTGGTTACGGGGTGCTCGGCGCGCTCGCGTTCAGCCCCGACCAACTGGAGATCGAGCTGGCATGGATCGACGAGCACGTCGGCGGAAAGCCGTACGGTGTCGACTTCGCGATGCCCGAGAAGTTCGTCGGCAAGGGCGAGAGCTTCGAGCTGGACCAACTGCAGGCACTCATCCCCCAGACCCACCGCGACTTCGTCGAGCGCATCCTCGCCGAGCACGACATCCCACCGATGCCGGAAGGCATCAGCGGCACGATGAAGGCCGCCGGCCTCGGCGTCGATCAGGAGGGGCCTGCCCAGGTCGACGTCGCGCTGCGCCACAACGTCTCGATGCTCGTCAACGCGCTCGGCCCGCCCCCCGCCTACGCGATCGAAGCCGCGCACAGCAGCGGCGTGCTCGTCGGCGCCCTGTGCGGGTCGCCACGTCACGCGCTCAAGAACGTCGAGTTGGGTGTCGACGTGCTGATCGCCCAGGGAACCGAAGCTGGTGGCCACTGCGGCGAGATCTCGACGATGGTGCTCATCCCCGAGGTCGTCGACGCGGTCGGACCAGACGTCCCCGTGCTGGCCGCCGGCGGCATCGGCCGCGGGCGACAGATGGCGGCCGCGATGGCGCTCGGCGCGCAGGGTGTGTGGACCGGCTCGATCTGGCTCACGGTCGCTGAAGCCGACACGGCCCCGCACGTCGTCGAGAACCTGCTTGCCGCCACATTCACCGACACTGTCCGCTCGCGGGCGATGACCGGCAAGCCCGCTCGCCAGCTGCGCACCCGCTGGACCGAGGCATGGGAGGACCCGACCACACCTGCTCCGCTGCCGATGCCGTTGCAGGGGGTGCTCTACGCGCCCGCCGCGCACCGCTTCACCCGAGCGCGGTCACGAGAGCTCTCAGGTCAGCCGGTGGGCCAGATCGTCGGTCTGATGAACTCGGTTCGACCCGCCAAGGACGTCGTCTACGACATCATCGAGGAATGGATCGAGACCAACGAGCGCATCGCCAGAGGAGTCACCGCAACACAGCAGTGACGCCACTCGCAGTGGCACATGTCGCTCGAAATCAGCCGGATCGAACCAAACCCGGCGCAAACACCCAGCTCACCGTGTCAAGAGTTGATCAATTCGTCCTTGAGGAATGACCCGCACGTGCCGATGAAACGACGTGCCCCGTGTCCTTGTGTTACAAATGTTACGGGCGCCGCAACATTGGAGAACACGTGTGACGTCCCGGTTGGCCACTGCGATCGTGGGGTTGTGCGCCGTCGTCGCCTCCCTCGTCGCGATGCCGATCGTGCCGTTCGCCACGACGGCGGGGGCCGCTCCGTCGGCAGCATCGGCCTACGTGGCGGTGCAGCCGTGCCGCCTGGCCGACACCCGCATCGCAGGCGGATTCACTCGCATCGACAGCCTCACGATCCAGCTCGCGAGCAAGGGTGCCTGCGGGCTGCCGACGGACGCAACCTCACTCGCATTGACGCTCACGGTCGTCGGTCCGATCGGCGGCGGGTTCCTCACCGCGTGGCCGGCTGACCAGGTTCGCCCCGTCGTCTCCGACCTCAACTTCAACAGCGGTCAGGTTCGAGCCAACGGTGCGATCACCCGCGTCGACGCAACTGGCGCGTTCCGCATCTACACCTCCGTGGCCACGCAGGTCGTGGTCGATGTCGTCGGTGCCTTCGTGCCGAGCGGTGCGACATCCAAGGGCCGCTTCGTGGCTCGCCCGTCGACGCGGCTGTACGACTCACGTTCCGGCGCCAAGCTCGCTCCTGGCACGGCGGTCACGGTGCCGGTGCCGGCCGGGGTTCCCTCCGACGCCATCGCAATGGCGCTCAACGTCACGGTCACCGAATCATCGGGGCCAGGTTTCGTCACCGAGTTCCCGGCCGGCAAACAGATGCCCACCGCTTCGATCCTCAACGTCGACCAGGCGGACCAGACGCGAGCAGCGGCCGGCATCTTCCCGACGTCAGCGTCAGGCGTGTCGCTGTACGTCTCCGGCGGTGGTCACATCGTCGTCGACCTGCTCGGCTACTTCACCGGACCGTCGTCCGCCGCCGGCACCGACGGGCTGTACACCTCTTTCGATCCCACTCGGCTGCTCGACACACGCACCACCAGCCCCCTCGGCACGAACGTGCCGCTGTATCCCGGCGGCGGCCTCAACCTCGGCGTGTCGCAGGGGGGTTCGATCGCCTACAACGTCACCTCGGTCGACGGTGACCCGGGCTACGTCACCGCCTACCCGGCCGGCACCAGCCGCCCGACGACCTCGACCGTGAACTCGATCGGTGGGGGCGACGTCGTCGCCAACTTCGCGATCACACAGGTCTCCAACGTCGGCCTCGGCTTCTACAGCCAGGCACGAACCCATCTGCTCGTCGACCTCGCCGGCTGGTTCTCCGGGCCGTCCGCGGTCGCGACACTCGACACCCCCAGCAACACACCTCCGGCCCCGCCGAAGACCACGACAGCTTCGTTCGGCGGGTGCAGCAGTGACGGCATGTCGATGCTCAACGCGAAGCGGTCCGGTGCCGGGGTTGCGGCACTCGCCACCAGTGCCAGCGCTCAGACGTGGGCCTGCTCGTACGCATTGCAGTTGGCCCAGTCGAACAGCGGCCTCGCCCACTCCGACGCGAACGCGAGAGATGCCGCTGTCGGCTGCCCCACGGGCGAGAACATCGCCTACTCGTCGGGCACCTCGTCGACCGCACTGATCAACCTGTGGTTCGGTTCAGCGCCGCATCTCGCCAACATCAAGGATCCCGACTACGGCAGCGCCGGCCTCGGCTTCGTGATTCGCACCGAGCCATCGGGCGCCCAGACCATCTGGGGCGTCACGGTCTTCTCGCTCTGCTGACGCAGACGCCAGCGTTGGCGCTGGCGCGTCAGGCCGCCTTCGGCGGTCGCGGAATGAATGGGCTGGTGCGGGCGATGTACTCGGCGTAGCCGGCGCGGCGCCGGCCGATCGTCTTCTCCAACATCACGACACCCGAAACCCGCCGCAGCAGGAACGTCATCAGCGCCGAGCCGATCAGGCCCCACGCGCCCGCACCGGTCTCGGCAGCGACGATGCCGATGCCCCACCACACGCACGCGTCGCCGAAGTAGTTCGGGTGACGGGTGTAGCGCCAGAGGCCGCGGTCCATGACCTTGCCCTTGCTCTCGGGGTCGGCCTTGAACTTGGTGAGTTGCAGATCGCCGACGGTCTCGAAGAACATGCCGACCAGCCACAGCACGATGCCGATGACCGCGATGACGCCGATCTTCGGTGTCGCATCCGCCTGACCGAGTTGCACCGGCAACGAGACGATGAACATGAACACGCCCTGCAGCGCGAACACCGTCACGAGGCTGATGATCGGGAACCGCGGGCCGTAGTGCTTGCGCATCGCCCGATAGCGGTAGTCCTCACCGTTGCCGTGGTTGCGGACGAAGAGATGGATGGCCAACCGCAGCCCCCAGATCGTCGTCATCGCGACGAGCAGGTTCTGCCGCGCGCTGTCGCCCTGGTCGGTCGACAGACGGACCACCCACGCGACCATCACGAAACCCAGACCCCACACGATGTCGACGATCGACGCGTTCTTCAACACCACACTCAGCACCCACATGCTGAGCATCAGCACCGCGATCGCAATCGCGGCAACCAACATCGCGTGACCCATCGTCATCCCCCTGTTGTGATCGTCGAACCGTGGCGCAGTGCCAGCGCGGTGCTGACCTCCGCGTCCATTCGTAACCATTCCTCGTCGAGCCAACAGGCAAACCCGTCACCGCGAGGAACGTCAGCGTTGCACACTCGGCGGGCGACGAATCGGATCGGCTCGAAGCGGCGACCGAGCGCAGCGATGATGCCGCGAAACGTGTCGAGGCCTTCGAAGCCGACATGCCACGCGAGAACGATGTCAGCCGTCGGCGCGCCACGGAACATCGCCGCAGCACCGCTCGGTCGCGGCGGCAGGAGGTGACGCAGGGTGGAAAGGCGTTCGGCGCGGCGCGGATCGCGCTCGGCGATCTTGGCCAGCGCCTTGCCTCGCTTGGCGTCGTTGGCCCGGGTGCCCTCGGGAAAGATGATGCCGATGTCGCGATCGCCGAGGCCGCGGGTCAGGTTCTCGACCGCCGCCAGTTCGGGCGCCGAGTCATTCGTGCCACGGTCGAGGAAGTAGTTCGGGATGCGGTTGCCGACGACGTCGAGGCAGGGGTCCACGAGCAACTCGCGCTTGAGCACGTACCGCGGTGCGAGTCCGACCATGTTGGTGGTGACGTATGCCGACACCAGCGAGTCGGCCAGGCTGGCGTGGCGGACGAAGAGCAACGCAGCTCCACCCTCGAACGCCTCGAGGTTCTCGACGTCGAGACTGATCCCACACGTCGCCTCCAGCGCGTGCAACAGGCTGCGCGCCCACCACGCCTGCAGGCGGTAGTACCGCTTCTGGCGGCGACCCTGCCCGGTGATCCACAGCACGAAGGCGCAGCAGACACCTGCCGTCTCGAGCCACGACCAGCACACGCCGAATGCGAGCAGGCGCGCCAACGGGAACCGGAACCGATCGCGGCAACCGTCGACGACGAGGCTGCCGACGAGCCACAGCGGGATCGTCAGCGTGAGCGCGCACGCGACGAAGATGATCACCGGGATGGTGATCATCCGCCGTTGCAGCGAAGACGTCGGCAAGCTCACAGCCACGTTGTAGCGCATTCCACACCATGTGTACGTCGCTGAGCGGCAAGTTGGTTGACGCGGATTTCGCGCCCGGCGCGAAGACCGCGAGGGTTCGCCCTACGGTCGGATGTCGATTCCGAAGGCGTGCTCGAAGTTGGCGTAGTACACGTCGTCGTCGGCCGGCGTCGCCATCGCGACCCAGTCGGCGTCGGACTGCACTGCCCGGCCAGCGATCATCTCCGCGCCGGCCCAGCTGCAGGGATAGCGCAATTGGGGCGAGTCGGTGGTGATCGCGTGGTGGATGATCCGGCCGACATCGAACGGATCGGTTGCGTTGGCCATCCCCTTCGCGTACATCTGGAACATCCGCCGGTAGTGCGCGTCGTAGGCACCCGTCTGATTCGGCGTGTCGATGTTCTTGGCGAAGATCGCCGACTTCGTGACGCCGGGCTCGATGATCGCAACGCGGATGCCGAACGGTGCGACCTCTTGCGCCAGACCCTCGGACAGCGCCTCGAACGCCCACTTCGAGGTGACGTACGGGGACTGCGCGAGCGCGGCGACGCGTCCGACCACCGAGGTCACGTTGATGATGCATCCACTGCCGCGCTCGCGCATCTGTGGCAAGACGGCCTGGATGCAGCGAACGCCGCCACACAGGTTGATGTTCATGACGTCGAGGTACAGCGACGTGGGGCATTCCTCGGCGACTGCGTTGCCGCCCACGCCTGCGTTGTTGACCAAGACGTCGATTCGACCGGCCTTGGCGAGGATCTCGGCGAACCCGTCGCGCACCGAGTCGTCAGATGCGATGTCGAGCTCGACGAGGTCGACCGTTGCACCTCGATCGGCCGCCATCGCCTGCAACTTGTCGGCCTTGGTGACACTGCGAACCGTTCCGTACACGGTGTAGCCCACCGACGCGAGATGGATCGCGGTTGCCCGACCGATCCCCGAGTTGGCGCCCGTGACGACTGCAACATGACCGTTCATCCGGCCAACAGTAGACCCCGGGCGCGACAAGGGGCTCGAGCGCAGTGTCGGACGCTCGAGCCCCTGTCGTACTGTGGGGGATCCTGTTGGCCGGTGATCAGCCGCCGGTGGTCGGCGTCGTGGCGTCGGTCGTCGGCGGCGTGGGCTTCACGCCGTTGACGATCTTGGTCACCTCGTCCTTGAGCTTGGTCGTCTCGGCCGCCACGACCGCGTCGATCACGGTCTGGACATCCACACCCTTGGCGGTTGCGACCTGGGCGATCGTCTGACCGTTCTTGATGTCGGCCTTGAGTTCATCACTGGTGATGCCGAGCGCCTTGGCTGCCGCGTCGATGCCGGCTCCGAGGCCGCCACCGAGGCCGCGGCCGCCGAATGTGCCTGGCCCGAAGCCACCGCGGCCACCCATGCCGCCACCCATACCGCCGCCGAAGCCGCCACCGGGGAACCCGGGCCCGTCGCCGGAACGGAAGCTCTCGATCGCCTTGGTGATCGCGTCCGACTCGGCCTGAGTGATGGTGCCGTCCTTGACGAGCGCGGCCAGGACATCGGTGAACTGGTTGACCCGTGTCGTCGGCGTCGGCGTCGTGCCGTCAGAGGTCGGAGTCTGCGGGGCCGTCGGCTTCAGCGCCTCGATCGCCTTCGTAATCGCGTCGGCCTGAGCCTGCGTGATCGTGCCGTCCTTGACCAGCGCGGCCAAGCCGTCTTCGAAGAACTTGCCACGCCCGAACATGCCACCGCCGTTCGGACCACGGTGGTGCCCGTTGTCATCGCCCGCGCCAGGCACGGCCGTGTCGGTGGTGCCGGAGCCACCAGTGGTCGGCGTCGTGGCCGCAGTCGAACCGTCGGTGGACGCAGTTGCCTGGTCGGTCGACGCAGTCGCCGCCGGACGCCCGCTGGCACCGGCACCGCTGGGGAGGTTGAGTGCCAGTCCCGTCCCGGCCCCGACGAGGAGTGCGGCCGTGACACCGGCAACGGCGATCTTGGTCTGTTTCATGCTGGGAGTCTCCTTCTGCAACGTATGAGAAATACCGCGACGAGGTGAGAGTCGGGTGAGAAGACCCTGAGCATCGGGTCAAGAGTGGACAGCCGTGGCCCGTTCAGTACCAATTCCGGCAACGGCCAACAAAGTGTTCAGGAACTGTCAGGTCGGCCCGATACCTCTTGTATGCGCAAAACAGGCCCGAGTGGGCGGCACCGTCGCCGGCCGAGTCTGCTGGTCCGATTCGGCCTGCTCAGCTTCGTGATGCTCCTGGCCGTGGGTGTCGTGTTGGGTCGGCGGTTGCAGAAGTCAGCCCACGACCGCACCCTCGGCGATGCGGTGCACAGCGCGCAGATCATCGCCGCGGTCGGCATCGAACCGCTTCTGCAGCCGGCTGACCTGCAACGCAACTTCGAGCCATTGGCCGCGAATCGCCGAACCATCCTCGACGACGCGCTCAAGTCCAGTGTTTCCAACAACGGCGTCGTCCGGTTGAAGGTCTGGAACCTGCAGCACTGGATCGTGTACAGCGACAACCCCAAGCTGGTCGGCCGCTGGTTCGCGAGCGAACCGAACCTCGAGGCGGCATTTGCAGGGCGCACCGTCTCGGACATCACGGATCTGTCGTCAGCCGAAGAACTCGAAGAGCGCGACTTCGGCACGCTGCTCTCGGTCTACGTCCCGCTTCGTGTCGACGCCGCGGGTGCGTTCACCAACGATCCGACTGCCCGCGTCGTCGGGGCATTCGAGATCTACCTGCCCTACAAACCGATCGCCGCCGCAATCACCCACGACACGCGCGAGCTGTACCTCGAACTCGCGGTCGGCCTCCTCATCCTGTACCTCGTGCTGTTCCGCCTCGTCGCCGGCGCCTCGCGGCGGCTGCGCAAGCAGGCGACCGAGAACGCGTTCCAGGCAACGCACGATGCCCTCACCGGTCTGCCCAATCGACGAATGTTGAACACCGTCGTCGCCGACCTGCTGGCGAACCAGGGTGAGACCGGCTTCGTCGCGATCGCGCTGCTCGACCTCGACCGCTTCAAGGAGATCAACGACACGCTCGGCCACACGCGCGGCGACGAGGTGCTGTGCACGGTCGCTGCGCGCCTGTCGACCCACCTCGAAGCGGCGTGCGTGGCCCGCCTCGGTGGTGACGAGTTCGTCGTCGTCGTGACGAATGTCGCCGACGGTCATGACGCGCTGGTGCTGTGTGACCGGATCGAGCGTCTGCTGGAAGAGCAGATCGAGGTCGGTGGCGTGCAGATCTGCGTTCGTTCGAGCATCGGGCTGGCCATCGCTCCGGAACACGGGACCGACCCCGACACCCTCTTGCAACACGCCGACGTCGCCATGTACGTCGCCAAGCGCACCGGCTCGACGCGCCGGATGTACTCGGCCGACTTCGACGACTACAGCCCCGAACGTCTCGGTCTCGCGGCCGAACTCCGCGGGGCAATGGCGGCCGGGCAGATCACGCTGCTGTACCAGCCCAAGCTCGAGATCGGGACCTGCCGCATCCTCGGCGTCGAGGCCCTCGTGCGGTGGCAGCACCCACAACGGGGCACGATCATGCCCGCGGACTTCCTGCCGGTGATCGAGAACACCGAGCTCATCGGACCGCTGACGTGGTGCGTGCTCGATCTCGCCCTCGCCCAGTGTGCGGCGTGGCGACGGCAGGGTGTGGATCTCGTGATCGCGGTGAACCTGTCGGCTCGCACCGTCAGTGATCCGAGTCTGATCGACAACATCCGCGTTGCGCTGGCCCGGCATGATCTGCCCGGTCGAGCCCTGGAGATCGAACTCACCGAAAGCGCTGTGCTCGGAGATCACGTCCATGCCCAGGTCGCGCTCAACATGATCCGCGAGCTCGGCGTGACGCTGGCCGTCGACGACTTCGGCACCGGCTACGCGTCGATCAGCTACCTGACGACCCTGCCGGTCGACGTGCTCAAGATCGACCGATCGTTCGTCGCCAATCTGTTCACAGACCGCAAGGCCGCAGCGGTCGTGCAGTTCACCGTCGACCTCGCCGGTCGGCTCGGTTTGGAGGTCGTCGCCGAAGGAGTCGAGGACGAACGCACCCTCGCCGAACTCGCTCGCCTCGGCTGCGACCACGCCCAGGGCTTCCTGATCGCCAAGCCGATGCACGCCGAGCAACTCGTCGGGTGGATGACTCGTTGGTACGCCGCAACCGACCAACAGGTCGAGGTGATGTCCGGATGAAGCGACCGATGATCAGAACCCGCAAGGCCGCGCTGTCGATCGCAACGCTTGCGGTCGCGATGACGGCGGCGTCGTGTGGAACCAGCCCGTCGGCGAGCACGTTGGCCGTTCCGGAAGTGTTCAACCTCAACGTCGACCCCGCGGCCGGCATCGCGCAGGTCGACCCGACGCGCAGCAACCTGCTGCCCGCGGACAAGTTGCGCGGGGTGCTCGAGAAGGCCCTCACGTGGCACGGAATCACGCTGGTGGAGGTCATGCGTGCAGCCCGCCGCGACGACGCGTCGGCGCAGGTCTGGATCGCCGAATTGGTCAAGAACACAGCCGATCTCACAGCCGACATCGGGCTCGTCTACGGACCTGATGCGGCCCGGGCCTTCAACCAGCAATGGGCCCAGCACACCCAGTTCCTCGTCGACTACGCCGTCGCTGTCGGCCACCACGACACCCATGCCGCCGCCAAAGCCAAGGCCGATCTGCAGGACTACGCCACGGATTCAGGCAGCTTCTTCGAGACCGCAACCGATGGTGGTCTGCCGGCGTCACTCGTGCAGCAGTTGCTCTCGACCCACATCCAACACATGTACTCGATGCTCGACGCCGATCAGGCCGGCGACCTCGACGGCTCGGTCGGGTTCGCAACGACCGACGGGGCATACCTGGCCACGATCGCCAACGGGCTGAGCACCGCAATCGCAGCCCAGAGGCCGACCGTCTTCACCGGCTCGACATCGACGCCGACCTCGGAGTTCTGCACCATCGTGACCACCAAGACGGCCGGATACCTCGAGGGCCTGCTGATGACCGGCAACGCCGGCGACCCCGCCGTCCGCACTGCCGACAGCGCGCTCGCGCTCGCGACGAGCACCCAGTCCAGCACAGTGGTCGGGTTCGCAACGCTGCCGCCCGGCGGCCCCGCACTGCTGGCACAGACGACCCGGACGGGCCTCGACCACGCCATCGCCTACGCGTTGGCGAACACGCCACCGAAGAACGCCGCCGCCGTCACGACGACACCGTAGGCAACTGGAAGCCGACGACGGCCCCACCTTCGGGGTGATTGGTCGCGAAGGTCGAGCCGCCGTGTGCCGCAGCGACCTCCGTGACAATCGACAGTCCCAGCCCCGAGCCGGGCTGCGAGCGAGCCGCGACCGAGCGGAAGAAGCGGTCGAAGACATGTGGCAGGTCGTCGGCTGCGATGCCCGGACCATGATCACGGACCGCGATCCGGCCGTGGTGGGCGGACACCAGGATCGGCTGATCCGAGCGATCGAACTTGGCGGCGTTGTCGAGCAGGTTCGTGATCGCCCGTTCGAGCAGTGACCGTTGAGCGACGACCACCGTGCCGTCGGCGTCGACGCGCACGACGTGGCCGCTGCGGCGGCTGACGCGCTCGGCTGCGGCTTCGACGGCATCAGCGAGCGGCACACGAACCGAGGGCTCGTCCGACGTCCGGCCGGACCCGACCGCAACGACTTCTTCGACGAGCGACGACAGCTCGGCCACCTCGGTGTCGAGGTCGTCGAGGACCTTGGTCCGCATCTCCTGCGGAAGATCCTGGTGGCGACGCAGGACGTCGACGTTGGTGCGCAGGCTGGTGAGTGGTGTACGCAGCTCGTGGCCCGCGTCCTGCACCAGCCGCTGCTGGTCTTCCCGCGAGCGCGACAGCGCCCCGAGCATCGACGAGAAGGCCGCGCCCAACCGACCGACTTCGTCGCGCCCGTTCGCGAAGACGGGGATGTCGAGCCGCCCCGAAACGGACACCTCCGCTGCTGCGTCGGTGAGCTGGCGCAGGGAACGGGTCAGACCACGAGCGAAGAGCCACCCCGCGATCGCTGCGAACGCGACGGCGATGCCCCCGACGAGCAGGATCCGCGTCCGCAGATCGCTGAGCACTCGCCGCATCTCCGACAGGTCGCGACCGATCTGGATCGCCCCGAGCGGGCTGGCGCGGGTGATCAGCCGATAGTCGTGGCCGTCCGACGCGGTGACCGTGCGCAGGTTGGAACCCTGTTCTGCCGCGGCGATCGCGCGTTCGGCGGCGTTGGGCGTGACCACCACGCCACGGGTGCCGCCGATGCGCTCTCCCGTCGGGTCGATCACCTGATAGACCGCCTGCTCCGCGCCGCGGCGCGTACTGTCGCCGAACGACTGGGATCCCGGCGGTGCGAATGGCCCGCCCGGGTTGAACCCGTCGCGGTCGATGACACGCGCCGAGTTCAGCGTGTGATCGATCTCGGACAGCATGCGCGTGCTCGTCGCGCTGTAGCTGAACCAGCCGACACCGACCGCGGCGAGCGCGGCGAGCGAGGCCAGGACCAGCGCGAGCTTGGCGCGCAGGCTCATCGGGCCCGCACTGTGTAGCCCACCCCGCGGACGGTGTGGATCAACGGCGGGCGACCGTCGGTGTCGATCTTGCGCCGCAGGTATCCGATGTAGACCGCGAGGTTCTTCGAGTCGGGTCCGAAGTCGTAACCCCAGATGCGTTCGTAAATGGTGGTCTGATCCAGCACGATGCCCGCGTTGCGGACGAGCAGCTCGAGCAGATCGAACTCGGTCTTGGACAGATCGATCTCGTTGTCGCCCACCCACACTCGCCGCGCGGCCGAGTCGACGCGCATGTCACCGACGGTCAGTGTCGATGGCGACGAATCCACATCGGGTTGGGCGCGGCGCAGCAGCGCACGCAACCGAGCGAGCAGCTCATCGAGCGCGAACGGTTTGGGGAGGTAGTCGTCGGCCCCCGCATCGAGCCCGGCGACCCGATCAGATGTGTCGGTGCGAGCGGTGAGCAGCAGGATCGGGACCCGGTTGCGTTCGCTGCGCAGCACGCGGCAAGCGGTCAGGCCGTCGACAACCGGCATCATCACGTCGAGCACCACGAGATCGGCCGGCTCGGCGTGCAGCGCCTCCAGCGCCTGGGCGCCGTCGGATACTGCGGTGACGTTGTAGCCCTCGAGCGTCAGCGCCCGCGCCAAGGATTCACGCACGGCGCGCTCGTCCTCGGCAACCACGATTCGAATTGCTCCGCTCACCTTCATAGATCTAGTTGTCCAGCGTAAGAGGTGGGTGAGAGTCGGCGCACCACCGCCCGACGAGCGCCGTCAGCGGCGAATGTCGCCGCGCAGCGATTCGACCCAATCGTCGGCCTCGCGCCAGCGGGCATCGGCATGCTCACGGGTCGTGTGGGCGTGCTCGCCGGCGGCCGGGTACGAGCCGAGGAACTTCACCGATCCCTGCTTCGCGTGCAGCGAACGCATTGCGTCGGCGAGCAGCTCGTCGTCGACGTGGCCATCGGCGTAGAGGACGAAGCAGTAGTCGCCCAACCCGCCGCGCTTGGTGGGACGGCTGAGCAGATTGCTGAGGTTGATCCGTCGCGCCGCGAACTCCTGCAGGATGCTGATCAGGCTGCCCGGCTCGTCGGCGCGCTGGTAGACGACGAGTGCGGTCCGGTCGTGGCCTGTCGGCGCGGCGATGCCGTCGGTGCCGACCAGGACGAAGCGGGTCTGGTTGCCATCGTTGTCGGCGATGCCTTCGGCCAGGATGTCGAGGCCGTACAGCTCGCCGGCGTTGCGGGGTGCGATCGCGGCGACACCCGGCATCGAGTTCTCGCCGATCAGCCGCGCCGCCTCAGCCGTGCTGTTCGCCGCGTGCAGCTCGGCATCGGGCAGCATCCGCCGCAGGAACTGGTGGCACTGCGCGGTCGCCACCGGGATCGAGAGCACGACCTTGATGTCGGCCAGCGTGGTGCCCGGGGGTGCCAAGAGACAGTGGACGATGTCGAGCACGACCTCGCGCTGGATCAGCAGATCGTGGTCGAAGACGAGCGCGTCCTGGGTGAAGTTGACGGTGCCCTCGATGGAGTTCTCGATCGGCACGAAGCCGAGATCGATCTCGCCGGACTCGACCGCGTCGAGCACGTCGGGAACGGTGCGAAACGGAATCAGCTCGGCCGTCGCCAGGTCGGCCTGCGAGAGCAGTGCCTGTTCGGTGTACGTGCCGGCCGGGCCGAGGTAGCCCACGCGTCGCTTGTCGCTCATCCGCCACAGGCTACGGCACCGTCTCCGGTCGGCGGCCGCCATTCCCCACTGGCGCATGGACCGCGCCGGGTTTGCCTGCATCACGCAGGCGTATCCGGCGCGGTCGACGAGTTCGGCGGTATTCCAGGAGAAGCGCGCCGGGTTTGCCGGGCTGAGGAAGGCGAACCCGGCGCGGTGCCCGGGCGGGTGAGGGTTCCGGTCGACACGCCCGGTTTCGGTGTCGACGTGGCAGCATGCTTGGCGTGAACGAGGCCGACATCCGTCAGTTGCTCGATGGCGTGCGCACCGGTGCGTTGAGCCCCGACGACGCCGTCGCGACGCTGCGTCGATTGCCGTTCAGCGACGTCGGCGATGCCCTGGTCGACCATCATCGGTCGTTGCGCCAGAACATGCCGGAAGCGATCTACGGGCCGGGCAAGACTCCCGGTCAGGTGACACGGATCGTCGCTGAACTCCTCCAGCACAGCACCGACCCCGTGCTGTTGACCCGCGCCAGCGACGAGCAGATCGCGGTCGTGACCGCCGCGCATGCCGGGGCGACGCGATTGGGCACGTCGCTGCTGTGGCGGCAGCCGATGTCGTGGCGCACCGACAACGTCGTGGTGGTCTCGGCAGGCACCGCGGATCAACCCGTCGTCGACGAATGCATGATCACGCTGGCGGCTCATGGCTTCACGCCGAGGCAGCTGACCGACGCGGGCGTCGCCGGCCTGCACCGGCTGCTCGCGCACCTCGACACCATCACTTCTGCCGACGCGATCATCGTCGTGGCGGGGATGGAAGGTGCACTGGCGAGCGTGATCGGTGGCCTCACCGGCGCGCCCGTTGTCGCGGTGCCGACCAGTGTCGGCTACGGCTCTGGGCTGGAGGGTGTGACCGCACTGTTGGCGATGCACGCATCGTGTGCCAGCGGGGTCACGGTCGTCGGCATCGACAACGGTTTCGGTGCCGCGTGCGCGATCGCCAGGATGAGCAAGTCGTGAAGACCGCCTGGTTCCACTGCTTCGCCGGAACCGCGGGTGACATGACCCTCGGCGCACTGATCGATGCGGGCGCCGATCCCGCCGCAGTGGCCGAGATCATCGGCCGTGTCGATCTCGATGGCTACGCGCTCACCTTCGAACCGGTGCTGCGCTGTGGCGTGGCGGCGACCCACGCGGTCGTGGTCGTCGACGACCATTCCCACGACGACCATTCCCACGACGACCACGCCCATTCGCACCATGACCACTCGCACGACGATCACGAACACCACGATCATGCAGACGAGCACGGCCACCGCCCGTACCGCGTCATCCGCGAACTCCTGCTCGCCGCCGACCTACCGGCCCGTGTCCGTCAGCGATCGCTGGCGACGTTCGACGCGCTGGCAGATGTCGAGGGCGCGATGCATCGCATGTCACCACTCGATGTCGAGTTCCACGAGGTCGGTTCCGTCGATGCGATCGTCGACATCGTCGGCTCGTGCGCCGCGCTGGAGGTGCTCGGCATCGATCGCATCGTCTGCAGTCCGATCGCCGTCAGCCGCGGCACGGTGCACGCCGCCCACGGCGAACTGCCGACTCCTGCACCCGCGGTCGCCGGCCTGCTCGCGCTGCGCAACGCGCCGGCATTCGGCATCGACACCCGCAAGGAGATCGCCACCCCGACGGGCGTCGCGCTCATGACCGCACTCGCTGATGATTTCGCCCCGCTGCCACCGATGACCGTGCAATCCGTTGGCTACGGCGCCGGTACGGCCGACATCCCTGGCCGACCGAACGTGGTCCAGGTCATCGTCGGTGAAAGCGACGCACCGTCGGCGATGAAGGCCGCGGGCCAACCGGTTCGACTGCTCGAGGCGAACGTCGACGACACGACCGGCGAGGTGATCGCCCACACGATCGTCGCGCTGCTCGATGCCGGTGCTCACGACGCCTGGGCGACGCCGATCGTGATGAAGAAGGGCCGTCCCGCGCACACGGTTCACGCGCTCTGCGAGCCGGCGCTCAGCGCGACGATCGCCGCCGTGTTGATCGCCGAGACGGGGTCACTCGGTGTACGTGGCTCCACGATCGAACGCTGGCCGCAGCAGCGAACGGAGTCGACGGTCGAGATCGAGGGCCACACGATCCGCGTCAAGCTGGCCGCCGGCAGGGTCAAGGTCGAGCACGACGACGCGGCAGCCGCCGCACGTGCACTCGGCTGGCCGCTGCGTGCCGTGATGTCCGCAGCCGAAGCCCTCGGCTGGGCCGCGCGAACCGACTGACAGGCGCTGACGGGTTCGAAGGCGGTCAAACGGGGGTTTCAGTGGCGGGCTCTGCTCCACGACCGCTTGTTGACCAAGAGGTACAGCCACACCATCGACGGCACCGCGGTCACGGCGGCGATCGCAAAGACGACGAGCAGTCCGACCAGTGTCGGGTGGGCGCCGGCGACATCGGCGATCTTGGCGTGGTCGACCAGGATCCACGGATACTGGGCGACGCCCCATCCGATGACAACCGCAGATACCGCGATGGTGGCGCCGACGCGCGCTCGCGCGTAACGGCCGGCCCACAGACGCCACATCGCGAACAGGCCGGCCACGGCGGAGATCACGACGAACGGCGCGGCTCTGCCCTGCAGTCCGTCGGCGAGGCGCTTCGCATCGCGCTCGATCGGGAAGATCGCGATCATCGCGACGGCCCCGGCCGCGAGACCCGACACGAGCGCACGTTGCCCGCACTGATGAGCGAGCTCGCGATGACCGGCGCGCTCCGAATCTGCGGCAAGGAACGTCGCCGCCAGGAACGAACACGTCAGCACGGCAAGCACGCCGCCGACCCACGATGTCAAGCCGGTCCAGCTGGTCCACAGACCGCCACCGCCCTCCAGCGGAACGCGGCCGCTGGCGATCGCGCCTGCGATCATCCCGAGGAAGAACGGCGTGATCACCGACGACGCCGCGAACGCAGCACCGTAGAAGCGGGCCTGCGCCATCGTCTCGGCGAACTTGCGGAACGCGAATCCCGAACCGCGGAACACGATGCCGAGACCGACGAACAGCCATGGCACGAACAGCGTGGTGATCATGGCGCCGAAGGCCCTCGGGAACGCGGTCCACATGAAGACGAGCACGTAGATCAGCCACACGTGGTTGGCTTCCCACACCGGTCCGATGCTGCGGTCGATCTGGGCCCGCAGCTCTCCGCCCTTCTCCGCGTTGCCGGCGAGCAGGTCCCACACCCCACTGCCGAAATCGGCGCCGGCGAAGATCGCATATGCCACCACGCCGAAGAACATCAGCGCCGCGCAGAGGTTGGCAATGCTCACGACGCCGACCCCACCGCTCCGGCCGTGACGACATCGCCCTCGTCGCTCGCCGACGGTCCGTATGGCGTGGGTAGGTCGCTGTCGGGGTCCTCGCGCCAGCGCCGACTCATCGATCGCAGGACGCGCGTCGAGATCGTGCCCATGCCGGCGTACACGATCACGATCACGGACAAGCTGATCCAGATGCCGCCGTTCGGCGTGACCGCGTCCTTGACCCGAAGAACTCCCTGCACGATCCACGGTTGACGCCCGACCTCGGTCGTCGTCCACCCGGATTCCAGCGCAAGCACCGCGGCCGGTCCGGCGATGAACGCGATCTGCAGGAACCGTTTCGATGCGACGAGGTCTCGGCCGCGCCGTCGACGCCACCAGAACCACACTCCCAGCAACGCCAGCGCAGTGCCGATGCCGACCATGATCTGGAACGACGTGTGCACGACGTTCGCCGGCGCCTGGTCCGCCTTGGGGATCTTGTCGAGTCCGGGAACCGGTCGGTCGAACCAGCCCCGCGCGAGCAACGACGACAGGCCGGGGATCTTGATCGCGAAGCGCACCTTGCCGTCGATCAACACCCCACCGACCACGAGTGACGCGTTGTGCTCGGTCACGGGGGCCAACTCCATTGCCGCCAACTTGCCCGGTTGATGTTCGGCCAGGCGCATGCCCGCGACGTGGCCGATCACCGGCTGGATCACCGCGGCCAGGCTCGCCATCGCGAACGCTGCCTTGAAGCCGAGGCGGTGCAGCCGGTCGCGGCGGCCCTTCAGCATTCCTCCGGCATAGACCGCGGCGACGACGAACCCGACCACGACGTAGGCGCCGACGAACATGTGCAGGAACTCGGTCCACACCGCGTTGTTGAACATCGCCGCGAGCGGGTCGACGTCGACGACCTTGCCCGCGCTGTCGAGGTGGAATCCCGATGGCGAGTTCATCCACGCGTTGGCGGCGACGACGCAGAACGTGCCGACGACACCGGCGAGCATCATCGGAAGCAGCGTCCGCAGGTGCACCTTCGGGGGCAGGCGATCCCAGCCGTAGAGGTAGATGCCGAGGAAGATCGCCTCGACGAAGAACGCGATGCCTTCGAGCGCGAACGGCAAACCGATCACGTCGCCGTACTTCGACATCAGCCCGGGCCACAGCAACCCCATCTCGAAGCTGAGCACCGTGCCGCTGACGGCGCCGACGGCGAACAGAACGGCGGCCGCCTTCGACCATCGCTTGGCCAGCACGAGGGCGTCATGATCGCCGCGCAGGCCACGGCGATGGAGCAGGAAGATCAACGTCGGGAACGCCACCCCGAAGCACGACAGCACGATGTGGAAACCGAGCGAGATCGCCATCTGGTAGCGCGCGGCCATCAGGTGGCCGGCAGTTGCACCAGCGCTCGACAGCATGCCACCACCGTAGGTCAACCGGTACGTTGGTGATACCTACAGCGCCACATCGAACTGCGCTCGTCGATCAAGAGCAGGAGCAGCCGCCATGACCACGATGCCGCCGATCGTCACCATCGACGAACTCGCCGACTTCCCCGACGCGATCCTGGCCGATGTCCGCTGGTACCTCGATGGACGCGATGGGCGGGCCGCGTACGAGTCCGGCCATTTGCCGGGCGCGATCTTCGTCGACCTCGAAGGGTTGCTGTCCGGTCACGGCCTCGCGGCGACCGAGGGTCGTCATCCATTTCCCGCCGCCGACGACTTCGCCGTGGCCATGGGTTCGATCGGGATCGGCGACGACTCCACCGTCATCGCCTACGACGACACGGGCGGCGTGACGGCCGGCCGGCTGGTCGTGATGTTGCGGATGATCGGCCGCAACGCGGCGGTGCTCGACGGCGGCATGGCGGCGTTCCACGGCGAACTGATGGTCGGCACCGGCACCGTCCGCGAACCGCTGCCGTTCACGCCGTGCGAGTGGCCCGCCGAACGGTTCGCGACCGCGGAAGAGACCATCGCCCTCGGCCAGTCGGGTGAAGGGCTGGTCCTCGACGCCCGTTCGAACGAGCGGTTCACCGGCGACGTGGTCGCCGTCGACCCGCGTCCCGGTCACGTCCCCGGGGCCACCAGCGCACCATGGGCGGCGACCATCGACCCCGCAACCGGCCGGTTCAAGCCCGCCGCCGAGCTGCGCGACCACTTCAACGAGCTCGGCGTCAGTGACAACTCGCGCGTCGTCACCTACTGCGGCAGCGGCGTGTCGGCGTGCATGAACATCCTCGCCATGGAACACGCCGGGCTGCCACCCGCGCAGCTGTATGTGGCCAGCTTCAGTGGGTGGTCGGCCGACCCGAACCGCGAGGTGGAAGTCGGCCCCGGGCGGTAGCGTCGCTGCAGCATGGAATCAGCCATCGAGCCCGTTCTTCGTGGCCAACACGACGCGCTCAGCGACTTGCGCCGGGCACGACGCAAGAACCGGATGGCCGAACTCGACTGGTTCGACGCCCTGTATCGCATCTACCTGGTGGCGTTCGCGTTCGGCGGCGCCGCTCTGTGGGCATCCGGGTTCATCAAGGACACCAAGGTCTCGGCCAAGTCGGCCGCCGACATCCTGCATCACGGTCCCGCCGTGCTGGGCATGATCGCCGTCGTGGCGGTCGCGGCCGGCATCCGCAGCGGCAGTCGCGGCGGCCCGCTCGCGATCGAGGAAGCCGACGTGCGCCACGTGTTGCTGGCCCCGGTCGACCGGCGCCGGGCGCTGATGCGACCCGCCGTGCAGCGCGCCAGATCGACGGCATTCGCCGGCGCGATCGTCGGTGCGCTCGCGGGCGAGCTCGCCGGTCGTCGCCTGCCTGGCAGCGGCGCGTCGTGGACGCTCACCGGTGCGGCCTTCGGGATGAACGTCGCGCTGTTGTTCATCGGCGCGGCACTGCTGGCCCACGCGATGCGCATCCCGCGCTGGACCGCGACGCTGATCGGCGCAATCGGGATCGGGTGGCAGGGCGCCGCGATCGCCAAGCACTTCGTCGGACCGGGCAACCTCGATGGCAGCCTCGGTCTGTGGGGCATGCGCCAACGCGCGATCGACCTGATCGGCCCCGTAGTCACCATCGCGCTGATCGCTGTCGGCATCGGCCTGTTGCGGCGCACATCACTCGACGCCCTCGCCCGCCGCAGCGGACTCGTGGCCCAGCTGCGCTTCGCGGTGACGATGCAGGACCTGCGCACGGTCATGCTGTTGCGCCGTGCGCTGAGCCAGGAGAACACCCGCAGCCGGCCGTGGATCAAGATCCGCCGCTCGGGGCGATCGGCGGTGCTGTGGCGGCGCGGCTGGCACAGCCTGCTCCGCTTCCCGGCGTCACGCCTGCTGCGGATGACGGTCCTCGCGATCGGCGCCGCTGCATGCGATGTCGCCGCGTACAAGGGCACGACCGCGCTGTTCATCGTCAGTGGCGCGCTGCTGTTCCTGCTCGGCATGGAATCGATGGAGCCGCTCTCGCAGGAGATCGACCAACCCGATCGGATGGCGTCGCTGCCGCACGAGCGCGGCGAGCTGTTGCTGCGCCACACGGTCGTGCCGCTGATCGCGCTCATCCCGTTCGCGGCGATCGGCGTTCTGACCGTCGGCATCCTGATGAAGTCGGCTGCCGCCGCAGGCGTCGCCGCGATCCTGGCGCTGCCCACGGTGTGGCTCGGCGCGGGCGGCGCCATCGTGAGCATCGTCAAGGACGCCCCCGACCTCACCAAGGGCGCGGTCGAACAGACGATGCTGCCGCCGGAGATGAGCGGTCTCACCACCATCGTCCGGATGCTGTTGCCGCTCGCTGTCTCGGTCATCGGCAGCACGGGCGTCCTCGCCGTGCGCGCGGCGCACCGCAAGGGCACACCCGAGTTCGGCGCTGCGATCCAGGTCGGTATCGCATTCCTGCTGCTCGTCGCACTCGACCTCTGGTGGGTCCGGCGCCGCGATGATTGGCACCTGAAGTTCAAGAACATGATGGCCGAAGGGCGCGACGTCACCGCGCAACAGAAGGCAGCCCGTTCCCAGCCGCCGAGGAGTGCGTCGTGAGCCAACCGAGTCGTCACCCGAAACCGGTGAACAGCCGGCATCCGAAACCGGCGGGCCAGGAACCGCGGGCGTCGGGCAACAGCACCGCGCCGGCAGGAATCGACGCGGCACGAGCCGCCGGCGACGCGAAGAAGAAGATCGTCACCGGTGGCGCTCTCGCGACCAACGATCTGACGAAGGACTACGGCGATCGACCCGCACTCGCGCCACTGACCTTGATGATCCCCGAACACCAGCGCGTCGCGGTCGTCGGCCACAACGGCAGCGGCAAGACGACGTTGATCCGGATGGCAGCGGGCCTGCTCGACCCCAGCGGCGGCACCGTTCATGTCATGGGTTTCCCGTCCGGCTCGGCCCAGGCCCGCAGCGCGCTGTCGTATCTCTCCGACAGCCCTTCCTTCTATGACGACCTTTCGTTGTGGGAGCACCTCGAATACATCGCACGCCTCCACGGCGTCGAGGAATGGGACCAACTCGCAGCCGATCTGCTCGGTCACCTCGGCCTCTATGACCGCGCAGACGACCTGCCGAACACCTTCAGTCGCGGCCTCCGTCAAAAGGCTGCAATTGCGATCGCGTTCATCCGTCCTTTCGATCTGTTGCTGGTCGACGAACCGTTCGTCGGACTCGACGCAGCGGGAAAGGCCGCGCTGCTCGAGCTCCTCGATCAGGCCGAAGAAGATGGCGCGACGCTGGTCGTCGCAACCCACGAACTCGGATACGTCGACAAGGTCAGCCGCCTGATCGCGCTGCGCGACGGCGAGATCGTGCACGACGGATCACCCACCGATGCCGACGTCGCGGACCTCGTCGCGCCACCCGGTTGACACCGCCGCATTTGCGGCCAAAGACGGCAAGTCTCAGAGGTTTGTGAGTTTTTCAACCAGTGGGTGCAGCCAGGCTGCGAACGTGACTACAGTCTGCATTCATGTACGAGTACGCCACTGTCAGTTCATCGTCCTACGACCCCGCCAGCCTCGCCAGCAAGCTCACCGAGAAGTCTGCCGAAGGTTGGACAGTGGCGGCCATCGTCCCCACGGGGGGCGACGTCACCGCGTTTCTCAGCCGTGAATCCACCGGCGCTGCCGCCGCACCAGCTGCCGCTCCCGCAGCAGCCCCGGTGATGCAGGAGATGGCTCCCGCCATGGCACCGATCCCCGAACCAGTGGCCCCTGCACCCGTGGCCGAGCCGGCCGGTTGGGCCGTCGCCCCCGAACCCGCACCCGTTGCGATGGCGCCGGTTTCGATGGCGCCCGCAACCGTCATCCAGTCGCCGATGGCCCAGATCAGCGATTCGTACGCGCCGGCCAACACGTACCAGCCGGCTGCGGCGGCACCCGCCTACCAGCCGGCCCCCGCTGCTGCGCCGACACCGGCCGTCCCCGCCGAGTGGTACGCCGACCCGTCGGGCCGCTACGAACTGCGCTACTGGGACGGCAACACCTGGACCGAGCACGTGTCCACCGGTGGCGTGCAGTCCACCAATCCGCCCGTCGCCTGACCCGGGTCCGAGCCGATGCTGGCCACAGCGCTCGGCCACGCGGGCATCCTCATCGAGACCCGCTTCGGGTCGATCGTCTGTGACCCCTGGTTCCAACCGGCGTTTTTCGGGAGCTGGTTCGTCTTCCCGCGCAACGATCAACTCGACGACGATCTCCTGCGTCGGGTCGAGAATGCCGACTACCTCTACATCTCCCACCTCCACGCCGATCACCTCGACGAAGCGTGGCTCGCGGACCACGTCAGCCGTGACATCACCGTTCTGATCCCCGGCTTCCCGACGCGCGAGCTGGAACGTCGCATCCGCGCTCTCGGCTTCACGAAGATCGTTCGTACCGTCGACGGCGAAGAACTCGACCTCGACGGCCTCCGCGTCGCGATCCACGTCGAGACATCCATCACCGACGGTCCGGCCGGCGACTCCGCGCTCGTGGTCAGCGATGGCGAGACGCGCATCGTCAACCAGAACGACTGCCGTACAACCGACCTCGTTGCGCTGCGCGCCCACGGCCCGGTCGATCTGCACTGGCTGCAGTACAGCGGTGCGATCTGGTACCCGATGGTCTACGACGAGACGCCAGAGCGGATGCGCGAGCTGGTCGACGCCAAGGTCGCCAGCCAATTTTCACGGGCGATGCGCTACGTGGGCGCGGTCGATGCCGCCGCCGTGGTGCCCAGCGCCGGGCCGCCGTGCTTCCTCGATCCGGAGTTGTTCCACCTCAACGTCATCACCGGCGACGAGCTGAGCATCTTCCCCGACCAGCGATCGTTCCTCGATCAGCTCGCAGCGGCCGGACGAACCGGCATCCTGGCCATTCCCGGCACGGAGATCACCGTCGAGCCAACGGGGTGCACGGTCCGTCATCCACTGCCCGATGCGACCGTCGACGCGATCTTCACCGCCAAGGCCGATTACCTGGCCGATTACCAGGCCGACTGGATGCCGTGGCTCGACGCGATGAAGGCCGGTTGGCATGCGCCGACCACCGATCTGGTCCAGACGCTGCGCGCGTGGTGGGAACCGCTGTTGGCCATGGCGCCGACGCTGCGAGCGGCTGTGGGCGGCAATTGCGTCATGCGGTTCGGCGACCTGTCGATCGTGATCGACTTCCCGAACGGGAGCGTGCGCGCTTTCGCCGGAGAGCCGCACGGATTTCGGTTCGAGATCCAACGCGAGCTCGTCGAGACCGTCGTCGCGGCGCGCGCTGTCGACTGGAGCAACGCGCTGTTCCTCTCGTGCCGATTCCGAGCCTGGCGCGAAGGCCCGTTCAACGAGTACCTCTACAACTTCTTCAAGAGCCTCTCGCCGGAACGCATGCGGCGCACCGAGAGCGAGGCTCGACACAAGCTCGACCCACCCGACGGCTCGGAGGAGATCGAGCTCGGCGGCTACGTCATGGAACGTGCCTGCCCGCACCGCCAGGCCGACCTCAGCGTGTTCGGCGAGATCGAAGGTGACGCGCTGGTCTGCACATTGCACGGGTGGCGATTCGACCTCGAGACCGGACGATGCCTCAACGCCGCCGATCGGAATCTGCGCATCCGCCGCGCTGATCAACCGTCCCCACACGAATCGTCGGTGCTGCCGAAGTAGCCGTTCGACGTTCGATTCCTGCCAAGTGGCGTCATGATCGCGGCTCCGTGCCGTCTTGGAGAACGTGTGGAAGAACCGTCACCCGAAGACTTCGGCCTCGCCGATCAGTTGGTCGACGATGCACAAACAATGGCTTGCTGCAATCGAAGCGCGCCGACCATTGCGATCCGATCACGACCGAATCGTCGAGTACACCGTCGACGTCGTCGAGACGGTCCTGGCCCGTCCCTCCGGCATGCAGGGTGCGATGGCGCGATTCGGCAGTCGGTTGGGTGGCGAAGGGTGGACGCTGGAAGATGCATCCGAATGGGTCGAACTCCTGGCGCGACTGTGTTGCTCGTCAGTGGCGACCAGCCTCAGATCGTTCGACTGCGGCGTGGCTCTCGCTCGTGGGTGGACCGAAGGTCATCTCCACGGGCTTCATGCCGACGAGTGCTTCGATGGCGTCACCGGCATGTGCACTCCGGCGGTCCTGCGCCTGCGTCTCCAACAGGTGTTCGAACACTGCGCTGCCCTCGGCGTGCCGGCCGGCGCAGTCCATCGCCTGGTCATCCTCGATGCCGACATCAGCGGCGTCGGTGCGCTCGAAAGCGATGCGGTGATGGTCGTCCTGGCCGATCTCGTCCAGCAGAAGTTCACGTCCGGTGAAACGATCGCACGCGACGGCAGTCGCATCTTCGTGCTGGCAACGAACAGCGAGCGCCTGTCGATCACGCTCACCACGCTGATCGAAGACGCTCACCGCCGGTCGTTGCTGTACGCGGCGCGCGTGCTCGGCTGGATCGAGGACCTTCCGTCGTCACCGACGATGATCGATCGCTACATCGCTGACATCGCCGCCTGAAGATCACGCGGTCGCTGTCACGGAGCAAGCGTCAGCCGGTAGCTGAACTCGAACCGGCCGGAGCCGATGCGGTACTCGGGTAACACGTCGGGGCCGCAACTCGCGGTCCCCAGGCCACGATGGGCGACATCGAGGCAGACGACGAGTTGCCGTCGGGCACGCAGTTCGCTGTCGTGGGTCGCGGCGAACAGATCGGCAGGTGTGTGATGAGTGGCCGAGCAATGCATCGGCGCGTCGCCCAGCACGTCGACGCGCACCGTCCGGCCGCGACCGTCGCTGAACTCGAACCAGCGGCAGTCGGTTCGGAGACCGAACTCCTGCGGCACCAGATACGGCGACACGTCGACGGTGGACTCGAAGGTCGACAGCATTGCGCTCGACTGTCGGTCCGGGTAGTTCTCGTGCGGGCCGCGACCGAACCAGCGCAGATGTTCGAAACCCGCGGGCAAGGCAAAGATCACACCAACACGTGGCAGGTCGGCGAGTTCGTCGGGGACATCGACCACGTGACGGAACACAACGCAGGTTTCGGACTCGACGATGCGTTCGACGGTGTGCGTGACCAGTTCGTCCGCAGGACGGACATCGACTCCTGCGTCCTGCCACCGGCCGAGAGCCGAGCCACCGACACGGATGCGGGCGGCCAACTCGGGCATCAGCTTGAAGCCGTCGTTGTCGGTCGCGGCCCTCCACAGGTTGGGCGTGATCGGTGTCTCGAGCAATCGCTCGACCGCGGTCAACGGACCGTCTCGATGCCCACGCAGCTTCGGCCTCTTGAGCCGCTTCCCCGCGCGCAACTCGACCTGATCCCAACTCACCAGATGGCCGGCGGGTGCCCATGGCGTGGCCCGGCGCGTGGTCCACCGCACCGTCAGATGAACGACACCGGGCGTCGCCGGCGGAGCACACGGAACAGGAATCGATCGGGACTGGTGCGGCCCGATGTCGAGCCCACTCAGTTCGCCGCGGTCCACCAGGTCGCCGTCGACGCGGAGTTCCCATTCTCCACGCAACGCACCGAGATCGGAGAACGACTGGCGGTTCGTGACCGTGACGGTGCGCGGCTTGGCGCCGGCCGTGACCGTCACCGGTCGGTGCACCCACAGGACCTCGCGCATCGCCGGATGCGGGACGAGATCGGCGCTGACCAAGCCATCGGCGACGAAGTTGCAGTCGTTCGGCATGTCGCCGAACAGGCCGCCGTACGCAAACCGTGTGCCGCCGGCCGGGTTCCGCTGCACGAGGCCGTGATCCTTCCACTCCCACAGGAAACCGCCCTGCAGCCCGGGAGTCGAGGTGATCACCGACCAGTAGTCGGCCAGCGAGCCGTTCGAGTTGCCCATCGCATGGCTGTACTCGCACAGGATCAGCGGCCGATCGCCGAGGTTGTCGCGGCCGTATGCCTCGACCGCAGCGATCGGCGCATACATCGGGCACACGACATCGGACGCAAGGCGTCCGCCATCGGCCCACCCATCGTGGAAGATCGCACCCTCGTAGTGGAGCAACCGCGACGGATCGTGACGCCGGATCCAGCCGGCGAGCGCGTCGTGGTTGGTGCCGTATCCACTCTCGTTGCCGAGCGACCACATGATGATGCTGGGATGGTTGACGTCGCGACGCACCATCCGTGACCCGCGCGCCAGCCATGTCGCCAGGTATCGATCGTCGTTGCACAGCGACGTGTTGTACGCATGGCTCTCGATGTTGCACTCGTCGACCACGTACATGCCGAGCTCGTCGCACAGATCCAGGAACCGGGGATCGTTCGGATAGTGCGAGGTGCGCACGGCGTTGACGTTGTGCTGCTTCATCACCAGCAGATCGGCACGCATGTCGTCGACCGTCACGGCCTTGCCGCGGATCGGGTGATGATCGTGCCGGTTGACCCCGAAGAACCAGATCGGCTGACCGTTGACGAGCACCTGGCGGTGACGGACCTCGACGTGGCGGAACCCGACCATCTGCGCGTGCACTTCCGCGACCGCACCGACGGGATCGACGAGTTCGGCGACGACGCGGTAACGCGACGGATGCTCAGCCGACCATGCCGCCACGCGCTGCACCTCGAACGACGCGACCGCATCGTGGCCGGTGAACACGTAGGGGCGCTCGAACGCGTGCGGCACCGTGGCGACGACCGGCTTGCCGACTCGCCGTCCGCCCAGCGTCTCGAGCGACATCCGCACCGTCCAACCCTTCGTCGGCTGGATCTCGAATCGGACGGTCGACGTCACCTTCAGATGTCCGGTGCCCGACTCGACATCGAGATCCGCATCACATCGCAGGTTGTCGAGGCGCACGAGCGGTCGCGACTCGATGTACACCTCGCGGTGCAGCCCCGCCATCCACCATTGATCTTGATCCTCGACGTAGCTCTGCGCGCTGTAGCGGCTGACGACGACCGCGATCGTGTTGGCACCTGCGACGACGAACCGGGTGATGTCGTACTCGCTCGCCAGTCGGCTGTCGGTTCCGTAACCGGCGAACGCACCGTTGACGAACACGGTGTGCACGCTCTCGGCCCCGCCGATGTGCACAATCACGCGGCGATCACGCAACCAACCGGCCGGCACCTGGAACGTGCGCCGGTACACGCCCGTCGGGTTGTGATCGGGGAGTCGCGGCGGTGGTCCGGGGAACGGCATCTGCACGTTCGTGTAGTGGGGCAGATCGCCGGTGTCCTGCATCGTCCAGTTGCCGGGAACAGCGACGCGCTTCCACGCCGATGTCGTCACGTCGACAGCGGCACCGACCACGCCGGCAGGCACTGCGTCTGCGTCGTCGAACAACCGAAGCGACCACACGCCGTTCAGCTCGCGAAACCACGGCGACGCCGTTCGATCAGCCGCCCGAGCGGCAGCGACGGAGGCGAACGCTGTCGTCGGCATACGCATCGGCAGCCGATCGATCGAGACCGCATTGGGGTCGGTCCATGGCCGCGACTGGATGCTGGCGGACTTCATACCGGTCGAATGATCAGTCGTGGACCCAGACAACGGTCTTCAGTGGCATCAGGTTCTGATCCCAGATGAAGTCCATCGCCTGCACACTGACGCGAACGCAACCGTGTGACGCCGGGTAGTTGGGCACGCTGTTCGAGCCGTGGATCGCCTCGCCGCCGTGGAAGTACTTCGGCCGATAGATCTGGCCGAGGTCGCCGTCCCACCAGCCCTCGGGTCGTTCCCGGTTCGTCTTCCACAACCCGTTCACGGTGATCGCGTCGCCGGTGTCGATTTGCCCGGGGACGTTCTTGTCGGGCTCGGCATACGGCACGTTCTTGCCGGTCGAGGTGTTGAAGATGTACTGCGTCTTGCCACCGACGATCACGAACAGCAGCTGCTTGCCCTTGTCGACCTCGACGAGATTTCCGGTGTCGGCCTGACCGTGGGCTTTGATGTCGATGTTGGTCATGTACGCCGCAGTTTGATCATCGACCGCTCCGCTGGCGGGCAGGCCGATGTACTTCTGGAACGCCATCACGGCTTGCTTGGTGTTGAGCCCGAACTTGCCGTCGGCATCGCCGACCCAGAAGCCGAGCTGCTGCAGGCGCATCTGCATCACCTTCGTCGAATCACCGCTGGAGTGACCGACCGCGGCGATCGGCGACGGGAACGCACCAACGACTTCGACGTTGGGCGGCAACGGTGCCGTGGTCGTCGTCGGGATCTCCGTCGTGGTCGGCGCTTCCGTGGTCGTCGGGGCTTCCGTGGTGGTCGGGGCCTCGGTCGTGGTTGGCGCTTCCGTGGTCGTGGACTCGATCGTCGACGGCTCGATCGTGGGCTGGGTCACGATCGGCGCGGCGGTGCCGGAGATGATCGGCGAGATCGCCACGGTGGGCGAAGGACCTGCTTCGGTGGACCGAGCCTGGACCCGATCATCGGTGTTGCAACCGCTTGCGGCACAGCCCAGAAGGACCACACCCACTGCAGTAGCCGCCGCCCTCTTCAGTTGTCCCTGTGAAAAATGCATCTGTTCTCGACGATCTGATGCCGATCCACCCATCGGACTTCGTGGCTTCAGGCTAGTCGTGTGCCCACGCGCGAATGTGTGCACTCAGTCACTGTGAGCGTGACAATTCTTTGACTTTTTGTCATTGGGCCGAGCAGCGAGCAGAGGACCCCGCTCAGGCATACGTGGGGAGTTCACACCAGACGGTCAGGGCGTACTTCACGCCGCTGCGGAGTTGGTTGGTCTGGTGCGGATGCGTCACCAACGACGGCCATGCGAGCACCGAGCCGACCGGGATGCCGACGTTGCTGAAGCCCTGCACGGGGAACTCGAGGTCACCGCCTTCGTAGCCGTCGTTGAGCTTGATCGACGCCGACACCTGGGCCACGTCGTGGTGGATGCGCAGGCTCTCCTGCTCACCGAGTGCGTAACGGATCACGAACGCATCGCGCAGGCCGTGGTAGTCGATGTACGGCCAGGCCTGGCGCAACTGCGGCCACAGACGTTCACCGATGTCGATGATCACGTGCTCGAACAGACGCGGGCTGATCACCGCCAACGACACCTCGTGACCCGGCACCGGGTCGTCTTCCTGCGGTTCGAAGGCCCCCACGGCTTCTGCCGCACGAACGATCGCGGCACAGAACTGAGGTGTCCAGAACGATGCGACGTACAGATCGGGACCGACGGCCTCGATCGGCGCCGAGTCGTCGACCGCGTCGACATATCCGAGGACGCGTTGCAGATCGTCGATGTCGGTCATGGTTCTGATCGTTGCAGGTCGGCGGGAAGTGTGAACGGTTCTCGCGGCAGGAGGTCGATTCCGAACCGAGCGACCAGTCCGTCGATGTCCACCGACTCGCTGGGCTCAGCCAGGCCGAGGGTGCAGGCCAACATCGACAGCACCTGCGCGGGTTCGAGTCCACGCTCGGCGAGCTGCGACAACGTCACCGCACCGTGCCGCTTGGCGAGGCGCACGCCGTCAGCGCCGACCACCAACGGCACGTGTCGATATCTCGGTGTCGGCAAGCCGAGCAGCCGTTGCAACAACGCCTGACGCGGCGTCGAGCTGAGCAGATCGTCGCCGCGCACGACTTCGACCACGCCCTGCGCGGCGTCGTCGACCACGACCGCGAGGTTGTACGCCGGGACGCCATCGTTGCGACGCAGCACCACGTCGTCGACGATCCCGTGGACCACCCCGTGGAGGTCGTCGACGATCGCGACGACCTCACCGTCGGCGCGGAGGCGCAGCGCCGGCGTACGGCCCGACGACCGCACGTCGTCGCGTGCCGCATCGCTGAGTTCGCGGCACGTACCCGGGTATGCGCCGTCAGCGACCTCCACTGTGTTGTCGATCTGCGGAGCGCGAACAGCGTCGCGTATCTCGCGGCGAGTGCAATAGCACTCATAGGTGCGACCGGCCGCGGCGAGCTCCGCGATCGCGGCGTCGTACCGATCGAAGCGTTCGCTCTGGCGTACGACCTCCCCGTCCCAGTCGATGCCGAGTGCAGCGAGTGCCCGCAACTGGGCCGCCTCGTTGGCGGCCGACGACGTGACACGGTCGAGATCTTCCATCCGCACCAGGAACGACAAGCCCTGCGAACGGGCTGACAGGAACGCCACCAACGCAGTTCGCAGGTTGCCGAGATGCAACTCACCGGTCGGCGACGGAGCGAAGCGACCGGCAGTCATCAGCGGGTCCGGATTCGCCATGACCAGAATTGTGCCGCTCAGTTCCTCAAGTCACGCAGGGTGCGTTACGATACACACTCAGTGTGGTTGTCTTGACGCATCGAGTGGGAGCAGTTCGCTCGCACCACGAGCGGACGCCAACGACTTCGATTCGATCTCGATTTCAACGACGGATGTCAGAACAGCGGTTAGACGAAGTGAGTGACGACGACGACGGCCCGTTGGACGACGGTCCGCCGGAGCGTCGCGTGCAGGACGTGTCGCTGGCCCAGACTGCCGGTCTGTTGCTGCCGTCGCACCTTGCGATCCTGCCGGTCATCCTGCTGCTGTCGGTCGCGGTTCGCGGCCAGGTCTCCGGCGTCCGCTTGCTGCTGTGGTGCGTCGGCGCAGCTGTCACCGAGGTCTTCGCCTTCACGGTGTGGTGGCGCTATCGCCACGAACGCGCCGCCGGTCGAGACGGTGTGCACCTGCTCCCGCTGATCAGCATCACCACCGGTCTCGCCGGCGCGCTGTGGGGCGCCGGTCTGTTCGTGCCGTCCAGCAGCAACAAGAGCATGCTGCTGCTGTTCGCCGTCTTCGCCTATGGCGCGAGCGCGTTCGCGATGGTCCTGACGACATCGCGTACCGACCTCTTCTACTGCTACGAGGTGCCGTTGTTCGTCGTCGGTTGCGCGGCCCTGGTCGTCACCCGCGACGCGGTGCTGTACTCGCTCGGCGCCTTCGCCGGCGTGTACCTCGTGTTCTCGACACTCGTCCATCGGGTCGCCAACAAGGTCGCCATCGATGCGATCGAGTCGACCTGGAAGACGCAGCAGTTGATGGACGGGCTCGCCGTCGAGCACGAGCTGCTGATGGGCGCCAACCTGTCCGCCTACGAGCTCAACCATCAGCTGGCGCATCAGGCGACACATGATCCGCTGACCGGATTGTTCAACCGCCGCGGCGCGATCGACGCGCTGGAACTCGCGGTCGGCGAGGCCACGTCGCATCGACCGATGGGGCTGCTGTACCTCGACCTCGACCGCTTCAAGCAGATCAACGACAGCCTCGGCCACCGAGGCGGCGATCAGTTCATCGCCGTGATCGCGGATCGGTTGCAGCGCAGCATCGACCCCGGCGCGACAGCGGGCCGCATCGGTGGTGACGAGTTCATCGCCGTGCTCCCGAACTGTGACCTCGGGGCGAGCATGGCGGTCGCAAGCCGCATCGCCTCGGTGCTCAGCCAGCCGGTGCATGCCGAAGGTCGTGAGGTGCCGTCTTCGGTCAGCATCGGTGTCGCCGTCGGCCCGACACACGGCACGGAGTCGAGCGAACTGTTGCGCCACGCAAATGCAGCGCTGCACCGGGCAAAGTCGGCCGGTCGCAACCGAGTCGAGATCTTCGACGGTTCGGTGAAGACCGAGCTGGATCACCGACTGAACAGCGAGCAGGCGCTGCGACGAGCACTCGACGGCGACGACATCGTCGCGTTCTTCCAGCCCGAGATCGACGCCACCAGCGGTCAGGTTGTCGGCGCCGAGTTGCTCGCCCGGTGGTTGCGCCGCGACGGCACGGTGGCAACGGCCAACGAGTTCATCGGGGTCGCGGCACAGGCCGGCTTGCTCGAACGGTTGACCGATCACGTGATGCAGCAGGCACGACCCCTGATCCGGCGGCTGAGCACCCTCGGGCTTCCCGAAGGCTTCCGATTCCGCGTCAACCTTCCCCCCCGCGCAACCGAGCGGTCGTGGCGCGAGAACCCGCTCGACGTCTTGCTGCACGGCATCGAGCCGACCCTGCTCACCGTCGATGTCACCGAGTCAGCGGTCGTCGACGATCTCGCTGCGGCGGCTGCCAACCTCGCGTCGCTTCGTGTCCGGGGCGTGCGCGTGTGCCTCGACGACTTCGCCCGCGGCGTGTCGTCACTGAGCCTGCTGCGCCGCTTGCCACTGGACGAGGTGCGCATCGACCGCAACTCGATCGACACGATCACTGCTCACCCGCACGATCGCGCGATCGTGCGATCGATCATCGGCCTCGTCCGCGAGATCGGCCTCACCGCCACAGCCGACGGTGTCGAGACCGGCGCGCAAGCCGACGTGCTGATCGCGCTCGGGTGCATCCGCCATCAGGGTCACCTGTACTCGAGGGCGCTCCCGGCGTCTGAGTTCGACAGCTACCTTGCTCGCTCGATGGTCGAACGGTTCGCTCCGTCATCGGTGCGTGACGCCGACAGTGGGCTCGAGTATCCGCAGTGGCCGGCCCACGGCGTGGAATAGGCTGCTCACGTTCCAGCACGCGGTCTGTGTCGCATCCCACGGGATGGACCAGCACCGTCACATTCAGAGGGGGCCAGGATGACCTGTCCAAACTGTCACGCCGAGACCCAACCGGGCGCGCAGTTCTGCCTGCAGTGCGGCAGCGCGCTCCCGCCTCCTCAGGTTCCCGCAGCGGCCGGCGGATTCGCGCCACCTTCGTTCGAGCCGCCACGTCCTCCCGACCCGCTGCCCAACTACGCGCCGCCTGCGGGCCCGCTCAACATCGTCGAGCAGACCACCCCGATCGCGCAGGCGAACCAGTGGACCGACCAATCTCAGGCCGCGTATCCGCCGACTCAACAACAGGCCGCGTATCCATCAACGCAACAGCAGCCGGTCCAATACCCGACACAACAACAGCCGGCCTACGTCCAGCAACAGCAATACCCGCAGCAGTACGGACAGCAGGCGTCCGGGCCGGCGCCGTACGCGCCACCACCGCTCTCGAAGGTTCCGAAAGGCGCAAGTGCCGTGGCGGCCCTGGCCGGGCTGGCGGGCATCGCCGCGATCGCCGCCGCGTTCCTGCCGATGGAGACGATCAAGTCCGACGCAGCAATTCCGCAGATCATCGGCGACTACAAGCTCAATGACCTGATCGCCACCAATCTGCTGATCGCCGTCGTGATCGCCGGTGTGTGCCTGCTCGGTGGCGGTGTGTTGGACAAACTCGGCTACCGGATCGGCGCCGGTCTGGCCGGCGGAGCGGCACTCGCGCTCGCGCCGTTCGCAGTGATCGTGTGGGGCATCAACGACACCGTGTCGAAGACTGCGCAGAGCTATGCCGAGGCGTCGGCTGCCGGAGGATCCGGTGGCACGTTCTTCGAGGGCAAACCCGGCATCGGCTTCTGGGTACTCGTTGTCGCTGCGGTGCTCGGCGTGGTCGCTCTGCTGATCGGCGTGTCGCAGTCCGGTCCCGACGGTTCACCGAAGTTGAACGTCGGCCTCTGCGTCGGCGGAGCTGTCGCGGCACTCGTCGCTGGCATCGGCCAGCTCGTCCCGCAGCACGGCGCATCGCTGAGCGACAACTTCAGCACCGGTCATGGGCAACCGGCAGCGTTCGTCTACGGACGCGTCGGCATCATCGCCGTTGTCGCGCTGGCGGGTGCAGCCGGGTTCCTCCGCAACAATCGTTGGGGTGTTGGCTTGGCGCTCGGCTCGGTGTCGATCTACGCCTGGATGTGGGTCTCGTCGATCGCCGAGGCGGGCGACCGGCCGGCACCACCTGCCTTCGGGAACCCGGGTGCGCTCGATGCAAAGCCGTACATCCTCACCACGGTCGGCGTCGTCGCGATGATCTTGCTCGCTGCGATGGCGCTGTTCGCCGGAGCCAGTCAGAGCAAGGCAGCGCCGGCCGCCGCGCAGCCAGTCGCTGCACCGCCCTTCTACCAATGATCTGGGTCTGGCAATGATCTGGTCGGCAATGATCTGGGTCTGGCAATGAGCGACGTCGCCGCCGCGCTCGCGCCGTTGATGGCGCAGCTGCCCAAGGGTGCCGCGCCGCGGTTCCTCGCCTTGCTCGAGCGCGAGGCTGCCGCACGATACAGATCGTGGGCCGAGACCATGCCCGACCACGCGACCGTGTTGGTCGAGTGCGCGGACCGTGAAGAAGAAGTGGCCTCACGGGTCGCCGCCGTCATCCCTGTCGACGACGCAGCGATCGAACAGATGCACGCGCTGCTGCCAACGGCGCGCGCCGGCTACGACCGGATGTTCGTCGGCGTCGAGCCGTACGACCAGCTGCGGATGCAGGCTGCGGCCGAACTGCAGGGCGCAGCCGCCTGGCGCGGCGTCGCTGCGCGCCAGCCCGACCCGACGACGGTCGCCGAGCTGGAGGTCTGCGCCACGCTTGAAGAGGCGAACGCCGACGCGATCGACGCGATCCTCGCCCGCTTGATCAGCGGTTGAACAGCGGCTGATCTGCTCGCCGTCGTCAGATGGTGACGATCGTGACCGCCAGGCGAGGGTAAAAATCGGCTGAAGTTCGCAACACAACCGTAATAATTGGCTACGCTCTCGCTCCATCATGCGTCGCTCCGTTCTTGCCCGTGCGCCCCGCTCGTCACGGGCAGTGGGGCTCGTCATCGTCCTGTTCGGCAGCGCGATGTTCGTGCAATCGGCGGGCGCGGACGGGATCGGGAGCCAGCAGCAGCAGGTCAAGGACGATCTGGCCGAGATCAATCGGCTCGATCAGAAGGCGTCGCAGCTGAACGAGGCGTACCTCGGTTACATCAACCAGAAGACCGAACTCGATGCCGAGATCGCCACCGCGCAGCAGAAGATCACGGCCCAGCAAGCGACGCTGGGCACATTGCAAGGTCAGCTCGCCAACCTCGCAGTCTCCAAGTTCACCGGCGGCGGCAGCGATGCGCTCGGTCCGCTGTTCAGTGACCCGTCGAAGCTCAACGACGGTCTGCAGCGCGATCAACTGGCCGAGGTCGCCGTCAATGCCGGCAATGCGACCACCGACAATTACAACGATCTGTTGACGCAGCTCGACCAGGAGCAGGCCACCCTGCAGGCCAAGCAGGCCAAGGCGGCGAAGTTGGCCCAGCAGGCCAGCGACGCCAGCGCCCAGGCGACCCAAGCGGGCGCGGCGTATCAGGCCGAACTGACCAAGGATCAGAACAAGCTCGGCGATCTGTTGGCCCAGGAGCAGCAGCGCCAACTCGACGCAGCCGCGGCGCAGCACGCCAAGGATGTCGCAGCGGCTCAGGCCAAGCAGCAAGCCGAAGCCGACGCCCGGGCCGCAAAAGCGGCCACCGCGTCGACCAAGAAGTCGACGGCCAACGACACCTCCACGGGCAACGCCGCGGCTGACAACGCCACAGGAAACGTGGGCGCCGCCAATGCTTCGACCGACGGCAACGGCAGCTCGAATGCCGACATCCCGGCCGCGCAAACCTCGTCGAAGACCAAGTCGTCGTCCAGCAGCACGTCGCCGACGGTCACCGCTTCATCCGACGGCTCGTCGAGCAACGGTTCATCAGGCGACAACTCGTCGGGCGGCAGCTCGTCGGGCAGCAGCGACACGGCCGCCACCACACCGGCGCCGCCGCCGGTCAGCAGCCGGGCCGAGATCGCGGTCAACGCGGCGCGCAGCCAGCTCGGCGTGCCGTACAAGTTCGCGATGTCATCGCCCGGTGTCGCGTTCGACTGCTCGGGACTCACGTCGTACGCGTGGAAGATCGCCGGCGTGTCGATCCCCCATCAGTCGGCCCAGCAGTACGCGACAACGCCACACGTCGCGATCACCGACATCCAGCCGGGCGACCTGTTGTACTTCTACCACCCGATCAGCCACGTCTCGATCTACATCGGCAACGGCCAGGAGATCCAGGCACCGGCACCCGGAAAGTTCGTCGAGATCGCCAAAGTCGACTGGGCGGGCCTCGTCGGCGCCAGCCGCCCCGGCTGAACCGTTACCGCCCCGGCTGATTCAGACCGTTCAGTCGTTGTTCGGGTGACCGAGCAGGTCCGCGCTGGTTGCCAACGCAGCGGCGAGTGCCGCAGCCCGTTCGACCACGGCGCTGACGTAGTGACCGGCCACCACGCTCTTGCCGGGCAATGGTGGATCACCCAGTGACCGGACCAGCGCGGTGACATCGTCGGTCGGCACGATCAACTGCGGGTCGGGCAGGGCCGGCACGCTGCGCCACAGATCGGGCGCCTTCGGCTCTTTCGGCCGGGCGGGCTGCCGCTGATTGGTTCGCTTGCGTTGCGGTTGGTTCATCGTCGGCACCTCAGTCGTCGTCGTCGGTCAGCATTGCGTCGGGGCGCAGGCCCAGCGCGACGCGCAATTGATCGGTGTTGAGATCGGACAGCGAGCTGGACTTGGGCAGGACGAGCTCGGCGATGTGGCGCTTGCCGGCGACGACTTCCTCGACGCGTTCGTCGACCGTGCCCGGGCACACCAGTCGATGCGACACGACGGTGCGGGTCTGCCCGATTCGCCAGGCCCGGTCACGAGCCTGGTCCTCGACCGCCGGGTTCCACCACCGGTCGTAGAGCACGACGTGACTGGCCGACGTCAGGTTGAGCCCGGTGCCGCCGGCCTTCAGCGACAGCACGAGCGCGCCCGGACCGGTGCCGTGCTGGAAGTCATCGACCAAACGGTCGCGAGCACCGCGGGCGAGGCTGCCGTCGTAACACGCGATCGGCATGCCTGTCTTCTCGGTGAGATAGTCGGCGAGGCGACGACCCCACGACGCGAAGTGGGTGAAGATGAGGATGCGTTCGTTGGCCGCGAACACGGACTCGATGATCTCTTCGAGCCGACTCAGCTTGCCCGACCGGCCACCCAGCGGCAGGCCGTCGTCGTTGTACGCGGCGGGATGGTTGCAGATCTGCTTGAGGGCCGTGATCGCGGCCAGGATCGCGCCCTGCTTGGGCTCGGAACCGACATCGGCGACGTCTTTGACCAACCCGTCGAGCACGGCCTGATACAGACCGATCTGTTCGGGGGTCATCGAGCACCGATCCAGCTCGTCGATCTTGTCAGGAAGCTCGGCCGCGACCTCGGGTTCGCTCTTCGTGCGACGGAAGACCAGGATGCCGTTGAGCGCCCGCAACGCGGTTTCACCCTCGCCCGACATCTGGGCGATGAAGGCCGGACGGGCGCCGACGAGGCCGGGGTTGGTGAAGTCGAGGATGGCCCACAGATCGCCGAGACCGTTCTCGACCGGGGTACCGGTGAGCGCGATGCGGCTGCGCGACGGGATGCGACGCAGCTGCTGCGAGGTCTCGTTGGCAGGGTTCTTGATCGCCTGTGCCTCGTCGAGCACCACGCGATCCCACTCGTACTTCGCGAGCTGCTCGACGTCGCGCACCGCGGTTCCGTACGTGGTGATGACGAGGTCGGCCTTGGCGATCTCGGCGCCCAGGACAGCGTTCTCGTGCCGCGATGCACCATGGTGCACGAGGACACGGAGGCCGGGTGTGAAGCGAGCGGCCTCAGCGGCCCAGTTGCCAACCACGGCAGGCGGGGCGACGACGAGGGCCGGCACACCCTTGGTCGTGCGGGCGATGTGGGCCAGAACAGTCGGGGTCTTGCCCAGCCCCATGTCGAGCGCGAGGCATCCGCCGAGGCCCGCCGCATCGAGGAAGCCGAGCCACGCCAGGGCTTGCGCCTGGTACTCGCGCAGCTCGCCCTGGAAACCCTCGGGACGGGTCACCGGATCGGTGGGGACCTGCTCGGCACGCTGCAGCAACTCGGTCGCCCAGCCGCTGCCTTCGATCGTGACTCCGCCCGCGAGCGGCGAGCCTTCGAGCCCGATGCCGTGGCGCAGGATCTCGGCGCCGGTGAGCTGGGTGGTGCCGGCCCGTTCGGCGAGCGCAGCCGCAGCTTCCTTGAGGTCGGCGCGATCGAGTTCGACCCATCGTCCGTGCGACTGCACCAGTGGGCGGGCTTCGGCGGCGAGGCGCAAGATCTCGGCCGCGGTCAGTTCGACGTCGTCGAACAGCACCGACCATCGGACGTTCGCCAACTGGTTCGCGCCGACCACCGAGTTGCCGGCGATCTCGGTGAACAACCGCAGCGATGGGGTGACCTTGCGCCGCGACAACGCCGGTACACGGACTTCGAACCCGATGGCTTCGAGCATCGGACCGACGACGGTCATCAGGTTCCAGGCCTCACCTTGGCTCAGCACGACCTGTCCGCGACGAAGACCGCCCGCACGCAGCAGGGTGGGATAGATGCGCTCGAGTCGCAGCATCTCGTCAGCCAACGGCTTGGTCATCTTGCTGTCGCCGAGCGCGACTTCGATCGGCATCAGCTTGCCCTTCGCCCCCGGCCCGAGCACGGCGAGCAGCCACGCGTCGCCTCGGTCTGGCGGCGAGAGCTGCAGGGCCAACTTCGGCCGCGACGGCTGGGTGACCGTTCGGCCCCACATGTCGAGACGGCGCGAGATGTCGCCGGCAACACCGGCAGGCGCACGGAATGTCGAGCCGTTGAGGCGTGACATGAATGCCTCGACCAGATCGACCGGGGAGTTGATCGTTGGTGGCGGGGCGGGCAGCTCGAGCCGCGCCGCAGCGGCGGTGACGATCGCATCGACGACCGCGGTGAGGACGGCGAGCGCGGTTGCTCGACCGTCACTGGTGATGAGCATCGCGACCGGTCCGGGCATCGCCGCGGCGAGCTCTTTGACCATTGCTTCGTCGATGATCGCCGGCGTCCACTTCACCGCAGTGTCGGCGAGACGATCGTTGTTCGACTTCGTGAACCGCACCGTCGGTACGACTGCGCCGTTGGCGACGAGACGCACGGCTTCGAGCGCGACCCGGCCGAGCCACACCACGCTGGGTCCGACGCCGGCACGACCGAGACCGCCGCCGACCGCGACGAGCCAGCCGAGAGCGTCTTTGACAGGGATCGACAATGCGTCGGCACGCGCTCCGGAGGGCAGCGCGACGCTGGGGTGCACGGCCCAACCGAGCGACGGACCACCGATTGCCTCGAGCCGGTCGGCGAGCTGATCGTTGTTCTCGGGCAGCGTCCGTGGGCCGGCCGCCCACACCACGACCTGGCCGCCCTGCCACGATGCCTGGAGGCGGACCTCGCCCGGTGGCTGATCAGCGTGCACCTCGGGCGGGGTCACGAGCATGTCGTACGCGGCGAGCAGACCTTCGAGCGTGTCCTCGAAATCAGTGACGATCTGGAAGCGCTCCTCGCCCTTGATCGTGTTGCTGATCGATTCGAGATCTTCCTCGGTCTGGCCGATCAGCCGATCGAGCAGGCGGATGGACGCGCGAGCATCCGCTTCGAACAGGGCGAGTTGGGCGGTGGTGGCACGACCTTCGGCCACCGACCACACCGCCAATTCGAGATCACGTGTGCTGTCAGGCATCGTTGATGCAGCGCTCCCCGCGCCGTCCCCGCTGTCACCGTGACGGCGAAGATGTCCGCTACGTCATCTGAGAGTGGCTCGGACGAACCATCCACCGCATGGGGCCGTGCGGGATAACGAAATGCACGTTACCCGAATCGCGCCAGCGCAACACGGCTCAGCGCGTGACTTCTGTCGCGGTCGGAGAACGTCAGCCGAACGTGAGCGAGGAGATGTAGAACTTGCCGTTCGCGTTCTTGGTCTCCGCGATCGTCAGTTTGGTGCCGTCCGGTGCGGTGACGACGAACGAGTCGGCCGCCGTCCCAGGTGCGATCGGGCTGAGGCTGGTGATCTTCTTGTCCACGATCTCCTTGATCTGATCAGCGCTGACCGCACCGGCGACGACGCACTGCAGGTACGTGTCGCCGCCGGCGTACACGACCGACGACAGGAACACGCTCGGCAGAAGGCTGGCGACGTCTTGCCCGCAGTTGTCGAGCGCGGTCCCCGGCCCCACTGCGGCGCCCGCCGCGGGCGCGCCGCCAGTCGATGCGGAAGTACCGGTCGTTGCGGGGGTACCGGTCGCCGCCGGCGCTGCTGTCGATGAGGCCGTCGGCGCCGCAGTGGTCGTCGTCGCGACCTTCTTGCTGTCGCTGCTGCAGCCGGCGACGGTGGCCATGAGCGTGACGAGCACGGCGAGTGAGCGGAGGGTTTGTGAGGCGCGCATGGCCGACGTTCTAGCAGCGCGGCGACCGTGGATGGCGGAGGATCACAGCAGTTGACGACATCTTGAAATCCAGCGTTCCCATGCCAAGATGAACATTGCGGCGGACAAGGTGTGGGGGCATGTGATGAGATTGCCGGATCGGTTGTCACACAGACCGATGCGCAGCGGCATCAACTCGATGTGATGTCGACATCGGACAACTCGCGGGCGATGGCGAACCAGCGTTGGGAAGCCGTCTATCGCGACGAAGCGGCAGGGTTGATGCGCCTCGCCAAGGTGCTGGTCGGGCCGGACGAAGCGCACGATCTCGTCGTCGACACCGTGCACAGAGTCGTCCATCGGTCGGGCTTCGAGAACATCGACGAACCAGCGGCGTACCTCGTGCGCGCTCTGGTCAACGCCGCACATGGCTTCCACCGCTCGAGCTCCCGGCGCACCGCCCGTGAGCAACGCTCTCAACGACTGGCCGCCGCGGGAACGATTGATCCCGCGAACGGCATCGACGTGCAACGCGCCCTCGCGCTGTTGAGTGCACAACAGCGCGCCGTCGCCTACTTCACGTATTGGGAGGACCTCAGCATCGCCGAAGTCGCCGATCGACTCGACGTCACCGAGGGCACCGTCCGTCGCCAACTGGCTCGTGCCAAAGATCGACTCAGGGAGGTTCTGCGATGAGTGGTGGGATCGATGACCCGATCGATGCTGCGTTCCGCACGCTGATCCACACGGCCACTGACGCTGGCAGTGCGGCGCCGACCATCGCCGAGATCGAGGCGGGTGTCATCACGCTCGGCTCGGTGCGTCCGATCGCGGCGGAGCGCCGGCCGCAGCGGCGGTGGATCGCCGTCGCTGCCGCGATCGTGTTGATCGTCGGTGGGCTGGTGTGGCTCACACGTCATCGGCACGAGTCAACGCCGGTGCGCCCGGCACCCCGCGTCGGCCTCGGCGACTACCTTCTGCCAACGGCGCTGCCGGCCGGCTGGCGCCTCGTCGCGATGAGCGAGAGTGCCGCGCACCCGGCTGGGAATGGACCGGCGGTGCAGGTCATCGCGTCCGACACCGCACCCGACGAACGAGCAGTGCTCGTGTCGTACGACGGCTCCCTGTTTGGCGGAACCGACATCACGACCCCTGGCATTCCGAGACTCGCCGATGCGGTGTGGAACGTGCCAGCCGGTCCGTTCTCGGGCGACGCATCGCTGCAGTGGTCGGTCGACAAGCACAATGCATCGCTGACGGTCCGCTCGCTGAGCGAGTCACGAACTCGAGACCTGGCCGCGGCGCTCGTGCCGTCGACATCCGCCAGCGGGTTCATGTTGCAGCCAGGCTCCGGCTTCCACATCGAGAGCAGCTACCCCGACCAGAGTGGCGGCGTCTTCGGCTCCGCCGATCTCGTCTTCGCCGACGGACACGACAACCCCATCGACATCGAGATCACGGGTCGAGCCAGCCTTCCGTCGGTGGAATCGATGTTGTATCCGGACGAGCCGGCCGACCACGTCTTCGTCACACCACCGTCGCCTCCCGATACGGGCGTCGACGCGACACGATCGGTGGGTGACCTCCGCGTCCAGGCCTTCGGCCAGACAGGCGCCGACAGCCTCACGCCTCCGGCTTCGGCAGAAGTCTCGGCGCTCCTGACAGCGCTCGCCCGCGACCGAGGCGCAGTGGATCGTGCAGAATCGCACCCTTGCCGCTGGCCTCGCTGCGATGCCGATCAGGTCAACGATGTCATCACGATTCGGGACACTGACGGTGCGCGGCCTCGGCGCAGGACCCGGCAGCATCTGTCTGCAGCCGAAGGGATCGACCTCGATCGGGTGCGCCGGCACGAAGTCGCCGCCGACTCTGGACGGCTTCGACATCCTCGTCAGCGATGCGTGGTTCCATGTCGTTGCAACGTCCGACCTGAAGGGCACGAGCGTGTCGACCAAGCCGTCGATTGCGCGTGACGAAGTCACCGACGGACCAACCACCTACTTCGTCTTCGCGCCGAGGCCCGGCGTGTACAGCTTCCAGTTCGACATCGGAGCCGGTCCGTCGTCGGTCACGAACGGCGTCGCGATCCGCCCCTTCCGCTGATCGCGCGACAACCGGCACCCGCGTGCGTTCAGATGTCGATGATCTGCAGGCGGCGGCGCGCGACCTGAGCGAGCGCCGTGATGTCGTCACGATCCGAGGTCACGACCGCCGCGTGTCGGCGGATCGCGACTTCGACAACTGTGGCATCGACCGCGCCGACCTCGCTCGGGAGGCCTCGCCGGAGGGTGCCGGCCCGCTTGGCGTGATCAGCGCCGAGCGACTCGACTTCGCAACCGGTGAGCAGCCGGGAGAGGCTGGTCTGCTGGCCACCCCGCCAGGCTTCAACGACGCACCCGGCCGGGACCACCGGCAGGATGCCTCGCCACAGCGCCCGAGCATGGAGCGCCCATGTGCGGCGGTCGTTCCGATCCGCTGCGATCAGCGCGCCCGTGTCGTAGACCAGACCGAGTGGCGGCTTGGTGGTCGCAGATCTGGTCAACGGCCGACGCCGGCCGCATCCAGGAGGGCGTCCGCCGCTGCAAGTTCATCGACGGTCAGCACGCCGTGATCGCGCTCCCACGCTCGCACCGACCGCAGTCCATCTCGGGTCGCCAACCACAGGCGCGCAGCGTCGGTCAAAGCCGCTGACACGGTGCTACCGGCTTCTGCAGCCTGCCGCTCGAGTGCCTCGAACACCTCGAGCGGCAACGACACCGAACGTTTCACGACTGAAGCCACGTCAGACACGGTACGACCATGGTACGACCAGCGCAAGTGAAGCGTGAGGAGCCATGCCGCACTGAGTGCCCCGAGATCCCGAGAGTGGAAAAGTCGGGCGTGCGACCTCGGTCGTACGGTGTCAGCCGGCGGCGGTGCGGGCGACGGCTTCGACGATCTTGACGTAGCCGGTGCAGCGGCAGAGGTTGCCGGACAGGCCGATGCGGATCTCTTCGTCGGTGGGCGTGGGATTGCGCGACAGCAGCGCCGTGGCCGACATGATCATTCCGGGGGTGCAGAAGCCGCATTGCACGCCGCCGGCATCGAGCAGGTTGCGTTGCAGCGGATGCATCTCGGCGCCGTTCATCACGCCTTCGACCGTCGTGATCGCCCGGCCCTGGGCCTGGACAGCGAGGTACGAGCACGAGTTCACGGGCTGGCCGTCGAGCAGCACCATGCAGGCGCCGCATTCGCAGTCGTCGCAGCCTTCCTTGGTGCCGGTGAGGCCGATCTCTGTGCGGATCACGCTGACCAGGTTGCGACCGGAGTCGATGGTGACGGGGTAGTCGACGCCGTTGACGTTGAGGTCGATGCTCAGCTTCAGGGGCACGCTCATCGCGCAGCTCCAATTCCATAGGCTCGGTTGACGGGGATCGAGATGGTCTCACCAGCAGCGCGACGCGCCGCAGCTTCCAGCGCACGACGGGCCATCACACCGACGCAGTGGCGGCGGTACTTGTCGCTGGCGCGGACGTCGCTGATCGGCGTGGCCTGCGCCGCGGCGGCTTCAGCGACGGCGCCCAATGTCTCGTCGTCGATGGCCCGGCCGCCGACCAGACCATCGAGGCCATCGACGGTCATGATCGTCGGGGCGACAGCGGTGAGGGCGACAGCGACCGACTGGATTGCACCGTCAGCGTCGAGCACCACCGATGCACCGGCTCCGACGACGGCGATCTCCATCGCCCTGCGGTATTCGAGCCGAACGTAGGCGCTGCCGGAATTCGCCGGACGGGCCGGCAGCAACAGCGCGACGCAGAGCTCGTCGGCGGCCGCGGACGTGCGACCCGGGCCGACCCACAGATCTGCCAGCGAGACAGTGCGACGGCCTGTCGATGAGCGCAGTTCGGCCGAAGCGCCGAGCACGGCCAGCGGGGCACCCGTGTCCATCGCAGGCGAGGCGTTCATCACGTTGCCGCCGAGCGTGCCGACATTTCGTGTCGACGGCGAACCCACCAAAGCGCTGGCGTCGGCGAGACCGCTGTACGCGGAGGCGATCAGCGGATGCTCCATCAGCGTGGCGTGGGTGACGAGCGCACCGATGCGCAAGCCGTCGGCGGATGACGTGATCTCGGCCAACTCGCTGAGCGCGTGGATGGCGACGATGGACTCGGGCAGCGGCGACTTGCCGTGACGAGCGGCGACGACGAGGTCGCTGCCGCCAGCGATCGGCCGAGCACCGGCGGCCAGCGCGGCGAGCGCTTCATCGAGCGTGGTGGCGATGGCGAAGCTCATGACTGCAACGCTTCCCACACTCGCTCGGCTGTCATCGGCAGCTGGCGCACGGGCGTGCCGACCAGCTTCGCGATCGCGTTGGAGATCGCTGCCGCAGTCGGGACGTTCGGTGCCTCGGCCAGACCCTTCGCGCCACGCGGCCCGGCCTCGGGGGTGACGATCTGCACGAAATGCGTGCGAATGACCGGACCGTCGGCACACGTCTGCAGCTTGTACTCGAGCAGACCGGCGTTGCGCTGACGGCCTTCGTCGTCGTACAGCGTGCCTTCGGTCAACGCCTGACCGATGCCCATCATCACGCCACCCTGCACCTGGCCGAGCGCACCCATCTCGTTGATGATCGTGCCGGAATCATGCGCGGTGCCGACTTCGAGAACGCGCACCACACCCGTGTCGCGATCGAGGCGGACGCGGACCGCGTGGCACGAGAACTGGGGAGCGACGAATGCCGCCATACCGAGATCGCCGACACAGCTGGAACCGGCAAGCGGCGGCGCGGCGGGCGGCGGACCCGAACCGTGACCGATCAGCAACTCGCCACCGGCCGCGATGCCGGCGAGCTCGGCGATCGAGACGGTCACCGACGGCGAGCCGGCGACGTGGGCGTGACCATCGGCGAGCACGATGTCGCCCGCAGCAGCTTCGAGGAACTCGGCCGCGAGCGTGCGCAGCTGCTCGGCGACCTGACCAGCCGCCGCCACCACGGCACGGCCGTTGTTGAACAACGTCTGCGAACCCGTGGCACCCATGTCGTACGGGGCGACACTGGTGTCCTGATAGACGAGTTCGAAGTCCTCGGCGTTCATGCCGAGCTCGTCCGCGGCCAGTTGGCGCAACGTCATCACCGCACCGGTTCCGCATTCCTGGGCCCCGGTGATGATCTGTCCCGAGCCATCACCGTCGAGCTTGATGTACGCGCCTGACGGTACGGCGAAACTGGGCCACCATCCGATCGCCACGCCGATCGCTTCGTCGTCGGGCAGTGTCTCGCCATAGTTGACGAGCTTGGTTGCCTCGACGATGCACTGCTGCACGCCGATCTCGCCGTACGTCTGGCCGCTGGGGCCGACATCGCCGGTGTCGACGGCGTTGAGTCGGCGGAACGCAACCGGGTCCATGCCGGCCGCCTTGGCGACCTCGTCGGTGTGCGATTCGAGTGCCCAACATGCCTGCGGTGCCGTTGGCGCGCGCACCGAACCCGACGGCTGGTGGTTGGTGTAGACGAGGTGGGCGTCGATCGCGAGATCGGGGATCTTGTACGGCCCGGCGACGTGCATCGCCGCAAGCTGGGAGAAGAAGCCGGCGTCGGCCGTGTACGCGCCGTTGTCGATCGCGATCCAACCCCTGCGGGCCGTGATCGTGCCGTCGTGGCGAACGCCAGTGGTGATGTCGATGATCATGCCCTCGCGGCGACGGTCGGGCGCGAGGAACTCTTCGCGCCGCGAAAACACCAGCCGCACCGGCCGCTTGGCCACGCGCGCCAGCACCGCGATGTGGGCTTCGTAGTGGAAGCCGCACTTGCCACCGAAGCCACCGCCGAGATGGGGCACGATGATACGCACCCGGCTGGCCGGCATCTGCAGCGTCTCGCACACCCCGGCGCGAGCATCGAACGGGACCTGGGTGGACGTCCAGATCGTGACCTTGTCACCCTCCCATTGGGCCACGACCGCCCGCGGTTCGATCGGCGCAGCGTGGCAACCGTCGGCGACGTACCGGCTCTCGACGATGATGTCGGCCGCGGCCATGCCGGCGTCGACATCACCCTTGACGATCGACGAGAAGGACGCATCGTTGCGGTCGCGCACGACCGGATCTGCAGCGCCGTAGCCAGACCAACCGTCGTGCACGAGCGCGGCATCGGCACCCAACGCGACTTCGAGGTCGGTGATGACCGGGAGCGGCTCGTATTCGACCACGATTGCCGCGGCTGCTCGAGCTGCGATCTCTGGCGTGATGGCTGCGACAGCGGCCACGATCTCGCCTTCGAAGCGAACGACGTCGCGAGCGAACAGTGTGCGGTCGGCCACGAAAGGGCCGAACCGAACGTCGGGAACGTCGGCATCGGTGATCACCGCGAACACGCCGGGGATCGCCTTGGCGGCAGCGGTGTCGATCTTCGTGATCCGCGCGTGAGAGAACTCGGCGTAGCGGAACTTTGCCGCCAACATGCCGGTCATCGTCAGGTCTGCGGTGTAACGGCCGGAGCCGGTCACCTTGTCGGGACCGTCTGCTCGGACGAATCGGGGTTGAGTCACAGCCGGCATCGATCTCGCTTCCATCGGCAGGGGAGATGGTGGATCATCGGACCATAGCAAGAGCGTGTCGCACCGTGCGCAGGAACCGGCCCGAAGTCACTCGACGACAGCCGACGAGCCGCTCTCTCACTCGTTGCGCAACACCTGCGCCGGCTGCAACCGAGACGCGCGCCACCCGGGGACGATGGCGAGGAGGTTGGCGATGACGAGTGTCACGGGCACGACGAGAACAGCCACGAACAGCGCCAGTGGAGACTCGAACGCCAGCGGCACCCGGTCGGCAATGCCGCGCCACCCGGCTCGACCGAGGACGTATCCGAGCGGAACGCCGACCACCACGCCGGCGATCGCGATCGCCGATCCGTAGGCAGCGACGACGGCGCGCAACCCTGGCCGGGTGACGCCCAAGGCGCGAAGCACGGCGAACTCACGGGCGCGTCGACGCACCGTGGTGAACAACACGTGACCGACGGCAGCGACACCGAGGATCGCCAGGAACGCGGCAAGGACGTTGGGCAGCGTCTTCATGAACGTCAGGTTGCTCAATTCGGGAGGCACACCGGACGGCTCGATGTCCTGTGGCCCTTCGCCCAGAGCCGTGCCGAGCGCGGCGATCGTCGCGCCTGTCGAAGCATCCGGCGCGACACGGATGCCGAGGCGCACTTCCGCTCCCGGCGGCGTGATGGCAGCGTCGACGGCCGCAAAGCCCTGCGGCGTGAGCCATGCCCCTTCGTCGAACGTCGAGTGAACGTCGGTCGGGAAGAGTGCCTTGCCGACGACCGTCATGGCTGCACCGTTCGCGAAGTGCACGCTGTCACCGATGCCGACCCCCAGGGCCTTCGCCGTTGCCGGCCCGAGCGCGATCTCGTCCGGCGTCGCCGGCGCGCGTCCGGAGATCGACGCGAGCGAGACGGGCTCGCCCTTCGTCGCCGTGGTGATTCCGTAGGTCGGCACACCCGTGCCGTCGATGTCGAACAGTCGACGGCTGATGATGCCGACGTCGCCGACGCCGGGTGTCGATTCGATCTTCCCCAGCGCGGTCGGGTCGATCGGCGCGTACGGATTGTTGTAGTCCGGGCTGAGATCGATGTCCCACGCCACACCGGCCAACTGGGGGTTGGCGAGAGCGCGGGTCAGTCCGTGATCGAGCGTCAGGGCTCCGACGATGCCCACCATCGCCGCGACCGACCCGATCAACGCAGGACGAGTCACCGATGACGAACGCCGCGCGCCGACGTCATAGGCCATCGTGGCTCCGAGCCGAACGGTGACAGGTCGCACGCCTCGCAGCCAATGTGCCGCGCCTGTGCTTGCGCGGCCCGCTGACCCGAGATCCAGTCGCGTGGCCTGAAGGGCAGCAACCGTCGCGGCGCCGAGAACCAGAGCAGCGAGCACGATCACGCCGAGCACGACCAGAACGACGTCGACGCGGATGCCACGAGACGGATCGATGCGCGCGGCGAGACCGACAGGGAACCATCGCGACGCGACGATCGCCGTCGCCGCCGCAACGGCGATTGCTACCAGCGCAGTGATCACATGTGGTTCGATCGCGGCGATCACCAACTGCGTGCGGCTCATCCCCATCGCCCTCAGCGTGTCGCTGTCGGCGCTGATCGCGGCCGCCGATCTGGTGACCGCCTGGCCGACCAGCACCAGCCCGGCTAGCATGATGACGATCGCGAGCGCGATCAGCATGATGCGCTCGACGCCGGTGGTTGTCTGGACTCGGCGGGCCACGACGTTCTCGTCGAGGACCGGTGCACCGGCGTAGAAGTTGTTCGCGTCACGGCGAAGCTGGCCGATGGCGTCAGGCACGTCTCTGAGTTCGACGAACGCGTTCTGGTGATCATCGACCCGGCTGCCATAGGTCGCGAGGTAGCCGGGCGACAGCATCGCCGTGCCGTCCGTCGCGAACAGGAACTGGCCCGAGTATCGGACCACGCCGACGACGGTCAGATCTGTCGTGGGCCCGGTGAACACGCCGCTGTCGAAGTCGGCGTCGCTGCCGGCCGCGGTGAAGTGAAGGACCTGGCCGAGCTTGGCCTGACCCGCGCGGACGACGTTCTCGTCGACCACCATCTCGTTCGACGCCTTCGGATCGAACATCCTGCCCTCGAGCACGATCGGAGCGTCCATCGATGTTCCCCAGACGTCGTCGGCCGGCGCGAACAGTGGTCCGCCGTTGGGGTTGCCATCGAGCTCGCCGAAGACCAGACCCCACACACCGAGCCGCTTGACCTCGGGACGTTCGGCGAGCAACGACCAGTCAGGGTGGGCAACGCCGGACGAGCTCTGCGACGCGAAGACAACCGCGTCGCTGCCAGCGGTCGCGACGCGAAGGCGATGCAACGCCGTGCCGGTACGGCGCGCACCGTCGTACGAGGCGATGACGAGCCCCGCGGTGATCCCGGCCAGCAGACCGAGCAGCACCAGTGACCGCCAACGCCGGCGGATGTCGTGGCGTGCCCACAGCCATGAGACCGCGCCGCCCGCGTTCACGAGGCGGTCCTGCGCAACACCGATCCGGCGGCGTGCCAGCCACTCATCCCGTGCACGCCTGGGCCGGGTGGTGTCGATTGCGAGCACAGCCAGACACCGTCGACCCTGGTGCGGTACGGGTCGAGCGCCAACCGCGGCCGAGCGACGGTCTGCCACGGGGTCATCGCCCCACCGGCGATGTCGCCACCGACGTAACTCGCGTCGTAGGCCGCGTAGTCCATCGCCCCGGTCACGCGGGAGTGAACGACGAGCTCGCGCCAGCCGGGGGCGAAGCGATCGAACTGCGCTTCGATCCCGGCGGTCGCTTGAGCCGAGGTACAACCGTTGGGCACGTGTCGATAGGCCCAGATCACATGGTGGCCCGCCGGAGCGCGAGACGGATCGACCAGCGACGGCTGGGTCACGATGACGTACGGCCGCGCCGGCACGTGACCACGCGCCGTCTGCTGCTCGGCCGCAGCGATCGCGGCGAACTCGCCCCCGAGATGAACGGTGCCGGCCGAGCGACATGCATCGGCGGTCCACGGCATCGGACCCGACAGCAGCAGGTCGAGCTTCCACGCCGCGACGCCGTGCTTCCAGCGCGATGGGCTGATGCCTGCCATCGTGGCGAATTGGGTCGGCGTGACATCGAGCAGCGTCGCTGTGGCGCGGGGCAGTTCGGACAGCGCTGCGATCGGGCGATCGCAATGGATCTCTCCGCCGGCGTCGACGATCACCTTTGCCAGCGCGTCGACGATGGACTGGCTGCCGCCGCGGGCGAACGGCATGCCCACCGCGTGGCCGGCCGCGGCCAGCGCGATCGCGACTCCTGCCGTCGTCGGGGTGCCCAAAGGCGTGCCTGCATGCGCGGCGAACCCGCCGACCAAGGCTCGAGCTTCGCGTCCGTGGAAGAGACGCATCGCCATCGTGGCCGGCAATCCCGCCACGATCCCGAAACGTCCCATCCGGAGTGGATGCCGAACGGCGCCGGTGATGACCGGGCCGAGGACGAGATGACGGAAGTCGGGCCAGTCCAACGCGAGGCGGCCGACGATCGTCCGCCATCGATCGCCGTCGGCGCTCAAGGATGCGCACGTCTCGTCGAGATCGCGATGCAGTTGCGCGGCGCTGCCGTCGTCGAACGGATGGGCGAGACCGATCGTCGGGTGCAACCATTCGAGCCCCGCATCAGCCAGCCCGAGTTCGACGAACGCCGGCGACGACGCGCCGAACGGGTGCACCGCCGCGCACACGTCGTACATCGAATCGTCGGTCAACGACTTCGTCCGCGACCCGCCACCGATGGTCGGCGCAGCCTCGAACACGACGACCTTGCGACCGGATCGTGCCAACCTCGCAGCGGCGGTCAGCCCATTGGGACCTGCGCCGACGATGACGGCGTCGTACCCACTCGATGGACTCACGAAGTGCACGGTACCGAACACGGATGCCGGTGTCGGTAGTGCCAGCCACACCGCACGACACCCGGTCGCACCATTTCGGCCCGAGACCTCCGTTCGTACCATTCGTTCATGCGCATCGAAGGTTCCTGCACCACGCTGTCGTGGATTCCGTCCGAGGCGATCGCCGGTCTCTCGAAGCTGCCATTCGGTTCGGGCGTCGCCCACCACGACATGCCGCCCCCGGATGCCATCAGCATTTCCGGCACCGACTCGTCAGCGCCGACGATCAGCGAACTGCGCAACGCTGATCGTTTCAGGTTCGCCAACCACCTTGCGGCGTGGATCGACGTCGACGACGACGGGATCATCACTGCTGCCGGCTACAGCGGCGGCGGGATGATCGGTTCGACCACGTTGTCGCTGGGACGTGACGTCACCGTCGCTGCGGTGAGCCTTCCCGACAAGCAGGCCGAGCCGGAGATCACGGGCACAAGCGTGCGGTTCCTTCAAACGGCGGGTGGACGAACGGGGGTGCCCGCGCCGCGGACCGTGCGGCGCCCACCGTTCGTTCAATACAGCGCACCGATCGCATGGTCGACGTTGTCGCTCACGATCCACGCCGACGGCAGGATCGAAGGCGCGCTGGTCGGGGTAAGCCCGTTCCCCCGCCATTGGGTCTACGGCACCGACGGCGTCCTCCGGGCCAAGTCGGGAGTCATCGACTACAAGAGCTGGTTCAAGGAGGCGTTCGGCGATCACACGCCGTGGGGTGACCTCGACTCGCCCGCACTGGTGACGTCGGTCGAGACAGCGCTCGAGCGTGACCTGTCGGCGACCTTGATGCGCAACGGCGCCAAGCCCACGGTTCGCAAGGTGCGCGAGGGGTCGACGGTCGTCCAGCAGGGCGAAGCGGGCGACGAACTGTTCGTACTGCTCGACGGGGTTCTCGCGGTCGAGGTCGACGGTGTCGAGATCGGCCAACTCGGTCCAGGCGCGGTGTTGGGCGAGCGTTCTGCACTCGAAGGTTCGCGTCGGACCTCGACGCTTCGTGCGGTGACCTCGTGCAAGCTCGCCGTGGCCGACGTGCACGACATCAAGCCCGAAGCGCTGCACGAACTGGCGTCGGGTCATCACCGCGAAGACGCAACGACGACGGGTCACGAAGCGGGATGAGCGATCGCACGGCCATCACGGTCTTCCTCGCCGACGACAACATCATCGTCCGCGAGGGTGTACGGGCGATGTTGACGCGCAACAGCGACATCGACATCGTCGGTGTGGCCCAGGACCTCGCCACCCTCGTCGACGGGGCGTCGGCGTGCAACCCGCAGGTCGTCGTCTCCGACATCCGCATGCCACCCAACTTCCAATCGGAGGGCATCGACGGTTGCAAGGAGATCCGCAAGCGTCACCCTGGCACCGGCATCGTGATCCTGTCTCAGTTCGACGACCCCGACTACGCGATCGCGTTGCTCAGCGAAGGCGCCGCCGGCTACGCGTATCTGCTCAAGGATCGCATCGCTGAAGGCGATCAACTCGTCGCCGCGATCCGCGCGGTGGCGACGGGCGGATCGGTGCTCGACCCATCGATCGTCGACACGATGCTGCGACCGGCCGTCCGCAAAGGTGGCCTGCAACCCGACGAGGAGGCGTTGTTGGCGATGGTTGCCCAGGGCAAGCCGATCAAGGCGATTGCCGTTGCCCGCAAGACGACGCCCGCGGCGGTCGCCACTGACATCGAGCGTGTGTTCGCGAGCCTGGCCGAGAGCGCGTCCGCCGGAGCGCAGGGCGCGCTGCGCCCGTTGCGGATGCTGCACGAGGCGATCGTGACTCGCGAGGAACAGGGAGAGTCGTTGTCACGACTGTTGCCGGGCGGAGTCGCCGAGCGGTTGTTGGCGTCCGGGCGCGGCCTCGGTGAGACCGAACGGCTCGACGTGACCGTGGTGATGTCCGACATCCGCGGCTACTCGACGATCGCCGAGCACGCGGACCCGTCGGTCCTTGCCGGTCAGCTCAACACGCACCGGGCGGAGATGAACCGGGCCATCATCGCCAACGGTGGCACGGTGATGCAGTACGTGGGCGATGCGGTGATGGCCGTGTTCGGTGCACCAGAGCCGACGACCGACCACGCCGATCGTGCTCTGGCCGGCGCGCTCGCGATGCACGCCGCCCAGCGACGCGTGAACCTGCAGTGGCGTACTGACGGGTTGCCGGCATTCGAGATCGGCATCGGCCTGTCGACCGGCAACGTCGCGGCGGCGCTCCTGGGCTCGGAAGAACGCGCCGAGTACACCGTCGTCGGCGATGCGGTGAACCTGTGCCAGCGCTTGCAACAGTTCGCGGCCAACGGCCAGACCGTGCTCAGCGAACCGACATGGGACGCACTCACGGCCCGGCCGGACGGTGCAGAACGTCTTGCGAAGGAGATGGTCAAGGGGCGCGACCAGAGTGTGCAGCCATACCGGATCGGACCGGCGCCGCTGTGATGCCGGCGCCATCGTGATGCCGGCATCGGATGTGGCCAGGGACGGAACGAAGTCAATTATCGTGACGAAGGACAAAGGGGAAGCCATGAGCGGGAACGCTGTCGAGGTACGAAGCGTCTATCGCACGTTCGAGGCCGATGTCGCACCCGTGCGCGCACTGCGCGGTGCCGACCTGACCGTTGGTCAGGGCGAGTTCGTCGCGGTCATGGGACCATCCGGTTGTGGCAAGTCGACGCTGCTCAATGTGATCGCGGGTCTCGACATCCCCGACGAGGGCGAGGTGATCGTGGCCGGCGAGACGCTGAACGGTCGCGACCCGAACGAACTCGCGCGCATGCGCCGCACACACATCGGCATCGTGTTCCAGTTCTTCAATCTGCTCGAAGGCATGAGCGTGCAGGAGAACATCGTGATGCCGGCGTTGATCGCCGGCACCAAGCGCAAGGCGGCCGAGACGCGAGCCCGCGACCTGCTGGATCTGCTCGGCCTTCCCGACAAGGCCAAGGCCGCTCCGACCACGCTGTCGGGCGGTCAGCGGCAGCGGCTCGCCATCGCTCGCGCGCTGGCCAACAAGCCGACCGTGCTGCTCGCCGACGAGCCGACGGGCGCGCTCGATTCGGCCGGCGGCGACGAGATCCTCGAGCTGTTCCGGCGCCTTCACGACGACAGCGGCCAGACCATCTTGCTGATCACCCACGATCAGCCCGTCGCAGATGCGGCGTCTCGCATCGTGCGGATGCGCGACGGGCGGGTCATCGATGACGGCCAGCCGAACTCACCTTCGCCGCTGACAACCGCATCGAGCTGAGCCGTGGCGGTCGTCATCACAGCGCTGATCGTGGTGTGGGCGCTCAGCGGCGGGTTCATGGCCGTGCGCCGTCGCGACGAGCGCATCGGATTGCTTGCGGTGGCCGCCGCAGTGATCGCCGCGGTGAGTCTCGTCGCCCGCGAGCAACACCATCCGCTGCCCGCGTGTGCCGGCCTCGGCATACTCGGCGCTCTCTCGTTCCACCTGCTGGCCGTGATTCCCGACGGCTCGCTCGCTGCACGTGGACGTCGGAACCTGACCATCGGGGCATACGCCGTGGGAGCCGTCACGGGAGTAGCAGCGGGAGCAGCGTCGTCGGCTTGGCCGATGGTCCTCTGGTTCGCGCTCGCCATCGGCTGTGGCATCACCGTCGCCAACCGGCGCTATCGCCGAGGCGGACCGATCGATCGGCGGCGAATGCAGTGGGTCGGTTGGGCGCTGGTGGTGCTCACCGAGGTGTTTCTCGTCGGCGTCGCGCTGCGATTGATGGCGACGTGGCCAACGCATCCCCTCATCGTGCTCCTGGCCACCACGGCGCTCGTCCCGCTCTCACTGGTCGCCGCGAGCCACGTGAAAATGATCGGTCGCGTCGACCGACTGCTCACCGACACCGTCGCTGTCGCCGGCCTGACCGCGTTGGTCATCGTGACCTATTGCGCGGTCGTGATCGCGCTCGGGCGCAGCGTGCGCGACGGCGAGCGCTCGTTGCTGCTGCTGTCGATGGTCGCCGCTGTCCTCGCCGCGCTGGCGTATCAGCCGCTGCGGTTGCGACTGGCCAATGTGTCGAACCAGATCGTGTACGGCGAGCGCATCGCACCCGACGATTCGCTGCGTACGTGGGGCTCTCGCCTCACACGCGCGATTCCGCTCGACGAGTTGCTGCTGCAGCTGGCCGAGTCGCTGCGCAAGTCGATGTCGCTCGACGTTGCCGAGATCTACACAGGGTCCGACGGACGCTACGACGTCGCCGCCGGTGTCCCGCATCGTGAGCGGGCAACGCTCGTCATCGGTGCGAAGGAGCGGGCAGTGGTCGCCCGGGCCGGGGTTTCGGGTGGAACGTGGCTCGACGTGTGGATTCCAACGCTCGCGCCGGCGAACAGTTCGAACACGCGTGTCGCGCCGATCGCCCACGGTGGACGACTGCTCGGCATGATCGTGATCACACGACGCACCGATGGCGATCCGTTCACGGATGAGAACGATCAGGTGATCACCGAGCTCGCTCGCCAGGTCGGGTTGGCGCTGCACAACGTTCAGCTCGACTCAGCGTTGCAGGCGTCGCTGGAGCAGCTCCAGCGGACCAACGTCGAGCTCCAGGAATCCAGGCTGCGCATCGTCTCTGCCGGCGATGCCGAACGGCGCAAGCTCGAGCGAAACCTGCATGATGGCGCGCAACAGCATCTCGTTGCGATGGCGGTCAAGCTGCGCATGGCGGAAGAACTCGTCGAGGACGATCCCGAAGAAGCATCGAAGGTGATCGGTGAACTGCGAAACAGCTTGAAAGACGCGATCGTCGAACTGCGAGCGCTGGCCCACGGCATCTTCCCGCCGTTGCTGTCGTCGGGGGGCCTGAACGAAGCGCTCCCGGCAGCCGCGGCACGCGCGGCGTTGATCACGACGGTCGAGATGACGGGTCTGCGGCGCTACTCACCCGAGATCGAGTCGACCGTCTACTTCTGCTGTCTCGAAGCGATGCAGAACGCGGGCAAGCACGCCGGCGACGATGCCGAGATCGCGATCGATGTCACCGACAACGGTGCGCAGTTGCTGTTCGTCATCAGCGATGACGGGGTCGGCTTCGAGCCTGGTCCACTCGGCGCCAGAGGCCACGGGTTCGTCAACATGACCGACCGCCTCGGGGCCGTCGGTGGCCACCTCCAAGTCGAATCCGCGCCGGGCCACGGCACGACCCTGCGCTGCGACATCCCGCTGCCGGCGTAACGCCTGGTGCAGTTCAGGTCGAGCAGGTCGGCGATCAACGAACGCACGTCGCTGTCCCGCGGGTCAGCGGCGAAAGGACGGGTCGCCGGAGTCTTCCCACAGCCGGCGCAGGATGCGACCGCCGAAGTCGTCCTTGTTCACATACGCAGCGGCGCCCGACGTACGCGCCGTCGGCGGCACGTCGGTGAGCTCGTAGGTCGACAGCAACACCACCATCGTCGCCGGGTGACGTCGGGTGATCCGCATCGTCGCCTCGATCCCGTCGATGCCCCCCATGTTGATGTCCATCAAGACCAGGTCGGGTTCGAGCGCGTCGGCGACCTCGATCGCTTCTTCGCCGGACTCGGCTTCGGCCACGATCTCGAAACCCTTCAACCGGTCGACGACCGCGCGCGCGGCGTCACGAAAGGGCTGCTGGTCATCGACGACGAGCACACTCACGATGCGCGTGTCGGCGCCCTCACCATCGTGTTCGCCGCGGTTCACGGCAGCGCGGTTCGTTCGGCAGCGAGGTAGAGCAGCACCGCCTTGACGCGACGGTTGACGTCGGGCTCCTGACTCAGGCCGAGCTTGGAGAAGATCGAGTTCGAGTGCTTCTCGATCGCGCGCTCGGACAGGAAGAGCGTGTTCGCGATCGCGACATTGGACTTCCCCGATGCGATCTCGGCCAGAATCTCGCGCTCGCGCGCCGTCAGCTGTTCGATCGGCGAACGCGGCCGACGCGACCGAGCAGACACGAGCTCTTCGACGATCTTCGGATCGACGACCGAACTGCCACGAGCGACCGCTTCGATCGCGAAGACCACCTCATCGATGTCCGCGACGCGATCCTTGAGGAGATAGGCGCGAGCGTCGGAGCCGTCTTCGAACAGCGCGTGGGCGTAGCCCGGCGATGAGTACTGTGACAGCACGACGACGCCGACGTTCGGGTGATGCTCGCGAAGGTGCCGTGCGGCCTGGATGCCTTCGTCGGTGTGTGTCGGTGGCATACGGATGTCGGTCAACACAACATCAGGCGGGTCGTTGTCGACGAACGCCAGCAACTCGGGCAAGGTGCCCACCGCACCGATCAGTTCGACCGCGTCGCTCTGCGCGAAGAGGCGAACCAAGCCTTCGCGGAGCAGCACGTTGTCCTCTGCCAACAGCAGTCGAATCGCCACGTTGGTGATGGTACCGACCAGTCCCAGAAGCGTCGGGGAGGCTAACCACACTTCACGTGGCGGCTCACACCTCCGCAACGGCGCGTCTAGGTAGCGGCGCGCATCCTCGGCACCATCGCCACCGCGATGTTCCGCTGCGACGTCTGCGGATCGAGCGGTGTCGGTGCGTCGGTCAACGCAAGCACCTGGATCTCGGCGATGAGGTTGCCCGCCAACACATAGAGGGTGTTCGCGACCGCGAACGCGTCGTCACCGATGCCGGGGATGGAGGGGAGCGACGGAGAATGAGCGGTCGCCCAGTAGGCCTGAATCGACGGCGTGTCGACACCGCGGACCACCGTCACCTGGATGATGAGATCTCCGGACACGGATTTGGCCTGAAAGTTCGACGCCGCGATACCTGAGCCGTAGACGAGGTTGCCGCCGTTGGTCAGGATCGCATCGATCGGCTCGCCAACCGCCGCCGACGCTTCGTCGACTGCGAGCAGGTTGGCCGCGTAGCGGCCCGAGTACAGGTTGGCGTTCAACTGGCCGGCCGCGATCGCCGGGAGGTCGATCGGCTCTGGCACACGTCCGCGAGCGATGATCCCGGCTCCGAGGACCGCTGTGCCCGACGACGACATCACGGTGTACGACGCGCTGGCCGAGTCGCCCCGCAGCGATACGTCGGCCGACACCCTTCCGGCGTTGGCGGGCAAGTCCGAGTTGACCTCTGCCGTCGTGCCGCCTGCGTACGTGTACCCCGTCTGACCGACCATCGACGACGTCACGTACAGCGTCTCCGGGGTCGTGCCATCGGGAATGTTCATCTCGATCAGGTCCGGTGCGCCGGCGCCGCCCTGCAGAAAGTCTCCGGTGAACGAGAAGCTCAGTGAGGCATTGCGTGTTGCCGGATCGATCGTCACGATCGCATGCAGTTCACCCGACCCGCCGGATTCTTCGGCCCAGTTTCCCGTCCAGGTACCGTTGTACGCGTCAGCGAGATCGTGCAATCGCGAAGCGTCGACCGGTACCGGGTACGACAGCGAAAGCGTCCGCGCAGCAGTGGCGACCGTCGTCTCCTCGAGCGTCGTCGCGACCGCGGTCGTTGTGGCGTCAATCGTCGTCACGTCGGTGGCCGCCGTCGTGCTTGCCCGCGGAGCCGGTCGTCGAGACCGCGCCCGATGATCCCGAGGGCTCGACGGAGGACGTCGACGAAGTTGCCGACGCGCGAGTGGTCGATGTCGAGACAGCGGAATCCGACGACGAGCAGCCCTCGATCGTCGCCGCCGCCACAGCCATACCGATCAACGACATCAGCGTTCGCCGATCCATCGACCAACTCGGCTGATCTGACGTTTCCTGCGTCACGTGTGCAGCCTGCCACACCGCCCGTTGCCGGGCTCTGCGGACCAGATCATGTCGGACGAGCGTGGCGCACCGGCGCGTACTCCAGCAGGGGATCGGTCATCGTCCGTTCCCACCGGGTCTCGATGTCCTCGGTCGCCAGGCGGTAGTAGAGCATTCGACGCACGTGCTCGGACAGGTTGCCGCCGGTGTTGTGACCGAGGAGGTAGTGCGCGAGCAGCAGGTCGCCGCGGCGGCCGAACACCGGCAGCGGCGCCCGGAGCTCGAGTGGCGGATTCAGCAGCGTCGAGTGACCGCCGGTGGATTGCAACGCACCGACACCTCGCTCGGCGAACAGCCGCCCGTGGTCGAGGTGCGAGCCCGGCCACACCCAGAGGTTGCCCGTGTCGATCACGGTCTCGTCACCAACGAAGATGCCGGCGAGCATCGTGAACGGGTGGAAGCGCCGCGGGTCGTGCGCGCCGTCGATGTGCGGACCACCGGGCCGATGGTCGTGGGGTGGGATGTTCAGCGCGATCTGGATGTGCCCGTAACCATGGACGAGTCGATGTGGCGCGACGAGTTGTTCGGCAAGCGCCAATGCGGGCGACTCCCGCAACGCCGCATCGGCTGCGGGCAGTTCTGCCGGCGGCGTGAACCAGAAGTGCTTGCCGACCGTGGATTGCGGGGGTGGATCCGTTGCGACGACGCGGTCGATCTCAGCATCTGCGGCGGCCAGCAGTGGCTCGGGCACGACATCGCGAACGACGAGGAATCCTTCGGTCGCGAACGTGCACAGTTGTTCATTGCTGAGCACGTGACGAGCGTAGTGAAATCTGATTCCAATTTCGGTCCGCAGTTTCCACTTTGTGAATCCTTCGGTCCGACTGTTCCAGGCCCCCTGTGGGTGTGCCTAGGATGCGTTCGATGCCGCTTCGCCAGGGGAGGACCTGGAGGGCGCGGTAGTGGCACATACGTCAATCAACATGGGAGCTATTGATGAAGCGACAAAAGCGAGCGATTGCGATCGGAGCAGCCGCTCTGATCGTGGCTGCTGCGATCGGCACCACCAGCGCCGCAGCGGCACCGAGCGACAAGAACGGCGGATACGTTCAACTCGTCGGTTCCGCTTATCAGCTGTACGCACCACTCAACGAGGTGTGGGCCGGCGAGGCTCCGGCCAATCAGCAGGTGCGATTCGAAGCAGCGCTGCCGGTACGTAACCAGGCTGCACTGCAGTCACTGGCATATGCCGTGTCCGACCCGGGCAACCGTCTGTACGGCAGGTTCCTGAGCCCTGAGCAGTATCGGGCCTACTTTGCCACCACCGACGACCAGGCGCGCGTCGTCACCAGCTGGCTCAAGTCGGCCGGCATGAAGATCGCCTACAACCCCGACAACCACCTCATGATCACGGCCACCGGAACAGTGGCCGCGGCCGAGCGTGCGTTCAAGACCGATCTGCAGATCGTGACCGGTGATGGCGAAGATCCGTTCGTCGCTCCGTACACCGACCTGTTCGTGCCGAAGAGCGTCGCAGGCATCGTCGACGGATTCATCGAGGGCATCAACACCCCGAGTCGCGTCTCGCATGCCGAGAACAGCAATGGTGACTCCGGCGATCAGACCGGCGCTGACACCACCGGCCGCCATCACAACGGTTCCGTGCACACCAACGGCAACACGCCGGCGCCCGTGCCCGGCCCTCCCGGAGTCGGCTTCGCGAATGCTCGGCCCTGCTCCGACTACTGGGCCCAGACCCCGTCACCGGTCGCAGCAGTGCAGAACATCAACAGCCTGCCGACGACACTCAGCAGCCCGTATGCGGTGCCCGTTCCCGAAGTGACGTGCGGCTACAAGCCGGCGCAACTCCAGAGCGCGTATGGCGTGACCCCGCTGCTTCAGAAGGGCATCACCGGGCGTGGCGTCACCGTCGCGATCACCGATGCCTATGCATCGCCGACGATCGTGCAGGACATCAACCAGTACGTCGCCAACAACGGTGGCGCTCCGTACACCCGCAACCAGTTCCGCCAGGTCAAGCCGGCGACCAGCCGTCTCGGCTACTACGACCCCGCTTACGGCGGTGACGCTTGCGACGAGACCGGTTGGTACGGCGAGGAGTCACTCGACGTCGAAGCCGTGCACGCCATGGCCCCTGGCGCCAACATCCTGTATGTCGGTGCAGCGAGCTGTCTCGACCAGGACCTGCTCGGTTCACTCAACGACATCGTCGACAACCACGCAGCCGACATCATCACCAACTCCTGGGGCGGCAGCAACGAGATCATCGATCCCACGCTGCTCGACGTCTACAACGCAGTGTTCCTGCAGGCAGCCGTCGAAGGCATCGGCGTGTTCTTCTCGTCGGGTGACGCCGGCGACGAGACCGACCGCGGCCCCCGTACCGTCGACCTGCCGGCCTCTGACCCATGGGTCACCGCTGTCGGCGGCACGACGCTGGGCATCGGCGCCACGAACAACTACCTGTTCGAGGCTCCGTGGGGCGTCAGCAAGGACAGCATCACGGCCGACCAGACCGCCTTCAAGTCTGCGGCGCTGCCCGGCCCTCACACCAGTGGTGGCGGCGGCGGTACCAGCCAGCTCTTCGCCGAGCCGGCCTATCAGCAGGGTGTGGTCCCCAGCGACATCGCCAACTACTTCCCCGCCACCGGCCCCGGCCGTGCGGTGCCGGACATCGCAGCACTCGCTGATCCGTCGACGGGCATGCTCGTCGGTCAGACGCAGACGTTCGCTGACGGCGTTCGTTACGGCGAGTACCGCATCGGTGGCACCAGCTTGGCGTCACCGTTGATGGCCGGTATCGAAGCCTTGGCCGACCAGGCTGCTGGTCATGCTCACGGCTTCGCCAACCCGGCGATCTACAAGATCAAGGCCGCGGCTTTGCACGATGTCGTCGCCCCGACCAGCACGCTCAGTGTCCTTCGTGTCGACTTCGTCGATCCGTCCGACCCGAACAACACGGCCGGAGCAAGCCCCGCGTTCCTGTACTCGCTGCGCACCTTGGCGCAGACCCAGACCATCAGTGCCCGCGTCGGTTACGACGACACGACCGGCGTCGGTTCGCCGATCGCGTCGATCTACGCGGTGAGCCTGGGCAGAACGCACTGAACCACCTGAACACCTGAACACCCGATCGGGGCGTCGTCACGGACACGTGGCGGCGCCCCGTTTGCGTCTGCGTACAGTGACACCGTGAGCGACCCAGCCCGGATGCACTTCAAGGACGCGGCATACGACGGGCAGCTCGTGCGCAGCCTGTCGGCGACGATTGCCCATGCAGCGGACCTGGGCGAGGTGATGGAGACAGCTCGACGAATCGGTGAACCCACGGCAATGTCGTGGCACGATGCATGGCTGGAAACGGCGACACGAGCCAAGGCTTCGGCTGAGCGCGCAGTCGGTCGCGGTGACCGAGTCGGCGCTCGCAACGCGTATCTCCGCGCCAGCGAGTACTTCCGCCAGACCAGCTACTTCGTCCGCAGCGACCTCGACGACGCCCAGTTGCGCAGCGCGTACGACGCCCACGTGAACTCGTTCCGTGCTGCGATCGCGTTGATGGACCACCCAGCGGAAGCCGTGCGAATCCCGTACGAAACGACCACGCTGAACGCGTATCTGTTCAGCCCGGATTCGTCGGGCGTCGAACGACCGACGATCATCTTTCCCTGCGGCTACGACTCGACCGCTGAAGCGGGATGGGTGAACGTGCCGGCCGCTCTCGACCGCGGGTACAACGTGCTCGTGTTCGAAGGCCCCGGGCAGGGCGAGTCGCTGATCGTGCAGAGGCTGTTCTTCCGACCCGATTTCGAGAAGGTGATGACACCGGTCATCGACTGGTTGCTGACGCGCGACGAGGTGGATCCGACGTCGCTGGTGCTCATCGGCCGATCGTTCGCCGGCTACCTGGCACCTCGGGCAGCAGCCTTCGAGCACCGCATCGCCGCGCTGGTCTGCGACCCGGCCCAACCAGCGATGACCGCGCGCATCCCGCAAGGCGTGGTCGGCAAGGTGGCGCCGGTCGTGGTGCGGGCACAAATGCGTTTCAGCGCTGATCGGTCGGAGTTCTTCGGGGCCCGGATGGCCGCTCATGGCATCACGTCGATCAGCAAGTACTTCGCCGAGCTGCGACGGTTCACGATGATCGACGACGCGCCATCGATCAGTTGCCCGACCTTGATCATCGAGGCCGAGAACGACTTCGCCGGCGGAAGTGGCCAGTCGCTGCGCGACGCGCTGACCTGCCCCAGTGAGCTCATTGCGCTGACCGCGGCGCAGGGTGCCGACGGCCACTGCGCCGGCCTCGGCCAAGAGGTGTGGGCCGAAACCGTCTACGGCTGGCTCGAAGCCACCTTGCGTCCGCCGGCGCCCTGACGACGCCGGCGGATCGCGGCTGTTGATCGCGGCTGTTGATCGCGACTGTTGATCGCGACTTTGTTCAGTCGGCGGCCGGCATCTTGAACAGGTTGAACACCGCGCCCTGCGGATCGGCGCAAACGGCCATTCGGCCGACAGGAATGTCGAACGGCGCCATCAACACCGTCCCGCCGAGTTCTGTGACCTTGGCCGCCGAGGCGTCGACGTCCTCGGCCCCGAAGTAGATGGTCCAGTGAGCGGGCATGCCGGGCATCATCGGCGCCATCGTGCCGGCCATCATCGTCGCCGAAGTGCCGTCGAGCGTGAAGCCTTCGTAGCTGCTGCCGTCATCCATGGGCTCGGAGATCAGCTTCATCCCCGCGACCGCCTCATAGAAGCCGGCCGTCTTCTCGTTCGGCTCGGCAACGAGCTCTGACCATGTGAACGCGCCCGGTTCGTTGACGATGCCGGCACCCGGGTTGTTCTTCCCGACCCACAACATCACGAACGCACCCGCCGGGTCGGTGAGCACCGTCATCCGGCCGGCATCCATCACGTCGAACGGCGGAACATGCACCGAGCCGCCCGCAGCTTCGACCTTGGCCGCGGCTGCTTCGAGATCCGCCACGGTGATGTACATCTGCCAGTGCGGGGGCACGCCGACGGCCACCTGCTCGGGCTGTTGCGGCGCGATCGCTGCCGCGTTGCGGCCCTTCAGTTGGGCCATCGAATAGAACACCTCGTCGCCGACCGCCATGTCGTCGTAGGTCCAACCGAACAGCGCGCCGTAGAACGCCTTCGCGCCGGCTTGGTCGTTGGTCGCCAGATCCACCCATGAAGGTGTGCCGGGTGCGTAACTCTCTCGAAAGGCCATGACAGGTCCCCTTCCATCGTCGTTGGTGAAGGCAGCGTAGATGAGGGGTGTCACACTCGGTTTTCGCGAATCGGCTGGGTCGCTCGGCTCGCGCCAACACTCCCCGCACCGGCGCGCGCCCACAACGTGAGCTGATTCAAGATTGCGCACTTAAAGCGCATCATTAACCGAGCGGCCATAGCTTTTCGTTGATGGCGCGACCGGATCGTTCGCCGTCGGCTGCGGAGCCGGCTGCTGACTCGACTGTCGATGCGCGCGCCAAGACCAGGGTCGGCCGGCTCGAGGAGCTGAACACCTTGCGCTACTCGATCGTGGCCGAGATCCGGGCGATGATCCCGGCCGCGCTCAACACGCTGATGGCGTCGGGCATGGGCGAGCCGCGGCCGTTCCGCATCGTCGGCGAGAACGGGCGATCGACCGACGAGGCCGCGTGGCCGCTGTGCGGCGTGTGGCACCACCGTGACAGCGACGATTCGATCGGTGTTGGTGGAGCCGTCATCTGGATCCTCTCCAACGGCCGCTTCGTCTACCAACCTGACCCGCCACGGCGAACGTTGCAGAGCATCTCGCCCGATCATCTCGACATGTTCCACCTCGACCGGGTCGCGTTCGAACTGAACCGTCTCGGCGGCAGCAACAAACGGCTCGCATTCCTCGACCCGCTGACCGCGGTGGCGATCGGGGCGACGGCCAACCGCGCGATCCGTGCGATCGTCGTGCAGCCGGCCGGGACGGTACGTGAAGCCGACGTTCCGAACTTCCCGTTCGCCGCCGATGTGCTCGACGCGTTGATCGCGGCCAAGACACGCGAGCCCGTCAGCGTGCCGTTGCCCAACACGCGCTTCACCGTGTCCGTCCAGACACGCAAGGACACTGCGCTGTTCACCGTGCAGTTCTCGCCCGGCCGCAAGATCGGCGCGATCCCGGTCGCCCGAGTGCTCGCCAGCCGGCGCCGGATGACGTCGTCCGAACTCCGACTGCTCACCCCCGACTGGCGATCCATCGCCGAGCTGGAGACACCATTCGTGGCAGTCCTTCCTGACCCGTCGATGCTCACGATGAAGCTGGGCGTCGGCAAGCAAGCGATCGACCGCATCGTCGACACCGCGTCCGAGATCGCCGCGGGTATCGGCGAGAAGGCGATCGGCCAACTGGTCCAGCTGCACGCAGCACGATCCGAGTTGGCGCACAGCTCGACTTCCTGACGGGCGGCGGACGGTCGGCCAGGCGTCGTCGGGGGTCGACACCTGGCTGATCGACATCCTGTCTCTCTCGTCGCGTGACACTCTCGGCACTGCCGTCGCGGCAGAAATGGTCGACCGGGACGACGAGCGCCAGAGGCATCAGCGCCCATTTCGTCAACTCGATGAGACTCGCTTTGTCGCTCTGCATCTCAGCGTGGAATCGAGCGGCCGTCCACGTGACACACTTGATGCGCAAACCCCCATTGAGCGTTCTCGACGGCTGAGAACCCTCCGGCCGAAAAAGGGTGCCCGATGCGAAGTCTTCTGCGTCACTGCCTCGTCGTCTCACTACTCGTCACCGGGCTGACCGTCGCGATCGCTGCGGTGCCGGCGACTGCCGCGAACGGCACGATCACCGGCACTGTCTACAGAACCGGCGGCGTAGCCGTGCCAGGTGCCTATGTCTACGCGTCCGCGCTGGATGGCAGTCGGACCTACTCGGCGATAGCGAACGGCTCCGGCGGCTATTCGGTCCCGGTTCCGCCCGGCGACTACTGCGTTTCATTTGCTCCGGAGTCCGGGGTGACCACACGGGTGACGTACCCCAACCAGAAGAGCTGCCTCGACCACGCGCTGCCGGTGCCGGTCACTGCGGGAGGAACGACGGCTGGCATCAGCCCGACCATGCACCTCAGCACCGTGACCGGCGTTGTGCGCACCGTGGCCAACGCTCCGGTCTCCGGGGCGGCCGTCTACGGCAGTCGCCTCGATGGAGACGAGGCCGGTGACGTGAGCACCGACGCCAACGGTGTCTACACATTGCCCGACGTGCTGCCGGGCACATATTGCCTCCGAGCCCAGACGAACACGGCCAGTGCACTCAACGTGGCAACACCCGCCTGCCCTGTCGGCACGCGACTGACGACCGTCGGCGTGGATGCGACATTGACCGGAATCGACTTCACCATCGGCACACCTCCGCCGGAGTTCGGCGGCGCCATCGCCGGCCACGTCACCAACGCGAACGGTGGGGCCCCGCTCAGCGGGCGATCTGTCGTGGCGAAGTACACGAACGGAGAGTTCGCAGGCTCCACCCAAAGCGCCGCAGATGGGTCGTACACCATCTCCGATCTTGCCCCTGGCCAGTACTGCGTGTTCACGACGGTGGTTGGAAATCAGGCGCCGGCGGCAGAGACATACCTCCACCGATCATCGTGCGGCGACAACCCCACTCTCGTCACAGTTGGAACCACCACCGCGATCGGCATCGATCTCGCGCTCGGCACCGGGGGAAGCATCAGCGGACAGGTCACAAAGCCAACGGGCGGCGGCGTCTTGGCGCAGCTCACGATCATCGACATGGACGAGGACTTCAATCAGGCGACGGTGATGACCGACAGCTCGGGCAACTATCAGGTCAGCGGGCTGCCGTCCGGGCACTATTGCGTCGCAGCGGTTGACCTCACGAATACATACGCGAAACAGGCGTACCTCCACGCCCCGAACTGCCGCACCAACCCAACGCCGGTCGCGGTGACGCAGGGCAGTGCGACCACAGGCATCAACATCGCGCTGGCAGTGGGCGGCAAGATCGGCGGCACCATCACCTTCCCGCCCTCCATCGCCAACATCTCGGCAACCATCACGATCCTCGACGGCTCGGCCTATTTCCCATATGTCAATGTCACGGCGAACGGCCCCTACCTGTCGACGCCGTTGCCCGCCGGCACGTATTGCATGCTCGTCCGGTCCGGGTATTCGCCATTTCTCGCCCAGCCAACGTTCGGCTACGCCAGTGGAACGTGTGCGACAAAGCCGATCGTGGTCACCGACAACGCTGTCACGACGGTGAACATCACGGTGCCACTCGGTGGAACCATTTCCGGCTTCATGCTCAACCCGGACGGCCGCCCCGTGCCCCAAGGTCGATATCCCTCTTCGTCGGCTCCGACGGGTGAGACCAACCTCGCATTCGACGGAGCGTATGTGCTGACGAACCTGCCGACGGGCAACTACTGCGTCATGGCCCGTTCCAACGCCGTCTACGCAGTGCCCCTCGTGTACAAGTCGGGTTTCAGCTGCAGCAATGGGGCAACGTTGGTTCCGGTCACCGCTGGCGCCAACACTCCCAACATCAATCTGGAGTACACATCCGCTGGAACAGTGACGGGCGAGGTGCGGGTTCCACTCGGTGCGACGTTCACAGGCGCCGTCGAGTTCCGTCGTACCGACGCCGCGCAAGAAGCGATCACCGTCGAGGTGGCGGACGACAGCGGTGGCGTGAGGCCGGTCGTCTACAGCGGGTCGGTGCCACCCGGGACGTACTGCGTGCTGGCCACGTCAGACGGGACTGGCGCAGTCGGTAGCCGTGCGTACGGTGGCACGTCTGGCTGCGATGGCGCGACGCCCGTCGTCGTGCCGGTCAATCAGACGGTCCGAAGTATTGACATCACGTTGCCTCGCCAGATCTTCCTGCCACTCGCCGCGCCGCAACGACTGGTCGACACGCGACCCGATGGCACCACCGTCGACGGCATCGAACAACGCGGCGGCCCCGTCGCAGGCGGGACGGTACGCGAAGTCACCGTCGGCGGGCGCGCCGGGGTGCCCGCCGATGCCTCCACCGCGGCCCTCAACGTGACTGTGACGAACCCGGCAGCAGCAGGTTTCCTCACGGTGTTCCCGTGCGGCAGTACGAAGCCGCTCGCCTCGAGCCTCAACTACGTCGGCGCGCAGACTGTGCCCAACCTCGTTGTCACCAAGCTCGGCACGGCGGGCAAGGTCTGCGTGTTCACCAATGTCACGACCGACATCGTCGTCGATGTCGCTGGCTACTTCCCCACGACGGCCGGCTTCACACCGCTCGCCGTGCCGCAACGGTTGGTCGACACCCGCCCCGACGGCACGACCATCGACGGTGCCGAACAACGCGCTGGTTCGCTGAAGGGTGGCACGGTTCGCGAGGTGACCGTCAATGGGCGCGCCGGCGTCCCTGGCACCGCCTCGACCGCCGCGCTCAATGTCACCGTGACGGGACCGGTCGCGTCCGGATTCCTGACCGTGTTCCCTTGCGGCAGCCCACAACCACTGGCATCGAACCTCAACTTCGTCGCCGGCCAGACCGTGCCCAACTTCGTCGTCGCCAAGGTCGGCACCGGCGGCAAAGTGTGCGTCGTCGGGAACGTCGCGACCGACATCATCGTCGATGTCGCCGGCTATTTCGGGGCCACCGACGGCCTGACGCCGCTCGCCGCGCCGCAACGGTTGGTCGACACCCGCCCCGACGGCACCACTGCCGACGGCGCGGAACAGCGCGGTGGCGCCGTCCTCGGCGGCAGCGTTCGCGAAGTCACCGTTCGTGGACGAGCCGGCGTGCCGATCGGTGCGGTCAGCGCGGCTCTGAACGTCACTGCGACCGGGCCGGTCGCGTCCGGATTCCTGACCGTGTTTCCCTGCGGCAGCCCACAACCACTGGCATCGAACCTCAACTTCGTCGCCGGCCAGACCGTGCCCAACTCGGTCGTGTCGAAGTTGGGCACGAGCGGCAAGGTGTGCGTGTTCACCAACGTCACGACCGATGTCGTGGTCGACGTCGCCGGGTACTTCTCCGGCTGACGGATCACCACGACACACGCAACGTTCGGTGTCGGGTGCGACGGACGGCACGCATCCCAAGCGCACGAGGCGGATTCCTCCTCCTCCGTCCGAGCGGTCGACGGATGATCGGTGTTCCAGGAACCTGGCCAAGCCCGGCCAGCCTGGCCACGGCGTCAGGTTTTGGTGAGACGGACGTGTGCCGCGGCACCTGTTGTCGCAACCTGCGAACAGGTGTAGCCGTCGACGGCCGCACCGAGGTTGTCGAACAGACGCTCGCCGCTTCCGAGCAAGATCGGCGCGATGGCGACGTGCATCTCGTCGACCAGTCCGGCGCGCAGGTACTGCTGGATCGCCGACGTTCCACCGCCGAGGCGAACGTCTTCGCCATCCGCCGATTCGAACGCTCGCTGCAGCGCCGCCTCGATGCCATCCGTGACGAAGTGGAACGTGGTGCCGCCCTCCATCACGATCGATGACCGAGGGTGATGAGTGAGGACGTACGTGTCGTGGTGGTAGGGCGGGTTCGGGCCCCACCAACCCTTCCATTGGTCGTCGCCCCACGAGCCCCGAATCGGCCCGAACATGTTGCGGCCCATGATCGTCGCCCCGATGCCCGCAACTCCGGCCGTGATGAAGTCGTCGTCGAGGGTCGGCTCGATGCCACTTCCGTCCCCGCCCATCATCGCCTGCCCCGCCCGGGTCGCGAAGACCCAGTCGTGAATCGGCATCGCGCCGACACCCATCGGATTGTCGAGGTCTTGGTTCGGGCCGGCGGCATAGCCATCGAGCGACACCGAGATGTTGTGGACGCGCAGCTTGGGCATGAGTTCTCCTTGCATCGATGATGGCGAGCGTCCTGGCGGGCGCTTCGTCGGCGACGTCGGAACCGGTGCCAGGTTCTCGACATCTGATCAGATGAAATCATGACTTCGTTCGCGACGACTGACGTGTTGCACATCGCCTATGACGAGTATGGGCCGGCCGACGGTTGCGCCGACGGCGCGGTCGTGATCCTGATGCACGGCTTTCCGTACGACGTGCACGCGTATGACGACGTTGCCGCGTTGCTCGCCGCCGACGGATGTCGCGTGATCGTGCCGTTCATGCGCGGCTACGGACCGACGCGGTTCGTTCACGACGACACGCAGCGATCTGGTCAGCAGGGCGCGTTCGGTGCGGATCTCGTGGCGTTGATGGATGCGCTGTCGATCGAGTCCGCGGTGCTGGCGGGTTACGACTGGGGTGGACGTGCGGCATGCGTCGTCGCCGCACTGTGGCCGTTGCGCTGTCGCGGGTTGGTGACGGCCGGCGGATACAACGTGCAAGACATTGCCCGGTCCGGCGAACCATTGCCGCCGGCCGAAGAGCACCTGTTCTGGTACCAGTGGTACTTCAACACCGAGCGCGGCCGCGCCGGATTGTCCGCCAACCGGCGCGAGTTCTGCCGGCTGCTGTGGGACCTGTGGTCGCCGACATGGGCGTTCGATGACGCCACGTTCGAGGCGACTGCGGCTGCGTTCGACAACCCCGATTTCGTCGACGTCGTGATCCACTCGTACCGCCACCGCTACGCGCTCGTCGCCGGCGACCCTGCGTACGATTCGATCGAAGCATCGCTTGCCGCACAACCACCGATCACCGTCCCGACAGTCGTACTGATCAGCCCCGACGACGGCGTCGATCCGGGCGATCCGAACGCGGCGTCGAAGCCCGCCGAGCCCGAGTTCACCGGACCGGTCGAGGTCCGAGTCGTCGCTGGCGGGCACAACGTGCCCCAGGAGCAACCGGAAGCCTTCGCTGCCGCGATCCGCTCGCTGCTCTGACGCGCCATGCGTGATAGCAACGTCTGATGGCTCGCGCCCGATTGCTCTACGTCACCGACCTCACGTATCAGGCCCAGGGGCGCGTCTACCGCGACGAGGATCTGTGGTTGAGCGCGGCGCTGAGCCCACACTTCGACATCGCGCTCTGCCACCCGCTGTCGGCCACCGCGCTGATGGATGCGTTCGACGGTGTCGTCGTGCGCAACAGCGGGCCGGTCATCCACTACCAAGCCGAGTACGACGCGTTCAGACGCGCGGCGCTCGGCCGCGGCACGGTCGTCTTCAACCAACTCACCGGACGAGCCGACATGCGTGGCAAGCAGTACCTCGTCGATCTCAGCCGCTCGGGCGCGGCCGTGATCCCGACGGTCGATCGGTGCGCCGAGATCGAGCGACTGCCCGACACCGCGACATACGTCGTGAAACCGAAGCTGGGCAGCGACTCGGTCGGGTTGCGGATGCTGAGCGCGGACGACATCGAGAGCACCGTGCTCGATGACGGCGAGGTGCTCATTCAACCTCGTCTCGCATTCGAGTACGAGGTGTCGTTCTACTTCGTCGACCACACGTTCCAGTACGCAATGTACGCACCTGACCCATCGAGACGGTGGGAGCTGCAGCCCTTCGACGCGAGCGCATCCGACGTCGAGTTCGCGACGTGGTTCATCGAATGGAACTCCATCGAGCACGGCGTCCAACGCATCGACGCGTGCCGGCTGGCATCGGGTGATTTGCTGCTGATGGAACTCGAGGACTTGAACCCCCACCTCGCCCTCGATGCGCTCGACGACTCGACCCGCGATCGCTTCGTCGACGCGATGCGCGCCTCGATCATGTCGTTGCTCGACGGCTGAGCGACGCCTGACACCCAGCGGACGTCAGGCCGGTCGTTGCGACTCGCGTCCGAAGATCGTGGGGATTGCTGCAACGGCTTGCCTGAGGTCGGCACTCGGGACCGGCCGAGCGAAGTGGAAGCCTTGGGCGTGATCGCAGCCGAGGCGACGCAGGTGTGCGGCTTGCGGAGCTGACTCGACCCCCTCGGCGACGAGGTCGATGCGCAACGCCTTGGCCATCCCCACGATCGCGCTGACGATGCCGCTGTCCTCGTCGCTGGAACCGAGGTCAGCGACGAAGCTGCGGTCGATCTTCAAGATGTCGACGCGGAACCGCTTGAGGTAGTTCAGCGACGAGTACTGCGTGCCGAAATCGTCGATCGCCAGTTTGATCCCGAGCTCGTGGATGATGTGGAGGTTCTCGGCGACCACGGCCGATTCGCTCATCAGCGATCGCTCGGTGATCTCGAGGCACAGCGACTTCGCAGGCGCGGTCGTCAACGCCAATGCCGATTCGAGCGCGCCCGCGAAATCTCGACGGCGCAGCTGGTGCGGAGAAACGTTGACCGAGACGTAGAAGTCGTCGCGCGGGCTCCTCGCCGACGTCAGATGGATCGACCGCGACGCCCACGTTCGCAGCGGATCGTTGGGGGCATGATCGTGCAGAGTGGCCAATTGCCGACACGCCTGCTGCAGCACCCAATTGCCCAACGGCACGATGAGGCCGGTGTCCTCGGCAATCGGGATGAACCGGTCGGGCATCAGCGAACCACGATCCGGGTGATGCCAGCGCACCAGCGCCTCAAGCCCCGTCAGCAGATGCGTGTTCAGATCGACGATCGGCTGGAAGTGAAGATCGAGCTCGTTCGCGTCGATGGCGCGGCCGAGCTCGCCCTCGATCTCCAGCCGCACGACGCCGCGTTGGCGCAGCTCGTTGTCGAAGAACTTGACGGACGCCCGTCCGGTCGCTTTGGCCTGATACATCGCCGTGTCCGCATCGCGCAGCAACTCGGTGGCGACGCAGTCGCCGTCACGCGCGACGACCACGCCCACACTTGCGGTCAGGCACATCTCGCGACCGCCCACGATCATCGGCTGACCGATCGCGACGGTGATGCGCTCACCGAGTTGCAGCGCGTCGTCATCGTCATCGACATCATCGGTCAGGATCGCGAACTCGTCGCCGCCGAAGCGCGCGACTGTGTCCCCGGGACGAACGGCCGCGACGATGCGGCCGGCCACCATCCGCAGCACGCCGTCACCGACCTCGTGGCCGAGGCTGTCGTTGATGCGCTTGAATTCGTCGAGGTCGACGAACAACACTGCCGCGCCGCGATGGCGTCGCGAAACACGGGTCAATGCGATCTCGACGCGATCGAGGAACAGACTTCGGTTGGCGAGGCCCGTCAGCGGGTCGTGCAGCGCCTTGCTGGTTGCCTGCTCGGCGATTGCTTCGGCTTCGAAGCGCGCCTGCCGTTCTCGCTGCCAACGGTTCCGCATCCGTTCGAGATCAGCCGTGGGATCATCGCCCATCCGATCCGCTTTCGGCGTTCGGCGTGAACGAGCACTCCAACAGGCAACGGCTGTCGCCGTGCAGCATGCACTCGGGCTGGACGATGGTGACGGATTCACCGAACTGGGCGGCAGCGCCCTCGATGAAACCTTCGGCGAGCGCACACAGCTTGCGCGCCGACTGATAGCCGAGGCTCAGGCCAGTACGGCCGGTCACCGGATCGGACATTGCGTTGCTGAAATCGAACGTCGGCACGTCGGCATCGGGGTAGAGCTTGCGGACCTCGGTGTGGATGATGTCATTCAACGTCGACAGGAACTCGACGGTCGTGCGGTGCCCCTCGAAGAACACTGGATAGCGGTCCGCGAGCATCGGCATCGACCGCCGCCCGAACCACGTCAATTTCGCGGCGGAGTCGTTGTTTGTCAGGCCGTGCACCTGGCCGAGAAGACACAGCAACTCGCCGTCGGGATAGCTGCCGACGGAGGTGTACGCGCCGTGCAGGCCGGCGTCGTCGAGCACGTCGTCCCACGCGTCGTCGCCCTGGTCTTCGACCACCACACCCTCGAGCAGGTTGAAGATGATGCCTTTCATGTCCCGCTCTCGCCCTGTGATCACCGGTGCGCGAGCGCTCTTCGCTCGACACGTATTTCATGTATCGACGAACTCCGCACGGACTTGAGCAATGGCGGCCTCACGGTTGCTCAAGTCGCGCCCGCGGAAGGGATCTGAGCAACCCGGGTTGCACAAACGCCCACCGCGGGTGCGGTTCGAGCGAGACGCCACCTCGGACGGGTGTCGCGTCGACAACGAGAAAAGCCCCTGCGATGCAGGGGCTTCAACGTGGGCGAGGCGGGACTTGAACCCGCACATCCTTTCGAATACTGGCACCTGAAGCCAGCGCGTCTGCCATTCCGCCACTCGCCCGAGTGGAAGCACACACCGTAGCAACTTCGGGCAACTCCCCCAACCCGGTTACCGCTGCGCCCAACCCGGATTGCGCCGGCTTCAATCGTAGGACAACGCTGGTCAGGTGCTGTGAACGCTGCGTTGCATCACATCGCTACGCCGACCGCCGCGCGCCATGTGCTGCGGAAACGCCACTACTCTTGCAAACGACATGGGCTTGCAATCGTTTGAGCATGGTGTAGAGCGTATGGTCGAGGGTGTGTTTTCGCGTTCCAGCAAGAGCAGCATCCGGCCCATCGAACTCGGGCGTCGTCTCGTGCGCGAGATGGATGACCATCGCTCGGTCGACGTCAAGGGTCGGCGCATCGTTCCGAACCAATTCGAGTTCCACGTCAGCCCTCGCGACCACGCCGGGTTCGCCGACATCGAGGAAGCACTCGTCACCGAACTGGGCGAAGCCGCCCGCGAGCACGCCCGCGAAGAGGGCTACCACTTCATGGGTCCCGTCAGCGTCAGCTTGATGGTCGACGAAGAGACGAAGCCCGGCCGGTTCACGGTCGCGTCGTCGATGCGCGAAGCCGGCGGCGGCCTGGGCGTCGGCACGCTGATCATGCCCGCGGGCGACCGCATGCCACTCGCCGGACGCGTGATCACCGTCGGCCGCCTGCCCGACAGCGGCATCCCGATCAACGATGCCAACGTCAGCCGGCGCCACGCCGAGTTCCGCGCCCAGGGAACCTCGTTCGTGATCGCCGATCTCGGCAGCACCAACGGCACCAAGGTGAACGGCGTGCGTGTCACCGGCGAGCAGGTGTTGCGCGACGGCGACATCATCAGCTTCGGCAACATCCACATCCGGTTCGAGGCCAGCTGACTGCCAGCAGGGCGGCCATTCCATGACGAACGACTCGCTCCTGAACATCCTCAAGTTCGCGCTGCTCGCGCTGTTGTACCTGTTCTTCGCGCGTGTCTTGTGGGCCGTGTGGAGCGAAGTGCGCGGACCCCGCAAGGGTGCGCCGGTGCAAGCTTCTGCGCGTGCCGCGAACAGCGTTCCCCACGGAGCGACAGCCGCGACCGGTCCGCCGGCCGCCCCCAACGTTGCGCCCGCACCTGCCAAGGCGCCCCGCGCGAAGAAGGGCGTCGTCACCCGCCTGATGGTGCTCGAACCCAAGGCCAGCAAGGGCACCGCCATCAGCTGTGCCAACGAGGTCACGTTCGGCCGCGCTCCAGGCTGTACCGTCAGCGTTCCCGATGACTCGTTCGTGTCGCAGGTCCACGCACGAGTCTTCACCGATCAAGGGAACGTCATCATCGAAGATCTCGGCAGCACCAACGGCACCTATGTGAACGGCAACCGGATCACGGTCGCCCAGGTGATGCACCGCGGCGATCGGCTCCAGATCGGTGGCACCGTGCTGGAGGCCAACTGATGCCCGAGCTGCGCTGGGGAGCCGCCACCAATCCGGGTCTCGTCCGCACCGAGAACGAGGACACGTTCGTCGCCGAGCCGATGGTGTTCGCGGTCGCTGACGGCATGGGTGGCCATCAAGCGGGCGAAGTCGCGAGCGCGCTCGCGGCCAGCATCCTGCGCGACCGCCTGGGCGCCGGCGCCTCCAGCGAGGACGCCGCTGTTGCCGCCGTCACCGAGGCGAACGCAGCGATCTACGGCGCCGCTCGCGCCAACGCCGCGCAGACCGGCATGGGCACGACACTGACGGCGCTCGCCGTGCTCGCCAGTGAGGCCGACGGTGAGCCCGAGCAACTGGTGTTGTTGAACGTCGGCGACTCGCGTACGTATCGCTTCCGCGGTGGCCGCCTGCAGCGCGTCACGGTCGATCACAGCTACGTCCAAGAGCTCGTCGCGACCGGACACATCACGATGGAGGAAGCGCGCACGCATCCGCGCCGCAACATCGTCACCCGGGCCCTCGGCATCGAGCCGTCGGTGCGCACCGACATGTGGACGCTGCCGATCGTGCGCGGCGACCGGTTCGTGCTGTGCAGCGACGGCCTGGTCGACGAAGTTCCCGACGACGAGATCATCGACCTCGTGATGTCGATCACCGACCCGCAGCCGTTGGCCGAGGCGCTCGTCGCTCGGGCCAACAGCCATGGCGGCCGCGACAACGTGACGGTCATCATCGTCGACGTGCTCGAGGGCGTCGATCCGCCCGACCCCACTGACGAGATCGCATTCGACCCGACGTGGGCGGACAGCTCAGCGGGCACCCACGTATGGGCGGCAGACGCCGGCGACGCTGCCGATGCAGCGCCGGTCGGCGCGATGTTCGCCGGCGAGGTCGGGCCGGCCGCGGCCACCACCGCCATCACACTGTCCGATCCCACGACCGGCGATGCGGCACCCGGCGCCGCCCTCGACGCGATGGCGCTGCCGACGTTGCCGCCACCGGCGCTGCCGACCCTCCCGACCCTGCCCTCGTCGTCGACGCCTCGATCATCGGCCGCTCCGACGACGCCTCCCGGGCCGATGCCGCCGCCCCCCACCGAGCAGGACATGGGCATCGGCCTGACAACCGTCAGTCCGTCCGTCGACGACATGGCCGCGACCACGGCGATGCCAGGCGCGAAGCTGGCGGCGGCCGAAGCCGCCGCTGCTGCAGCAGCAAACGTCGGTGGCGTCAAGGTCCATTCGGCCGCGGCCGCGACGCCCGCCCGACCCAAGAAGCGCCGGTTCGGTGTCGGCGCCTTCCTGTTCGTGTTCATCCTCACCGCGATCGTGGTCGCGACGTTGACCCTCATCGCAGTGCACGCGCGCAGCGGATACTTCGTCGGTTTCAAGGGCGACACCGTCGTGATCTACAAGGGCCAGAAGGACGACATCCTGTGGTTCAAGCCGACCGTCGAGCGGACGAGCACCAAGACCAAGGCCGACCTCGATCCGACCGTGGTCGCGATCGTGAACCGCCGACCCGAGTTCAGCTCGCCTGAGGGCGCGGCGCAGTTCATCGACCAGACGGTGACGGCCACCACCGTGCCGACCAGCGATCTGGCCACCACAACGACGACGACTGTCGCTGAGACGACGACAACGGTGGCGGGCGCCGCGACAACGACCATCGTCTCAGGCCCCTGATGCACCCACTCTCTCGCCGGAGCACCGAACTCGGTTTGGTCATCATGGCGGGCATCATCACGGCGGGGGCCTACACGCTTGCGTCGCTGGGCAAGAACGCGACGATCCCGCCCATCATCGTCCCGTTCTTCATCGCCCTGTTGGGGCTGTTGCTGATGGCTCACCTGGCGACACGGATCTTGGCGCGCGGTGCCGACGCAACACTGCTGCCGCTGGCCGCGATGCTGCACGGCATCGGCTACGTGATGATCGCCAGGCTCAACGATCACCTCGCCGGCCTGCAGACGACGTGGACCTTCATCGCGATCGCGGCATACATCGCAACGCTGGTCGTCGTTCAGCGCGCCCCCGATCTGGCCCGCTACAAGTGGACGTTCTTCATGATCGGCGCTGGTCTGTTGCTGCTGCCACTGGTGCCCGGTGTCGGGCGCAGCGTCGGCGGTGCTCGCATCTGGGTGCGCATCGGGCCGGTCAACTTCCAGCCCGGCGAGTTCGCCAAGATCCTGCTCGCACTGTTCTTCGCCGGCTACCTCTACGAACGGCGAGAGCTGATCTCGGCCGGCACGTGGCACATCGGTCCGCTGCGGTTGCCAGAGCCGCGGCACTTCTTCCCGATCGTGCTCGCGTGGGGCTTCTCGGTGGTCGTGATGGTCGGCCAGAAGGACCTCGGTTCGTCGCTGCTGTTCTTCACCCTGTTCGTCGTGATGCTGTGGGTCGCAACCGAACGGGCCACGTTCCTGGTGATCGGTCTGCTGCTGTTCGGCGGGGCCGCGTACGCGTCGTTCCGCCTGTTCGGCCACGTGCAGGACCGCGTTCACATCTGGCTCGATCCATGGAGTCGCTACCAGGGCAAGGGCTACCAGATCGTGCAGGGCGAGTTCGCGATCGGCGACGGCGGCCTGGCCGGTGCCGGCCTGGGACAGGGCCACCCCAACCTGATCCCTGCGGTGCAGAACGACTTCATCTTCGCGGGCATCGCCGAAGAGATGGGCCTGTTCGGCGCGACGACCTTGCTGATGTCGTACCTGCTGATCGTCGGCGCCGGGCTCCGCATCGCGATCAAGGCCGAGCGGCCGTTCGAGAAGCTGCTCGCCACCGGACTCACGACGCTCATCGGGGTGCAGGCGTTCGTGATCATCGGCGGCGTCATCCGCGTCGTTCCGCTGACGGGCATCGCGCTTCCCTTCGTGAGCTACGGCGGCTCGTCGCTCGTCGCCAACTACGTGTTGCTCGCGCTGTTGATGCGCGTCAGCGACAGCAGCGCGCGACGCAATGGTGAGTTGCCCGACGACCCGACGATCAACGAACGGTTCGCGGCACGACAATTGCGCCGCCGGCTGCGCAAGCAACTGGGCGCGACTCCCGGCGACGACACCCTGCTCGGGAACGCGCCGACATGAACAAGCAGATCCGCCGGCTCGCGGCCGGTCTCCTGGTGTGCTACGTGATCCTGTTCGTTCAGCTCAACCTGCTGCAGGTCGTGAAGCGCAACACCATCGCCGCCAACCCGAACAACAACCGCGCCGTGCTGCGCGACTTCGACAAGGCGCGAGGCAACATCACGACGGCCGACGGCGTGGTGATCGCGACGTCGGTGCCCTCCACCGACACGAAGTTCAAGTACCAACGCACCTACCCCACGGGCGAGCTGTTCGCGAACGTCAGCGGCTACTACACATACGCTTTCGGGGCGACCAAGTTGGAGAAGAAGTTCACCGACGTGCTCACCGGGCAGACACCGGCGCAGCAGATCGCGGCGATCACCAACATCCTCAGCAACAGTGACAACGCCGGGTCGGTGCAGTTGACGATGCGTAACGATCTGCAACAGGTGGCCAAGGATGCGCTCGGCAACCGCGAGGGCAGCGCGATCGTGCTGGATCCGCACACAGGTGCCGTGCTGGCGATGTGGAGCTACCCGAGCTACGACCCGAACCTCGTCGCCACGCACGATTCCAAACAGGCCGAGAACGTGCTCACGTTCCTCAACGCGAACCCGGAAAAGCCGACGCTGGCCAACGCGTACCAAGAGCGCTACATGCCCGGCTCGACGTTCAAGGTGATCACCGCCAGCATCGGTTTGGAGACGGGTGTGATCGACTTCCCCAGCATGTGGCCGAACGAGAAGTCGTACACACCGCCGAACACCACCAACCCGATCGAGAACTTCCACGGCGAAGTGTGCGGCGGTGATCTGCGCACGGTCTTCGCGCGTAGCTGTAACACCGCGTTCGCCAACGTCGGCGTGCTCGTCGGCGCGGACAAGATGGTGGCCGGCACGAAGGCGTGGGGCATCGGCGAACCGATCCCGTTCGATCTCCCCGGTGGCGCTGTCTCGCACTTCGGCGAAGTCACCGACTTCACCAACTCCGAAGCACTGCTCGCAATCCAGAGTTTCGGCGAAGGCTCGGACGCGATGGTGCCATTGCAGATGGCGATGGTCGCATCGACAGTCGCCAACGGCGGCGTGATGATGCAGCCATACGTGGTGGCCGCCACCCTCGATCACGCCGGCAAGGTGCTGAGCCAGACGCAACCCAAGGTGTGGAAGACGCCGATCTCGCCGACGACTGCGTCGAAGATGACAGACCTGATGATCGGCGTGGTGAACAACGGCACCGCCAAGTGCTGCCTGCAGTTGGCCAACGGCGTCCAGGCCGCAGCCAAGACCGGCACCGCGCAGCTCAATGCACCGGGTTCGCCCGAGCGCTCGCACGCGTGGATCGTCGCCTTCGCTCCCGCTCAGAATCCGCAGTACGCGGTGGCAGTGATCCTCAAGGGCACCAACGCTGAGATCAGCGCAGGCACCGGGGGTAAGCTCGCCGGGCCGGTAGCGAAGACGATTCTCGACTACGCCTTGGCGCATCCGTTGGGTTGACGAGCGATGGGGACGACTTGCAGCCATGACCACCACGCGGAGATCTCGCCAGCCGAGATCCAGCCAGATGAGATCCGACAAGGTGACAGGACATCCGGCCTGTCGCCTCTATATCCTCGATGGACCCCAACGAGCGGTGTTGAATCGCGACAGCGGCGAACCGATCCGGTTCGTCGAGATGAAGTAGGCAGCAGTGGCAGACAACGGTGAACGCACGGTCCTCAACGACCGCTACGAGATCCAAGCGCGAATCGGACGCGGCGGCATGGCCGACGTGCTGCTCGCGCGCGACCTGTTGCTCGATCGGCCCGTCGCGATCAAGGTGCTGTTCGCCGAGTTCGCAACCGACCCTGCGTTCGTCGAGCGTTTCCGTCGCGAGGCCCAGTCCGCGGCGAGCCTCAACCACCCCAACATCGTCAGCGTCTATGACTGGGGCAAGTACGGCGGCACGTACTTCATCGCGATGGAGTACATCGAAGGTCGGACGCTCGCCGACATCATCCGCACCAACGGCCGCGTGTCCGCAGTGCAGGCGGCCGAGATCGCATCCGAGGTCTCGGCCGCGCTCGCCTTCGCTCACCGCAATGGGGTGGTGCACCGCGACATCAAGCCGGCCAACATCCTCATCGGCTCCAGCGGCCAGGTGAAGGTTGCCGACTTCGGCATCGCCCGGGCGATGAACTCTGCGGCCGACAGCAACTTGACCCAGGTCGGTCTCGTGATGGGTACCGCGACCTACTTCTCTCCCGAGCAGGCACAGGGTGCGCAACCCGATCCGCGCAGCGACCTGTATTCGTTGGGCATCGTGATGTACGAGATGGTCGGCGGGCGCCCGCCGTTCGCGGGCGACAACCCCGTCGCGATCGCGTACAAGCAGGTGCACGAGAACCCTCAGCCGCTGAACCAGTTGGCGCCCGACGTGCCCCGCCCGTACGAGGCGATCGTCGCCAAGCTGCTCGCCAAGAACCCCGCTGTGCGGTACGCCGACGGTGATGCGTTGCGCGACGATCTGCGCCGTTTCCGCAATGGCGAGCCGGTCAAGGCGTTGGCCGGCAGCGCGCAACCAGCGGCCCCCGGTGGACCGGTTGCCAGGGTCGCCGGCGCAACCACCGTCGCCCGCACGGTTGTTCCCCCTCGCCCCAACGGCGCTGCCGCAGGCACCGCCGCGTATGCGGCCGCGACGTCCGCCACGCCGCGTACGCAGATCGTGCCCACCACCGGAGTCACCGGAGCCAACCCGCGCACCCAGATCCAGCAGCGCGGTCAGTATCCCACCGGCGCGAATGAAGCCGTCTACTACGACCCACCACAGCGCCGCGGCTGGTGGGGACTCGCTGCGTTCTTCGCGGTCGCGGCGCTCGCCGTCGGTGGTTTCATCCTTTTCAAGGCGCTGAACAAACACGACAAGGCAACCACGTTCGGTCTCGCTGACGTCACCAACCAGCAGCTCGAGGAAGCAACCCAGATCCTGATCAGCGCCGGACTCAAGCCCGTGGCGCTCGCCGTCCCCGATGCCGACGCGCCCGAAGGGGTCGTGTTCGAGACCAATCCATTGCCCGGCGTGCTGGTCACCAAGGACCAGACCATCACCCTGAAGTACAAGCCGAAGAGCGAGCTCGTCGCAATCCCCGATGTCACCCAGAAGCTGCTCGCCGACGCCAAGGACGCGCTTACCGCGCAGGGATTCACGGTCGGCCCAAACATCACGTACGTCGTGGATTCCACGGTCGCCCAAGGCTCGGTGATCAGCCAGTTGCCACTGGCGGGCACGATGGCCAAGCAGGGCACCGCTGTCGACCTCACGGTGTCGCAGGGCGTCGGCAAGGTCACGGTGCCCGACGTCGTCAAGCAGACAGGCGACGCGGCCAAGGCTGCCCTCACCGCGCCCGCATTGGGTTTCATCGTCACGATCACCAACGAGCCGAACGACACCGTGCCGGTGGGCATCGTGATCCGCACCGATCCGGCGGCCGACAACGTCGTCGACAAGGGCAGCGCGATCAACGTCGTCGTCAGTAGTGGCCCGACGCAGGTGGTGCTTCCACCGCTGATCGGCCTCACCGAGAACCAGGCCCGCAACATCCTCACCGACAAGAACCTCATCGTGACGGTGATCTACACCGACGTACCGTTCAACAACGCACAGGACGGCCGGGTCATCCAGAGCTCGCCGGTCGTGGGCACATCGGTGAACTCCAGCTCCACCGTCACGCTCACGGTCGGCAAGGCCCTGCCGCAGCAGACCACCGTGCCCCCCACCGCTGCACCGACGACCCAGGCGCCCACGACAACCGCTGCGCCGGCAACGACCACAGCGACGACCGCGGCGCCGGCCCCCACGACCACCGCCGCCGCAGCAACGACCTCCAGCACCAGCGGCCCCTGAACGCGTGCAGGCCCGGCCCGTCCAGTCGGAGCCTCGGGTGGGCGCGCTCAGCACGCCATAGCGCGCTGTCCGCGCCCACGCATTCGAAACAATTGAGGGTGGGCGCGCTCAGCGCGTTTTGGCGCGCTGTCCGCGCCCACCCGGGGAATTCAGCGCGCGGACGGTTGGTTTGCGGCGCGCTGCAAGATGCCGGCGACATCGGCAATGGCGCTGGCAAGACCGCCCTCGACATCGAGATCGGTGATGCGTGCCATCCGCCAACCGATGGCGGTCATCTTGCGGTCGCGGTGCTTGTCACGATGTGACTCCACTGCACCGGCGTGCCAGAACGGGTGGTCGACCTCGAGACCGACTTCGAATTGGGGCCAAGCGAAATCGAGCCGGATGCGCTGTCCGCTGGGCAGCGTGAACCAATACTGGACCTCTGGGCGTGGCAGGAGTTGCCGTTCGATTTCGCCGAGTACGCGGGCCTCAAGGTCGGACTGCATGGCGGCACGCCACGCTGGACGAGACGCAATCACCTGTCCCATCGTCACGGTTCCCGGCCGACGCGGGCGCGCCAGTCGCGTGAACGTCGAGAGGTGCGTCAGGAAGGTGCCATGGTCATCGTTGATGAGTTGTTCCATCACGGACGCCGTGGCCTCCACACCCAGGAGATCAGCACAGTCGAACAGCGTGCGGGGAGGACTCGTCACTCGTAGGCCGCGCTCGCGAGGCACGATGTCCGTGGGTTGGACATCGCGGCACCGATGAACGACGACGTCGTTCAGCTTCGGCGACGAAGAGTGTGGAACGAGGACGTGTATTCCCTCGAACGTTGGCAGACGCCGGAACTTCCACAACTTCGCGGCGGAGAGAAACCCGATCGCGACGTGTGGGTTGCTCACACACGCCGCCAACATCTTCTGCATGTCGTCGGACGGCCATTGGCTCGATCGGTACACGCCGTGTTGCAGCGGCAGCAACTCCTTGCGGTCCAGCAGGCTCTGGACGGTACCTCGCGGACAGCCGAACTCCGCCAACTTCTCGCAGCCGATCACTCCGGCGTGCTCACGCAACCATTTGTTCATCGATCCTCGCCACGGTTCAGACATGGCAACCTCCCAAAGCTCCTCATTGGTGCTGGGGGAAGTCGACGAGCACGATAGCGACTGCCAGACCGTGCACACACCGGCTCTGCGCTCTCCTCCGGCGAACCCTTCTGGAGGTGGGCGCGGCAGCCGCGTCATGACGCGCTGGGCGCGCCCAACTGTTCAGTTTGCGAGAGCGGTGGGCGCGGCTTGCGCGTCATGACGCGCTGGGCGCGCCCACCCGCATCGAACCATGGACCCTCAGGCGGTTTGCGCGGTTGCCTTGATCGCGAGGTGGCCCGCGCTGGCGAGGAAGTTGGTGAGCAGGTCGTGGCCGGCCGCGGTGAGAATGCTCTCGGGGTGGAACTGAACACCCTCGATCGGCAGCTCACGGTGACGGATGCCCATGATGATGCCGTCGTCGGTGGACGCCGTGACCTCGAGACAGGCCGGCACCGTTGACGGGTCGATCACCAGCGAGTGATACCGAGTGGCGGTGAGCGGCGAGGGCAGACCGGCGAACACGCCGAGTCCTTCATGGCGGATCACGCTGGTCTTGCCGTGCATCAGCTCGGGAGCGCGCACCACGCTGGCACCGTAGACGTGACCGATACCTTGATGGCCGAGGCAGACGCCCAGCACGGGTGTGCCGCGCTCGGCGAACGCGGGAACTACGGCGCACAGGATGCCGGCGTCCTCGGGCCGACCGGGACCGGGCGACAGCAGCACCGCGTCGGGGGCGAGGTCGAGCGCTTCGTCGACCGTCAACGCATCGTTGCGGTACACGATCGGGTCGGCGCCGAGCTCGCCCAGGTACTGCACGAGGTTGTAGACGAAACTGTCGTAGCTGTCGAGAACGAGCACGCGTGTCACGGCATACAGCCTGCCCGGTCGGCCGTGGTCGTGTCGAACGCGTTCTTGCCGTAGACTCGCTTTCTCGTGGCACCACCTAAGCGCAGAACCGGCGGACGAGTAACACCGAAGGGCACCAGGCCGGGCACTTTGCCCAGGGCCGGCGCCGCTCCACTCGGTGCCAGCTCGGGCCCCAAGGCATCAGTCGGTGTGAGCCCGTCGTCGCGGTACACCCCGCCGATCCCGCAGTCCGTCAAGGAAAGCCCGAAGTGGGTGCCGATCCTGATGTGCGTGTTCCTGGCGATCGGTGTGCTGACGATCCTGAGCCGCTACCTGTTCGCCGACAGCGTCGGCAACTGGCCGGTTTTCGCGGGCCTCGGGTTCGTCCTCGCCGGGCTCTATACCGCAACGAAATGGCATTGACAAGAATTACACGGGTGTTGTTCGTCAACACGTTTATCCACATGCTGTGGAGAACCAGTCCGTGACGGTTGTCACTCTATCGGTGCTAAAAGATCCATGTCCTCGAGGCAATGGCGCGGCGGCGGGGGGTCCTCGTCAGGTGCCAACGTCATCTTCAACTCCAGCCCACACATGCTGCAGCGGTACTTGACGTTGATCCTGCGCATCTCGCCTGATGGCGCCGGCGGTGGCATCGGCGTCGTCATGCTGCGAAGCATGCCAATACCGGTTTTCCACAGGCCGTAACCCAACAGCAACGCGAATCCGACCCAGATGATGGTGGACGCCGCAGGCACGTTTTCAGGCTAGCGGGTCTTCGCTCGGGCGATTGTTCGCCGTTCGGCCGAACCCGCCGGGTGGTCAGCCGAGGTGGTCAGCCGAGGCGTTCGATGATGGTCGCGTTGGCCATACCGCCACCCTCGCACATCGTCTGCAGGCCGTAACGGCCCCCCGTCCGCTCGAGCTCGTTGAGCAGCGTGGTCATCAACCGTGTGCCCGAGCAACCGAGCGGATGGCCCAGGGCGATTGCTCCTCCGTTGACGTTGACGCGGTCCATGTCGGGATGAAGCTCCTTCTCCCACGCGAGGACGACCGAGGCGAACGCTTCGTTGATCTCGACGATGTCGATGTCGTCCATCGTGAGACCAGCCCGCTGCAGCACCTTGTGCGTGGCCGGAATCGGCGCGGTCAGCATGTATCGAGGGTCGGCGCCTGCCAGCGAGAAGTTCACGAACCGAGCGCGCGGGGTGAGCCCCAGTTCGATCGCCTTCGCCTCGCTCATGATCAACACCGCCGATGCTCCGTCGGTGATCTGTGACGAGTTGCCGGCCGTGACACGACCACCGTCTTCGACCGAACGGAAGGCCGGCCTGAGCATCCCCAGCGACTCCATGGTGGTCTCGCGCAACCCTTCGTCGGTGGTCATCATCCGACCCTCGGCGTCCAACACGGGCAAGATCTCGCGTTCGAACCGGCCCTCGGCCGTCGCCCGGGCTGCGTAGGCCTGGCTCCGAACGCCGAACGCGTCCATGTCCTCGCGGCTGATGTCCCATGTGTCGGCGATGAGCTCGGCCGAGATGCCCTGCGGGACAAGGCCGCCCTCTGGGGCATAGCGGGCGCTGATCGCCGGTCCGAACGGAAAGCCGAACTTGCCGTCCATAAACGATGCGCCCATCGGGATGCGTGTCATCAGCTCGATCCCGCCCGCGACCACGATGTCGTACGCGCCGGCCATCACGCCCTGCGCGGCGAAGTGAGCTGCCTGCTGCGACGACCCGCACTGGCGGTCGATGGTCGTGCCCGGAACCGAATCGGGCCAACCAGCGGCGAGGACAGCGTTCCGGCCGATGTTCACGCCCTGTTCGCCGACCTGCATCACGCAGCCCATGACCACGTCATCGATGAGGACGGGATCGACACCGGTGCGATCGATCAACGCCTTCAGCACCTCGGCGGCGAGGTCGACCGGATGCCACTCCTTCAGCTTGCCGTTGCGACGCCCCAACGGCGTTCGGATCGCATCGACGATGACGGCGGTTGGCATGGGGGACTCCTCGGAAACACACTTCTCGTCGATCGACCTGTGACATCAGCTCGATCGGAAACCACGATTCTGGTCGGACGCCAACCTGGACGACGAATCGCGACTACAGGGTCTCGAGGACCTTCGAGAACGTGCGCTGAAGCGCCGAGACGTCGCCGTCGCCGAGCCTGGCCATGAACATCCGCTTGACGACGCGGAGGTACGTCGTGTTCGCGCGACGCCACGTGTCGCGTCCTTCGCGGGTGAGCACGACGACCACCGCGCGTTGATCGTTGAGGCGGCCTCGATCACGCCGAACGAAGCCGTCCTCCTCCATCCGGTTGATCTGACGCGACAGGCTGGATGCGCTGACCACGAGGTGGTCGGCGAGATCCATCACGCGCAACTTGCCGCCCGCCATCTGCAACGCGTTGAGTGCTTCGAACCACGCGAGCGGCAACTGGCGTTCCTCGTCGAGCGCGTGCGACAGGGCTCGATCTATCGAGGAGTGTGCCGTCTGGAAGGATCGCCAGACCGCGAGCAACTCGGGGTCCGGCTTGGCCATCAGGCAGTGGCTTTCAAGGCAGCGGCGAAAGCGGCGAGGCCGATCTCGATCTCGTGCTCGTTGACCACCAGCGGCGGCATCCAGCGCAGTGTCGTCGAGTAGGTGCCCGCGTTCATCACGATCATCCGACCCTCTTCGAGGCAGTGCTTCTGGATCGCCGCGACGCGAGCCGGATCGCTGAACTCGGTGCCGATCATCAGCCCCAGCCCACGCACATCGACGATGCCATCGTCGTGTCGCTGCAATTCGAGCAGGCCATCGCGGAGTTGCGTGCCGCGGTCGCGGACGTTCTGCAGGAACGCGGGATCGCTCATGATCTCGATCGTGGCGAGCGCCGCAGCACAGCCGATCGCGTTGCCGCCATAGGTGCCGCCGTGACTGCCTTTGGTCCACTTCGCGTCGAGTGCGGCAGTGGTGCCGAGCGCCGCGAACGGGAAGCCCGATGCGATGCCCTTTGCCATGCAGATGATGTCGGGCTCGATGCCATAGTGCTCGACCGCGAACATCTTGCCGGTGCGACCGAATCCGCTCTGCACTTCATCGGCGATGAACAGGATGCCGTGCGTCTTGCAGCGCTCGACGAGACCCTGGATGAATGCTGGTGGTGCGGGGATGTACCCGCCCTCGCCGAGCACGGGCTCGAGGATCATCGCCGCGGTTTCTTCCGGCGCGGTCATCGACTTGAGCAGATGATCGAGTCCCTTCAGCGCTTTCGCGACCTCGGCGTCCTGATCAGCGGCGAGCGGATCGGGGTAGGGCGCCATGAAGATGCCGGACGGCAGCGGCGAGTGACCGGCGCGGTAACCGGTCTTCGACGTGGTCATCGCCATCGCCATGTGCGTGCGGCCGTGGAAGCTGCCACTGAAGACGATGATGTGCGGTCGTTTCGTCGCCTGCTTGGCCAACTTCACCGCGGCCTCGGTGATCTCTGCTCCGGAGTTGGCGAAGAAGAACTTCTCGATGCCGTTCGGTGAGAGGTCCGCGAGCTTCGACGCGAGTGGTTCGAGCAGATCGTGCTTGTAGACGTTCACCTGCGCGTGGATGAAGCGAGTCGCCTGATGCGCGATCGCGGCCGCGACCTTCGGATGCGCGTGACCGGTGGAGTTGACAGCGATGCCGGCAGCGAAGTCGAGGTACTCGTCGCCGTCGGTCGTCGTGACCCAGCAGCCCGTGCCGCTGACGACTTGCAGTGGCGTGACCGAGAACCAAACGTCGGACAGATGTGATGTCATACGCGGAATAGTACGTCAGCACGAGAGTGCTGTCATCACGACCTGAGCGTGTCTACAACGCAGCGACGGCTTCGAGTGCTTCGGCGAAGGAAAGCTTGTCGAGCAAGAGTTTGCGGCATTGCATCAACGGCTTCGGCATCGCCAAACCGAGTGCGCCGCGGAGTCGTCCGTGCTTGCCGTACAGCGCGAGGAACGAACGGTCGGCGATCGATCCCTTGACGATGAGAACGTCGTCGTCGCCGGCTGCGCGCCCGATGAATTGGATGCGCTTGCCGTACTGCTCGCTCCAGAAGAACGGCACCGCGCTGTAGGGCACAGGCGCGTCGCCGCGCGCGACTGCGAGCAAGTTCTTCGCCGCCGCCAGACCTTGCTCGGATGCGTTGGTCCAGTGCTCGACGCGCATCTCTTCGTCGTCGAACTGTGGGTTCGGCCAACGCGCGATGTCGCCGGCGGCATACACGCCGCGAACTCCGGCGTTGAGCGTTGCGTCGCACACCACACCATCGCGAATCGTGAGCTCGCTGTCCGCGAGCCAGGTGGTGTTCGGGGCGACACCCACGCCGACCACGACGATGTCACTGATCAATGATTCGCCACCGCCGATGCGCACGACGAGATGGTCACCGACGCGCTCGATCGCCTCGACCGTGATGTCGCACCGCACGGGAACGTCGTTGTCGGTGTGCAGTGCGGTGACCGCCAAACCCATCGCGGCGCCGAGGCCGCGGATGAGCGGGGCCGGCGCGCCTTCGAGCACCACGACCTCGTTGCCGAGTAGCCGTGCCGTCGCAGCGACTTCGAGACCGATGAACCCGGCACCGATGACGGTGACCCGCTGACCACCGTCGATCAACCGCGCTCGCAACGACAGCGAGTCGTCGAGCGTGCGGAGTTCGAACAGCGACGGATCATCGATCTGGCCGGGTAGACGTCGGGTGCCGGCACCGGTCGCGATGATCGCGCCGTCGTACGTGATCGCCGTGCCATCAGCGAGCGTGACGACCCGGTCTTCCGTCGACAACGACGCAGCGGCGACGCCGAGCCGCTGGGTGACATCGAGCTTGTCGAACTCGTCGGGACGTACCAGCGCGATGCGGTCCGCATCCCATTCGCCGGCGAGCACCTTCTTCGACAGCGGCGGGCGATCGTATGGCGCGTGCGGTTCGTTGCCGATCAGCGTGATCGTGCCCTCGAAGCCGTCGGCGCGCAGACCGCCGCAGGCGCGCACGCCAGCCAACGATGCCCCGACGACAACGACGTGATTCATCGCATGTCCACGCGACGCGGCTTCGGGCGGCGACGCGTGCGACCGACGATGAAGAGGCCACTGCCGATCAACAACGCGAGGGCACCGATCGTGATCGGACGCATCACGTTCGTACCGGTGATGGGGAGGGTGAACACGCTGAACGCGGTGACTGCACTGGTTCCGGCGCACGTCGCGACGACCGAGTAGTCGCCGTTGACGGAACCGACCATCGTGACCGTCGCGATGTTCTGATCGCCGACAGCGACGGCGACGGCCGTGAGCACGACGGTGCTGCCGTTCGGCAGCGTCACCGTGAACGTCACCGTCTCGCCCGCCGCGCAGGCGATCGCCGAGATCGTGACCGTCTCGCCGATTGCGTACGCCTGTTTGTCGGTTGCGACACTGACCGTTGTTCCGGGTGGATAGACCCCGGCTGCCGCAGCGGGGTCGACGACGAACATCGAGCCGAGCATCTGCAGCAACACGAACAGGCCGACGAGAGCCCGAGAACGAAATCGCTTTCCCATTGTCGGCTCCCTCCGGAAGTTGTTGTGGTGCCGGGTGGTCGGTGCAGTCGTCATTGACTGCTCGCCGGTGACAGATCGAAACCGTAGTCCCGCGCGGGGCGGAGGGTCTCGGCACTTGCGTCGAGGTCGTGGCCGGCGATCATCGCCATCCGGTCGGGGTCGGTGGGGACGCACCAACGGCCGACGGCAGCCAGGACCGCACGCCGAAGGTCGATCGGGGGCACGTTGACGTGATCGATCATGGGGTGCACCTTGCGCTTCGAGAACTCGCCCGGAGCAAGCAACACCTCGTGCATCTTCTCGCCCGGCCGCAGTCCGCAGAACTCGATGGTGATGCCGCCACCCCGTTGCTCGATCAGTTGTCGGGCGACGTCGACGATGGCCACCGGCGTGCCCATGTCGAGCACGAGGACTTCTCCACCAGAACCGATTGCCGCGGCTTGCAACGTGAGTTGGACCGCCTCGCGGACCGCCATGAAGTAGCGGGTCACGCCCGGATCGGTGACGGTCACCGGGCCGCCGGCAGCGATCTGGCGCTCGAACGTCTCGAGGACCGAACCACGCGAGCCGATCACGTTGCCGAAGCGCACCGACACGTAGCCGTAGCCGGTCAGGCGCGCCGCACTGGCGGTGAGCCGCTCGGCGACTCGCTTGGTGTAGCCGAGCACGTTGCACGGCTCGGCCGCCTTGTCGGTGCTGATGTTGACGAACTGCTGGACGCCACACCGCTGTGCGGCGGCCAACACGTTGGCGGTGCCGATGACGTTCGTCTTCCAACCCTCGGCCGGCGCCTGCTCGAGTGCCGGCACGTGCTTCAGCGCGGCGGCATGGAACACGACATCGGGCTGATGGCTGACGAAGATCTGCGCGAGACGATCTGGATCGCGGATGTCGGCCAGCTCGAAACGGCATCGATCATGATGCGCCTTCGGGATCGAAGCGCTGACCGCGTGCAACAGTGAGTCGTCGTGGTCGAGCAGCACGAGCCGATCGGGGCCGAGGCGAGCGAGCTGGCGGGCGATCTCCGAACCGATCGAACCACCGGCACCGGTCACGAGCACGACACGGCCTTCGACGAGGTGGCGCACGGCGGCGGGATCGATCTCGACGATGCGCCGACGCAGGACGTCTTCCTCGTTGTAGCGGGTGATCTCCGAGGTCGATCCGACGCCGACGAGCCGCTGAACGGGCGGCAGCACCAACGTCTCCAGGCCGGCTCGCTCCGCGGCGTGATGAAGACGGCGCAAGGTCTCGGGGCGCGCCGAAGGCATCGCCAGGACGACGGCCGTCGCGCCGAAATGTCGAGCGACGGATTCGAGATCGGCCGACGTCCCGCGCACCCGCACACGCGAGATCCGTGTGTTGGCCTTGTTCGGGTCGTCGTCGAGCAACGCGACCGGCCGGTACGGACCGTGAACGTTGCCCAGCATCGCGCGAACCGCGCGATAGCCGCCTTCCCCGGCGCCGAGCACCAGCACCGGGCGACGGTCTCCGACGCGGTGGAACATCACGTACCGAGCTCGGAGCCGGCGCAGGTAACGGTGGAACAGCGCCAACGACAGCGCGGCAGACGTGGCGAGAACGCAGGCGTGTCCGAACGCACCCGTCGTGCCAAGGGCTCGGTCGGCGGCGAGCACAGCAAACCCGGACACACCGTAGGTGAGACCGAGCATCCCGAGCTCTTCGAAGCTGAGTGCTTGGAATCGGCGGCGATACAGATGCGTACCGACGCCGAAGACGAGTTGTGCCACGGCGCCGGCGAGCGCCAACTCCCACAACCGTGCGGCCGGAGCAGACGCACGCTCGACGGCAGCAGCGAACAGCACTGCGAGCGGCCACGCGACCATGTCGGCTCCGGCCACGACCGCATTCCTGACTCGGTCGTCGACCCTCCCCACCATGTTGTGCACGCTCACCGCCTGTGGTCTCTCGTGTTCGGATTGTGCTCCCCGCACGGCAGCGCCCGAATGAGCGCGTGGCGGTCACGGTAGTGCTTGTAAGGTCCGGCTGTGAGTCTTTCCGCACCGTCGACGGCGTCTCGCGTTCTGGTCATCGGTGCAGGTGGACATGCACGCGTGTGCCTCGAAGCCCTCCGCGACGGTGCATCATGCGAGGTCATCGGGTGTGTGAGCCGTGATGGAGAAGGATCACCACTGCTTGATGCAGATGTAGTGGGACAGGATGATCAATTCGAATCAGTATTCGCCGAACTGGGTGCGAGCCACGTTTTCGTCGCGGTCGGCAACAATCGGATCCGCGCCGGCTTCATCGAGCGATGTGAACGCGCCGGGCTCCCGCTGATCACCGCGACCAGTCGCGCTGCTGTCGTGTCACGGTCGGCACAGATCGGGGCCGGCGTGCTTCTCGCGCCGGGTTCGGTCGTCAACGCCGCAGCCCGTCTCGGCGACGGCGTCATCGTGAACACGAATGCCTCGGTCGATCACGACTGCATCATCGGCTCGTGCACGCACATCGCGCCCGGCGTCGCGATGGGTGGCACGGTCACCATCGGCTCACAAGTCCTGGTCGGCATCGGCGCCAGGATCATCCCCGGCATCACGATCGGCGACGGGGCCACCATCGGCGCGGGCACCGTCGTGGTGCGCGACGTTCCCAGCGGCACACTCGTCGTCGGGTCACCGGCGAGGCGCGTCGACAGGACGCGCTCGTGACCACGCCGTCGGGACGCCGCGCTGACGCAATTCGTCGCCTCGTCGACGTCGTGGTCGCGTTGGTCGTGCTCTCCGTCGGTGCACCGGCGATCATCGGCGTCGCGATCGTGGTGTACGCCTCGATGGGATCGCCTGTCCTGTTCCGCCAGGAGCGACTCGGCTTCCGCGGCCAGCCGTTCACACTGCTGAAGTTCCGCACCATGCGCGATCCGGCCCCGGGCCGCGAGAACAGCGCCTTCGACGCCGAGCGCCTGACACGCGTCGGCCGGTTCCTGCGCACGAGCAGTCTCGACGAGTTGCCCGGTTTCATCAACCTGCTGCGCGGCGACATCACGCTCGTCGGGCCGCGGCCGCTGCCGACGAAGTACCGCGCTCGCTTCATCGGCGACGAGGCGCAGCGTATGGACGTCCACCCGGGCATCACCGGTCTGGCGCAGATCGCCGGGCGCAACACGGTGACGTGGACCGAGCGACTGGCGCTCGATGTTCGGTACGTGCACACGCGCAGCCTCGGCGGCGACCTGCGGATCCTGTGGCGCACGATCCCCGTCGTGCTCAGCGGTCGCGGCACGAGCGAGGGGGGCGCCGTGGTGACGATGTCGGAACTACCCAGTGACCGCGCCGAGTGCGACGCCACCGTCGACGCCGGCGTGCGGTCATGAACACGTTGGTCGATCCCGGGGTGCGCGCAATGCCGCACCGTCACGCGCTGTTGATGATCGCGGACTTCGACGACTCGTTCGTCGTGTTCGACCCGCGCAGCAAGCAGGTGCACCTCCTCGAAGACGTGACGGCGGTCGTGTTCGATGCGTGCGACGGTGCGACAGATCACGCCACCCTGATCGCGGACATCTCCGCCGCGTTCGGGCAACCGTTGGCGGTCGTCGATCGACAAGTCGCGACGATGCTGCGGTCGTTCGCAGCGCTGGGCCTGCTCGACGGTACCGAGCCGGAAGCCGAGCCTCCGTGCATCGGCTGCGGTCAGGACGACGTGCACGACGACACCGTTCGGGGGCGCCGCCGGATCGGTCGGCGACGGGCGAGGCGCGGCGCATGACCTTCCCCGACATCCGCAAGCGGATCGCCGATCGCACGGCGCGCGTGGTCGTGTTGGGCCAGGGCTACGTCGGGCTGCCGGTCGCGATGCGCGCCGCACAACTGGGCTTCACCGTGATCGGGTTCGACCTCGACAAGCGACGCATCGACGAGCTGGCGAGCGGACGCAGCTACGTCGGCGACGTGAGCGACGACGAGCTCGCGGCCGCGCTCACGACCGGCTACACGCCGACGACCGACACCGCCGCGCTGCACGACTTCGATGTCGCGATCATCAGCGTTCCGACACCGCTGCGCGAGCGCGTGCCCGACCTGTCGGCGATCGAGACCGCCGGCTCGATCCTGTCGCCGCACATCCGACCCGCTTGCTGCGTCGTGCTGGAGAGCACGACCTACCCAGGCACGACCAGCGAGTTGCTGCGGCCGATCCTCGAGCGCGACAGCCCGTACCGAGCGGGCGTCGACTACTCGCTCGGCTACTCCCCCGAGCGCATCGATCCGGGCAACACGACGTGGAACCTGGTGACCACGCCCAAGGTGGTGGCCGGCATCAACATCACCTCGCTCAACGATGTCGACGCGTTCTATTCGGCGATCGTCGACCGAACGGTGCGGGTCAGCACGACCGGCGCGGCAGAGATGACCAAGTTGCTCGAGAACACTTTTCGCCACGTCAACATCGCACTCGTCAACGAGCTGGCGATGTTCGCACGCGATCTCGGTGTCGACATCTGGGAAGTCGTCGCGGCTGCGGCGACCAAGCCGTTCGGCTTCATGCCGTTCACGCCCGGACCGGGCGTCGGAGGCCACTGCCTGCCGGTCGATCCGTCGTACCTGTCATGGCGCGTCCGCGATCAGGTCGGCCGGCAGTTCCGGTTCGTCGAGCTCGCCAACGAGATCAACGAGCACATGCCCCACTACGTGTTCCAGCGGATTGCGGCGATGCTCAACGAGCAACGCCGGTCCGTCGCCGGCAGCACCGTGCTGCTGCTGGGCCTGGCCTACAAGCGCAGCACGTCGGACTGGCGCGAGAGCCCGACGGTGCCCCTCGCCGAGTTGCTCGACGAGGCCCACGCAACGGTGCAGATCTGCGACCCGTATGTTGCTCCGGTCAACACCACCAACCTGCAGTGGCCACTGGTCGCCTTCTCACCGGAGGCGCTCGCGACTGCCGATGTCGTTGTGATCCTCGTCGATCATCCCGAATTCGATGCGACCACGATCCAGACGCACGCTCGATTGCTGCTGGACACCAAGCACCTCATCGACGGTCACCTCACGAACGGCGAGCGTCTCTGAGCCGACGCTCGCCGAGCAGGCGGGCGTAGGTCGAGAGCGTGATGTCGATCACTCGCTGTTGATCGAAATGGGCGAGCGCGTGTCGACGGGCGGCGCTGGTGAGCGTCCCCCGGAACGCGTCGTCGTCGACAACGCGTCGGATGCCGGCAGCGAGCGACACCGCGCTGCGCACCTCGACGAGCACTCCGTTCACGCCGTCGGCCACGACCTGACGGCAACCACGGATGTCGGTGGCCACGATCGGCAGCGCCATCGCGCCGGCCTCCATCGCCGCGCGGGGAAAGCCCTCACGGTGCGACGCAGTGACGAACAGGTCACAGGCGCTGTAGCACTCGGCCATGTCGTCGTGGCGACCGGCGAACACGACACCATCGCGGCGCGCTCGTTCGACCAGATCTCGATCGACGGCATCGGGCTTGTCGGTGTCGGCTGGGCCGATCACGACGAACCGGACCCTGCTTCCTTCGGACCGCAGCACCGCGGCCGCCTCGAACAACTCGACGAGACCCTTCTCGCGCACCAGGCGCCCGACGACCGCGGCAACGACGTCGTCATCGCCGAACCCCCACAACGCGCGAAGCCGCGACCGCTCGCCCGCACTGATCGTGGCTGGATCGAAACGGCGCAGATCGACGCCGTTGCCGAGCACGTGCACCCGCGCGGCCGGCACGTGCAGCCGATCAGTCAGCGTGCGTGCGTCCTCCGGGTTCTGCACCAGTTCTGCATCGCTGCACGCGGCCGCACAACGCTCGGCGATGTACACCGGCCATCGTCGGCGGCGGCGATCGGTCGGCTGGGCGTACATGCCGTGCTGAGTGTTCACGACGACTGGGACGCGCAGGGCGCGACCGATCACACGGCCGATGATCCCTGGCTTCGGGTTGTGGGTGTGCAGGATGTCGGGCCGCTCGACGCGAAGCAGGCGGACCAACTGCCGACTCGCACGGAGGTCCTGTGCGACCGACGGGGCGCGGGTCAGCGCGTCGACCGCGACGTGACGAACCCCCGCAGCTTCGATCGCCGCCACGTGCGAACCGCTGGCCGACATTCCCACGATGCGGTATCCGGCATCGCCGAACGCCCGCAGCTGGGGGCCGAGCAACCAGTCGAGGCTCATGTCGGTGGTGGTCAGGTGGACGACCACGACCTCGCCGTCGGGACGGACCGGCCGCCGCACGCGCCGCCGTGCAAGGCGGCTCACTGCGACGCGTCTCGATCTCGGCGCCGGCTCACGGCGGCACGAACAGTGCCTTCCAGGCGCATGCCGCCGCGAACCTTGCGCGCGAAGAGTCGGTGCGAATCCGAACGCTGGATCGGGGTCCGCCACAGCCGTTGCAGGTCGGTGGAGGAAGCGGGATTCAACCGGCTCCCCGCGAGCGCAGCGGTGCGGAACCGTTCGGCGACAGCGGCCTGCGCATCGTTCGATCCGGGCATCGCCTTCGGATATGCGAAGTGCAGTGGTGCCGCACCGGTGTGCTCGCCGATCAACTCGATCGATCGGTCGAGATCATCGCGGACCGACAACGCGTCCCCGCGGTGGAGCAGACGATGGGTGTGGGTGTGGGAGCCGATCGTCACCAGCCCCGTCGAGACTGCATCGGCAACTGCTGACCACGACATCGGTGGTGTGCCCCACGGAAACCGACGTTGCTCGTCGACGAACGCGGTCGCGAGGTAGAGCGTGGCCCGCACGTGATGACGAACGAGCAAGGGCACGACCACATCGGCGAAATCCGCCGTGCCGTCGTCGAACGTCAACACGACCCGACCGTTCACCGACGGGTCGGCGCGGCTGAGGCCGCGCACGGCCTCGTCGAGCGACACCACGGTGTGGTGGCGGCCGAGGTGATCGAGTTGCGCCTCGAACATCGCAGGCGTGAGGTCGACGGCGCTCGTCGAGCCGCCACCGACGCGGTGGTAGATCAGGATCGACACGCCGGCCCGTGGCCGATCGACGGCATCGCGTGCGATCGACAGGCCGCGAACGGCAGCCAGTGCGGTGGACGACGCTGCCGCTCGCGCCGAGGTCATCCCCACAGCTCGGCGAATCGCCGGCACAGCAGGTCGATGTCGGTCACGCTCTGGCGCAGGGCACCCGGGCCGCGACCCGTGGGGTCCTCGATCATCGGAACGGGCGACTGCACGTAGTCCGATGCCCGGCGTCCGGCGTCGACGCGCGTGACCCAATCCTGGATCGACCGGTCGCCGCGTGGGCCGGCCGTGTCGGCGCGGCTGACGAACTCGGGCAGCGTGAACGACCGGGCGAACAGGTTGCGAGCGCGGGTGCTGATGTTCACGACGTGACTGCGTTCGGCTGCGAGCACGAGGTGCGCTTCCGATGCGATTCGGTCGGTGACCTGATGGCTGAGGTGGCTGTATGCGTACACGCCGTAGGCCGCGAGCGCATCGCCGACGCCTTCCGTGATCGGCAAGCCGGACGGCTCGAGGCCGACATCGACGATGTTCGGAACGAGGGAACTGCCTGCCGTGTAGTGCCGCAGGAGCGCAGCGAACAGCACCGATCTGGTGCGGTTGTGCGTGCAGACGCAGAGGATTCGGGGCTGCTCAGTCACGGCTCGCCACCTGCCGATAGAGCGCGAGGTGAGCATCGAGGACGTCGTCGAGCGTCCACGCGCCGGACCGCTCGACTGCCGTCGCCGACATCGCGGCGCGCAGCTCGCGATCGTCGATCAACTCGATCAGCGCCCGGCCGAGCGCGGCCGCGTCGCCCGGGGGGACCACCCGGCCGACGGCCGGCGGCACGAGTTCGGGCACACGTCCCACCGACGTCGCCACGACCGGACGACCAAGCGCCAATGCTTCCACTACGACCAACGGTTGACCCTCGAAGTCCGATGCGACTGCGACAACGTCTGCTGCCGCAATCATCGAGAGTACGTCGTCGCGGACCGCGAGGAAGGTGCAGGCGTGTGCGATACCCAGTTCATCGGCAAGCCGGCGGGAGTTGATGAGCCGTTCGCCCTCACCGACCGCGATCAATCGCGCACCGCGGCCCGCGTCGAGCACAGACTTGAACGCGCGCAACAGGTTCGGGTAGTTCTTGACATCGCGATGGCTGGCGACCGTGACCACCAGGATGTCGTCGTCCGTGACCCCGAGTTCGGTCCGCGTCTCCCGACGGGAACCACCTGCGGCAGCGATCGCTGCCGCGTCGACGCCGTGCGGGATGACCATCGTGCGTTCTCCGATTCGCCGCGGCAGCGACGCGGCAACTGCTCCCGAGACCGCAATCGTGCTTCGGTCGCGACGTGCTGTCAGCCGCCACGCGAGTCGGGTCCCCGGATGCAGAGCGGTCCACGGGGTGTGCAGGGTGGCGATCACGCGGTGCCGAGCACCGCGTGAAGAGCGAACCAACGGTGTCGGGAGCGGGCTGTGCACGTGGACGACGTCGAACGCCGCGCTGCGAGAGACGGATCGCAAGCGCAGCCCCGCACGCAGCCCAATTCGGTCCGAGCCACCCAGCCGAATGACCGTCACACCGCTCGCATCGAGTTTGGGGACCAGTCGATCGCGGCGATCGCTGACGACCGCCACCGTCATCGAGACACCGCGTCGTTGCAGTCCGACGGCGAGATCGGTCACCACGCGCTCGAGGCCGCCGAGATCGAGTCCCTTCGTCACGAGGAGCACCCGCAGCGACGACGGATCGCCCGGCATCGGAGTGTGGCTCATCGTCGACGACCGATCCTGGGCACGAGACCGGCAAGGTGATCGCGTCGACGGAGGTTGCGGCCGCGCAGGTTTGCCGTCGACGGAGCAATGATCCCCGCCACGAACGGCCCTCGATCTCGCCACGGCAGGGCGCGCCATGTACCGCGGGCCTGAGCCCGCCAGCCGCCACTGCGGTGTGCTTCGATCTCGGCCAACTGGCGGGCCGGACAGACGTGTGCTCTCGCCCATTCCGCAGCAGGATGTTCGGTCGAGAGTTCGAGCAGCGTCCACGTTCGCCGGATCGCCGCCGCCACCACCCCGTCCGCATCGCTCTCCGTGGCGATCTGCACCGTGGTCCGAAGGTCGACGTCGGCGCCGAGGATCATTTGAGCCACGTCGCGCACCCCCCGCCAGCCGGAGTTGCGGCCCAACTCTGCGTGCAGGCACGCATGAAGCAGGCGGTACGGTCCGCCGAGGGCACGCATCTCGACACCGCCGATCGTGAAGGTGTCGGGCGGAGCGGACCACATTGTCTGTTCGTCGCATCGTGTCGCGAAGAACCCACTGCCGAGGCTGAGGTGCAGATCGAGTTCGCCATCGTGCGCGCCCCGCAGTTCGACCGCCCGTCCGAAGCGCTGCTCCCACCAACCGCGTACCGGAGCATCGACCCGTCGCAGCCCCGCCGCATCGAGCACGTGCAGAGCCTCGCCCAATCGTTGCCGCTCGACGAGGATGTCGGCATCGGCGAACACCCGCAACTCGGGCGTCGGGAAGTCGAGACGGGCTGTGGCGACACCCTTGAGCACACGATGATCGACGCCTGCAGCAGTCAGTGCGGTCACCGCGCTGACCGCGACGGCATCCGCGACCAGGCATCGACGCAGGGCGTCGTGGAAGCGATCCAGCAGCGGGTCCCCGCTGGTCTCGGTCAGGATCAGCGTGCCCGACCCGCATGCCGCGACCGCGAGCCCGACAACGCCGTCGTCGGCACACCAGCGCAGCAACTCGGCGGTCTCGACCGAGTCGAGTTCGACCACACGTTCCGTTGTCGATCGTGTCAGCCCGGCGTTTCCGACGACGATCCGCGCCCGCTCAACCGGCGACACGGTTCGCCAGCTCTGTGAGCGAGCGCACGGCATCGTGCGAGTCGGCGAAGCAGACGTCGTAGACCTCGATCGATCGGACGAGGGCTTCGAGCCGTCGAAACGTCTCCGACTCTCGACCGGAGGCCCCGAGTGTGAGCGTGACCAACTTCGTGAGCGCGTTTGCCGGTTCGAGTCGATCGATCTCGACTTCTCGCCACTTCTCATCACGCTGCACGACAGCAATGATGCCCAACGGCACGGGCGCGCCGAGGCCCACATCCCCACCGACCGGCCACGGATAGGTCTGGGTGTACGGGTGATGCCGACCGCCCTCCGGCACCTCGATCCCCAACGCCGCTGCTCCTGCCGAACGCAATCCGATCGGTCGGCGGTACGGCGCAACCGTCAACCGATCGACGTCGACGTTGCACACCTCGTCCGCGACGAAGGAGAAGCCGGCGAGGACCGACGCAGCCACGAGGGTGGACTTCCCGGCACCGCTCGATCCGCACACCGCGATCGCCGAACCATTGGCCATGAACGCGCCCGCGTGCAGCGCGACGCCGTGGGTGCCGCCCCACCGCGCAACTTCGGCGTTGATCGCGACCAACACCTCGGCAACGACCATTGCCATCGATCCACCATCGAGCGTCACGCTGCCGGAGACGATCAGACGCCACGAACGTGCTCCGCTGCGCAGAACCTCGATCACGATCGGATCGCGCACCGGCTCCTCCGGCGCAGCGACCAGGTCGGCGAGCGCGACGTCGAACACCTCCGTGAAGCGCGCGGGTCCGATGATCTCGAACTCCAGCCCCTGCGTCCGAATCGTCGTCATCGCGCGCTGCCGATGCGGCCGATGCGCTCGATGCGCTCGATGCGCTCGACAACGCCGGCCGTGACCAGCGTGGCGAGCGCGTCGTCGATCGCGTGGGCATCCACATCGAACTCGTGCAGTCGCGCGGCAAGCGTCACGCGATCGGCCGGCTCGTCGAGCGCGACCCACACCAGAGCCGCCGCGCCGGTCAGATCGAGGATCGCCGGCGCGGGGTGGCCGGCACCGACCGTCAGCACCAGCACACGATCGACCCCGACCCGCCACACCGTCCGCTCGGATCGGCACCACGCCGGTCCGTCGGTCGTGTCGCTCACGATCCGAGCAACGACTGCGCCGGGCGAACCTGCTCGCGTTCGCGGATCGGTATCGCGGCCGGACGCTTCGAGCGCCGCTGATCGGCAGGCGGTAGGCACCACAACACGAGCATCAGCGGAAAGATCAGGGACCTCTGGCGGACGAGGAGGCCGAGGTTGGCCAGCGTCGAGAACGCGATCCCGAACCCCGCCACGGTCACCAGGGTCGCGACCAGATATGGGCTGCGGGCGAGCGTCTTCGGCAATCCGCGCACGCGGCGCCATCCGATGGCGAGCAGCACCAGCAGTGCAAAGCTCTCGAGCCCGGGGAGCGCGGTCGCGACACTGTCGATCTCCCACGGCGCGGGACGCAGCAGGGTGCGCTCGATTGCGTACGGCCATTGGATCGGGCTGTCGATCGGTGCCGGCTGGATCGCGGAGCCGCCCTCGCTCGACCGCTTGGTGGTCTCGTTGAAGATCGCGGACACCTGATTGCTCACGGACTCGCCGTCGGTGGGGTCGGGGTTGAGGTAGCGCGCCGAGACAGTGCCGATCAGCGCGAATCCGCCGACCGCGACGACGAGCAGCACTGCGCTCGCAGTGCGCTGCCGTCCACCCGAGCCCGAGCGGCCGGTGACGAGCCCGGCGAACAGTCCGGCCACCAGCCCGGCCGTCCACAGCAGCGCGACGTGAGGTCGGGCGAAGCCGGCGCCGAGCAAGCCGAGCACCGCCGCTGTGAGCGCACTGAAGCGCCAACGACCGACCACGAGCATCGAGCCACCCCACGAGCCGAGGCCGAGGCAGAGGCACAGCCATGCTTCCTTGCCAATCGATGACGGCCAGAACAGCACCGTTGGCGTCAAGAAGCAGAACACCGCGTAGCGCCGCCTGGCCAACCCGGGGATGCCGATGATGGCGGCTTTGACGAACAGCACCAGGCCCCAGAAGCTGAGAAACGCGAACATCATGAACCCTGCGAGACGCCCTGAACCCAGGAACGTGTAGAGGATGCCGGTCACGTGCTCGATGAACGACGTGCCGATCGATTTCGGCACCAGGCTCCACAGCGGCGCCTCGCCGTCGCGCACGCGGCGGGCGAGCACGCTGCCGGCCGCGTGATACGCCTGCGAGTCGGACGATCCACCGTACGCATCGAACGCGACCCAGTACCGCACCATCGCCGCGCCGAGTTTGGCGACCAATCCGATGAGTGCGATCGGCGCGAGCTCACGTTGATCGCCGCGAAATGTTCTGCGAATTGCGAACACCCCGACCGCCGACAACAGAGGCACGATCACCAGCGCACCCCAGATGTCGTAGGAGAGGTGGAACATTGCCCACCCGGCGGCGAGGACGACGGCCGCGCCGACAGCGACGACGATCTCGCGCCTCAGCCGCGCTTCCACCAGCGGCTCTTCTCCGGGTCCGCGCTGTACCGGTAGTAGTAGCTGGACCGCTCGGCAGCCTCGCCGACCACGACCAACAGCAGGTGCGGAGGATCGAGCGCGCGCAGGGTGTCCATCGTTCTGGTCGCGGCGGTGATCGGCGTCTGATCGAGGCGCGTGACCACGACGACCACGTCGGCGAGCGGGATCAGTTCGAGGACCTCAGCCGTCACCGTCATCGGCGACGTGTCGACGATGATCGCGTCGGACAGCTCGGTCAGCTCGCGCACGGCCTTCGCAGTCAGGCGGGCGAGATCGCCGGGTGAGCCCTTCACCGATGCCAGGTCGACCACCGCGAGACCTGGCGTGCTGGAGGCGCTGAGCAACGACGCGCCGGAGATGCTGGCGAGCTCGTCGAGCGTGAACTCGAGCGGCGGCGGATCGTCGCCGAGGATGCGGGCGGCCAAGGCCGGACGGCGGAAGTCCGCGTTCACCGCGATGGTGTTCTTGCCGGCTTCGACGAACGCTGCCGCGAGGTTGGCCGACACCGATGTCTTGCCATCGCCCATCGTCGGCGACACGACGACGATGACCGGCGCCCGACCGTCGGCCTTGGCATGGCCGGCCTCGGCGAACTCGATCACGCTGCGCAGCGATCGATACGCGTCGGACAGCGAGTCGTGTCGATCTCCGGTGACGGCGAGGCCCTTGAGTGCGCCGGCCTCGGCCGTCGGAATCGTGCCCTGGGCACGCAACCCGACGACGGATTCGGCTTGCACGCGGGTGCGGATCCGCCGATCGAGGCGGCTGAGGACGAACGCGACCGCACCCCCGACGAACACACCGATGAACCCCGCGAGCGCGCCCCGCGTCGACCGCGACCGTGGAGCGCGCAGTCCGTTGTTGACGATCTGATGAGCCTCGGCCGTCTGCAGCGTGTTCATCTGCAGGAAGCCGGCATCGTCACTGTTGAGCGCGTCGTAACTCTGGAGCACGACGACGTACTGGCTGCGAACAGCTTCGAGTTGGGCGGAGATGATCTGGTCGTTCGGGCTCGCCGCGACCTTCTTCTCCAGATCGGTGATCTTCTTCTCCAGCGTCTTCTGCCGATCGAGACTGGCGGCGAGACGGTCGTTGCGTTGGTCGTCCTGACGCTCGACGATGTACTTCGTCAACGCGGTCGCGACGGCATCGGCCATCGCGACTGCGCGTGCTGCTGTCGGCTCCGTCGCCGTCAAGCTCAACGCGCCCGTGGTCTGATCGAGCGAGGGCGAGATCGAGATGTCGGCCGGGCTGATGCCGAGCGCAGCGGCGGCCCGCTTGGGGACCTCGCCCGTGGTCGCGAACAGCTGGATCTGGTTCAGTGCGACAGGGTCGGAGAACAGGTTGCCGTTCGTCGATGACAGCAGCAGCGTGTGTGTCGCCTGGAACGAGAGGGTCGCGTCCTGCGCCTTCTGCGGTGACGGGATGGCGCCGACGAGCCCGCCGAGAACGGCGAACAGCACCACCACCCACCAGTAGCGGCGGACAATTCCCCAACCTGTTTCTTTATCCACGACCGTCCAGAGCGTCCAAGCGGGATGAGCCTAATGGGCCTCGCGCGGCCGAGGGCGTGCGGTCCGCGTTTCATCTCGCGAGCGCTGTCACAATGACGATGTGGCCGGTTGGAAGGTTCTGCTGTCGCCTCCGGAGGTCGGCCCGGTCGAGCGTGAACTCTTGCTGGAAACCTTTGACAGTGGTTGGATCGCACCCGCAGGTCCTGACCTCGCTGCATTCGAATCCGAGCTCGCGTCGTACACCGGCGCGGCCGATGTGGTCGCGCTGAGCAGCGGAACGGCTGCACTTCATCTGGCTCTGCAGGTGCTGGGTGTCGGACCCGGCGACGACGTGTTGATGCCGACCCTGACATTTGCCGCGTCCGCGTTCGCGGCGACATATCTCGGCGCGCGTCCGTGCTTCCTCGATGTCGACACCACGTGGCAACTCGACGCGGCGCTGCTCGAGGACGAGCTCGCCGGGCGGGCCCGAGAGGCTCGCCTGCCGGCCGCCGTCGTCGCCGTCGACCTCTACGGATCGGTCGCGGCCATGGACGACATCGCCGCGATCTGCGGTCGCTTCGAGGTGCCGCTCGTCGAGGACGCGGCCGAGGCGATCGGGGCCCGACTGGGCGGGATCTCAGCCGGGCGGTTCGGGACAGTGGGCATCCTGTCGTTCAACGGCAACAAGATGCTGACGACCGGTGGCGGTGGCGCGCTGCTCAGCGACGACGCGGCGCTGGTCGAACGGTGCCGCTTCCTGTCGACGCAGGCCCGTCTGCCCGGCCTCTTCTACGAGCATGCGGAAGTCGGCTACAACTACCGCCTCGGCAGCCTGAACGCCGCTGTCGGCCGCGGTCAACTGCGCACGCTCGACGCTCGCATCGCGGAGCGGGCGCGAGTTCGCGCCACCTACGAGGCCCGCCTGTTCCAGCTCGGTGGCATCCACTTCCAACCATCGCCCGCGACCTGTACGCCGAACCACTGGTTGACAACCGTCGCGATCGACGCCGCCGTGTTCGGGGCCGGCTCCCCGGGTGTCATCGACGCGTTGCACGCCGAGCAGATCGAAGCTCGGCCGGGGTTCAAGCCGATGCATCGCCAACCGGTCTTCGCCGACGCCCCGATGCGGAACACCGGTCGCGCGGATCGTCTGTTGGCCGAGTGCGTCAGCCTGCCCAGCAGCGCGTTCCTGACCGAGAGCGACATCGCCTGGATCTGCGATGTCGTCGCCGGCGCTCGTCACTGACGCGCCCGGCATCCGCACCGGTCACGCTTCCGTCATCGGAGCCATGGTTGCGGCGGCAATCGTCGCGGTCGCGTGGAGCGCGTCGTCGCTCGGGCTGCGCGACCACTGGTGGGCGATCATCACCGCGATCGCGCTCGGCTCGGCAGTCGGTTCCGGCCTGCCGTCGGTGCGTGCGTCGGTGCACACGCCGGGTGTGCTGCCGTTCGCGGTACTGAGCGCGGCCGTTGCCATCTACGGCTGCGTACCAGAGACCGACCAGATGCGCGAGGTCGGCTTCACGGTTGCGCTCATCGTGCTGATCGAGGTCGTCCGTTGGCGACCGCTGCCAACCGTGTGGCACGCGTGCGGGGCAGCGCTCGTCGGCTGGAGCGGTTTGTACGGGGCGACCGGTCGAGAGAGCGCACTGATCGGCGCGTTGTTCGCGCTCGGCGCGATTCCACTGCTGCACTCGGTCGAACGGTTGGCGGCGCAGCGAGCACGCACGCTTTCCGAGCGGACACGATGGTTCGTGCTCGGCGCAGCCTCCGTGTCCGCGGTGGTGATGGCACGAACCGGCGGCATCGCGATGAACACCGCAACCGCGTTGCGGTGGCTCGCTCTGTGGACTGCCGTCGAGGGCGCGTGTTGCGCGCTCGCGGTGACAGTCTTGACCATGCCGAACAACTCCCGCACGCAGGATTGACTAAGGTCTCCAGCGACGCGGTTCTGAAGACCTTTCCGATCCGCATGAAGGGGTGCTGCCGCAATGAAAACACGACTGCTGGTGTCTGCTGTTCTCTCGATCTCCGTCGTCGCAGCATCGTGCTCGAGCGACCCCAAGACGACGTCGAAAACCACGGCGGGAGGCTCGACCACGACATCTGATCCGGGCGCCACCGGTGGCTCCACCGTCATCGTCGCCACACCGACGACCGGTTCGTTCCTGGCCGTTCCGGACACCGCCGTGACGACCACGATTCCGCAGTCGGTCATCACCACGACCACCTCGTCGGGCACGCCCACCACGATCTCCGCCACGACCAAGGATTGGGAGGTCGTCGTCGGCATCTACGCCACCAAGGCCGAGGCCACCGCGCAGATCACCAAACTCACCGCAGCAAAGTTCACGGGCTTCACGACCAAGACGACATCGAGCGGCAAGACCGCTGTCATCAAGCTGGGGTACACCAACGCCGGCGCCACTGCGTACGCAGCCAAGATCAACAAGGCAGGCACCGGCAAGGCCACCATCTTCCACGTGACGACCAGCAGTTCCGGCACCACCGCGACGACCACGGCCGGCTCCGCCACGACCACCACCGTCGCGTCGGCCACCGCCAAGACGTGGGAAGTCGTCGAGGGCGTCTACACCACCAAGGCCCTTGCCACCGCCGAGATCACCAAGCTCACCAAGGCCGGCTTCGCCGGCTTCACGGTGAAGGCGGTGCTGCCGTCGTACGCCGTCGTGCTCGCCGGACTCACCAATGCCAAGGCAACCGATCTCGCGTCGAAGGTGACCAAGGCCGGCTTCGGTCCGGCTCGCACCAAGAACCTCGGCTGATGTTGCGGTTCCAGGTCCTGTCGCTGCCGAGCGCACCCTGGGAGACCCTTCGCCGGCGCTTCCTGCGCCTCGAGGAACTCGGCATCGAAGTCGGCGCGCTCGCCGATCATTTCGTCGACTGGACCAATCCGCCCAACGACTGGTTCGAGTCGTGGTCGTTGCTCGGTGCGCTCGCGTCCGTGACGAGCACGATTCGCCTCACGACCTGTGTCACCCAGATCCCCTTGCGCAACCCGGCGATGCTCGCCCGCCAGGCGTTGACGCTGGACCACGTGTCCAACGGTCGGATCGAGATCGGTCTCGGTACGGGCATCGAAGTCGACCCGTCCTACGCGATGATCGGCATCCCCAACTGGACGGCTGCCGAGCGCGTGGCTCGGTTCGGCGAGTACATCGCGATCGTCGTCCGGTTGCTCGCCAACGAAGTGACGTCGTTCGCCGGCAAGCACTACACGATCGAGAACGCGGTGATGAACCCGCGCCCGGTGCAATCGCCGCGTCCACCGTTGATGGTCGCAGCGATGGGGCCGACGATGATCCGACATGCCGTGCGCCACGCCGACATCTGGAACAGCCTGTCGTTCGACGCCGACTTCGAAGTCCAGTTGGCCGAAACCAAGACCCGCTGCGAGACGGTCGACGCCGCGTGCGCGTCGATCGGTCGCGATCCCACGTCACTGTCGCGTTCGTACACGATGTTCGATGCAGGTGCGCGGCCGAAGGGCGGCACCATCGACTACTACGAATCCACCGACCTCTTCGTCGATCGCGTCAACCGCGTCCGTGAACTCGGCATCGACGAGATCGGTCTCTACTACCCGCTCGACGCGAGCCAGGTCGCGAAGTTCGAATCGATCTGCACCGACGTGCTGCCGTCGCTGCGAGCCGGCACCTGAGGCGACGGGCGCACTCAGACCTTCTTGGTATCGCGACGGTAGGCCCACGCTGCGACGAGACCCATCGCGATCGACCAGATCGCGATGACGATCCAGCCCTTCAGCCCCCACGCCGGTGCACCGATGCCGACGTGGCTGGCCTGCGTCAGCCAGAACGACGGAACGCCTTCGCCGATCGTGTGCAGCGCGCCGTGCTCGGGCAGCGGAAACCACTGTCCGCCGAGGAAGCCGAAGAATGCCGAGCCTCCGCCGACCGCCGGCCCCATCGAGTCGATCGTCAGCAGATGCCCCACCGCAATGCCCATCCCGATGAACGGCAGGATGCCGACGAGCAGCAGCACGGTCATCTCCGCCCACCGCCCGATCGATCCGATGTGCACGCCGTACAGCAAGCCGGCGGTGTACAGCAGTCCGATGCTGACCGCGGCCATGATGTACGCCGTCAGCACCTTGGTGCCGAAGTACGTGCTGACGGGCAGCGGTGTGATCCGCAGTTGACGGTTCCAGCCGACGCTGCGCTCGGCGGCGATCCGCGCCCCGCCCGAGATCGATGCGATCATCGCGCCATAGCCGGCCATGCTGACCATGTAGAACGTCGGGAACGTGATGACGGTGCTGCCGACATCGATCTTCTGGTCCTTGTTGCTACCGGCGATCAAGAGGAACAACGAGAGCGGAAAGATCAGCGAGAAGATGAACGCCCGCTTGTTGCGCACGAGACGGACGAGCTCGTACCGGGTGTAGGTGGCGTTCATCCGCCGATCCCTTCGTCGTTGTCAGCGGTGAGTTGCAAGAACGCTGCCTCGAGGCCGGCGCCCGTGATCTCGATGTCGCGCACGGCCGGAAAGTCGCGCAGCAGGGCGCGGATCGCGCTGTCCGAGTCGTTGCACGTGAGCGTCACCCCGTCGCCGTGGATCACGACGCTGCGCACGCCCTCGAGTCGACCGAGCACACCCTCGTCGGCATCGGGCAACGTGCCGCGGATGGTTCTTCCACCGGTCGAGGCCTTGATCTCGGTCGCGGCACCGTCGGCCACGACCTCACCGCGTGCCATCAGGATGATCCGGTCGGCGTATGCGTCGGCTTCTTCGAGGTAGTGCGTCGCGAAGAGCACGGTCTTGCCACGACTGGTGAACATCCGCATCGTCTGCCAGAACTGTTGCCGCGATTCGACGTCCATCGCGACCGTCGGCTCGTCGAGCACGAGCAGATCGGGGTTGCTGACCATCGCCACTGCGAAGCGCACGCGCTGCGTCTGACCGCCCGACAACTTGGTTGTCTTTCGATCAGCGATGTCACCGATGCCGGCGAGGTCGAGGACCTCTTCGACAGGCAGCGGATGCGGGTAGAGCGACGCCATCATGTCGATCAACTCGCGCACGAGGAGGTCGCCGAGCACGGCGCCGGTCTGCAACATCGCACCGATCGCCCCCTTGGCGATGGCGTCTTTCGGTGTCATCCCGAACACGTGCACATCGCCGCCGTCGGGCTTCGAGAGGCCGAGCAACATGTCGATCGTCGTCGACTTGCCAGCACCGTTTGGCCCCAGGAGTGCCACCGTCTCGCCCGGTGCGATGTCGATGTTCACCCCACGGACGGCGTGCACCGGTCCGGTCGGGCCCTTGAACGACTTGACCAGGTTGTGCAGCGCGATGCCGGGCATCGGCGCACTGCGCGGAGCGGGTGGGGATTGCATGTCTGCAGCCTGCCTCATCGACGTCGGACCCGAAGGTCACCGCAGCGCTCGATGACCGTTCGAGTCGATGACGCTGAGCCGCGGCAAGGTGCCGGCGAACGACGCGACCGATGCATCCCCTGCGGTGACGGCGACCGACAGCTGGTCGGGATTGGTGAGCGGCTGCGGCCGCCACACGAAGCGGTAGCTGTCCTTGGCAACCGTGCCGGCCAGCGTGAAGTGCACCGCCCGCTTCTGTCCTGGCGCGAGGTCGATCAGCATCGATGCCGTGTTCCAGCCGAGCTCGGTTCCGGACGTGACAGAGGACGTGACGCCGTCGATCGTGACGGCAGTGACCTGCAACGGCGTGTCGATCGTGAGCAGCGTACGGTTCGTGCCGGTCGGCAGACCGATGATGTTGCCGATCACGTAGTCGGGGTATCCCGTTGTCGGTGCCGTGTTGTCGAGCGTGACGGTGAGGCCACCGGACACGCGCCCGGTGGACGAGTCGTACTGCGCGTCGTACGCGACAGTGCGCTTCAAGAAGCTGTCGATCTTGTTGCCGCTCGCATTGTTGGTCACGACCGCCAGACCGTCTCGGCCCGCGGGCCCTGGAAGCTGGCCGGCCATCCCGATCAGGCGGAACAGGTTCTCCTCCTCGGGCCGCCGGGCCCAACCCGTGATGTGCCCCTGCGTCGACGCGGGACCGAGATCGGCGGCAACCTGCTGCGGCGCCGGAAGCGTCGCGCCGAGGAACTGCTGCAGCGTCACGCCGGCAACAGCCTCGAGCACGGTGCGGCGCGTGATGTCGTCGAGCTTGTACTGGTCGAAGAGCAGGAACTGCTGCATCGTGTCAGCCGTGATCGTCTGGTCGATGCCAGGCACGGTGATCGACCCGGCCACCTTCAGCAGCGACGACAGCGCCGTCGGGTCGAGGACGAAGACGCCGTCGACACGACCCATCCCTGCGCCCTCGTACATCTGTGCCATCGTGGAACCGACCGTGGGCGTGTCGGGGCTCATCGTCACGTTCGACCAGTACTTGTCGACGACGGGAGCTGTCGCCGAACCCGCGCCGTACGGGCCGTAGCGGGCGAAGTACTCGGCGCTCTCGTTCAACTGCACACCGGTCGACGAAGTCAACCCGGCGATCAACTGCGCCGTGCGGCCGAAACCCGTTTGAGCGATGGTGCCCTTGGTGATCGTGATCTCTGCCCAGTTGCCGATCAGGCCGGACTGCCCGCGCGCCTCGCCAGGCGAGGTGAACACGACCAGGTACTTGCGCGGTCCCTCGGTGCCCAGCATCGCCGGCCCGTACTTGGCTGCTGCAGCACTCGCATCGGACTGCGCGGCCGCGTCGGCGAGCTTGCGTTCGGCCTCACCCAGCTTGTCCTGGGCGACGCCGATCAGCCACGGCGAGCGTGTGTCGTGGATCACGGTCACCATCCGCTGCACGGCGATGTCGAGCTTCGCCAGCGGATCAGAGAGAAGTGCGAGAGCGTCGACGTCGATCGTGCCGTGGTCCACCCGGAACGAACCGAGATCGGCGACACTCAGCGCATCGGCAGCGGTCGACGCCGCAACGGTCGCATTGGACACGATGCCGCGCAGCGCCTCTCGATGCTGGCCGACCACCGGAAGCAGCGCCGACGGTTTGGCCCACCACGAATCGATGCTTTCATCGGCGGCCGCCAGGTCGCCGGAAGCCGCGCGCAGGCTGGTCGCTGCGGCAACGGTGTCGCCGGCGCGAAGTTGATCGAGCCCGTCGGTGAGGTGCTGATATCCATCGTCCAGACGCCCACTGGCGCGGACACCTGCGATCGCCAACCCGACCACCGCCAGGATCACGAAGCCACCGAGTCCGGCCGAACACCACAGCAGCCGCCGTCGCACGATCCCTTCTCGCCGGCTCAGAGAGAAGACGGCGCTGCCGACGACGATCGCCCCGGTCATGATCGCCGACGCGCCGAAGAACGGGTTCACCCGCAGATGCAGCAACGCGAGCAACGCGGCGCCCATCGCCAGCGAGCGCAGCCACGGAAGGCTGCGTTCGGTCCGGCCGAGCGTGAGTCCGATCCCCACCGCGACCAGGCCGGCGGCCGTCCACCCGGTGAGCCCAGAGGCCAGCGCGCCGAGGCCGCCGACGATTGCCAGAAGCCACCACGGCGCGGACGCTGCGATCCACGCGACGGCCATCGCGAAGAGGAACGTCACGACTATGTCGGTGCCGCGCAATCCTGTCGGCGAGACGTGACACAGCGCCGCAGCCACCCCCGACACCACCGACGCGACCACCACCGTGGGCACGTCCTCGCGACGAATCTCGTTTCGACGCCTCCCGCTCATGTCCCACCATTGTGGCCGGACGCGACGTGCTCAGGGTGGCGGCTGCCCGCGGAACCAACTCTCGAGCATGAGAACGGACCACAGCCGGTAGTCCCAGTTGCGGGTACCGGACTGATGTTCACGCCAGGTCCGGCGCAGCGCGTCCGCCGACATCCAGCCATCGCTGACGCACCGCGGCGCCGCCAACAGGTCGTCGGCCCACGGGCGCAACGGGCCCCGCAGCCATGATGCCAACGGTGGATCGAAGCCGGTCTTCGGACGACCTGCGATGCCCGGTGGCACCATCGTGTCGAGCAGCTCGCGAACGACTCGCTTGCCCACGCCACCCTGTGTCTTGAGGTCCATCGGCTGACGCCACGACCACGCGAGCACATCGGGACTCAGGAACGGAACACGGACCTCCAGCGACGACGCCATGCTCGCCCGGTCGAGCTTGACGAGCATGTTGTCGGGAAGCACGACCGCGGTGTCGATCCACATCAGGTGCTCGGTCGGTGTGAGCGCCTCGTTCGGTGCCGACGGCGGGACGACCTCACTGCCACGGGTGATGTCGACGCGCGGCCAGACGCCCGCCAGGCTGCGCCAGGCGTCGGCCGAGTCGCCGGACAGCAACGTGCCGGCCTTGTGCAGCTTGGTACCGAGGTGCGGCAGACGCCAGCGCTGTGGCAGCACGCGACCGAACGCAGCGTTCACGGCGTCGGCGGCGCGCGGCGGGACGGCGCCGACGATCGCACCGGCACCGCGGCGAACCGGCGCCGGCATCCAGCGCGTGTGGCGGGTGATCGACTGGCCGAGCGCGTGGCGGTTGTACCCGGCGAACAATTCGTCGCCGCCGTCACCCGCCAGGCACACGGTCAACTCGCGACGGGCTGCACGACACAGCATGAGGGACGGGATCATCGACGGATCGGCAAACGGCTCGTCCCACACGGTCGCCAAGGTCGGCACGGACTGCAACATGTCTGCCTCGGACAGCTCGACGACGGTGTGGTCAGTGCCGAGGTGCTTGGCGACGAGTTCGGCGGTCGGGCTCTCGTCGTCGATCGCGTCGGGCATCTTCACGGTGAACGTCTTCAAGCGCGCCGCGCCGAGCGCACGCTGCGCCAACGCCGCGACCAGGGTGCTGTCGACGCCACCCGACAGGAACGCGCCGAGCGGCACGTCGCTCATCAACCGCTCGGCGACCGCGGCACTCATCAAGGCATCCAACTCCTCGACCGCATCGCGCATCGAGCGCGGCCGTTGTTCGCGATGGTTCGCGGCCACCGTGTCGCGGAGCGACCACCACGGTCGCGACCACGCGTTGATCCGTCCGCCCTCGACCCGCGCCTCGACCAGACAACCCGGTTCCAGCTGGGCGGTCGATCGATAGATGGTGTGCGGACTGGGAACGAAGCCGGTTGCGAGAACGTTCGCCACGGCCGTCTCGTCCACGGTTCGATCGAAGTCAGGCAAGGTGACGAGCCCCTTGAGCTCGCTGCAGAAGGCCAGTCGCAGACCATCGTTGGTCCAGTACAGCGGCTTCTCGCCGAGCCGATCGCGGGCCAGTGTCAGGCGCCGGTCACGCCTGTCCCACACTGCGAACGCGAACATCCCATTGGTTCGTTGCAGCGTGGTCTCGATACCCCATGCGTCGAAGCACGCCAGCAGCGTCTCGGTGTCACTCGTGCCCCTGAACGGTGGGTCGTGTGGACTCAGCCGTCGCCGTAGCTCGCGGTGGTTGTAGATCTCGCCGTTGTACGTGATCACCCATCGCTGCGACGCGCTGGTCATCGGCTGTGCACCGGCCGGGCTGACATCGATGATCGCCAGACGCCGGTGGCCGAGGACGACGGCCGTGTCCGGATCGCTCCACACGCCCTCGCCGTCCGGACCGCGCAGCGCGAGCACATCGATCATCCGCTGCGTCTGGGCGCGCAACAGCGCTTCGTTGATCCCCGTCGAAACGAGTTGGCCTGCCACGCCACACATCCTCCGGCGACCATAGCGAACCAGCCGGACGCGTCGCGACGAGCAACCCGATCAGCCGCAGCCGGCCATCCAGTCGATCGTTGCGCGCAGCCCGGTGTCGAGATCGACCGCGGTCACACCGGGGAAGAGCGACGCGAGTCGAGATCCGTCGGCCTGGGAGTGGGGCACGTCGCCGACGCGCTCGGGTTGGTAATCGATCTCGACCGTTGCGCCGGTGATCGATTCGATCATCGTGATCACGTCGCGCAGGCTGGCGCGGGTGCCGAACGCGAGGTTGACCGGTTCGGTGTCGGCCACACCGCGCAGCACCGCGTCGGTGATCACGCCGGCGACGGTGTCGACGAACGTGAAGTCGCGACTCTGCTCGCCGGTACCGTGCAACGGGATCGGCCGGCCCCGAAGTGCCGCCTCCACGAACGCCGGCACGACGGCCGCGTACGCATGGCCAGCGGCCTGCAACGGGCCGTAGACGTTGAAGAACCGGAACGCGAGCGTGGGCAGGCCGTAGCTGTGCCCGTAAGCGAGCGTGTAGGCCTCGGCTGCCAGCTTGCTGGCCGCGTACGGCGACAGCGGCCGCGTGGCGAGGCCCTCGTGCTTGGGAAGCGTCGGATTCGCGCCGTAGACGCTGCTGCTGCTGGCGACGATCGTGTGCAGGTTGCCATGGCGCCGGGCGGCTTCGAGAACACTGACGGTGCCGGTCGCGTTGGCGAGGTGACTGGGCACCGGCGCGGCGACGCTGCGCGGCACGCTGGGGATCGCGGCCAGGTGCACGATTGCGTCGGCCCCGGCAACTGCTGCGTCGAGTGCCGCGTCGTCGAGGATGCTGCCCTCGTGGAACGTGACATCGAGGCGGTCGAGGTTCGAACGATCACCCGTCGAGAGGTCGTCGAGCACGACGACGCTGCCGATCCCGCTCGTTCCGTTCAGGATGCGGCACAGGTTGGCTCCGATGAAGCCGGCCCCGCCGGTGACCACGACTCGCATGCTGCCATCTGAGCACAACGAGTCGACCCACCACTCTCGCGGCGCTCCAACGGGGGGCCGGCTCCCTTCCGGCACGATCGACCTCCCGAGGCCAGCACTACCATCGCGCGACGTGAGCACGATCCAGACGGCACCCACAGCAACCGCGAGCACGCCCTGGCGAGCCGCTGCGCCGCAGGCCTGGGCGACGTTCGACACGATCGAACGGCTGGCGTCGACAACCGTCGACGCAACGATCATGAAGCCGGTCCGAGCCGCGATCGCCGCCAACATCGGGTTCGTGTCGGGCGGCGCAGGCCCGGGTGACGCAGACCCAGCTGACGCAGACCCAGCTGACGCAGACCCTGCTGCTGACCAACGCGTCGCGGTCTGCGTCGATTTCGCCGAGCAATTCGTGGTCGACGTCGCGGGCACCACCGATGCCCAGCGTCACGCACTGATGAACGCGCTTGGTGCCGACGTGTTGACGTTCGTCCAGACGTTGTACGTGACCGACGTCTTCAGCCGAGCGCACATCGCGCTCAGTCGTCTGTTCGACGAACCGCTCGTTGCCGGCGTCAGCCCCGCAGCGGTCGACACCGTCGCCACCATCGACACAGCAGGCACGTCGAGCAGTGACCTGTGGACGACGCTCGAACGGTTCATGCAGCAGGTCGCGTGCCTCACCGCGCTGGATCCACTGACCTCGGAGCTGGTGCGGCTCAGCGGCGCTCGGGTCCACAACTGCCGCCTGTGTCAGTCTCGGCGCAGCGTCAAGGCGATCGACATCGCGGCCGCATCCGCAGCGTCGGCCGGGGTCGATCTGCTCGATGCACTCGCCGACGACGACCATGCCATCTTCAGCGAACGGCAGCGCGTGGCACTGCGACTCACCGAGGCGCTCGTGACCCAGCCGCAGGCGATCGACGCCGCGCTCGCGACGGCCGTTCACGCCCATTTCTCGACGGCGGAGATCTCAGAGATCCTCCTCGATGTCGTCCGCAACGCGGCGAACAAGATCGCCGTCGCGTTCGGTGCCGATGCACCCGTTGTGACCGAGGGCGTCGAGTTCTACGACATCGATGCTCAGGGCGACGTGATTGCCGATGTCGACGTCGACGTCGTACGCGCCGCGACGGTGGGCTGACGCGCCGCTAACTTCAGCGGGGTGCCCCTCGATGTCCTGTGGTTGATCAAGGGCTTGGGGCCCGGCGGGAGCGAACGCCTTCTGGTCGCCGCTGCCGCCGCGCATGATCGATCAAACGTCACGTTGTCGTGCGCGTACGTCGTGGCCATCAAGGATCACCTGGTCGGCGAGCTCGAAGGGCTCGGGGTTCGCTGCGAATGCCTCGCGCCACGTAGCGGATCGTTGTGGCCCCTCGCGCTGCGCCGCGTGATGGTCGATTCAGCGGTGGACATCGTCCACGTCCACGCTCCGCTGCCGGCGATCGTCGCGCGCGTGATGGTCCGCACGATTCCTCGACCACGCCGACCGGCGATCGTCACGACCGAGCACAACGCTGTCAGTACGTATCGGTTATCCGTGCGTGCCGCGAACCGGTTCACCTCGCGTTGGGACGACGCCACGATCTGCGTCAGCGACGAGGCACTGCGGTCACTGCGCGGTGCCTCGCGCAGGCGTGCTGTCACGCTCCGCCATGGCATCGACGTCGCCGACGTCGCCAGTCGCGCATCACGTCGAGCCGCGATTCGGGCCGAGCTCGGGGTCGGTGATCACGTCGTGATCGGTACGGTGGCCAACTTCCGCGAGCAGAAGGACTATCCCAACCTGCTCGCCGCGATCGACCTCGTCTGCCAACGCGGTGTCGCTGTTCGTGTCGTCGCTGTCGGCCAGGGTCCCCAGGAACAGCAGACACGAGACCTCTCCCACCACCTCGGTCTGGACGAGATCGTCATGTTCACCGGCCACCGTTCGGATGCGACCGATGTGATGGCCGCGTTCGACATCTTCGTGCTCGCGTCGAGGTGGGAGGGGCTACCCGTCGCCGTGATGGAGGCATCTGCCCTCGGGCTCCCGATTGTCGGCACTGCGGTCGGAGGGATGGCCGAGGTCCTGACCGACGGCACCAACGCCATCCTCGTGCCTCCGTCCGATCCGGCCGCACTCGCCGACGCACTCGCCGGACTGGTCGCCGCACCGGACGATCGGACCAGGCTCGGCGGGGCCGCCCGCCGGTTGTCATCGACGTTCGACGTCCACCGCTCGGTCGCCGCCATCGAAGACATCTACCGATCGATACGCACGACGCACGAGGCGGTCGTCTCAATCGCCGATCCGGCACCACGACGTCCTACGAACCGACGGCCGGCGGGCGAGTTCGAGATCCGCATGGCGACTGCCGCCGACCGCGAAGCCATCGTGGGCATGATGCGTGGACCGTTGCAGTGGGGCGACGACGAACGCAACGTCGCGTTCGTCGCGTGGAAGCACGATCAGAGTCCATTCGGGCCGTCACCGATGTGGATCGCGCTCGACGGAGAGCGGGTCGTCGCGGTGCGCACGTTCATGCGGTGGCAGTTCGCGCGCGGCACCACGACGGTGCATGCGGCCCGCGCGGTCGACACCGCGACCGACCCCGCGTTCGAGGGGCGGGGCCTGTTCCGATCGCTGACCACGACCGGAGTCGACGAGCTGCGCAGCCAGGGCTACTCGATGATCTTCAACACCCCGAACACCCTCAGCCGGCCGGGCTACCTGTCGATGGGTTGGCGCGATGTCGGGCGGGTTCCTGCCGTGGTGATCCCGCGCTGGAACCACGCACTCACGACGTTGCGAGCCCGCACCCCCGCTGATCGATGGTCCGCCGATTTGCAGGTGGGTCTGCCCGTCAGCACGTGGCTGAACACCGGCGGCTACGACCGTTGGACCGAGTCACCCGAGTCACCCGAAGCGCCCAACGCGCCTTCTTCGACTCGGTCGCCCAACCCGGCGGCGTCGCCTCGATCGCTACGAACCGTCGTCACACCCGACTTCCTCGCGTGGCGGTACGGGTCGTCGCTGCTGCCGTACCGCGTCGTCGACGGGGGCGATTGTGCCGTCATCGTCCGCGCCCGCACACGCGGTACGGCGCGCGAACTGGTCGTGGCCCAACAGTTCGGCAACCTGCACCATGCCGACCAACTCGCCCGGCGGACGTTGCCCGCGGCCGACTGCGATCACGCGCTGCGGCTCGGCCCCTCCCGGCCGGCGGCCGGCGCGTTTCCGCTACCCGGCGCGGGACCGACGCTCACGTGGAAAGGCCTCACCGATCTCGGCATGCCGCCATTGCTCAACTGGCATCTCGCGCTCGGCGATATCGAGCTGTTCTAATCACTGCCGTGGAACCAACTGCGATCACCGATGCCAACGACGCGCGCGTGGCCGACTACATCGGGCTGCGCGACCCGGCGCACCGACAGCAGCTGGAGGGCAACGAGTTCTTCATCGCCGAAGGCGTCAACGTGATCCAGCGGTTGGTGCAGTCCGACTTCGCGTTGCGTTCGGTGCTGCTGACGCCACGTCGCTACGAGCGGATGGAGCCCATCCTGCGCGACGTCACGTGCCCGATCTACGTCGCCGACCGCGAGATCGTCGCCCAGGTGGCGGGGTTCGATCTTCATCGCGGCGCCGTCGCTTCGGCCGACCGTTCGAGCCAGCACACCCTCGCCGATGTGCTCGCGACAAGCCGCACGATCGCGGTTCTCGAAGGGCTCAACGACCCGGAGAACCTCGGTGCGATCGCCCGCTCTGCACGTGCGCTCGGCATCGACGCGCTCGTCCTCGACCCCACCTGCGCCGATCCCTTCTACCGCAGGACCGTGCGGGTCTCGATGGGCGAGATCCTGTTTCTCCCTGTCGTGCGATCGGCCGCGTGGAGCACCGACCTGCAACGCATCGTCGACTCCGGCTTTCGCCTGCTCGCGCTGACACCTGCCGCGACGGCCACCTCGATTCACGACGTGCGACGCACGCCCGGCGACCGCGTCGCACTGCTGCTCGGTGCCGAAGGTCCGGGGCTGAGCCCCGCGACGATCTCGCGCGCCGAGCCCGTTCGCATTCCCTTGCGGCACGGGGTCGATTCACTGAACGTGGGCCACGCGGCAGCTGTGGCATTCGCATTCCTCGCCGCCGGCTGAACTGTCGCTGTGCCGCATGCCCGGTGCACGATTGCCCAGACCGGAGCGGGCCGAGTTCGTATACTCGGCCGTTGTGAATCGACGGGAAGCTCTTCAGCGGCTGGCAGCTGCCGGGGCCACGATCGGCGCCGTCTCCGCTGTGACGACTTCCGTCGCATTCGCCGATGGGGGCAGCACCAACTGCCAACCCAATCCCGGCCAGAACATCCCCCACCCGTTCTGGTCCACCGCGGCGTGCACGGTGGTGGCCGGTCCCGCGATTCGCGTGGTGATGCAGAACAACACCACCTATGACCCCGGATCACCGACGACGCTGGTGTGTCCGCGCTGCAAGTCCGGCGTCACGCCTACGAGCTCGGTTCAGTACCGGCTGAACGTCAACAGCCCGGGCGGCTACGCGTTCTACGCCGCGGCGACCGGCGGATCACCGCTGACGTGGGTGAACGCCATCGCCGGGCAGACGTTCTACATGCGCTCGACGACCAGCGGTGGGGCGATCCCGAACCAGGTCTACGAAGTCTTCATCTCGTCGCGGTTCGTGTGCACCAGCGGCACTGCGAAGGCGTGGCGGTGTCGTTACATGCGGGCCACGATCACCGTGTCGGGCAACAGCAGTCAGAACGCCGCCTACCTCCTGGCCGGACCGCACGGACTTCCCGGTCCGTACTGCGACTCACCCGCGCCCTGAGTCGGCCGCCCCGGATTCCGACGGTGACGCCGACGGCCATGTCGGCATGATCTCCGGCAACACGCCCTTGCCGACCTGACTCGACGGCCAGTTGGCGTCGGGCAACATGTTCGGCCGGGTGAGCATGTCGGCGCCGTACCACAGGTAATGACGACGGCGCACGAACAGCCAACGACCATCGCGTCGCTCGTACGTGTCGTGGTACTCGATGACCTGCACGACCCATTCCTCGCCGTGCTCGATCTCGGCTCTCGTGCCCACGATGCCGGTGGCATGGTCAGCATCGACGACATCGATCACCTGGGTCGTCACCTGCAAGATCGTGCGCTGATCATCGGTGAGTTGCGACCGAAAGCTCTCCCGCAGCGCGTCGCGCCCCGCGAGATCGCGGCCCACGCGGACGTCGGCAACGAACAACGACACCAGCGTCTCGAAGTCGCGGTGGCTGATCGCGACTGCGTATCGGGATGCGAGTTGGCGGATCTCCTCGCACGCGACGAGCCACGCCAACGGATCGGAATCACGCAACGTCACGATGCCAACTCTGCCACGCTGCAATGCTCACCGGCGACGGGGGCGGCGTTGCCGGCGCCGAGCGAAGATGACCAGCATCGAACCGAGCGATGCGACGAGGGCGGAGTCGGTGACGATCCGCTGGACGTTGATTCCGGTGACCGGCAGCGGTGAGATCGGGGCGCTGGGCAGTCTGACCAGTGCGGGATCGAGCACAGCTCGGTCGTGATCGTCTTCGTCACCGGGGATGTTGTCGATGTTGACGTCGTCGGTGTCCACCAGTGGGTCGTTGCTGATGTCGGCGTCCGGCGTGGAGTCCTTGTCCCTGACGACCGAGCCCGGTGCGTCGTAGTCGTGGGCGCCGTCGGTGACGATCTCCGCGAGGTTGATATACGAGAGCTTGGTCCGGTCGTCGATGTTGACGACGATGGTGATCGTCGCGATGTCGCCCGGCCGCAGGTTCGCGATCGTCCACGTGACGATCTGTCCGTCGACCGTTGCCACGAGCGACGATGACGCATAGGACAGGCCGGGCGGAAGCACGTCGTGGACGGTGAACGCCCCCGAGTCGACGTTGCCTTGGTTCTTCACCTCGATGACGAACGCCACGGTCGATGCCTGCTGTTCGGCCACGTTGGCGGCCAGCGCGGTGATCAGCGCAAGGTCGTAGACGACATTGGCGTTGATCGTGGCGATGTCCTGATCGTCGGAGTCGGCGGCCGGATCGTTGTGTTGAATCGACGGCAACGATGTCTGATCGACGACCACGTCGTTGGTCGGATCCGTGTCCGGCGTCGAGTCGTCGTCGCGGACGATGCCGGCGCTCGCGTTCTGGTAGCCGTTGCTGGAGTACGTGGCGGAGCTGTCGGCCGACACCTCGGCGACGTTCGTCCACGGACGAGTCGTGAAGTCGGTGACGGTCACGGTGACGGTCACGGTCATCGACTGATGCGGGTTCAGCCCACCGAGCTTCCATATCACGAACCGCCCAGAGATGGTTCCCGAGTTGGATGCTGCGGTCGCACCGAGGCCGGGCGGCAGCGTGTCGGTGACGGTGAACTGGCCGGAGGGGACGTTGCCCTGGTTCAGCACGGTGATCGTGAACGTCGCGGGCGCGTTGCCGTCGATGGTCGCCGGGCCTGTCTTGACGAGTGCGAGGTCATACAGCACGTGAGTGTCGAAGAACGCGACATCCGCGTCGTCCTCGCCGTTTGCGATCGGCTCGACGGCGTCGAGTTCGGCGATGTCGGTCAGGTCGTTGGCCGGTGATTCGTCAGTGCCGTATCCATCGGTTCGCACAGTGCCGTTGTCGTTCGTTGAGATGCTGTCGGGTGTGGAGTCGGTGTCGTGGACATCCGGTGCGGTGCCGGCGGTCGAGTCGTAGCCGCGTGCGCCATCGGCGGAGATTTCAGCGATGTTCTCGAATGGCCGTTGGGTGACGTCGACGATCCGGACCGCGACGGTGACGGACCGTGCCGCACCGGGGGCGAGGTCGGCGAGGTGCCAGGTCACCGTCGTCGGCGAGATCGACCCGCCGTCGGAAGCGACCGTGGCGGCCACGCCGGCGGGGAGGGAGTCGGTGACGGAGTAGGCGCCCGAGTTCACGTCGCCCTGGTTCTTCACGGTGAGCGTGAACGTGACGGTGCCATCCGGTTCGATCGAGGTTGCCGACGCCTGTTTGACAAGCGCGAGGTCGTAGACGATCGCCACGTCGGTGTCGGCGATGTCTTCGTCGTCGAAGCCGGCATCGCCACCGGCGCCGGCGTGGTCGATGGCATCGATGCCGATGTTGTCGACGCCTCGTGTCGGCGACCCGTCGCCGGGAGTGGAGTCGGCGTCCGAGAGCGCGAAGCCGGCTGAGCCATCTTGGGTGATCTGCGCGAAGTTGCGATACGGCCGTTGGGAGAAGTCGGTGACGGTGGCGGACCATGTGATCGTCGTGTTCGCGCCAGCAGTCAGGCTGCCCAGACTCCAGGTGATGGTGCCGGCTACCGCGTCGAACACACCGCCGTCGGACACGCTCCCCGGTTTGGCAGTGAGCCCTTTCGGGACGACGTCGACGACGGTGTACCGACCGGAGTCGAGTGTGCCCTGGTTCGCAACGGTGATGGAGTACCCGATCGTCGTGTTCTCGCCGCTGCCGGTGACAGCGACCGTCTTGGCGAGCGCGAGGTCGTAGCGGTCGCCGGTCGTCACATCGGCGATGTCCTCGTCGTCGGACGTGTCCGGCCCGACGCCAGCACCGGCGATGTCGGTGTTGTCGACTCCGGCAAGGTTGTAGTTGTCGTCGGTGGTTCCGGTAGTTCCGGGTGTCGAGTCGATGTCGCCACCCCACGCACTGCCGCTGTCGGCCGTGATCTCGGCGATGTTGCGCCACGGGTGACCTCCGACATCGGTGACGGCGGCCCGATACGTGACGGTTCTGGTGTTGTCCGGGTCGGCAGCGGCCAAGTCGGCAAGTGCCCATCTGATGGTGCGATCGGTCTGGTTCCAGGCGCCGCCGTCGCTGATGCTCGCCGTGTCGACGGTCAGCCCGGCGGGGACGAGGTCGGTGACGGTGTAGCCGCCGGAATCGACGGTGCCCTGGTTGGCGATGGTGATCGTGTACGTGATCGCTTCGCCCAGCTTGGCGACGGACGTGTCTGCCGTCTTGGCGAGCGCGAGGTCGTAGACGTCCGATGTCAGGTCGGCATGGCTGTCGTTGTTCGTGCCACCGGTCGTGTCCGCGCCTGCGGCAGGTGGGGTGCCGAGAACCACGACCTCGGTGACCTCGCCCGCCACGGGTGACGTGTACGCGACATTGCGGACGAGTCCGGTCGTGCCCGCGGCGACGGTTGCGGTCACGGTCACCGGCGCCGCGTGTCCGCCTGCAGGGATCGCCGTGTCACTGGTGCAGGTGAGCGCAACGCAGATGTAGCCGGCCCCGGCGAGCGAGACGTTCGTCAGTCCAGCGGGCGGCACGTCGGTGACGGACCATCCCGGGAGGGCGTCGGTGGAACCGAGGTTCGCGGCAGTGAGGCTGTAGGTGACCCGTTTGCCAGGCCAGTAGTTCCCGGCCGTGATGAGGACCTTGGCGAGGGTCAGGTCGACGTGGGTGAGACCGGCGTCGATGGTGCCGTCGTCGACCGTTCCGGCTGTGGTGCCGTTCGAGCCGGCTGACGGTGCGATCACGCTCGCGACACCGGTGGCCGGGTTCGCATCGGAATCGGACGCTGCCGTTGCGGCGAATGCGGTTTGGACGGTGAACCCGTATGTCGGCGGCGCGGTGACTTTGACTTCGTATGGCGTACCCGGGGTGAGATCGTCGAAGAAGTAGAAGCCGCCGGAGCCGGTGTTCGTGAGGGTTTGGCTGAGCGGGCCGGCTCCATCGGGGTCGATCGACCGGCCGGCGCCATCGAGCAGTTCGACGGTGACTCCCACCTTGCCGGGTTCGCCGACGTCTTGGGTCCCGTCGCGGTCGACGTCGAGCCAAACTCGATCGCCGATCGACACCAGCGAGGCAACCGTCACCGTTGCTTGGGCGTCGTTGTTGGTGATCGTGGCCGCGGTGTCGGTGCTCGTCGTCGGGATGGCGAGCGGGATGAGCTCAGCGATGTCGGTGGCCGATGGGGAGATGTACGCGACGTTGTGAAGGTCGCCCACCACATCGTTGTCGACCGTCGCCGTGACGACGATCGGCTCGCCGTCGGCCCCGTGTGCCAGAGCGGTGCCGTTGGTGCACGTCAGAGTTGCCAGAGTGCACGACGTGTAGCCGGAGGCCGGAGCAGAGCCTGTGACCGACGCGGCGGTGAACCCGGCAGGGAGGACGTCGGTCACGGACCACCCAGCGGGCGCGTCGGTGGGCCCGTTGTTGTGCGGTGTGAGCGTGAACCGGACAGTCGATCGTTCGTAGTACGGACCTGTCGACGTGGTCGACTTGGTGAGGGTGAGGTCGTCGGCGACGAGTCCGGCGTCGACGCTGACGTCATCTCCCGCAGGTCGGTTGATGCCGGGTGGCGTTGCCGGTGACGTCACGACGACGTGCCCGAATTGGTCGACGTCGGAGTCCGTGGCGTCGGTGCCACCGTTGGTCGAGACGTCGCGCAGGGTAAACGATCGACCGGTGGGCGGGGTGAACACGATCAGGTAGGCCGTGCTCGGTGCGAGCCCGGTGAAGACGTACAGGCCACCTGATGCGGTGACCGTCGATGCGATCGGGGTGTCGACTGCCGGGTCGGCACCGAAGGCGTACAAAGCCACCGCGACGCCGTCGACGGCGGGCTCGGCGGCGTTTTGGACACCGTCGCGATTGGTGTCCAGGAAGACGTGGTCGCCGATCGACACCTGCGGCATGAGGCCGAGGTCGAGGGTGTAGTTGGTGAAGTCGTCTCCGACGGCGGCGGGGAGCAAGCCGGTGTTGTCGCCCAGTGGTTCGTCGCCGGTCACGGGCGTGGCAGGGTTGGCCGGGACCGTCATCGACAGGTGGACGAGACCCGCCGATCGGACTCCGTTGCTGGTGCTGCCGGCCGTGACACCGACGGCGTTGTGGTCGGCGGTGTCGTTGATGTCGTTGTTCGGGTCCGCAGCGAGGCCAGCGGTGAGCAGGGCCCACGGTGCCAGCCGTCCACCTGGAGCGAACTCGGTCGCAGGGATCTGGACGAAGTAGTCGCCGTTGTCGAGTCCGGTGAACTGGTAGCGGCCGGCGGCGTTGGTCGCGGTCGTGCGGTACGGCACGGTGTCACCGGCACGAAACAGTTGGACGGGCACGCCGGCCGGGGGGACGATGTCGCCGGCGTCGTAGCGGCCGTTGCGGTTGACGTCGCCGAAGACGAGGTCGCCGAGGTTGAACGACGGGATGGTGACCGTGACGTTATTGGAACGCAGGTACTGCGCGGCAGGCAACGACGCCGAGTCGAACGTGACTCGGTTCGTGTAGTGGTCGTCGCCGTGATTGCCGTTGGCCTGCAGGGTGAACACGAGCTTCTGCCCCTGCCGCGGGTTGCCGTCGACGGCCAGACGGTACGCGGACACGAACTGGAAGGCGGTCACCTGCGCGAACGACGTCGGACAATCGGCGGCTGTGGCGGTGCCGGTGGGTGTCCACGCGGCTCCATCCGGGGTGGTGCACCATTTCGAGGTGTTCGCGTCGGGGTTGTAGTCGATGGTCGACGCTGCGTCCTTCGTGTAGGCGAACGTGCCGACCGTCGGTGTCGGGTCCGCAACGCCGGGCATCGATCCGTTCCTGAACGTTGCCGCCGGTGCAGCGGTCAAGGTGAGCGTTCCGTGGAAACCGGACGCCGGATCGCGTTCCGACGGTGATCCCGCACCATCGCCATTCCAGGGGAACACGTCGATGATCGTCGGAGGGCTGATCGTGAAAGCCGACGCGAAGTTCGCGTACTCCACCGTGTACACCTGGGTGTCGTTGATCGGGTCCTGTGAACGGTCGACCGACTTCGCGATCTGGATCGATCCGACCTGTGTGAGCTGAATCGTGTGGTCGTCGGATCGCATCGTCAGCGATGTGATGTCGCCGTCGGCGCGGACCTCGCTGTAGTTCGTCACGGCCGTCCCGTTCGGGGCGAGCGCGTTCGTGTCGGTGCACACCCGGATCGGCGGGATCGCGACGTTGACCGGAAGGTCACCCAATTGGTACGTGAGCCGGGTGGAGCCCACCTGCGCACCGTTCAGTCCGGTGTTCGCTTCGACGAGCGCTGGCAGGATCGTGACGGTCGAAGGTGTGTTGTTGAGCGCGGTGGTACATGCCGCGTTGTACGTCGTGTTCGGCGGCAGCACGTCGATGACGCGCACGTTGCCGGCGATCTGCGTCGATGGGACGAGCGTGGTCTGAACGGCGGGGATCATCTCCCACACGATCGGTGTCCCGGCAATGACCGATGTCGTCGCGCCGACAGCGGTTGCCGGGCTAATGGTGTGCTTTTGAATGCGTGTCGAGAACCGGACAAGTGTGACCCGATCGCCGTCGCCGGCGTTGAACAGCGGTGACGGCACGTACGCCGGGTTGCGCCACTGGCCGGCACTCCCCCCACCGTTGAATGCGACGTTGTCAGCCTTGACCAGGCCGTAGTTCGCGTCGACGGTTCCCGCCGGGATGGCTTCACCGGTGTGCGGGCCGCCGCTGAACGTGTCCCGGATCTTCATCGGGACCAGCAGGCGCGCGTAGCCGGACGGCGGCATCGAGAACGTCGGATCGACCGGGACCGCACGCACGGCGTTGATCGCGTCGATGCCGCCGGGTACCGACGCGGGAGTCGTGAACCAGCCGTCGGGCGCGCTGGCGTCATTGCACCGTGCCGCCTTCTGTCCGCTCCACACGCCTTCGAAGCGACCGGTCGATGTGGAGTAGGTGTCGACACCCGGGTAGATGGTGGAGTCGATCACGCCGGAGGCGGCGACACGGGCAGCGTTGTACAGCGGGTCGTCACCCACGACCGGGACGTGGGCGTATTCGACGCGCCAGTTGGCCGGCCACGCTTGCGAGAACACCGAGCTGTAGCTGCCGTCGAGGCCGTTGTAGCGCGAGATGTACGCGTACGTTGCGGCAGCAATCGCCGGGGTCAGTGATATCGCGCCCGCGATCCGGACGTGGTCGGCGGTGGCCAGCTGAAACACGGTGTTGTCGAAGACGTCGCAGACTCCCGGGTTCACCAATGCCGCGCCGCCGTTGTTCTGAAAGCTGACCATGCCCGCCGCATAGTCGGACGCTTCGATCATTCCAGCACCATCATGGCCAGTCGCCGCACCCGGACTGGTCGTCCAGCTCGACCAGTTGTCGACCCGGTACACCTCGTACTTCGACATCGCGCCCGTCGTCGACAACGTGAACGTGGTCGGACCGACTGCGTTGTTCGAACGACTGCCGTTGGACATCAGGTCGCAACTGGTTCCGTCGGCGGTGCAGTAGCCCGGCTCGACCCCGGCACCGTAGTTCGACCCGCCCGATGCGCTGGTCGGGTCGAACCCGCCGAGCTTGTTCGACAGCTGAATCTGCCCGTTGCCGTTGACGGTGCCGTCGGCGGCGTCGATGGTGCGGAACGGAATGAACACCTGGACGCGTTGCTCGATGTCGATGAACGGTCCCGCCGTCAGATCCTGGCCGCCGATGGTGCGCGTCGGAAAGCGTGTCGCGGACAGATCGGCACCGCTGATCGACAGCGAGTACTGCGACGTGTTGTCGGTCGGAGTCGACCGGGTGCGAGTACAGGTTCCGGAGTTCGCCACGTGTTCGGTGGGCCACGCATACGTGGGGGAAGCGTTGATCGTGTCGGCGCCGAACACCGCGTCGCCCCAACCGGTGGTGGGGTTCGGCAGGCAGCCCAGGAAATAGAACTCGAAACCTGGGTAGGGCGTGACGCCATCGGCCTTGTTCGCAGTGAGGATGTCGTTCATCACGATCGGCTGCTGGATCGCTTCGACGCCGACCTTCTGTTCCTGGGTGATGCGAATCAGGAAGTAGGTGTTGTAGCCGTTCAGGTTCTCGCACGGGGTTGCCGGGACGCCGTCGGTGTCGATGCACTGGATCTGCTGGTCGGCGTTGCGGAACGGCAACTTCACCAAGTCGTACGCGGGTCGTGCCGAGCCGATGATCGGCCCCACCGACGGACCGGTCTGCGGGATGGCCCGGTCGCCCTGCATGTACACCCGTTCGCCGGTCGAGAACGACGACCCGTTCGGGGACAGCGCCGACAGCTTCATCGATGTCGTGACCGATTCCTGCTGCCCTTCGGCGAACGGTCCGAGGTTGCAGCGCAACGTCGTCTGACCCGCCGCGGGTGTGTTCAGCAGGATCGCCGACGCGGGACTGCCGGTGCCCCCGGTGCCCTGCGGTGGGGCCAGGCACGAGGCCGGGATCTGGCTGAACGTGACGATCGCACCCGCGGTCGGGGTGATCACCTGGTCGAAGTAGACGTCACCCCAACTCGATGTTCCGGGTTCGAAGTTGTCGGCAGTCACTGACCAGATCGTGGTGAGGGTGTCGCCGGTACGGAGTTGGCCGTTCGAATCGCCGCAATCATCGCCGGGCGGTGCCGACGCGGTGGGTGAGGCACAGGTGCCGGTGGTGTTGAACGGCCCCGACCCGTCGATCTGTCCCGGTCCGAAGAATCCGAGGCCGAGCTCGACGCGGGGCCGGATCGCCGCGTCGACCGATTGCCCGGGCGCGATGCCAGCAGCTTGACCGGTGGGGATTGCGGCGCCGGTGAGGATGAAGTCCTGATCGGCTCCCGTGTAGCCGGGGAACGGCGCGGCCGAGATCGTCCAGTTCGACGGATCCGGCCACACGGTCGCGTCACGAACGATGGTCACCCGGAACGGTCCGTCGGCGGCGCTCAGGCCGGAGAACGAGTAGAGGCCCGAAGCGGGCGTCGTCGTCTGCCCGACCTGAACGTTCGCGGCGTTGAACAGGGTGACGGTCATCCCGTTCAATCCGGGTTCACTCGGATCGTTGACACCGTCGGCGTCGACGTCTTTCCAGACGCGTCCGTTGATCTCATTGGCCGCGGCCGCGGGGGTTGGTGAGGATGCTGCCACCAGGTCGGGAACGGTCAGCGTGAGCGTTGCCGTCGCGGCGACGATGGCCACCGCCGCAGTGCACATCAAGGATCTGATGCGTTGATGCGCCGCGAGCGCGGTGGCTGCGGATGCGCGAAGGACCGCGCCGTTGATTCGAATGGTCACAACTTCCTGCTCATTGGTGGGGGGTGTCGTCGTGACGACTCGTGAATGAAGGGCCGGTGGCGCAGACACGCGGGGAGAAAGCGCGATCCGTGCCGGAGCAGTGCAGTCTGCGGGGACTTCCCGTGACCGCTTTCATCCGATTCGGGTGATTTCCCGCGATCAAGTCTGCGGTTGGCTGGTCGGATGTCACGATGTCTCTGGAACGGCGGCTCGTGGCACAGCACGGCGACACATCGGTGCTCCGTTCACCACCGCGTGCGGATGCCGACGTCCGGGGGGACGTCGAAGTGAGTCAGGAACACCATCCGCCCACCATCCGCAGAACCCGATTGATCCGGCGCCTGACCGAATCTCAGCGATGCCGGATCGTGCTGGTTCGAGCCGGTGCCGGCTATGGCAAGAGCACGCTGATGGATCAATGGTGTTCGACGATCGCGGGGCGCCCCGTCGTCAGAATCGCGCTCACGGAGATCGACGACAGCGTCCACCGATTCGGCCTCAGGCTCGTCAACGCTCTGTCCGCGCAGATCGATCTGCCGATCGCGATCCAACGCCTTGCTTCGGCTTCGTCACCCGACTGGCTCCGAACGATCCTTCCGAACCTGATCGACGCGTTGGCGGACACGGACGTCACGCTGGTGATCGACGACGTGCACGAGTTGACCAGTGCAGACGCCGTCCAGGTGCTGCAGGGATTGTGCCGTCTGTGGCCGTCACGAGGTCAGCTCGTACTGGTCGGCCGCTCGATGGAACATCTGCGCCTGGCGCGCCTGCTGTCGGACAACTCGACGCTGATCCTCGACGAGGGCGACCTGACGTTCGATCGAGATGAGATGGGCTCGCTCCTCGATCACGGCGGAAGGCCCATCACGGTTGATCGGGCGTTGGCGCAGACGGGGGGCTGGCCGACCGGAGTCCGCTTCGCCTATCTGGCCTCCGGCGGCAATTCGGCTGCACAACGAACGTCGTGGAGCGTGGGCGACTACATCGACGAGGAACTCCTGTCCGATCTGTCGGCGGCAGAACTCGAGCTCATCGAGGACATCGCCGCGATCGAACCCGTGACGTCGTCAGCGTTGCAACGAATCCTCGCTCGTGACGACGTCGGTTGGATGGTGACGTCCCTGATCGGGAAGCGGCTGCCGATGGTCCTCACCACGAAGGTCGCCGGCGATATCGAGATTCGGCTGCACGCATTGCTACGCGACCATCTGCTCGGTCACCTCGAACGGCGCGATCCGAATCGTCGCGTGCGGCTTGCGAAGCGGGCGGCGGCGATGTGTCGCGACGCCGGCGATCTCGATCGGGCGTTTCAATATCTCACGCGCATCGGTGACAAGAAGCGAACGGCGATATTCGTCTTCGCCCAATGCTCGCCTCTGGTGATGAACGGTGATTCCGCGACGGTGCGGCGATGGTTGAACCATTTCACCGTCGCCGACGCGACCGAAGACCCGATCATCGCCATCTGCGAACTCGTGCTGCTGTCTGCCGAGGGCGATCTGCGCACGTTGCCTTTCTGGCTCGAACTGGCTGACCGCCCCGACGTCGGACCGATGCCAGACGGTTCTGCGAACGCATCGGTGATCGCGCATCGCTTGCGAAACGCGTTCGGCTTCGAGCCGTACGCCGGGCCCGAACGGGTCGACGAAGTCGGGCGTTTCGACGCCTTCTGGGTCGCTGAACTGTTGGGGAAGTCAGTCAAAGCGCGAGCACACGGACATCCGGCGGAGGCCGAGCAGATGCTTCGAATCATTGCGCCGGCAGCCGCGCAATTCGGGTACATGAACGCGCTCCGACTCGGGATGCTGGCCGAACTCGCAGCCGAGGCAGGGCGTTGGAGCGACGGCCAGCCGCTCCTCGATGCTGCGTTGTACGAACTCGAACGGCATCGGCTGTTCGACAACCCGATGGTGTTCAGCGTCGATGCCACCCATGCCTGGTACGCCATGCACGCCGGGGACAGCGCTCGCGCCGCACGGCAGTTGGCCATCGCCCGCCGGAAGATGATCGACCTCGGTGATGGCGGTCGGATGCGGCGCCTGATGGCGGTGATCGTGCTGACCCGGGTCAGCACCTGGCTCGGCGATCTCGGCCTGGCCAAACTCCTCGGCCTCGAAGCCACTCGATTGGTTCGCGACCGATATCCCACCGCGAACGGCACGGCGTTGCAGCTGTCCGAAGTGTTGTCCAGGCTGCGCACAGGAGATCCGACCCCTACTGCGGTCGGCGAGACGTTGACGGCCTCGGAGATGCGCGTCCTCAGCTACCTCCGCTCACATCTGACGATCCCCGAGATCGCCGGCGCGCTCCATCGATCACCGAACACCGTCAAGACGCAGACCCACTCCGTCTACCAAAAGTTGGGGGCGTCGACTCGCAGCGAGGCGGTCGCCACGGCCCGATCGCTGGGCCTGCTCCTCGACTGACCGCGGAACAGTTTGTCGATGGATCTGACATCTGGGCGTCACCATCGTCGTTCTCGTCCGTCTGAAGTGCAGGTGCGCGGGCACCGCCAGACGGGGGCAGGATGCACCACGACGAGAAATCGATGGGACGCGCGCTGTCGCGTCGCCAGATACTGAAGATCGCGGCCGCCGGCTCATTGGGCGTCGCAGCGAGCATCGATCCGTTCGGGACGGCGACCTCGGCGACAGACACACCCTCGCTGTCGCAGTCCGCGACCGCAGCTCAACAGGCGGAACGGCTCCAGCCGCCGCAGAGTCACGCACCGGTCTGGTGGCCGCAGCTGTGGCGGCCTGGTGATCTGATCCGCGACGGCGACCCGACTGGGCCCAAGATCGTCACCATCACCTCCGACGACGGGCCGTGGCCGCGCAACACGCAGACGATGATGAACCACATGCGCGACGCAGGGCTGGAGACAGACGGCGGTCTGATCCAGTTCTTCATGGTCGCCAACAACCTCGCGGCCTTCCCCGATGTTGGTCGCGAGGTGCTCGATCGCGGGTACGGCATCGGCAATCACAGCCTGACTCATGCCACGTATCGCCCCGCCGGCATCGCAGCCGAGATCTCACCGGCCCAGGATCTGTTCGATTCGATCCTCGGTTACCGACCTCGCTACTTCCGCTCACCCGGCCTGACGCAGGGCGCCGTCATCCAGCGCGAACTCGAACGGCTGTCGATGGCCAACGTCTTCACGTCGGTCGATCTCCACGACTCTGCGATGCCACGGATCTCGTCCCAACAAATCGTTGCCAACGTCGCCCGCAGCCTGCATCCCGGCTACCTGATGCTCATCCACGACGGCGGATCTCACACCAACACGGTCGCCGCACTGCCGGCCATCATCGGCGCGATCCGCGATCACGGGTATGACATCGTGCGCCTCGACGAACTGCTCGCCACCGGGATCTGTCAACGAACCTCGATCGAGCGCGAACGCACCCGCGCCGAGATCGCGGCCGACGAAGCCGCGCTCGGCTCCGACGAGTTCGCCGATGTCGTCGTCGAACTGCGCACGTACCTCGAACTCAGCCGGCGCCTCTCCGCTGCGCGACGTCAGTCGATCGAGCAGGCGATCGCCCGGGCGCGGGCCACGCAGGACACCGAGCGACCGTGGGCCGACGGCCACGACGGGACACCGCAATGATGCGGGATCAGGCCATCACCCGACGATTGCCGCAAGTGCCGACACGGTGATGGCCGTCGCCACGGCGACCGATTGACGGCGCCGATAGCGCAGCTGGTTCCAATGGGCCCAACTGCTGACGACGGCGACCGCCTCACGCGCGGCGTCGCCGCTGCGAGTTCCGCAGCCTGGCAGTTCAGCAGCGAACAAGTCGGTGGCCGCCAGGGCACAGGCGGCCTCGAACGTGCCGATCACGTCGTCGAGCTCTGCAACCTCGGCCGCGCGGCGCACCATCGTCAGATCTTCGTACAGCACGGCTCGGGTCGCCACGAGCATTCCGACGCGCCGCTTGAGGCTGGCTTGGACAGAGACGGGACCGACCGTGTCGGAGGTGAACCGACCGAACTCGCGCGACACGGCCGACGTCGCCAGGTATCGCATCGAGCCGAAGTGCTCGAACACCGTCCGCAGTCCGATGCCGGCTTGGTGCGCGACCTGCCCGCCGGTGGGTGACAGGTCTCCGAACTCGACGACCGAGACCCACGCATCGATGATGTCTGACTGGGTCCGGGCCGAGCGTTCTCGTCGACGATCCAAGCCTGTGGTGGCTGCCTTCATGGTCTCCTCCTGCAATTGAGACGAAGTGAACGAGCGGGATCACGGACCAGTTGCGGCCCAATGTCCCTGCATCCACTCTGAAGCGATCGCACGGGTTGCGCATCATTCGATTCGGGTGATGCGAGCGGGCCGCCACCGCGTGGACGAGTTCGTCGAACTACCTCCTCGCGACCGAACGTCGCCGGCGACTCACCGTCACCATCAGGGAACCCGCCGCGAGGAACCACGCGGCGAGGGCGAGCTCGACGATCGACGCCGTGCCGGTGGTCGGCAGCGATTCGATCGCGCTGACGATCGTCAGCGATGCCTGCGCATCGTTGTCGGTGGGTGTCGCCGACGTGTCGGTCGATGTGGTCGGTACCACGAGCGGATTGGTCTCGTTGACCTCGCCCGGCCCGGGGCTGATGAATGCCACGTTGTGCAGCGAGCCTGGCAGGGCCGACGCGATGGTGGCCACGACGGTGATGACCGGGCCGTCCGCGCCGCTGGCCAGACCAGCGATCGCGGTGCACGTCACGCCGTCGCAGGAGTAGCCGGTGCCAGTCATCGAGACGAGTCGGAGCCCGTCCGGCACGACCTCGGTCACGGACCAGCCGGGTAGTGCGTCGACGGGGCCGTTGTTGTGCGGTGTGAGAACGAAGGTCGTCGCCGTGCCGGCCACGAACGGGCCGCTTGACAACAGTGACTTCGACAGCGAGAGGTCGATCGACACGAGGCCGAGGTCGAGCGTGAGATCAGCCTGTCCTCCGGCCAGCACGACGCTGGTTGCCGTCACGCCGTTGGAATCGGTCGGCGCTGCGGGCGTGTCCTGTGACGTGGTCACGCTGAAGCCGTTCGGCAGGCCGCTGAACTTGACGACGTATTGCCCGGGCGGCAGATTGCCGAATCCGTACTTGCCGTTCGCATCCGTCGTTCGCGGTGCGACGGGGTTGCCGTCGACATCGATCGTGACCGGTGTGACGCCATCGGCCCGGTACAGCGTGACCGTGACGCCGGCGACGGGGATGTCGCTGGAGTCCTGGTGACCATCGCGGTTGACGTCGATCCACACGTAGTCTCCGACCGACACGGGCTGGTAGATGCCGGCGTCGATCGTGCGGTCGATGAACGGTGCCGTCACCGTGTCAGCCGGGATCGACGGTGTCACGTTGTTCGACGCAGCCGGCGGTCCGAGCGTGAACGTCGCCGTCGTGCCCATCCCGTCGACGTTCGAGTCGACGGTGCGGTCCGGACCCGTTGTCGGTGTGGTGAACCGATATCCAGCGGGGAGGCCGAACGTCTCGTGGTAGTCGCCAGCCGGCAGGTTGTCGAAGTGGTAGTGGCCGCTGGCGTCGGTGCTGGTCGTCGCGACGACGTTGCCGGCCGCGTCGAACAGCGTGACCTTGTCACCTGGCACCGGCGCTTCGCCGGCGTCCTGGATGCCGTTGTGGTTGGCGTCGATCCACACGAAGTCACCGACCGAGTACGACGCGATCAGCGACGTCTCCGAAGCGACTCCCGCCTGCGCGTTCACGGCTGCAGTGTTCGTCGTTGCGGGCAGCGTCTCGGCGTAGCTGTAGCAACCGGCAGCCACCAGCTTCTTCGACGCCGATGTCGTGTAGGTGCCGTCGCCGCTGATCGCCAGCGTTCCGGAGTCGAAGACCACGGCAGCTGCCCAGTTGACGCCTACGCAGGAGCCGCTGGTCACCGGCGGGACGGGACCGAAAAGCGTCCACACTGCTGCGATGTCGTGGCCCGCGGTGTTCGTCACGACGACGTCGTCCGTGAGCGTGACACCGATCGACGCGCTCTGCGCCGACGTCGTGGTGACCACGGTCGGAACGTTGCGGCCGATCACGGTCGTCTCGCTGACGACACCGGGCTTCGTCGTCGGCACGGCGTTCGTGCCCGCCGAAGCGGTCAGACTCTCGGTGTACGTGTAGCAGCCCGCCGTTTTCAGCGGCATCGCCGGTGTCGTGGTCGTTCCGGAGCCCTTGACGAGGGTCACCGTGAACGAGCCTGTCGCGACTGTCGGAGCACCGACCCACGTGACCGAGGCGCAGCTGCCGTCGGCAGGTGCCACGGGCCCGAGCAAGGTCCAGGTTCCATCGAGCGATGAGCCCGCTCCTCCGGTGACGTTGATCGTGTCGGAGATCTGCGCGCCGAGACCGGCCTGTTGGTTGGAGATGACCGTGGTCAAGGTCGGCGTCAGGGCACTGACGAGTGCCGTCTCGCTGACGATGCCCGGAGTGGTGCTCGTCGCAGTCGTGATCGCGGTTGCCTCGAGCGAGTCGGTGAACGTGTAGCAGCCGGCAACCGTGAGCGGTTTCGTCGATGGGGTCGGGTACGTCCCATCGCCGGTGACGTCGAACGTCCCCGAGTCGAACGTTGCAGCCTTGGCCCACGACACAGCACCACACACACCCTCGCCGGGGGCGACGGGGCCGAGCAACGCCCACGATCCACTGGTCGCCGCACCATTCGTCCCGGTGACGACAACGCTGTCGGAAAGGGTCGACCCGACCGTCGTCGTTTGCGACGAGATCGTGGTCGTGAGTGCCGGAGTGCTGAGGCGGAGGATGCCGGCGTCGATCGTGCGGTCGATGAACGGCGCAGTCACGTTGTCGCCTGGGATCGATGCGGTGACGTGGTTTCCGCCCGCCGGAGCCCCGAGGACGAACGTCGGCGTGACGCCGGTCGAGGTGTCGGGGTTCGAGTCGTTCTGTGGTGTCGAGCCGCTGAGCGACTGACCCGTGAACTGGTAGCCGGTCGGCAGGTTGGAGAACGCCACCGAGTACGTCCCGGCTGGCAAGTTGTCGAAGTGGTACAGACCGTTGGCGTCGGTGGTGGTCGTACTCAGCGCTGCGCCAGTCGAGTCGCGCAGCTTCACGGTCACGCCCTTGACCGGCAGCTCACCGGTGTCCTGGATGCCATTGCCGTTCGTGTCGTACCAGGCGTAGTCGCCGACGGAGTAGGTGATCACCATCAACGCCGTTTCCGAGACCAGGCCCGGTGTCGTTGTCTTGACGGCCGTTGTCGTTGCCGTCGCCGGCAGGCCGTCGACGAACGTGTAGCAGCCGCCTGCGACGAGTGGCTTCGTCGACGAGGTCTTGTACGTGCCGTCACCTTTCACGGGGAACGTGCCCGAGTCGAATGTTGCCGCGCCGGCCCATGACGCCGTTGCGCACGAACCGCTCACCGGGGCAACGGGACCGAGCAGGGTCCACGTCCCATCCATCGACGCGCCTGCGGTGTTGGTGACGACGACGCTGTCGGACAGGGTCGACCCGTAGGCCGGCGTCTGCGACGAAACCGTCGTGGTCAGCGCGGGGTCGGTGATCGACTGGACGAGACCGGCATCGATGGTGCGGTTGATCGACACAGCGATCACCACGCCGTCGCTCTTGACCGGTGCCGTCATGCCGGACAGGCCCGCACCGATCTTGAACAATGGCGTCGTCGCCGAGCCCGCCGCGCCGGCGGGTGTGTTGCTGTCGTTCGTCGCCGTCTGGTTGCCGGCGTTGTTCTGCGTCGTCGTGACGAATCCGGCGGGCAGGTTCGAGAACACGACCTTGTAGGTCCCAGCGGGAAGGTTGTCGAAGACGTAGTGCCCATTGGCGTCCGTCGTGGTCGAGGCAACGGGCTGTCCGTTGGCGTCGAGCGCGGGTGTGCCGTCGGGGTTGACGAGATCAACTGTGACACCCTTGACGGCCGCCTCACCCGCTGACTGCAGTCCGTCGTGGTTCGTGTCGTACCAGACGTAGTCACCGACGGCGTATGCGTCGGGGACCACGAACGGGATGATCACGCCGACCTTGCGTGGCTCTGACGCGAGGAGACGATCGGTCGATCCGTTGGCATTCAGGCGGAACTCACGGTGACCAAGTGAGTTCCAGGCGATCGAGAGAGCCAGCGGGCTGGTGGTCGACGTCGGCGCGGACAGCGGCGCCTTCATGTCGGCCTGCAGATCGATCGTGTCGAGTGGGTTCCACGCCGGTGAGGCGCCGCCGACGGGTTGGTAGGCCGACAGCCGGAAGCTGCGAACCGTTGTCCAATCGGTGATCTGGGCGGCGGTGTACCACGTGTTGTCGCACGACGCCTGCCAGACGCCGTCGTTCGCCCCCTTGTTCAACTCGGGGCGGCACGGGTTCGTGGTCAGGTTGTACTGGACCGTCGCGTTGGCACCGGCAGCCTGATCGAGGATCTGGATCGGCCCGGTGAGGTTCGGCTGCCAGTCGCTGCCGCGCTGCTGGCCGCCGAGCAACTGGGTGACTCCGGTGTCAGCGGCGTACGGCAGGATGTCGTACATGACGTAGTTCGTGGCGACGACGTTGCCCGTGTTCTTGAGGTGGAACCGGTAGCTGAACGGGCCGCCCGGCGTGGTCTGCGCAACACACGGGTAGCGGGTGTATCCGCCGCCGTCGTCGGGGCACGAAGCACTGGGCTGACCGGTGGTCTCGTCGACGAACGACTGTCCCACTGCGCCGCTGTCCCACTTCGACGAATCGATGATCGCGGCTGCGGCCACATCGACATTGTCGGTGGCGTTGCAGGTCGGATCGACGGTGCCCGTGCCGTTGCCGAGGTAGTCGTGGGTGTCGGTGCCAGTGATCGAGAACTGATTGCACTCGAGCGGCATGTCGCTGACGAAGGTCGCTGTGTTCGTGTAGCTGCCCACCGACACCCCGTCGTTGACGCGCACCTTCAGACGAATGATGAACGCGTCGGTTTGCGGGACCTGGGTGATCCCGAAGTGGCCATTGGTCAGGTCCACCGACCAGCTCAAGCCTGTTGCGCCGGCACCGTCGATGTTCGGCGTGATCGTCGGAGCGGGGAAATCGGCCTCGTTGACCAGGTGATTGATGTTCGCGCAGTTCGAGGCAAGGGTCTGGTCGAAACCCCCACCCAAGCCGTACGTCGCGACACAGTCGACGGCGACGAAACTGAATTCCTTGGGCAGTGTGTCGGCAACCGTGAACTTCTGGACGGTGCCCTTCGTCGCGTCGGCGTTGAAGGCGAAGGCCCACTCGAAGACGGTTCCCGGAGTGATCGCCCCCGCGGACGAGTCGGGGTAGGCATGCGCCTTCGAGATCGCGATCGCGGCGACCGGCGAAGTCACCACGGTCGTCGAGCACGGATTGTTCGAGGTGAGCGTCGCCGTGGTGCTGACGGCGCAGTTCTCGATGGATGTACCGACCGACGCGTCGACGGTTCCCGAGAGTTGAATCGTTCCGAACACCTCGCCGGGTGCAGCGGTACCGCTCGTCGGCCGTGCTCTCACGCCGGTCGCAGCCGGGTTGAGGTAGTGCCGGCCCCAGCCGTAGTAGACGTCGCCGGACGTCCACGTGGCCAGGGGCTGCCACACGCCACCGATCAATTGCTCGAAGGTCTCCGGTGTCTCCGGCACGGACACGTTGTAGGGGTGCTCGAAGGAGATGAAGTAGTTGCTGATCCCAGCCGGCAATGGCGTGTCGGTCACCACGGGGCCGACCAGGGTCGAGTTACCGGTGTTCGTGCCCACGATGTACCACGTGGTGACGTTGTCCGGGTTCTCGGTGTCGGAACCGGACTTGCTGGTCTCGATCGAGTCGACCGGAGCAGCGAGTGTGACGCGCGAATTGTCCTTCAACGTGCCGGACGAGCCGTCGGCGTAGTTGAAGCTGCCGGCGACGCTGTTGATGACGATCTGAGCTGCGGTGAACGCCGGCTCACCAGCAACGCGGGGCGTGCTCGGATACGTCAGCTTGACGTCGGCGACGTAATCCTCGTTCGGCGCGAGTGGCCCGACCGTCCACGTGATCGTGTGGTTCGTGTAGTCGACGACGCCACCGTCGGCATCGACGATGACGGCACCCGGCGGAAAGCTGTCGACGATCGTTCCGGAGGTGATCGACTCGTTGCCGATCACCGACGGGGCGCTCAACTCGACGTGGTAGGTCACGATCGAGTCGACGGTCGGGTCGTTGGTCGGATGCGTCTTTGCTTTCGTGAGGTTCCACGTCGGCGTGGACGCCGGGACGACGATGTCGACGACAGGCGTCGTCAATGGTTCGGCGTTGGGAACAGCGATGGTCGCGTCGTTGGGGATCGTTCCGGCCGGAGCGGTGGCTTTGACGCGGGCGATGAGGATGATCTCGCTCGTGGTGCCGTCGTTGAAGTTCGACAGGTTGACGGTGGCGGTGTGGCTGGTCTCATCCCACGTCGAGCCGATGATCGTCGCACCGGTGGTCGGTTGGACGATCTGCACGAAGTCGAGGTTGGGATCAAGGACGTCGGTGATCGTTCCGGTGCCACAGGGCTCGGACAGCGATGAGCACTGGAACTGCAGGCGATAGCGGACGAGTGACCCCGCCTGGAAGGTGTTCGGCCCGGTGAACCCAGTGCCCTGGATCGAGTCGAGGTTCTTGGTGAGCGTCGCCGCCGCCGCCGACGCCATCTTCGCACCCGCCGGAATCACCAACCCGACGATCGCCACGGCGATCGCCGTGAGCAATCGGGAGATCGTGGTCGTCGCCCGTCGATCGTGGGAACTGGCCTGATCTGTGCCTTGCATGCTGCATCCATTCCTCGGAGTCCACACGCGGTGGATGACGCGGCGCTGCGTCCGCTCCTTGACGGCCCGAGGTCCCGCCGATGACGCCGAAGCCGGAAATCCTTTCGGATCGGCCGCGGTCGAGCGTCACAGCCGGAGCTTCGATGCGAAATTGATGGAGCAGTCGAGGGTCGCTTGTCGCAACGAACTCGACTGCATCATCGACATCTACCGTGCAACGAGAGATGTCGCCGTCGACGTCCTGGTCACAGCCTCACAACCGCTCCGAAAATGGTATCAACCGGCGCACGAGCCATCGGCCAGCGCGACGCCGTTCTCGTCAACGTTGAAGTGGCAGGCGAAGCCATTGCCGGAGACGGCGCCACCTGTCAGCGTGCTCTGCGAGACTTTGGCCGAGACGCCGCTGACGGCGGCCTCGATCGACCGGAACGATCCGCTGATCGTCGACCCGGTGGCGATCAACGTGGACGGGGACACGAGCTGGACGCCGTCGCTGCCGCTGGCGAAGCTGTCGGTCAACGTCACCGACGCTCCACTGTTCGCGTAGATTCCCCAAACGCTCGTTGATCCGCTTGCGGTGAAGGACGTGCGGCTCACCTTCATCGACGAGCCGTTGGCCTGGAGGCCTATGGAATAGGTATTGGCGCTGGTGGTCACGGTCGAATCAGTGACGCTCGCCGCGGAGCCCGAGATGGCCAGGATGCCCCAGCCGAAGGCGCTCGAGGAGATGGTCACCGTCGCCGAGTCGATCGTGGGCGACGCCGCGATCAGGGAGATGCCGACCGCGTCGTTCGCCGAGGCGCTGGCCGTGATGTTTGCAATCGTCGGGCTGGCGGTGTCGATCCTCAGGGCGTCACCCTCCGAAGTAGCACCGGTCGAGCTTGCCGTGATGTCGGTGATCCGCAGCCCTGCGGTCGGCGCTGTCCCCAGCACCAAGATGCCGATGCCGGAAGGGCCGCCTCCGGTGTTCGCCACACTGAGGTTCCGCAGCTCGGCGTGCAACGGGTTCGCGGTGGCGCTCACCGTGGCGCTGTTCGAGGCGGACGACGTGGCGGTCAGCGTGGTGACGTTCTCGCCGCTGCCCTCGATGTCGACGTAGTCCTTCATCGAGATGCCGTTCGGTTCGGTGTAGGTACCGGGGCCAATCTTGATCACGTAGCGCGACGTCGCACTGTTGTCGGTGATCGAGGCCAGCGCTGACGCCACCGTGGTGAAGTCGCCGCCGCTCGTTGCGACCCAGATCACGTGCGCCGGCTTCTGCGCCGGGTCGCCCTTGTCGCCCTTGGGTCCGGGTGTGCCGAGTCCGCCTGCTTGGTAGTAGCCGACGACGTCGGCGGCAAGGTCGACCGCACCGACGTTGATGAAGAACGACACCTTTCCGTCGGCGGAGAGCGCGACCGTCACACCATTGGGCGTCGGTGGTTGGTTGGCAATCCAATTGAGGCTCGACGACAGTGGACGCGGCTGATCGGACGGAAACACCGTGAGGTAGGAGGATGCCGTCGGGCTGATGGCGACGACGTTCAACGACAGGCCAGTCGCGCCCGCAGGGATCGTGCAGTTGCCGTTGGTGCCCCATGCCGTGGCAACGAAGGTCTCTCCGGAACCGACAGGCGTTGTTCGCGTTCCGACGACGGACGCGGGCCGCGTGTCGAACAGCCGGCACGGCGTGATCGGGACCAGCGAGGATGGCGCCGAGGCGGCCTGCGCGAACAGGCCAATGCCTCCGGCGCCCATCGCTACAGCTATCGCGGCACCAACAGCAGCCCATCGTGCTCTGTGTAGCCCGACGGGCGCGGGATTGTTGCGGCCCCAGCGATCTGTCCTCATCCGGCGACGCCCCTCGTTGTCCGTCGTGATCCTTGGAGGAATCATAGTCACCGTGAAAACGGGACCTGGAACGAAGGGACACCCGACGCGGCGGTGCTGCTCGTGACCCGCGGACCACCTGGCTTCGCAGGCATCGCGCCCATCTCGTTCGCACGAAAATATGTGACCTGGAGTGGAGACGATGGGAATCGAACCCACGACATCTACCTTGCAAAGGTAGCGCTCTGCCAACTGAGCTACGTCCCCGAACGGGAAGCACAATCTAGCGGTCCGGTCGGCGGACGGAAACGCAATACTCAGCGACCATCGTCGGGTTCGGCGGAAATCTCCGCCGAACGTCGGTGACGACCCGACGTTCGAAGCGCTTCCTTTGATGTACGGGAATTTCTTCTCATCTTTTCCGCTGTGGTGTCGATACCTATCTGGACCCAGTCTCGGATTGGGCAACGCCAGGGGCACAACATGATCCGAACGCTGTTGATCATGGGGCCGGCCGAACGGCCGATGGTCCTCGAACGACTCGGCGAGTCAGCCGGTGAGCGGACGGTCGAAGTCGTCGTCGCCGCGACCGTGGCCGAGGCCGCGCCACATTGCACCACCGTCGACTGCATCCTGCTGTGGGCCGGTTCGGACACACCAGACGCTCTCCGCGACCTCGATCAGTTGCTGTCGATCGTGTCCGCGAAGCCGGTCATCGTCCTCACCGATGTCGCCGACGCCGACAACGAGTTGGAGTTCTTCCGGCGCGGCGCTCGCGACTACCTGACCGATGCCGACGTGCACGACGGACGCCTCGTCCGCTCGATCGCCTACGCCGTCGCCCATTGCGAACCCGACGGTCGCCTACCGCACAGTGACCAGCACTACCGGTCGATCGTCGAAGCCCTCGGCGAAGGTGTCGTCGTGCAGAGCGGCGACGGAACGATCCTGTCGATGAACCGCCGCGCCGGCGAGATCTTCGGCATCGGCGAGGCATCACCGGTCGGGCGTCGGTCCGGTGAAGTCGGCTGGACACCACTCGACGATCACGGTCGCGAGCTGCTGCCCGAACAGCGGCCCGGCTTTCGATGCTTCACGACCGGCCAGCCGGTCCGCAACCAGTTGATGAAGATGCCTCTGGCCGACGGCACCGTCAGCTGGGTCGAAGCGAGTTCGTACCCGTTACGTCACGCCGCCAACGCGTCTGCCCACGGTGTCGTCACCGTGCTGCGCGAGGTGACGGAACAACGAGCGGCCGAGGACTCAGTGCGTTTCCAAGCGCTGCTGCTCGGGGTCGTCGGCCAGTCCGTGATCGCAACCGACCTCGCCGGACGAATCCTGCACTGGAACGAGGCGTCGGAGCGCATCTTCGGTTGGACCGCGGACGAGGTTCTCGGCCGCGACATCCTCACGGTCACCGCGTTCGAGCCCACACAACTCGTCGACGAGATCATGTCCCGTGCCGCGCAAGGCGAGACGTGGACCGGCGACCTCTGGTCGCACCGCCGCGACGGCTCACGTTTCCCGATCCTCGTCACGAACACACCGATTCGCGACGCGGATGGCGTCGTGACGGGCATGGTGGGGGTGACGACCGACATCTCCGAGCGGCTCGCATCGGAAGCGGCCAACCGTCGGCTGTCGAGCATCGTCGAATCCTCCACTGACGCGATCTACGGCACCGACCTCGACGGAGCGATCACGTCGTGGAACGGCGGTGCGGTCGCGCTGTACGGCTACCCGACAAGCGAGGTGCTCGGCCGCAACGTGCGTCTGCTCTACCCCGACGACCTCCTCCAGGAACAGACCGAGGTGCTCCAGCGGATGCGCGCCGGCCGACCGTTCCATGGCCACGACACCGTCCGCAAACATCGCGATGGCAACCTGATCGAGGTCTCGGTCAAGGCATCGCCGGTCCTCGACACCTCGGGGAATCCGATCGCAGCGGCAGCGATCGCACGTGACATCACCGATCGCAAGACGCTCGAACGCACGCTGGCGCAGGACCGCGACCGGCTGGCCGAGGCCCAACGCGTCGCCAAGCTCGGCAGCCTCGACCGAGATCCGATCACGGGTCAGCACGTGTGGTCGGCCGAGCTGTACCGCATGTTCGGCGTCGACCCGGCCACGATCCCCGATGACTCGACCTACCTCGGTGTGGTCCATCCCGATGACCGCCTGCGCATCCGACAGGCCATCTGGGAGGCGCGTCAGACGGGAAACTCGATCGCCCAGATCGAGCACCGGATCGCGCTTCCGACTGGCGAAGTGCGGTGGGTGAGCGCACACACCGACAGCACCCCCGGAGGCACGACGGTGGGTGCTGTCCTCGACATCACCGACCGCAAGGAGGCCGAAGAAGCACTGGCCCATCAGTCGTTGCACGACCCGCTGACCGGGCTGCCCAACCGGATCCTGTTCGAGCGTCGACTGGAAGCGTTGATCGCTCACCGAGTGCCGGGATGCGCAGCCGTGCTGTTCATCGACGTCGATCGGTTCAAGATCATCAACGACGGCATGGGCCACGCTGCCGGCGACGATCTGCTGATTGCAATCGGTGAGCGCCTCAGTTCGTGGGCCGAGCAGACGGACACGGTCGCCCGTTTCGGTGGCGACGAATTCGTGATCCTGTGCGAAGGCGTCGGCAACATGTCGCGGGCGCTCGATCGGGCGACGAGCCTGATCGAACTGTGCGAGCGAACCTTCTCGATCGGCGAGCGCCAAATCTTCATCACCGTCAGCATCGGCGTCGCCGAAGTCCCGATCGGCGCCGAGGTCGAGAGCGTGCTCGGCGAGGCGGACGCGGCCATGTACAGAGCCAAGGACAGGGGACGAGCACGGATCGTCGTCGCCGATCAGGCACTGCGGGCGCGAGCGACGGAACGGATGGAGCTGGAGACCGCGCTTCGCGGTGCGCTCGAGCGAAGCGAGTTCTGCCTGCACTACCAACCCGTGGTGGATCTCCACACCGATCAGGTGCTCGGCTACGAGGCGCTGATCCGCTGGAACCACCCGCAGCGCGGACTCGTGTACCCCGATCACTTCGTCGACCTCGCCGAGGAGACCGGTCTGATCGTGCCCATCGGTCGGTGGGTTCTGCGCGAAGCGCTGTCGCAGCTGAAGGCGTGGCACGCCGCATCGGATGCGATGGCCAGCCGTTTCGTCGCCGTGAACCTCTCGACCGTTCAGCTCTACGACGCCGATCTGGCCCGTCAGGTCCGCGACGCGTTGAACGAGACCTCGATCGATGCGCATTTGCTGAACCTCGAGATCACCGAGACCGCGTTGATGGACATCGCCCGCGCCACCAAGACGCTCACGGCGCTGAAGTCCATCGGTGTCGACATCGAACTCGACGACTTCGGAACCGGCTACTCGTCGCTCAGCTACCTGCAGCAACTGCCGATCGACACGATCAAGATCGACCGCTCCTTCGTCGCCGGTCTGGGCCAGGACACGCAGGCGACATCCATCGTCGCGGCAGTCGTCAGCCTCGGCTGCGCGCTCGACTTACGAGTGCTGGCCGAAGGTGTCGAGACGGACGCCCAGCGCGATCAGTTGCGGCGCCTCGGGTGCGGCTTCGGTCAGGGCTATCTCTGGTCACGGCCGCTACCGGCCGACCGTCTGCTCGCGCTCGACGGCACCCAACGGCGTCACGCCACCTCGTCTGCCTGACGCGAGGCTGATCCCCGCCCGCGGGCGGCCACCCCTGGCCGACTGCTCGTGTGGATTCGGTCAAGATGCCATGAGCTGTACGGCTCATTCGACGCGTTCCGCCCTCTCGGCCGGCTGAGGATCGATACGTTCGTGAGCGGAGAACGGAAGCCGTGATCCGCTGGACGTCATTGGTCGCTTGTCCAGCGAGGAGCCACCAGCGAACCCACCCCTATCCAATGCATGACATCGACACTCCGTCGGCGTCATCGATGGAAGGGTTCGCACTTCTTGTCTGCAGTGACTTCATTGCTCCGCACGTCGACGAGGGCGGCCGCGTGCGCAGCCTGTCTCGTCACCGCGCCCCTCACCCATTCGGCTGCTGCAGATGCGCACCCCATCGGCACGGTCGCGATCGAAGCGAGCATCGACTCGTCGCGGCTCGCCCCCGCGGTTCGAATCGTTCCGCCAGAGACCGTCGTCAACACCACTTCGGACGCTCCGGTTCCGTTCACCAACGCCTCCACCTGCCGGACCGACGTCGCCGGCGCAATCGCGACGATGTCGATTCCGTCGATCTCATACGCGTGCCCCGTCTACGGCGGTGGCCAGGTTCAGATGGACGCGGGTGAGGCGACGTGGGTCACCGATGTTGCCGCCAACACCGTGCTGACGACGCGCGCCGGCGGGAGCGGGACGCTGTGGCTCGCCGGCCATCACACATCGCACGGCGGAGCGTTCGCAGCGATACCGGATCTCGCCGACGGCGCTGTCGTCACCGTCGCCGACGCGACCGGCAGCGCGTCGTATCGCATCGTCGGCCGAGCGTACGTCGAGGTCCGCGACGACATGGTGGTGGATGTGACTGGCACGCCGACCAACGCCGCCACGGTCAGCGCACTCCTGAGACAGGATCAGGGCGGCGATCACGCGGCGCGCCTCGTGATCCAGACATGCGACGGCGAGGCCCATCGGTGGATGCTCTACGGCGACCTGATCATCTGACAATCAACGATCGCGATATTGGCACTTCAGTTCCAGTGAAATGCTACCGATGAATAGGTGGGCCTCCCGTCGGTCCGCAATGAAAATGTTGTCTGGAGCGGTCATGGGCAAGCGCCCGGGTCAGTCGTCCGAAGCCGCAATGTCGAGCTCGGAGGGCAGCACACGAACCGCTCGTCCATTCGAGCTGTCCCCGGTGCGGCGTCACCGCCGGAGCCGGGTCCCGTCACGGTCTGCGGCTGCGGCCGCGGCGCTCGTCGCGCTGGCCATCGCGTCATTGCCTTTCGCCTTCGGCGGACCGGCGTTCGCTGCGATCGTGCCGACCGTGCCGCTGGCGACGTCCGCCAACAACGCGGTGCTCGCCGGATCGACGGTGACCAACACGGGCAACAGCACATTGGACGGCAGCCTGGGGCTGTGGCCCGGCACGAGCGTCGTCGGCTTCCCGCCCGGCCTGGTGCTCCCGCCCGGCACGACCGACATCACGAACGCCGCTGCGCAGCAGGCCCAGAGCGACCTGACAACCGCATACGTCAACGCGGCCGGCCGACCCATCGACGCGACGACGACCGCTGATCTCGCCAACCTGCATCTGTCGGCCGGCGTCTACAGCGGACCGAGCAAATCCGCGCTACAGCTGACCGGACCACTCGTCCTCGACGGTGGCGGCGACATGAGCTCGGTGTTCATCTTCCAGACGGATTCCAGTCTGACAACCGGCTCGGCCAGCACGGTCTCGCTGATCAACGGTGCCCAGGAATGCAACGTCTTCTGGGTCGTCGGCAGCTCGGCCACACTCGGAACGGGCTCGGTCTTCACCGGCAACATCCTCGCTCTGTCGTCGATCACCGTGACCAACAGCGTCACCGTGCACGGCCGGGCACTGGCCCGCAACGGCGCCGTCACCCTCGACAACGACACGTTCACCAAGCCGACCTGCGCCCAGCCGACGGGCACCACGCCCACGACCGCCCCCGGCGGCACCGGAACAACCGTGGCCGGTGGCACCGGCGGCACCGGTCCTGGTGGCACGGACACCAGCCTCGCCTCCGACGTCACGCTGCCGTCCAACACCGATGTCCTCTTCGTGGTCACACTGCCTCGCACGGGTCAGCCGGTGCAGTCGACCGTGTGGTTTGCCTTCGTGGCGCTCGGACTCGGAGTCGTCGCGATCCGGCTCGCCCGACGGCGCACGTCCGTCCCCGGCTGAGCGGGAATCGGACGACGTCGCTTCGACAGTCGGTGAACCGACCGACTTTCCTAGGCTGCCCCGATGGCGCGACTTCAGTTCGGTACCTTTCTGGCCCCCCACCACCCACTCGGCGAGAGCCCGACGACGCAGTTCCAGCGCGACCTCGACTTCGCCGAGCATCTCGACCGCTGGGGCTTCGACGAGTTCTGGTGCGGTGAGCACCACAGCAGCGGCTGGGAGATGATCGCCTCGCCCGAGATGTTCCTGGCTGCCGCCGGGCAACGCACCCACAACATCCGACTCGGCACCGGCGTCATCTCGCTGCCGTACCACCACCCGTTCAACGTCGCCCAGCGGATCGCCCAGCTCGATCACATGACGCGCGGTCGAGCGATGTTCGGCAGCGGTCCCGGCGCGCTGCCGTCCGACGCGCGCACGTTGCACATCGATCCGCTCGTGCAACGCGATCGCCAGGACGAAGCACAAGGCGTGATCATGCGTCTGCTGCGTGGCGAGCCACGGTTCGACTACGACAGCGAGTGGTTCACGCTGCGCGATGCCGCACTGCAGATCCTGCCGATCCAGGACGACATGCCGATGGTGACCGCGTCGTCCATCTCGCCCAGCGGCATGCAGATCGCCGGCAAGCACGGCATCGGCGTGTTGTCGATCGCATCGAGCTCGACCGAGGGCATCGCTGCGCTGCCCACACAGTGGAGCTTCGCCGAGGAAGCCGCAGCCAAGAGCGGCCAGACGGTCGACCGAAAGAACTGGCGGGTGCTGATGAGCTGGCACCTGGCCGAGACGCGCGAGCAAGCGCGCAGCGAAGCCGTGCTCGGGTTGCAGCGCTGGCACAACGAGTACAACGTGCGCGTCCTCGGCCGGCCCGGCGCGGCCCACGTCGACAACGAATGGGAACTGCTCGACGAGATCGCCGGCAATGGCGCCGCCGGTGTCGGCGCCGCAGTCATCGGTACGCCCGACGACCTGATCGCGGCCATCCGTCGGATGCAGGAGATCACCGGCGGCTTCGGCGTCGTCCTCGGTTTCGCCCACGATTGGGCCAACAAGGAAGCGACCATGCGGTCGTGGGAACTCGTCGCCCGCTATGTGGTGCCGGCGTTGCAGGGAACGGTGCTGCCGATGCAGGCGTCGGCCGACTACGTCGAGGCCAACAAGGTCGCGCTGATCGCCGGCGCGAGCGCCGCGGTCATGCAGAAGATCATGGCCCACGAGGGAGCCCAGGCGGCCATGGTCACCACCATGAAGCAGATGGCCGAACGGGCCAACGAGCGCGAGAGCACCTTCCGCCCCGGTGCGGGCATCCCGTCGGCAGAAGCCGCCGAAGCCGCTGGGGCATCTGTCGATGCAACCGCCGACGCCGCTGCCGAGAGCTGAAAGACTGACGTCCATGATCCCTCGCTTCGATGCCACCGTCACCGCTGACGAGATCAGTGCCGCACTGCTCGCCCACGGCGTGGTGATCATCGAGCGACTGGCCGGCGACGCACTGTGCGAAACGTTGCTGACCGAGCTGCAACCGTGGCTCGAACAGACACCAACCGGCACCGACGACTTCAGCGGACACAACACCCGGCGAACGGGCGCGCTGCTGACACGGTGCCCGTCCAGCGCGGCGATGGTGGCCCATCCGCTCGTCCTCGACGTGGTCGACAAGACGCTGTGGCCGAAGAAGACGACGTTCCAGCTGCACCTCACCCAGTCGATCGCGATCGGCCCCGGTTCGCCGGCCCAGTTCATCCATCGCGACCACTGGTGCTTCGACTTCTTCCCGTTCGGCGACGGCGTCGACGTCGAGCTGGCCACGATCTGGGCCCTCACCGACTTCACCGAGGAGTCTGGCGCGACACGTGTCGTACCCGACAGCCATCGTGCACCTGACGAGCACGGCTACCGGCCGATCGACACCGAACCGGCGGTGATGCCCCGCGGATCCGTCGTGATGTACCTCGGTTCGACCGTGCACGGTGGCGGCGCCAACGTCAGCGATGCAACGCGGATCGGCGTCAACATCGACTACGTCCTCGGCTGGCTGCGCCAGGAGGAGAACCAATACCTGTCGTACTCACTCGACGAGGTGCGGGCGATGCCCGAACGAATCCAACGGCTGCTCGGTTACGACACGGGCGCGTATGCGCTCGGCTACATCGATGGTGGCCGGAGCCCGATGGAACTGCTCGACGCAAGTCACGCGTCGGACGGGCACAGCTTCAGTCAACGCCCGTAGCGACTTCGAGCCGAACCCGCGCCGGCCGAACAGCATCGTGCTGCACGTGGGCGTGATCGAGCGCGTCGCGCCAGTAACCGAGGCGACGGATGAGCAGCAACGTGAGTGCTGTGAACAACGTCGCCGAGCACAGCAGCGCGACGCGCATCCCGAAGGCGTCGCCGAGTGCACCCACCATGACGAGCCCGATCGCGTAACAGAACCCTGACAAGGCCTGCATGATGCTGATGATGCGGCCGCGCTGGGCGTGCGGCGCGTCGCGCTGGATGATGTACATCATCGTCGTGAACGTGCTGGCGGCTGCAGCGCCGAGGCAAACGATGCTGACACCGGCCAACAGCTTCGTCGGTGCGAGGGCGTAGCTGAGGTACGCGCAGACCAGCACGACGTAGACGCCGCTGATCACGCGGGCGCGGCCGTAGCGAAGGCTGAGGCTGGTCATGATCAGCGTGCCGGCGATCGCGCCTGCGCCCTGTAGCGACCCGAGCAAGCCGACCAGTCCGACCCCGCCGTGGAAGACCTTGGTGGCGTAGGCGGGGATGAGTCCCATGAACGGCGAGACGGAGATGTTCAGGATCGCCATCACAGCGATGCCGAACACGCAACCCTGGATCCGTCGCGCGGTGAGCCAGCCCTGGGTGAGACGAGTGCGAACGGTGGCGATCTCGGTGTCGTGCGGGGCGAACTTTCGACGAAGCGCGAGCACGGCCAGCGCCATGCAGCCGAACGTCATCGCGTTGATCGCCACCGTCCACGCCGGGCCGGCGGTGCGGGCCAGCACGCTGCCGAGCAAGGGGCCGGCGATCCGGCCGGCGTTCCACGAGTAGATGGTCAGCGACGACATCGCCAGCAGTTCCTCGGGCGGCACCATGTCGGGCAGCATCGCCGCGAATGCAGGGGCTCCGAGGTTGCCCATCGTGCTGGCGAGCATGATCAGGCCGGCGAGGGGCAGTGTGTGGCGAACACCGTTGGCAAGCAGGACGGCGAGCGCCGCGGTGGCGAGTGCCTGCCCGGTGAGGCCGGCAACGAACACCCGACCGCGGTCGAAACGGTCGGCGAGCAGTCCGCCGATGGGCGATGCGAACGCCTGCGGCATGAAGGTGGCGAGTGCGATCAGGCCGGTCTGCAGTGCGCTGCCGGTCTTCGCTGCGATCAGGCTACCGACGACCACCAATTGGATCCACGTGCCCGTGTCGGAGAGTACCCCTGCACCCCACACGAGCAGCACCGATCGGCGGCGGAGGGGTCGGAAGGGATGGTTGCTCACAGCAACCGATCACGGTATCAGCGCTCTCCTCCCGAACAGCATCACATTTCCTGCTGGACTCGATAGTGAGTGCCGATCGTCTGTGCCCTTCCCCGACACGAATCCGCATGTCAGGATCGGTGCCATGGTGAATTCTGTGGATGCCGCGACCGCAACCGGTCGAGCCTGGTTGCCCGACGTCGCTCGCGATCGCGAGGCCGAGATCCTCGACACGATCGGCGGGCTCGACGCCGATGCGGTCGAGGCCACGCTGGACTCGTTGATCCGCCGCAACCGGGCGATCCACGAGCTGGAATGCGTCAACCTCAACCCGGCCACGAACGTCATGAACCCGCGGGCCGAAGCCGCACTGGCCGCAGGGCTGGCTTCGCGGCCGTCGCTGGGGTACGCCGGCGCGAAGTACGAGATGGGCCTGGAGGCAGTCGAGCAGATCGAGGTGATCACCGCCGACCTCGCGTGCCGGGTGTTCGGGGCCAGGTACGCCGAGATTCGGGTCGGCTCCGGCGCACTCGCCAATCTCTACGCGTTCATGGCGACGTGCAAGCCCGGCGATTCGATCATCGTCCCGCCGGCCACCATCGGCGGGCACATCACCCATCGCGACCTCGGTGCGGCCGGCCTGTACGGGCTGACGATCCACGAGGCGCCGATCAACGCCGGGCAGTTCACGATCGATGTCGACGGCTTGGCGGCGATGGCCCGCGAGATCCGCCCGGCGCTGATCACGATCGGAACCAGCCTCAACCTCGTCCCCCATCCCGTCGCCGCGATCCGCCGCATCGCCGACGAGGTCGGGGCCAAGGTGCTGTTCGATGCAGCGCACGCCTGCGGCATGTTCGCCGGCCACGTCTGGGCCAACCCGCTCGACGAGGGCGCCGACCTGATGACGATGAGCACCTACAAGAGCCTCGGCGGGCCGGCCGGTGGTCTGCTGCTCACCAATCGCGCCGACATCGCCGAACGCCTCGACGCGATCGCCTACCCCGGGCTCACCGCGAACTTCGACGTCGGCAAATCGGCGGCGCTCGCGATCACCCTGCTCGACTGGCTCGAGTTCGGCGACGCGTACGCGGCAACGATGGTCTCGACCGCCGCTGCGCTTGCTGATTCACTCGCCGACCGCGAGATCCCCGTGCACCGAACGGATCTCGGCTACACGACCTCGCACCAGTTCGCAGTCGAGGCATCGCAGTGGCAGGGCGGGCACGAGGCGTCGGTGCGCATCCGCGACGCGAACCTGCTCGCCTGCGCGATCGGTCTGCCCGGCAGCGGCGAATGGGGCGGCCTGCGCATCGGCACGCCGGAGATGGTGCGGTGGGGCATGACGCCGGCCGACATGCCTGAGCTGGGCGGTCTGATCGCCGACGCGTTGCGCTACGACGCCGCATCGGTCGCGCCGCGCACGCTCGACTTCCGCAGCCGCTTCGATCGACTGCACTTCATCCGCCAGGGGTAGAGCTCAGCGGTCTCTGAACAGGGGCGTCGTCTGAATCCGGGGGCCGAACTCGTCGTCGGCATAGTCGCGGGCCTCGTGGATCTCCAGCCCGAACGGAAAGATGTCGACCTCTTCGCCCGTCGCCGTCATCCAGCCGATGACCGCGTCGCCCCAGCGCTCTTCGAGCAGTGCATCGCGAACCGCCTCCGCATCGAGGTGTTGGGCGGGGACCCATTCGGCAATCCAGCGCAGAGCGATGACCTTGTTCAGCGTCTCTTGGGAATCCGCGAGCAGCGGTTGGTCCGGCTCGCTGCGTCGAACGGCGTAGGCGCCGATCGTCTTGAGGACCATCACTGCGGAATGAGGGCGATGTCGGCCGGCGTCCAGAACCCAGGGAGCGGTTTTGATTCGGAGCCCGTCGCGTATCGGCGAAGACGCTCTCGGCCGGCGGGATCGTAGAGTTCGATCACATCGAAGATCTGCCCAGCGCCGACCGCGCGGAGCGCCTTGTCACCCGGAGACCCGGACTTGGGAAGGTTCGATGTCAGGACCAAGACCTGCTCTTCGCCACTACCCATCGCCTTCAGTACGTGGAGACGGCCGAGCATCTTCCACAGCGTGTCGGCCCGTTGCAAGCCCGGTCGACTGGTGGTGAACGCTCCCGGCACATCGACCCACCACTGCCGTTCGGCACTCTGACTGGTCACCTGGAAGTTGAACTCGATGATGCCGGACGAATGCTTGGCCTTGTCGTTGATCGCGGCAAATTTGGCTTCCGTCAGGATCCGTTCGGCGATGTCCTGGGCGCGCTTGCCCTCTCGTACAGCCCGCGCCTGGAAGTGCTCCTGGCGATCCTCCGCGTCCAGCTGCGAGAACGCTTCCTCGAATTCGAAGGTGCCTTGGTCGATTCCCTTGGTGACCTCGTCCAAGGTGTTGGCCCGGCGTAGTGCGTCGTCGAGTCGCCTCTGGGACAACGCAACGTAAGCCGGATCCGTGTCGTACCCCACCCCGATGCGGCCAGTGCGGGCGGCGGCGACCAGTGTCGTACCGGAGCCCGCGAACGGGTCGAGGACGATGTCGTCCTTGTACGTGTAGAGATCGATCAGTCGTCGTGGGAGCTCGACCGGGAACGGGGCTGGGTGACCGATCCTGGTTGCCGACTCGGCGTCGATGCGCCAGACATCGCGAGTGACGTCGACGAACTCGTCGTTGGCCAGGGTCGACTCGTGCGGGAGGCCGTTGCGCTTGCGGTCCTTGACGGCCAGCGCCCGTGCGAATCGGCCCTTGGAGGCGATGATCACGCGCTCGGTCATGTCACGGAGGACGGGGTTGGACGCCTTCGCGAAGGACCCCCATGCGCACGACCCGGCGGAGGTGGCCGCCTTCTCCCAGATCACCTCACCGCGGAGCAGCAGCCCGAGATCGTCCTGCAGGATGGATATGACGTCGGCGCTCAGACTGCGGTAGGGCTTGCGGCCGAGGTTGGCCACGTTGACCGCGATGCGGCCACCGGGCTCGAGAACCCGGACGCATTCGGCAAAGACCTCGCGGAGCAGATCGAGAAATTCGAAGTACGTGCCGGGTACTCGCGACTCACCATCGAGTTCGCCCGTCACGGCCAGCTCGTATTCCTTCCCCACGAAGTAGGGCGGCGACGTGACGACCAACGCCACGCAGTTGTCGGGCAGATGGGTCATCGATGTGGCCGACGCATTGAACAAATGGCCTCGACCCAGTTCATCCATCAGTTCCTGGGGCCGATTGATGGTCTCGTCGTCAGACAGCTTCGGCGGGTTGAACCTGCTGTAGAACTGCGACGCATCATGCCCCTCGCGACGGCCGACGCCGAACGACGAGGTCTGTGTATGGCGGTCGCGATCATCCATGCGATGAGCGTAATGCGGGCCTGTGACAGAGAAACCGATGGACGTGTCGGGTGCTGGCCATCGACGGGTGTCGAGCCGCGTGTCAGTCGTCCTTGAGCGCGACCGCGTTCGGCGTCACGTTCATCTTCGGCACGTATTCCGCGACCTCGATCTCGCGCGCCTCACCACCCATCGACGCGCGCAGATGGGCGCGACAGTTGTCGCACGGCCCGTAGAAGCGGGCGGCCACCGTCGTGTGGCAACGGGGACAGACGAACGATGTGGCGTCGGCTTCGGTGACGAGTTCCATGACCCGACCAACGTATCCCGCGCGACTCGAGTGGCGCGGACACCGATCCAGGTGCGGCTCGGCACTACCGTTCGATCCATGGCCACCGCGCACAATGGCGACTGCACGATCTTCTACGAGACGTTCGGCGATCCCGCCGATCCGGCGCTGCTGATGGTCAACGGCCTCGGGAGCCAATGCATCAACTACAAGGACGAGTGGTGCGAACGCTTTGCCGCGCGAGGTCTGTTCGTGATCCGGTTCGACAACCGCGACATGGGATTGTCGACGCACTACAGCGACGCGCCGGTCGGCGACAAGGGCGAGTGCTATCGCCTGTCGGACATGGCCGCCGACGCGATCGCGGTGCTCGACGACATGGACATCGCGGCCACGCACGTCATGGGCTTGTCGATGGGCGGAATGATCGTGCAGACGCTGGCGATCGAACACCCTGACCGCGTGCTCTCACTGACGTCGGTGATGTCCAACACCGGTGAGCCCGAATACGGCGCACCCACCGGGCGGGCGCTGGAGATGTTGATGGCACCTCCCGCCACGGATCGCGCGACCTCGATTCAGCGCGCCATCGACGGGCTGCACGCGTGGGGCAGTCCCGCATTCGCCGACGAAGGCCGCTGGGCCGACGACGCCGCGGCGGCGTTCGACCGCTGCTTCGACCCGGCCGGAACGACCCGCCAGTTCCTGGCCGTGCGCGCGTCCGGATCGCGTGCCGCCCAACTGCGCGACGTCACCGCGCGCACGCTGGTGATGCACGGCGACAAGGACACGCTGATCGATCAGAGCGGTGGCCGGCGCACAGCCGAACTGATCCCTGGCGCGCGTTTCGAACTGATCGAGGGCATGGGCCACGACTATCCCCCACAGCTGTGGGATCGATGGGTCGATCTCGTGGTCGGCCACGCCCTCGGGTGACTGCGGCCGCGTCATTACCCAACGGGTAATCGCTTCACCGAAGCGTTCGGCGCACAGTGATCTCCACCACACCGCAGCCGGATCGGCGGCGGTCGACACACGGAGACACTGATGAACGACCTGGCATCCACCATCGACACGCACCTCGAGGCCTACGGCGAGACAGACGTCGCCCGCCGAGCGAGCCTGATCAAGCAGGTGTGGTCGCCAACCGGCGTCCTCGCCGATCCTCCCATCGACGGTGCCGGACACGACGGCATCAACGACATGCTCGGCATGGTGCAGAGCCAGTTCCCCGGCCACACGTTCCGGCGGACGTCGGAGATCGACACGCATCACGGCATCGCCCGCTACGGCTGGAAGATGGTGGCCGCGGACGGCTCGGTGAGCCTGACCGGCATGGACGTCGCCGAGCTCGACGTCGACGGCAAACTCGCCCGTGTGGCCGGGTTCTTCGGCGATCTGCCGGCGCGTGCCGAGTAGCGGATTGCACCCGCACACAGCGACGGCCACGTCCGGACAGTCCGGTTACCGTAGGCGGATGACATCGCCCGGCGCCGGTCCGCTGCTGAAGGACTGGCGCAGCCGGCGGCGGCTGAGCCAGATGGATCTCGCTATCGAAGCCGGGGTGTCGACCAAACACCTCAGCTTCGTCGAGACCGGTCGATCGAAGCCCAGCCGCGAGTTGCTGTTGACCCTGGCCAAACACCTCGACGTCCCGTTGCGCGATCGCAATTCGCTGCTGCTCGCCGCGGGCTACGCGCCGCGCTATCGCGAGACGTCGATCGACGACCCAGCGATGCAACGGATCACGGCATCACTGCAGCGGCTGCTCGCCGCACACGACCCGTATCCGGGCGTCGCATTGGATCGGCGGTGGAACGTCGTGCTCGCCAACGAGGCCGCCGGCCGGCTGGTCAGCACGCTGCCAGCCCATGTGTTGACGCCGACCGTCAACATCTTCCGCGCCAGCCTGCACCCCGACGGTCTTGCCGCGGTCACCCTCAACTTCGCCGAGTGGGCCTCCTATCTGTTGACCCAGCTGCGCCGGCTCGTCGCAGCGAGCGGCGACGAGCAATCGGCTGCGCTGGAACGCGAGGTCCTGGCCTACCCGAACGTGATCGAGCTCATCGCCAATGGTCTGGATCCCGCCGACGAAACGCCGCTGCTGATCCCGTGCCGGCTGCTGATCGGTGGCGTCGAATTGTCGTTGTTCACCACACTCAACACGTTCGGCACGCCACGCGACATCACGTTGGAAGAGTTGGTGATCGAGCTGTTCTTTCCCGCCGACGACGCAACCGAAGCGATCCTGCGCGCCTGATGCAGGGGTCAGAAGACCCCGATCGCCGTCACGTACAGCGTGCGAGCCGGCGCAGCGCTGACGATCAGCACCTGCTGGCCCTTCTCGATCACTTCGGCGCCATCGGCCGGGCGAGCGAAGTACGTCTCCGTGCCTCCGCGCACGTGCACGCTCACCTCGCCCACCGTCCCCGGACCGACGCGACCGGTCACGGTCGCGGTCTTACCCACCAATCGCTGTTCAGACATCGTGTGATCGGTCTCAGTGCTCGGTCGACCCGTTGTCGCTTGTCGCCGGGCTCACCAACGTCAGGTCCGCGGGCGACGCTGCTTGCGGCATCGGCGGCGGCGGGGCATCGGCGGCGACGCCTTTCGGGACGAACAGGCCACGCAGGAACTCGAAGCTGGCCATGCCGGTGGAGGCGACTTCCATCAGGGCCCGGTTGACGCCTGCCGCCCCATCGAGGACGGTGAAGTTCTTGACGTGAGCAAATGCTCCGGCAGCTTCGCGAACGACGTCGGGCCAGTGCTCGGCCAGGCTCTGCATCGCAACGGCCTCTGGGTTGGTGGCCAAGGCCTCGGCGCGAGCCTTGATCGTCTTGGCCTCGGCGAGACCACGAGCCTCGATCGCTTCACCTTCGGCCATGCCTCGCGCTTTGGTCGCGTCGGCCTCGGCCAGGCCGGTGGCGCGGGTTGCGGTTGCCTTCGCTTCGGCTTCCAGGGTCGTGCGCTTGGCTTGGCCTTCCGCGGTCAGCTCGGCAACACGGCTGGCCGCTTGAGCCGTCGCGATGTCGGCGTCACGCTTGGCCTCGGCCGGGCGGATGACGGTGGCGACGAGCACCTGCTGCTGCTTGGCGGCTTCCAGCTGCGCGGTGCGGGTCTCTTGCTCGACGACGTTCTGGCGGGCTGACGCCTGGGCCAGCGGGCCGGCCTGGGCAGCCTCGGCGTTGGCCTTGTCGACCTCGGCCTGGAACCCGGCCTCCTTGATCGCCGCGTTGCGCTGTGCTTCGGCCTTGAGTGCGTTGGCCTGCTGTTCCCGCTCGGTTGCTTCGCGGTCGGCGTCGGCCTGCGCAATACGAGCGGCGCTGGCAACGGCGGCCGTGTGCGGCATCGCCAGGTTCTTGATGTAACCGGTGGGGTCGTCGATCTCCTGGATCTGCAGTGAGTCGATGATCAAGCCGAGCTTGGTCATCTCCGAGCCTGATGCCTCACGGGTACGGGCGGTGAGCTGCTCGCGGTCGCGGATCATGTCCTCGACGGTCATCGAGCCCACGATCGAGCGCAGGTGGCCGGCGAACACGTTGTGGACGCGCTGGTCCATCTTGTCCTGCTGGTCGAGGAAGCGGCGGGCCGCGTTGGTGATGCTGCCCGGATCGTCGCCGATCTTGAAGATCACCGTGCCGCTCACGTGCACCGGAATGCCCTGATGCGTGACGCAGTCGACCTGGAGATCGGCTTGGTGCAGATCGAGTGACAGTCGACGAACGGCCTGCACGCCCGGCACGACGAGCGTGCCCTTGCCGGTGACGATGCGGAAACCCATCTCGTCGCCCGACGAGTCCTTGGCGATGCCCTTGTCGCGGAGGCCGGAGATGATCAGCGCCTCGTTGGGCTCTGCGACACGCCACATCGCCTTGAACAAAAGGATCACAACGATGATCACGCCGACGACCACAGCGGCCGGAACGATGATGACGGAACTTGCTGCCAGATTCATGGCACCCTCCTGGTTCCGCCGGACGACCGACGGTGAGGCGAGCATAGGCCTGGAACTTTCGAACGCGTCGATGAATCTGGGCGGGTAATTTCCCCAAGAGACCGCATCGACCAGGCAACAAATCCAGACGCTCAGATCCCATCTGGTACAGCTGAACCGGGAATCGCTCACCCCCCGCCGACGGGGAACGCGGTGAGATCGGCGATCCGCGCCGGCACACCCATCTGAAGACGACCTGGCTGCAGTTGTAGCATCGCCGCGATGGAGACGACGGCGGACGCCGGTGCCAAGACGGGTGGCGGCATCGTCCTCGAACGGCTCGCCAAGCACTACGACGAACAGGTGGCCGTCAACGGCATCGACGTCGAGATCGACAGTGGTGAGTTCTTCTCACTGCTCGGTCCCTCGGGATGCGGCAAGACGACGACGCTGCGGATGATCGCCGGCTTCGAACACCCGACGAGCGGCCGGGTCCTGATCGACGGTGCCGACATGACGAACGTCGGTCCGGAGAAGCGACCGGTCAACACCGTGTTCCAGAGCTACGCGCTGTTCCCGCACCTGACCGTCGCCAAGAACGTCGCGTTCGGATTGCGGTTCGGATCCGGCTCGTCGGCCGACACCACCCGGCAAGTCGGCGAGGCGCTGGAGATGGTTCGCCTCAACGGCTTCGACAACCGCAAACCGCACCAGCTGTCGGGCGGCCAGCAACAGCGCGTCGCGCTGGCCCGGGCCCTGGTGCTGCGGCCGAAGGTGTTGCTGCTCGACGAACCGCTGGGCGCGCTCGACGCGAAGCTGCGCAAGACGCTGCAACTCGAGCTCGTGACGCTGCAACGCGAGGTCGGCATCACGTTCGTGTACGTCACCCACGACCAGGAGGAAGCGCTGACGATGAGCGACCGTCTAGCCGTGATGGACCACGGCATCGTCGCCCAACTCGGTTCACCGCGCGACGTGTACGAACAACCGTCGACGGCGTATGTCGCCGACTTCCTTGGTGTCGCAAACCTGCTCGATGCACAATCCAACGGTGACGGCAGCGTCGTGCTCGCCGGGCAACGCATCGGCGTCACGGGGTCCGCCGGAACGACCGGTGCGGCCCGACTCGTGGTACGCCCTGAGCGGCTGCGGATCGTCGCCGACGATGCGCCGTTCAACCTGCAGGGCAGTGTCAGTCACGTCGTCTACGTCGGCTCGGTGAGCCACATCCACATCGATCTCGGTGGGGGTGTCGCGGTGCAGGCGCTGATGACCAACGATGGCGAGCGCGCCGTGCCCGCACGGGGCGATCATGTGCACGTGTGGTGCCCACCCGACGCCGTCCGCATTCTCAGCGCCTCCCCCGACTGACCAATCTGTCACTCGTGGGTGGGCGCGCTGAGCGCGTCATGACGCGCCGAGCGCGCCCACGGACTTCGCCAACGGCTTACCAGGATGCGAGTTCTTTGAGGCTGCTCTCGCCCGCGTTGGAATCGCCGGACCGGCGGTGCATCAGACGCATGATCGCGAACACGACGACGAGCGCGAGCAGCGATGCCACCAGCATGACGGTGGCCAGTGCGTTGAGGGCCGGCGTGGCGCCGCCGCGAACCGAGCCGTAGATCGCGACCGGCACGGTCTCGGAGCCCGCGCCCGACGACAACAGCGACGACACCACGAAGTCGTCGATGGACGTCGCGAACACCAGCACGGCAGCCGCGAACACGGCCGGCGTCAGCAGCGGCATCACGACCATTCGCAACGCCTGCAGCGGCGTGGCGCCGAGGTCTCGCGCTGCTTCCTCGAGATCGGGTCCGATCGACAGCAATCGACCGCGCACCACGATCACGACGTAGGTGAGCGAGAACGTGACGTGACCGACGAGCTGCGCCGGTCGACCGAGTGACAGGAACGAGTAGCCGTTGGTGACGACGAGGAACAGCGCGGTGCCGACGACGAGCTCGGGTGTGATCAGTGGCAACAGCAACACGCCGTTGGCGACCTGCGCCGGCCGGCTGCGCCAGCGCGTGAGACCAATCGCCAGCCCCACACCGATGGGTGTCGCGATCAGGATCGTGAGCGCGGCGAGGACCAGGCTGTTGCGCAGATCGGTGCGGTACTGCAGGTCGTGCCACACCGACGAGAACTTGTCGCCCCAGTACCACCGGAACGAGAAGCCCTGCCACGTCGAGCGGCTGCGGCCGGAGTTGAAGCTGAACAGCACCGCAATGACGACCGGAACGAGGCTCCACAGCACGTACATCCCGGTGAAGAACGCGAGGAACTTGGGCGTGCGCTTCATCGACAGACCGGCTTCATCGCGTCACCAGCTTCTGGGCCCGACTGACGCTGACCAGGTAGCCGGCCATCGCGATCAGGAGCACGACCGACAGGATCAACACCAACGACGCACCGATCTGGGGCTGCGTGGTGTCCTGCAGGAAGTACACGATCTGGTTGCCGATCATCGCCGTCTTGGGGGACGCCGAGAGCAGCGCGTTCGTGTAGTAGTCGCCGACCATCGGCAGCGCGGTGATGACCGAGGCGGCCACGAGACCTTGGTACGAGAGCGGGACGATGACCCGCCAGAACGACTGCTTGCTCGTCGCGCCCAGGTCACGCGCGGCCTCCAGCAGCCGGCCGTCGATCCGGTCGAGCGTGGCGTACAACGGCAGGATGAAAAACGGCACGTAGCCGTAGACCAGCCCGAAGACGACGGTGATCGGCTGGCCGCTCAGCCATGCTCGATCGCCACCCGGCAACGTCGTCAGCGCCCGGGCGACCCAGCCCTGCGGCTGCAGCAGGTTGACCCACGCCAGCATCCGCATCAGGTAGCTGACCCAGAACGGCAGGATCATCAGCGCCAACAACGCTGCCCGCCACCGGCCGGCGTGGCGGCTGACGAAGTACGCGACCGGGTACCCGACCGCGATGCAGCCCGCCACAGCGACGACGACATAGACGAGCGTGCGAACGAAGACGGTGCGCAGATCGCCGCTGACCACGCGGTGGAACACGTCACTGAACGAGTCGAACTGCCAGTAGCGCGGGTTCCATTCCGGAGCAGCCGTCTGCAGAATCGGGTCGATCCGCCCGAACGCAACGGCAGCGACGGCATAGAACGGCACGACGAAGAACATCGCCATCCATGCGATGCCGGGTGTGGCGAGGCCCGCCCACAACCAGTTCAGTTGCTGTCGTCGTGTCCGTGTCATCGGTGACCGAACCTATGAGCCCGTGTTGATCGAGCTCCAGGTGTTCTGCCACAACGTGTCGACAGCCGCTGGCAGGGCATCGATGCGCAGACCCTTGGCGAAGTCGTCGGCCGTCACGAGCGCGTTCGCGAGGTTCTTCGGGATCGTGCCGTCGGCGATCAGCGTCTCGGCCTCGAACCCCCTCAACGTGCTCTGATAGCCGATGTAGGCCTGGTTGATCTTGGCGTTCGCGGGATCGAGCATGAAGTTGATGAACTCGTGTGCCAACGCCGGATGCTGGGCCTTGCGCATGATCGAGATCGTGTCGTTGTTGATCACCCGCTTGGCGATCGGTGGTGTCCAATAGCCCAGCGTCTCCGGCCCCGTGCCGGCGGGCAGGTAGCCGACGGCCAACAGCATGTCGCCGCTCCACAGTTGATTGACCTTGGTCGTTGCTTCGGGAATGTTCTGATAGCCGAGCACGTCGATGCGCGGGTTGGTCGCGGTGAGCATCTTCTTCAGTTCGGCCTTGGCCGCAGCGATGTCGGCGGCCTTGGTCGTGTTGATGTCGTCGATGCCAGCGTGCTGCAGCCCGAGGCCGATCGCCTCGCGATACGAATCGAGCAGACCCACCGCGCCCGTGTACTGCGCGTCCCACATCGCGTCCCAACCGTTGTCGCCGGTGAGCGGCGCCTTGACGAGATCGGTGCGGAATCCGATGCCGGTGGAGAACACCGTGTACGGCACCGTGTACTGCGCGCCCTGATCGTAGAACGGGTCCTTGACGCTGTCCCACAGGTTGTCGAAGTTGGTCAGGTAGCTCTTCTGCAGCGGCTGGAGCAGATCGGAGGCAACGTATTTCGGCAACAGATCGACCGCCGTCGACAGCAGCAGGTCGACGTTGAACGCTCCGCTGGCGATCTTGCTCAACGCCTCGACGTCGGTCGCGAACGTGCTGACCTCGACAGCTGCGCCCGTCTGCTGCTTGAACTTGTCGAGCAGCTCCGGAGCGACGTAGTCGGCGTAGTTGGCGATGCGCAGCGAGCCCGCCTCACGGCTGGTGCCGGACTTGATCGGCTGATTGCTCGACGAGACCTTGAGCGTGACCGGCTTGTCCGGCGATGCGATCTGCAACGTGTTCGACGTGCTCGACGAGCCACGGCTGCCGCACGCGGTGAGACCAGCCGCGCCGAGACCTGCTGCCGACAGTGCGAGGAAATGCCGGCGACTCATTGGATGTGGCACGACGGTGGACTCCCTGGCAGCGGCTCGAGTTCGCCCACCATAGCAATCCGTCGCAGAGCGATCGGCAGGGCCTGGACCTGGTCGGGCCGCTTCTCCACCGCCACTAGCCTGATCGGGGACACAGAGGAACCAGCGACCATGAGCACGCCAATCCACCAGGCACCGGCTTTCACCTTGGCCGGTAACGACTACCACGACGCAGCGGTGTTCGACGCCGAACGTCGCAACATCTTCCACGGCAACTGGTTCTACGTCGGGCGCGCCGACCCGCTGGCGCCCGGCGACCGGTTGGTCGTCGACGTCGCCGGTGAGAGCGTGCTCATCGTGTGCGATCGCGACGGCACGCTGTACGCCCACGCCAACGTCTGTCGTCATCGTGGAGCGCAACTGTGCGCCGAGAGCGGCAGCGGGGCGAAGGGTTCGATCACGTGTCCGTATCACGCGTTCAGCTACGCGCTCGACGGTCGGCTGATCGCGACCCCGAACGTCGACGCGAACGAACTCGATCGCGACGAGCTGTCACTCTGGTCGATCGCGCTCGAGGTCTGGCAGGGCTTCATCTTCGTCAACCTCGCTGCTGAGCCGCAGCCATTGCTGGACTGGTTCGGCGCCCATCCCGACTCATCGCCGCTGCACTTCGGTCGCCACGACATGGCCGGACTTCGCGTCGGACGGCGCACCGAGTCCGAGGTCGAGACGAACTGGAAGATCCTCAACGAGAACTACATGGAATGCCTGCACTGCCCGCGGGTTCATCCGGAACTCGTCGACATCGTGCCGTTCTATCGCGACGGTGCGGTGGTCGATCCGAGCCGCACCGATGGCGGCGTCGCGCTGATCCCCGGCGGCACGGGTTTCAGTCCCGGTGCTCGATCGCGCCTGCCGCTGCTGCCGACGATGTCGCCCGCGGATGGCGAGGAGTACTTCGGTCTCGCCGTGTTCCCGAACATGCTGCTCGACGTCACCGGCACCTGCATCATCGCCACCGCGATGTACCCGCGTTCGGCGACCCACACCAGCGTTGTGACCGAGTACCTCTTCGCGCCCGACACGATCGCCGCGGCGGGCTTCGATCCCAGCGAGGTGGTCGACTTCAACGAACTCGTCGCCAGTCAGGACTACGCCGTGTGCGAGATGGTGCAGCGCGGTGTGCAGTCGAGCCGCTTCACCCACGGTGTGCTGACCACGAAGGACGCGCTGATCATCGACGTCAACGCCCGTTACCTGGCCGAGCGCGGACCGGTCGACTGACCGGATTGACTCGACCGACCTGGCAGACCCGGCGCGCCCATCGGCCTACGCAGCGGCGCGAGTGCGGCGAAGGATCGGGTCGGCCAGGCGCAGTGCACCGTCGGCGAGGCGCATCACACGGCCGGCAGCTCCGGGTGTCGCGCCGTCGATCAGGTTGCCCATCACCGACAACGTCACGTTCGCTGCAGCCTGCGTGCCGACCGCGACACGGAGTCCGTTGCGCAGCAGGAACGGATGACCGATGATGAAGCTGAACCGTCGCCCGGTGCGCAGGAACGCGTCGAACCGCTCACCCACCAACTGGTCGTACACGTCTGGCGCGGTCGACGGATTGGCCAGGAAGAGATCGGCCGCCAGGGTGCCACTCTCCAGCCCGTAGTCGATGCCTTCGCCGTTCATCGGGTTGACGAAGCCGGCAGCGTCGCCGACAGCGACCCAGCCGGCACCGTGGCGGCGGATGCTGCTCATCGGCAGCCGCCACGCGCGTGGCTTGTCGAGGTACGGACCGAGCGACCAGGGCTCGTTGACGATCGCGGCGTACTGGTCGAGCAGTGTGTTGAGGTTGAGCTTCTTGAAGCCCTGCATCGTGCTGAGCGCGCCGACGCCGATGTTGACCGTGCCATCGCCGGCCGGGAACATCCACCCGTATCCGGGAACGGGTGTGCCGTGCTCGTCGCGCAACGACAGGCACGCTTCGAGGTGGCGCTCGGCGTGGCGCGGACTCTCGGCATACGCGCGGATCGCGAGACCGAACGGCTCGTTGGGGTCGCGTTCGGCCCCCAGCATCTTCGCAGCGGCGCCCTGCGCGCCGGCGGCGAGAACGGTGAGTGGCGCGGCGTACGTTGCCCCATTTGCAGCGACACCCGTGACCTGATCGCCCTCCATCACGGGCAGCGCCTCGTGATCGAACAACACCTCGGCGCCGGCCTGGATCGCGAGATCGATGAGGTACGTGTCGAACAGCCGCCGCGGCCATACGGCGCCGTAGTTGGGGAAACGGTCCGTTGTCGGCCACGCGAGTTCACGCGTGGTCTTGCCGGCGATCATGCGCAGTCCGTCGATGCGATGGGCGGGGCTGATGTCGATGTCGAGCTCGTCCAACGCGGCGACGGCGCGAGGGGTGAGGCCGTCGCCGCACACCTTGTCGCGCCCGTGCGGACCTTTCTCGAAGACCGTCACACGGGCGCCGGCACGGGCGGCACGGATCGCCGTCGCTGCGCCTGCCGGGCCGCCACCGATCACGAGCAGGTCGCGTTGGTTCACAGCTCCCAGCCTGCCAGCCGCCGACGCCGAACCCTCCACGGATCGCAGGGGTTCCCGGTCACACCAGCGCTCAGTTGTCCTCGGCTGTACTCAGCCGGACGGGTACGCCGCGCAGGTTGCGTGGTACGGCTCTCCGTCCGGCATGTAGCGAAGCCATTCGGCATGCGTCAGGTTGCGGCCAGCTCGGCTGCACGCCAGTGAGGGCCAGCTCGCAAAGTCGAAATTCCACCGCTGCATGCCATGCCCTTCGGGCACGACGAGGAACCGGGCGTTCAGATCCCATGTCGCGGTGAAGACGTCGTCGTCGGCCGAGCTCACGCCCGTCGGCCCGACTGCTGCGACAACCGGATCACCGATCGGAGCGTGCGTGGTGACGTCCCACCATTGCAGCGTGCCGCCGCTCGTCTTGCTGAGCAGCTCGGCACCGTCAGTGGAGAACGACAGTGCGTCGACGACTCCGACCGAACCGGAGAAGACATTCTCGGACACCCCACCCGTCCCCAGGTCGACCACGCTGATACGACCGCTCGAATCACCGAAGACGACCTCTCGGTCGTCAGGGGCGACTGCGGCGGCGGTGACCCGAGAACCGACTCCGGGCACCGTCAGGGTGAGCCGGACCGACAATCCCGAACCGTCACGGCCAAGCACATCGAGATGCCCGAACCCGCCCACCGAACCGGACCGCACGATCAGCGTGCCGTCGTTGCTGACGACGATCTGCGCATGATCGATCGGCCCAAGCGCGATCGGCTCGCCGATCGGCGTCATCGACGACGAGTCGTAGCCGGTCAGCGACTTCGAGTCGGCTGCGAGCGCGGCGATCACGTTCAGCCGGAGGTCGACGCTGTAGGTGCCGTTCACGACAGCGCGTTTCGTGGCATCGATGGGTACGCCGTCGGGGCCTGCCATCACGAGAGAGTTGTCGGAAACGTCGAGGACCAGCAAATGCCCTCCGTCGGCGCTGTAGATCTGGGGAATGAGCGTTGAGCCCGAGGCCGCAGGCGTGACGTCACCGGTGGCGAGATCGTAGGTACGGATGCCACTTCGCCCGGCCGTATGGATCCGCTCGCCATCGGGACGGACGACGAACGGCGACTCGTCGCTGGTGCCGAAGGGTGCACGTGCGAGGGGCTCTCGCCCGTCCAGCGCCAACTCGGTGAAATGATCGCCCGAACTGACGAAGAACGACGTGCGGTCGGGCGAGAAGAACCCGCCGGTTGCGCCGACCACGTCGGTGCGTAGCACTTCGGTGACAGCCGGCGGGGTTTGCAGGCCGTAGATGACCACCTGTCCCGTTGCGTCGACCGCCCCCATCCGCCGCCCGTCACGGCTGAACGACGCCTGCGTCAGGACGGCACGCTGGGCCGGCATGTCGATCACGGTCGGCGAGCCCTCGGCTGGCACGAAGATCAGCCCGACGCCGACGTCGGTGCCGACGCCGAGCCATGCCCCGTCGTACGAGAAGCTTGCATCCACGGCACCGCTGGGAGGCGTGACGACGCCGAGGGGTGCCGTCGTCGTGAAGGTACTGGTACCGGTCGTGGGGTCGAAAATGCCGACACCGAGCCCCACAGCCCGGTCAGCCGCATCGGGCGCCAACGCCTTCGTGACGGCCACCAGCCCTCGGGCGGAATCGACCGCGGCAACACCGACGTCGTCGGTAGCAAAGCTCCTCACGGTGCTTCCCGAGCGAGCATCGACCAGGCGAGCTTCGTGGACGGCCGGCGGGCTCAGCACCAGGTGCGTATCGTCGACCCAGGCCATTCCAGGCGCCGTCGGTGTCGCGGCTGCTTCGCGGGCGAAATTTCCGATTCGTTGGCCGTCACCGACTCGGTACGTCTCGATCGAGTGAGTCGTGGCGACGGCGATCTCGGCACCGTCGGCCGACAGCGCTGTCGCTTGCTGATCCTCGACGGTGAGGGTCTGGACCGGATTCAGCGAGGTCGTGTCGACGACGACGAGGCGGTTGCCGTCCGCGATCAATGCTTTCGATCCGTCTGCCGATGTCGACATCAGAACGGACGTGCTGGTGAGGTAGGCCGGATAGATCACTCGGGCGACGGACGGTTGGGTTCGCAGCACCGTCTCCAGCGCGCCGAGGGTGTCACCATCGGGTTGGAGCCGATGGGCCTCGACTGCGAGCAGCGCCGCGACGTCGACCGAGGACCGCCCGACGTCTCGGGCGGTGCTGGCCACCAACGCGATCTGCGCCTGACGCCGTTGCCGATCAGCGACGGTCCTGGCCGCGTTCGCGGAGCGCTGCAACGCGATCGCCGCAACCGTCGCGGCTGCCGCAACCGCGAGCGCCAGCAGAGCACCGACCAATTGTCGTCGCAGCCGACGATTCGTGCGCTGCAGTGAAGCCTGCTCGTTCGTGCGTAGACGTGCACCGGCCTCGAGGAAGTCATGTTCGAGTGGCGTCAACGGATAGCCGGATTCGGCCAGCCGTTCGGCCGCGTCCAACCGCACACCTCGATACAGATCGTGATCGGACCGCGCTCCGTCGACCCATTCACGCGCCGCCTGGCTCAGATGGGCGCGGGCTCGGAGGTCTTCGCGACCATCATCGATCCACGTCGCGAGACGGGGCCACTCCGTCAGCAGGGCTTCATGGGCTAGATCCACGCGGTCATCGCTGACGACGACGAGCCGCGCCGAGACGAGGGTCTCCAAGACCTTCCCGACATCAGACCCGAAGGTCGGCTGGAGATCACGACGGTCCATGGGACGACGCGTCGGCGGACGATCGTCGGCGGGTTCGACCATGCGCAGAAAAAGGTCACGCGCGCACCGTTGGCCGGCTTCGTCGAGCCGACCGGAATAGACGCTCTCGGCCGTCCGCGCGATGGATCCACTGACCCCGCCGGCCTCGTGGTAGTCGAAGAGCACGATGTGGTCGGCACTGCGCCGCCGCCATGTCTCGAACATCGTGTGTGAGAGCAGCGGCAGCGGCTGCGCTTCATCAGCGAGGTCCTCGAGGATGACGTTCGTGACCGCCGGATCGAGTACCAGCCGGGCTGCCCGGGCTGGTTGCTCGATGATCGCCCGCAACTCTTCGTCGGACATCCGACCCACCAACGTCGTTGCCGAGCCGAGTCGTGCGGCCAAGATCGGGTGCTCGGCACACGATCCGAAGAAGTCGCTGCGGAGCCCGATCGCCAACCACTCGATCCCACCGAAGTCGAGCGCGGCGAAGAGATCGTCGAACACCTGACGCCGGCCGCGTTCGTCCCAGAGCGTGAAGAACTCCTCGAACTGGTCGACGATCAGTCCGGCGTGGCGGTCTGTGCCGGCGAGCAGGTCGGCGAACGTCGAGCGTTCGCTGGGGGTCGTCACGGTGACCTGCCGCCCACTCGCTCCCACATGATTGATCACACCGGCGCGCAACAGCGACGACTTGCCGCTTCCCGATGAGCCAACGACCGCAGCGAAACGTCGTTGCGTCAGTTGTTCGACGACATCGAGCACCAGGCCGTCGCGGCCGAAGAACACCCCGCTGTCCGCCGGTCCGTGCGACACCAGACCCTTGTACGGAACTGATGCGCTCAAGGCCCGCGCCGAAAAACGGTCGTCCGCGACTCCCCCGCCATCCTTGCCATCCTTGCCATCCTCGCCATCCTCGCCGCCCTCGCCGTCGGTCTGGTTGGCCGCCAGCAAGAGGTTCGAGACCGCGCCGACGACGTCGCCGGCCAGCGACCCGACGGAAGCCGTAATCACCTCTGAACGTCCGCGGGGCACCGCAGCCTCGACGATCGAATCGATCGAATCGATCAGGGCAGACACATCGGCATCGCCCAGCGAACCCAACACGATCTCCGGCGCGCCCACGACGCGCAGCTGTGCGAGCACGCGGCGCAGCACCTCGCTCTCGCCGCCGTCCATGGTGCGGCACGTGAGAGCGAGCATCACCCCCGGGACGCGCACCGTCGTCGACAACGCTGCGATGACATCGAGGGTTTGGGCATCGAGCCATTGCAGTTCTTCGATGACGAACAGCACCGGCGCGGCCGCGCGGATGATGCGGAGCGCCGCTTCGATCGTCACGACGATCTCACGCGTTCCCGCGCCGGTGATGGCTGGCGAAGGCGTGCGCCCAAGCCTGACATCGAGTGCGGGAACGAGCGCGGCCAGTCCCTGCACCGTGTCCAACTGTTCGACGATCTCCTGAGGCGCCCACAGGACGAATCGCCGCAGCGCCTCGACGAAAACCTCGAACGGTGACGACCGTCGACGCGCGCTGCCGTACAACACAACGGCACCCTGTCCGAGTGCGATACCCGCGACCTCGGCCACGTGACGAGTCCGACCGGACCGCGGAGGTCCAGAAGTCAGGACGATGGCGGACGCGCCACCCTTCGCCGCAGTCCATGAATCGAGTGCGACACCGAGCGACGAGGCGCCCCCGACGAACGCCGGCTGACCGCTGATGTCGAGACCGGGTGGCAACGGCGCGAAACCTGCGCCGTCGACCGCCGGAAGCCAGGGCACCTCGGAGCACTCCACCGGATCGGGAAAGCCTTTCATCGCCAACGCGCCGACGGAGCGCGCCATCAACATCGTGCGTCGTGCCTCGCCCAAGCTGTGATCAGTGATCAAGATCTGGCCGGACGCAGCCAGCCCACACAATCGCGCGGCCTCGACCACCGGTGTCCCGAACCAGTCGCCGTTCTCGGCCGTCACTTCTCCGGCGGAGATCCCGACGCGGATCGCCAACGCAGGTCCGTCGGCGGCCGCTGCCAGCCGAGCGACGGCGCGGTTCATCGCGATCGCGCAGCGAACGGCATCTTCCGCCGACGCCTGGAATGCGACCATCAACCCGTCGCCCTGCGACTTGACCTTTCGGCCGCGATGACTCCACAGGGGTTGACGCAAGGACTCGAACAAATCGCGCCGCAACTCATCGTTGGCGGCCTCACCGATACGAGACAGCAGTGCGGTCGATCCGACGAGATCGCAGAACAACAGCGCTACCCCATGGACGCGCTCGCCAGGACTCACGCGATGCCATCCCACGTCACGAGGCTCATCTCAGCACACTACGGCCCCTCGAATTTGTGCTGTTGCGCACATTCGGGGAGTGCTGCGCGACGAAGCCCCTTGCGATCAGATGGTCAGCCCGAGTGCTCGACCCTCGTGAATCGCAAGGCTCGCTCGTCGCGGTGCGACGCAATCACCGATCGCGTGGTGAACGATGCCCGCCGCCGCCAATGCATCGCTGACAGCTGTCTCCGCTCGCGCCGTCTCGGCGATGACCAGCCAATCGTACGTCTCGGTGGTGACAGCACCCGTCAGACCCGACGCGAACGTCACAACGCCGTCGTGCCACGCCTCGATCACGGTGTAGGCGCGCATCTCACCGCCGGCCATCGCGAAACGCTTGCGGGCCGGCACATCGGCGGCGCTGTGGAACAGCCCGCCGGCGACCGTCGCGGCTGAGGTCACGATCGTCACCGCGCACCCGCGTTCTTGCAGGAACATCGCCGTCCCGATCCCGCGCCAGTCGCCGAGATCGTCGAGCACCAGGACCCGCCCGCTCGGCACGACCGAGCCGTCGAGCACGTCGTGGATCGCGGCAACGCGGTCAATGCCTCCGGTCTCGATGCCGGCAAGGCGATCGGCCATCGGCCGCGCCCGCTGGAATCCGGTGCGCGGCGGGAGAGCACCCGTCGCGGCGACCACGATGTCAGCGCCACGGGCGACGATGTCGGCAGAATCGAGCCGAGTGTTCAACTGCACGTCGACGCCGAGCCGTGCCAGCTGACGTCCGTACCAATCGAGGTGGTCGAGGATCTGGGTCCGGCTCGGTTGCGCACCCGCCAGGCGATACTGCCCGCCGATAGCGCGACTCGCCTCGACCAGCGTCACCTGATGGCCACGTTCCGCTGCCACGCGCGCCGTTTCCAGTCCGGCGGGTCCGGCGCCAACCACGAGGACGTGCTTCGGTGCAGCGGTGGGAGTGAATCGATCGCCACCCCACATGAACTCGCGTCCGGCCGAAGGGTTGATCACGCACGAGATGAAGTAGTCCTTCGATCGCCGACCCCAACACATCTGGTTGCACGAGATGCACGGCCTGACGTCGTCACCACGACCGGCTCGCGCCTTGTTGACGAGATGCGGGTCGGCGATCTGGCCACGCACGATCGACACCATGTCGGCGTGCCCAGCGGCAAGCACTGCCTCGGCGTTGGCCGGCGTCCGCATGTGACTCTCGGCCTGCACCAACGCGTGCTTGGTCACGTCCTTCAGCGCCGCCGCGAACGGCTCGCCCAAACGCTGCGGGTAGAGCGAGGTCGGCATCAGCTTGTAGAAGTCGAAGTAGCTGCCCGTGCCGCAGGTGACGTAGTCCATCAGCGCCCGCTCGTCATGCCACGCGATCACTTCCTGCATCGCCTCGGTCGACAGCGACGGATCGGATTCCGGGTCGATGTTCACGGCCAGCCCAATGACGAACTCGTCGCCGCACGCGGCGCGAATGCCCTCGAGCAGCATCGACGAGAACCGCATCCGGTTCTCGAACGTGCCGCCCCATCGGTCCGTGCGACGGTTCGACCATGGCGTCCAGAACTGGTCGATCACTGCGTGATAGGCGGCGAACAGCTCGACACCGTCGAAGCCCGAGGCCTTGGCCCGCGATGCCGCGCGTACGAACGAATCAATGAGTTCGACGATCTCCGTGTCCGACATCGCGTGGCTGCCATCCGCATCGTGGTAGGACGGCAGACCAGACGGTGACCAGTTCGGCGCGAACGAGTTGTCGGCATCGCCGTGTTGTCCGACGTGGTAGAGCTGATGCATCAGCACGACGTCGGGGCCGGCCTCACGGCAAACCTCGGTGAGACGACGGAAGCCGGGGATGACCGAATCGTCGTCCGGGCGGAAGTTGCCGCGTGTCAGCACGCCGGTCGGATGCACCGGCATCGGCTCGACCACCACCATCCCCGCTCCACCGAGCACGCGCTCGCGGTAGTAGCCGACGTGGCGATCGGAAACGAGCCCGTCTTCGGCCATGTTCGCGGTGTGGGCCCCGAAGTTGATCCTGCTCCGCAGCGCATGACCCCGCAGCTGCAGCGGACTGAACACGTTCGGGTAGGGGTTGTTCGAATCGCTCATCTGGCTCCTCACAACGGCCTGCGCGCTGACCCGGAAGCTATGGCAAACTTCGACGCGCATGCAACAGGATCCGACGATCGCGGCGACGCTTCTGCGTGAACAGTGGGGCATCGAGGGAACCATCGAGCCATTGCCCGGTGAGCTCGACGCCAACTTCAGCGTGATCGCGACATCAGGCGAACGTTTCCTGTTCAAGATTCACGCCGCACATCTGGACCCGGAAGAGATCGACCTGCAGGCTGCCGTGCTCGGCCATCTGGCCACAGTGGCCGACGACCTGCGCGTCCAGCGGATCGTTCCCGCCCGAGACGGCACGCTGCTGCCGGTCGTCACCGTGACCGAAGGCGACGCCCGACGCGCCCGGCTGACGACGTGGCTCGACGGTCGCACGTGGGCAGCGGCCATCTCGACGTCGCGCGACCAACGAGCGCTGTCGGCCGCATCGCTGGGCGGCCTCCTCGCCCGGCTCGACCATCGGCTGGGCGGCTTTCATCATCCCGCTGCCAAGCGCTTCCATCTGTGGGACCTCGCCGTCGCGGCCGATCACCTGCAGCGCGTCGATCTCGTCGATGACGCCGCCAAACGGGACGCCGTGACGACCGTGCTGGAACGGTTCCGCGATGACGTCGCGCCGCGGATGGCCGACCAGCCGCGGCAGGTCATCCACAACGATGCCAACGACTACAACATCCTGCTCGGACCCGACCACACGGTCAGCGGGCTGATCGACTTCGGCGACACGGTCGAATCTTGGCGCATCAACGAGCTCGCGATCGCGTGCGCGTACGCGATGATCGGCGCCGCCGATCCGCTCGGCGCGATCATGCCGATGGTCGCGGCATATCACGACGAGACGCCACTGACCGAGACCGAGGCCGAGGTGCTGTTCGACCTGATCCTCGCTCGCTTCGCCGTCAGCATCTGCATGGCCGCCAAGCAGATTCGCGAGCAACCGACCAACACCTATCTTCTGATCAGCCAGTCCGACGTGTGGGACCGCCTCCGGCGGTTGCTGACCGAGAACCGCCGAATCGCGATCCTGCGGTTTCGGGCCGCGTGTCGCTTCGAGGCCGTACCGTCCCGGCCGGCGATCGAACGCTGGCTGGAGGCCAACGGGCACACGTTCCAGCCGGTCCTGCGCCGCGACCTCTCGCCACAGCGACTGCGCGTGCTCGACATCACGCCGGCCGCGCTCGGTGCAGACGCGGCGAACCTCGACGCGTTGTACAGCGACGACCAACTGGCCGACGTCGTGCCCGTCGGTCGCTACGGCGAAGACCGGGCGGTCTACCAGACCCCTGCGTTCGCGACCGCCGATCCCGACGAACGTCGCACGATCCACATCGGCATCGATCTGTTCGCGCCGGCGGGTGTCGAGGTCGTTTCCCCCCTCGACGGGGTCGTGGCCGAGATCGGCAACGATCCCGTGCCGCTCGGCTTCGGCGGCATCCTGCTGCTCGCCCACGAGACCGATGACGGCACGCCCTTCTGGACGTTGTACGGCCATCTCTCGCCAGCGAGTCTGCAAGCCCTCTCGCCGGGACAGCGTGTCTCGGCCGGACAAACGGTGGCGCGTCTCGGACGGCCGGACGAGAACGGCAACTGGCCACCGCACCTCCACTTCCAGGTCATGACCGACCTGTGCGACTGGACGGCGAACGAGATCATCGGCGTCGTCGCCCGCAGCCAATGGGACGTGTGGCGCAGCGTCTTCCCGAACCCGAACCTCATCCTCGGACTCCGCGCCGACTGCAGCATCATCGTCGCCCGCGATGCAGCATGGCTCGAGCGTGAACGGCGACACGTGCTCGGACGTTCGTTGAGCCTCGCTTACGCCGAACCGCTCAAGATCGTCGCCGCGACGGGCATCCACCTCGTCGACGACCGCGGCAACCGCTACCTCGACATGGTCAACAACGTCTGTCACGTCGGCCACTGCCACCCGCGTGTGGTCCGCGCCGGCCAGCAGCAGATGGGCATCCTCAACACGAATTCGCGCTACCTGCACGACAACCTGGTCGAGTACTCGCGCCGGCTGACCGCCACGCTGCCCGGCGAACTGAGCGTCGTCTTCATGGTGAACTCCGGCAGCGAAGCGAACGATCTCGCGTTGCGTCTGGCGCGCGCCTACACCGGCAACCGCGACGTGATCACCGTCGATCACGTCTACCACGGCAACCTCACGTCGATCGTCGACGTCAGTCCGTACAAGTTCGCCGGCCCCGGTGGCGCCGGGAAACCGGATCACGTGTGGATCGCGGAGATGCCCGATCTCTACCGCGGCCGGCTCCGCGCGGGTGACGCGACCGCCGGTGTGGGGTACGCATCCAGCGTCCAGGCGCGGATCGACGAGATGGCGGCAATCGGTCGACGCCCGGCCGCGTTCTACAGCGAAGGCATCCTCGGCACCGGCGGCATGCTGACGTTGCCAGACGGCTATCTCGACGCCGCATACCATCACGTGCGCGCCGCCGGCGGCGTGTGCGTGGCCGACGAAGTCCAGGTCGGGTTCGGGCGCGTCGGATCACACATGTGGGCGTTCGAGACACAGGGCGTCGTGCCCGACATCGTCACGATGGGCAAGCCGATCGGCAATGGTCATCCGATGGCGGCAGTCGTCACCCGCCCCGAGATCGCCGCTGCGTTCGCGAACGGGATGGAGTACTTCAGCACGTTCGGCGGCAACCCGGTGTCGGCCGCGATCGGCCTTGCCGTCCTCGACGTCATCCGCGAGGAACGTCTGATGCACAACGCCGCGACCGTCGGCGAGCAGATGATGCGCGGTCTGCGCTCGCTGGCCGAACGCCACCCGATCATCGGCGACGTACGCGGACACGGACTCTTCGTCGGCGTCGAAATGGTCCGCGATCGGTCGACCCAGGAGCCGGCCGCGACCGAGCTGACCGCCGTCATCGAAGCGATGAAGGCCCGGCGGATCCTGCTCAGCACCGAGGGTCCGCATCACAACGTCCTCAAGATCAAGCCGCCGATCGTGTTCTCGGCCGAGAACTGCGACGAGTTCCTCGACGCGCTCGATCAGGTGTTGCCGGATCAGGGGTTGGCTGACGCGGCCACGATCGCACGGGCCGCGCTCTGATGGCCGAGCGCTGCCGCCGCAACCGCTGACGCACCAGCGCCGATGGCGACCAGGAACCCGGCCGCGAACGCATCGCCTGCCCCGGTGGTGTCGCGGACGTCGGCCACCGTCATCGCCGGTACCTCGATCGCATGCCGTCCAGGTTGCAGGATCAGCGCCGGCTCAGCCCCGCGTTTGACGACGGTGATCGCCGCGCCGATCAACTCGGGCTCGATGCCGGAGCCGAGCCGTTCCGCTTCCAACTCGTTGCAGAGCAGGATCGACGGGCGCAGCTCGGCCAGCAGCGCGAGCAGTTCGTCGGCGCCGTAGTCATCGATGACCGATGCTGACGACGCGTCGATCGACACGCGGATCGACCGGTCGTGCGCCCACTCGATCAACGTCGTCGTCGTCCGCGCCAGCGGCTCGCCGATCAACGAGTAGACGGGAACGTGCAAGGTGTCGATGCCGTCCAGCCACAGCGGTGCCGGATGGTCCAACGCGGTGCAGGCACCTCGATCGGTGAGCATCGTTCGCTCGCCCTTGTGGTCGAGGACGACGACGATCGTGCCCGTTCGACCACCGCGCCGGAAGACCACGTCGACGCCTGCATCACGCAATTCGTCGATCAGCGCCAGCCCGATGCCGTCGTTGCCGACCTGGCCGATGAACCGCGCCGGATGACCGCCACGAACGACGCTGACCGCCATGTTCGCCGCGCTGCCACCACGGCGTCGCACGACCGTCGCCTGCGTGTCCGATGCTGACTGCACCTCGCCGCCGAGGTGCACCACGATGTCTTCGACCAAGTCACCCACCGTCGCGATCATCCACGCGACGGTATCCGGCGCACGCAACCGTTGTGGGCCGGCGAGTCGGGACATGTGCCTCGACGGACATGTCTGTGCCAGAGTTTCAGCGTGAACCTCCGCGAGTGGATTGCCAATGATCACGCCAGCGTCGCCGCCCGGTTCAGCAACTCGATCGAGCAGTACGTTCCGGCCGATCGTTGGAAGACGCCGGCGCCCGGCCCGACGAACGCACCGGCAGGGTCGGCTGGATCATCGATCGAGTTCCTCGTCTTCCATACGACATACCACCAGGACCTCGCCCTCAACACCGCTGTTCGCAACCATCCACCGCTGCTCGACCAGCACCGCAGCGCGCTCGGCATCGACGCCTTCGACCCCGCCGTCGGCCTGTCCGAGGCCGAGAACCATTCCCTGACCGAGGCCCTCGACCACGACGCCCTGTTGCGCTACATGGCCGCGGTGAATGGCTCCGTTGCGGGTTGGATTCACGATCTCAGTGAGTTGGCGTTGGACTCGATTCCCTCCGCCGGCTACCGACTCGAGCACATCGCCGGCCTGTCGCCCGATGGTCCCCTCTCGTGGCTGCACTCGATGTGGAACGGCAAGACCGTGGCCTGGTTCGTCCAGTGGGAATGCATCGGCCATCGGCACACCCACGTCGGTGAGATGACCGCAATCCGCAACCGGATGGGCCTGAGCCCGTTCTGACCCGCCGTCCACCTCGAATACGTCTCGTCGAAAGTTCTGACGGACCGCTACTTCACCGGTCGCGCGGACGGCCTGCGCCCGTCCAGCGGCGAGGGCATGCTGGTGGCACGAACGTAGAGCCGTACCCACTCTGTAGGGTGCGTTCCGTGACGTTCACGTTGCTGCCCGCCGTCGACGTGGCCGGCGGTCAGGCCGTCCGACTCGTCCAGGGTAAGGCCGGTACCGAGACCTACGGTGCGCCACGCGACGCAGCGCTCGCCTGGCAGGCCGGGGGCGCGCAGTGGATCCACCTCGTCGACCTCGATGCTGCGTTCGACCGTGGCTCCAACGCGGAACTGCTCGCAGCCGTGATCGGCGAGCTCGACGTCGATGTGCAGCTGTCGGGCGGGATCCGCGACGATGCGTCGCTGGAGCGAGCGTTGTCCACCGGTTGTACGCGGGTCAACCTCGGCACCGGCGCGTTGGAGGACCGAGCGTGGTGCGCGCGGGCGATCGCCACTCACGGCGACCGCATCGCGGTCAGCCTCGATGTGCGCATCGTCAGCGAACCAGACGGCACGGTGCAGCACCGTCTGGCGGCTCGCGGCGGGACCAGCGACGGCGGTGACCTGTGGGAGACAGTCGCGCAGCTGGACCACGACGGCTGCGCCCGCTACATCATCACCGATGTCGGCAGGGACGGCATGTTGCGCGGTCCCAACGTCGAGCTCTACCGCGCTGTCACCCGCGTCACCGCGGCCCCGGTGATCGCGTCGGGTGGGATCTCCTCGATCAGTGATCTGGTCGTCCTGGCCGAGGCGGCCGCCGCAGGTGCGAACCTCGAAGGTTCCATCGTCGGCAAGGCGCTCTACGCCGGCCGGTTCACCCTGCCCCAGGCACTGGAGGCGATGCGCCACGTCGACCGCGACCAGCCGGGCCCCGCCGACGGCTGACACCGATCGGCGCCGGGACGCGACGGGACGCGACGATGCGGCCGATCGGGTTGCGGTCGGCTCGCTGATTTCGAGGGATTGGGACCTTCCGGTGTGGACGTTCAACAACGGATGCTCCCGAGCCCAACGGGCCGTCACGATTGCGTGGTTGATGCAGGCGTCGGACGGTGGGGGGTGTTGTTTGGGTGCCTGACCTGTCCCGCTGCTGTGCGCGGCGGTGGTCAGGCTGCTTGGGGTGGTGGTTGTTGTCGTGGTGCGATTTCGGTGCCGTCGGGTCGGTAGTGGTGCCATCCGGTTTCATCGCGGATGACGGTGATGCCGAGGTTGTGTTTGGCCCGGTTGTGGATCGGGCAACACGGCCCACCATTGACACTTTTCGTCAAACCGGCCGCCCGGGCCCATGGTTGCAGGTGATCGATCTGGATCGACCCGCAACGCATGTGGCAGCCAGGCCAGGAGCAGCGGTCACCGGTGAGCAGGACTGCTTCACGCGCTGCACCGGTGAACAGGCGACTCTTCCGTCCGAGATCGATGACCCGACCACATGAATCGATGAGGACACGGCGCACGTTGCCCAACAGGGCGGCGACGATCAGGTCATATGGTGACACGGGTGTCCCGTCAGAGGTTTCGCAGAGGTGTTCGCGCCACGAATGGCCGTCCGGGACCGATGGTGTGCCGAAGAACTCGCGGGCTGCGGCAGCGAGGGTTGCTTCGGTGCAGATGATGTTCACGATCGGGACCAGATCGGCGATCTCACGCGTGCCCGCGGCTTTCGCGAAGATCGTCTGGACCGCGTCGAACTGACGTTGCGCATTCGTGCGTCGCAACGGATGGTTCTTGGCGTCGTCGCCGTATCGGGCCAAACGTTCGGCGACATCGGTCGCGTACTCGGCGTCAGCGTGCGCGTTGAGGACGTTCTGCAAGATCTCACCCGTCAGCGCGTCGCCTTCGATGCGCAGGATGAACCCTTCACCAACCATCGACAGCGTCGCTTTGCGGTTCTCACGCGCCAACGCGTGGTCTTTCATCGTGCCGTCCGGATCAGCATGCGACTTGAACCGGTCACAACACACGGTGAAATCGCGGAACGTCAACGTCCTCGCGGCATCCAGCAGCTCGTCCTCGACCAGTCCCAGCGCGTCACGGCACCGTTCGTTCGCATACAACGCGGCCAATGTCTTGACGTGTTGGAGGCCGATCTCACCAGCCGCGAACGCGACCGCGAACAACGAGTGCGCAGCGAGCAGGTCCGCGACCTGCACCGCCACTTTCGATGCGGCCGGCGTGTTGTTGGTGACCGCCCGGAACCAAGCCTGCGGGTTGTGATGATGATCATCGAGAAACCCGAGCGATGACTTCACCTCCGCCAGCATCACCGCTTTCACGGCTTCCAACCGGCGCGACATCCGCTCCACCGACATGAACAATTCGTCACGCGCAAACCCGGAAAGACCGCGGAACTCGTCGAGACCCGGGACGCGAAGATCGCAGGGCTCGTCGAAGATCGACGTGTCGAAAACGGCGCTGCCGTCCATCACTTCACCCCTTCGCTGCGAGACACTCAACAATGAATCGAGGCAGCATTCCCGCTGCTGCCGAGCGTGGATCGGGCAAGATCAACAACCCAAACCATAGTCGAACTGACGTTCGTACCGCAACCCGCAACGACACATTTCTCGACCAACAAATCGCGCCTGAGCTGCGACAATGTGCCGATCCACGGCGATCGAAGTGATCCCCGCTCAGTCTTCTCGTTCGAGCTGCTGGTCGCGGGTGACGAGCTCACAGGGGGTGGTGACGCTGCGAGTCAGCTCGGCGATGAACTCGTCGCTGCCAGCGACGTACAGCGCCCAGAAGTCGACGTCGGTGGCGACGAACCAACGGCGATCGTCCGGCCAGAACAGGTCGGGACGGCGCCAGTCGTTCAGGGCCCCAGGGTCACGCAACTCGGTCACGGCCGAGACCGGTCCCGTCAGCAGGTAATAGACGCGGTGCGGCAGTTCGAATCGGGGGACCTCACGCAGCGCGGCCTCGATCCAAGCGTTGCGACGAACGTCGTCCATCCGCAGTCTGAGCCGCTCACGTTCGAGAGCGTCGCGGGAGGCGTCGTCGAGGGGCCCGGGCATCGCGATGTGAGTCGTGCGGTTGGTGAAGCCGTGTCCTTCCCACACGGCGAACCATGCACGATCGGCCGTGCCCGTGTGTCGTACACCGACGTCGGCGATGACGCCGAGCAAGCCGCGGTACGCCGCCCACCAGTCCTCGACGTCTGACTCAGGTGCACGCACGCGAACCATCGACGGATACTGGTCGGGCACGAACGCGCCAACGGTGCCCCACACTCCCGAACGCGCTTCGGCGATCCACTCCGCCGCATCGACGGACACCGGGCGCTCGACAGCGTTACCGAAGATCATCGCGAGATGTTCGCGCGGTCACGTGGGAGAACCGCTCCGCATTTCGACCGCCGGCACTCCCACTGCCGGCACTCCCAACGCCGACCACACTGCGCAGCGCTGCCGGTCTCGATGCTCAGATGGCGCAACCGTCCGGCCCGCACGCCGACCCGTCAGCGTCACCGACGATCGTCAGCGGATGCGACTCGGCCCACGCCTTGGTCAGCGTGTCGGTGAACACCTCCGTCGGCTGCGCGCCCGACACCCCATACGTGCGATCGAACACGAAGAACGGCACGCCGGAGACCCCGAGCGCCTGACCGTCGGCGATGTCGTCGCGAACCTCGCTGGCATATCGATCGGAGACGAGGGTGTCGCGGACCATGGTCGCGTCGAGGCCCAGTTCGACGCCAACGGCAACCAGCGCGTCGATGCTGCCGATGTCCTCACCGCGTTCGAAGTGTCCGGACAGCAAGCGCTCTTTCGCTGCATCACCGACGCCGGCCTCCTTGGCAACGTGCAGAAACCGATGGGCCATGAAGCTGTTGGCGACCACGAGGCGGTCGAAGTCGTAGTGCAGTCCGACGCCGGCCGCCTGCGCCGAGACGTGCTGGAACATCGACGCCGCTTGCGATCTGGCGAGGCCCTTGCGCTCGCTGAGGTAGTCCAGTTCGCTGCCGTCGTAATGGTCGGGCAGCGACGGGTCGAGTTGGAAGCTGCGCCACGTCACGGACACATCGTCGCGATGGGGGAAACGTTCGAGCGCGGCTTCGAAGCGGCGCTTGCCGATGTAGCACCACGGGCACGCGATGTCGGACCAGATCTCGATGTTCATGCCGGGTCGAACCAATCCCGCGGCGGCATCATTCCATTCGTCGCGACGCATGCCGATGTTCGAGACACCGGCCCGATTCGCATCAGTCGCGGGCCAACCAGTCGCCGCCCGCGATGCGACGCAGCTGGATGTCGGGGTCGGTGCCGAACTGGTACACCCAGGCGTCGTGACCGTTCTCGGTGCGCACCCGCGTGCGCTGATACAAACCGCGGACTGCGCCTTCGACGAGGTCGAGCTCGTGCAGCGCCTGTTCGACGGACTCCTCGATCAACTCGTAGGTGCGACCCCGCACGCGCAACTGGTCATCGGGCGCGCCGTCGAACCGCGCTGCGGGATAGCCGAGCCCCGTGTCGGACAGCTCGCCCGTCACTGCATCGTCGGCGCCGCCATCGACCACGAACGGTTCGAGGAACTTCCACCGCACCTCCCCCGGCCGCAGGGTGCCGTAGACGAAGAGGTGGCTCAACGCTTGGTCTTGCCGCCGAGCGGCAGCACGCGCAGCAGGTGATGCCAACGACAGCTGGTGCACGCCTCGACCACGTAGGCGTCGAGATCGTCGCTGCGACCGTCGAACTGGGCCAGGTCGGCCTTCGTCGCGACGCAGCGACCGTGTGACGGCAGCCGCGGCCCGAAGACGTACGTCACCAGCACCAGGTTCTGCTCTTCGCAGATCGGGCACAGCACGCTGCTCGGCGCGCCGAGGTTCTTCGCTGCACGAATCAGCTCTGGATGTGCGTCGCACACCTGCTCACGCCGCAACCGACCGCGACGAACCTCGTTGATCAGGGCCAGACGCTCGAGCCGGTGATCGACCACAGCACGGCCAGGACCACTGGAACCGCCGCGGAAGGTGTCGACCGAGAAAGACATGACTCGCACAGGATACCGAACCGAGTGTTTCAGTCATCCGCGTATCGAACCCACCCACGAAGCACACTAAGGACCGTGGTAGCAGTCGTACGGTACGGAGCATCGGTCGCGGACGAGAGCGAGCTTCGCCTCTGCGGCGACGTGAACGGCAAGCGCGTGATCGAGCTCGGCATCGGTGCGTGGGGCAACTCGGTGGCGCTGGCGCTTGCGGGTGCGCGGACACTTGCCGTCGACCCGTCTGCCGACCGGATCGCGATGCTGCGTCGTCAGGCCGAAGAGGCCGAAGTGACCGTGCAGTGCCACCAGAGCGAGGTCGCGGATCTCGGCTTCGCGACCAGTGCGTCGATCGATCTCGTCGTCGCCTCGCACACCTTGCTGGACATCGACGATCTGGCCCGCCTGCTGCGCCAGATCCACCGCGTGCTCAAACCCGAGTCGCCATTCGTGATGGCCGGCCCGCACCCCATCGCGGCAATGCTCGCATCCGTGGGCGGCCAGTACGTCGCTCAGCAGCCATATGGCGCTGCACCGGCGCGCTCGATCAGCGACATCTTCATGGCGATGCAGCGCACCAACTTCCGCATCGACGTGATGCACGAGCTGATGCCGATCAACAGTCGCAACGCGATGGCGCCGGCAGTGTTGGTGATCCGAGCCCGCAAGCTCGGTGTCTGACCGCACACCTGGCCGCGGCAACGTCACCGGCGGCCGGCACGCTGTCGTTCAGACGCCCGCGCGCTCGGCTTCGATCAGCGCCGCCGGGCGCGGGCGACCGAACAGGTAACCCTGGGCCCGATCGCATCCGGTCTCGCGGAGGCGAGTCAGCTGCAGCGGCGTCTCGACGCCTTCGGCAACGACCATCAAGCCCAGCGACTTGCCCAGGTTGACGACGGCTTCGACGATCGTCGTGTCCTCGGCGTCGATGCCGAGACCCTTGACGAACTGCCGATCGACCTTGATCGCTTCCACCGGGAATCGCTTGAGGTACGTCAGCGACGAGTAGCCCGTGCCGAAATCGTCGACGGACAGGTGCAGGCCGAGATTGCGCAGGTTCCGCAGCGCGATCGTCGCAGCCTTGACGTCGCTCATCAGCGCGGTCTCGGTGATTTCCAGCCACAGTGAATCGGCGCGGACGCCGGTCTCGGCGAGTGCCTCGGAGACGACGTCGTTGAAGCGTGCATCGACGAGCTGCCGGACCGAGACGTTGACGGCGATCGACACGTTGGCCAACGACGGCACCGTCGCCTGCCACCGTCCGAGTTGGGCCAGCGAGGCCTTCAGCACCGCAGCACCCAGCTCGCCGATGAGTCCCGTCTCCTCCGCCATTGGCAGGAACTGATCGGGCCCGAGCAGGCCGCGGTCCGGGTGGCGCCATCGAGCGAGCACCTCGAACCCGGTCAGCTGCCCGGTGGGGAGGTCGACGATCGGCTGGTAATACGGCACGATCTCACCCCGCTCCAATCCGTGGCGCAGCTCACTCGACGTTCGCAGGGTCAGCACCGACGTCTCATGGGCACCGGGCGCGAACGCCTCGACGCAGTCGCGCCCACGCGCTTTGGCGCGGTACATCGCGGCATCCGCATCGCGCAGCAGTTCATCGGCCGTCACGCCGGCCCGATCGGCGAAGGCGATGCCGATGCTGCCCGTGACGTACAGCTCGGATCCGTCGACTTCGAGCGGTTCCAGGATCGCTTCACGCAGACGTTCCGCGACGTCGCTCGGGGATACGTCGAGCTGCAATCCGTCGAGCATCACGATGAACTCGTCACCGCCGAAGCGACCGAGCATGTCGCGGTCGCGGACAACCGAACGCAACCGATCACTCATGCCACGCAGTAGAACGTCGCCCACCGCGTGGCCGAGGCTGTCGTTGACGACCTTGAAGTTGTCGAGGTCGATGAAGAGCACGGCGATCGAGCCCAGCTCGGCACCATCGAGTCGGCGACGGAGCTGCTCGAGGAAGTGGGCCCGGTTGGGAAGCCCGGTCAGCTCGTCGTGGCTTGCGGCCCACTGCAGATGCTCGGCGGCACGACGCTGATCGGTGATGTCCTGGACATGATCGATCGCCAATTCCTGGCCGTGCTCGTCGGTCATCAGGCTCACCGACGTGTGCGCCCACACGATCTGGCCGTCGGCACGGATGTAGCGCTTGTCGAGGCTGTAGCTGGAGGCTCCACTGACGACTCGGTCGAAGACCGGCGCCAGGTGGCGATCGTCGGGATGGGTGATCTCGTAAACCGTTCGCCCGATCAACGCCTCCCGCGTCGTGCCCAGCATCGCCGCCAGCGCGTCGTTCACGTCGAGCAGGCGCAGATCGTTCGCGGTCGACATCGCCATGCCGGTCGGCGCCGACGCAAAGGCAATGCGGAAGCGGGTTTGCGCCCGCTCGAGTTCGAGCGCCTCGGCCAGCCGTCCTGACACATCGCGCAGTGTCAGCACCAGTCGATCGGTGTTGGTGATCGGCGTCCGCACGTCAGCCTCGACCATCGCGTGCGAGCCGTCGACGTGCATCAGCTTGAACACGGGATTGTCGGGTTCCTCGTTGGCGAGCAGTTCTCGCCACATGCCGAACAGCGCCGACCGATCGTCGGTGTGCACCAACGTCATGAACGGCTGACCGATCAGGGCCGCTCGGTCGACTCCCGTGGCGCCGAGCATCTTCGCATTGAGGTCGAGGATGGTTCCGTCGGCGGCGAGCACCACGACCGCTTCTGGCAGATCGTCGAGGAGGTGACGGGCATCGGCTTCGGCGGCTCGCAATCGATCGATGTTGCTGTTCAACCGGTCGGCGAGTCGGCCGGATTCGTACCAGGCCGACACCTGGCTGAAGGCGAGGACGACACCGAGCGCGAACCCGATCGATGTGCTGACGATCGACGACGAGCGGTGTTGCACGAGGTAGTGCAGTGCCGCAACCCAGATCGCGGCCACGAGCGGCAGGTAGACCGCCGTCAGGCGAGCAAGGCTGGCCCGGGACGAGCTCGGCACGCTGCGGTGTCGCATCACACTTGCGGCGACGATGACCGCGAAGCTGGCCAGGTACAGCAGATGAGCCACCGAGTAGAGGGTGTTGCCGTCGGAGTACCAGACCGTCAAGACACTGTCGGCGAACACGAGGATCGCGCCACCCAGTCCGATCATCGCGATCACCGGTGAACGGTCGTGGATCGAGAGCAGGACTGCGATCGCGACCACGAACGATGTGCTCAGTGGAACGACCGCCAACATGATCAGACTGGCATTGCTCTGATGGTGGATCGACGGGGCGAGCGCCAGCTCCCAGACGAGGAAACCGATCGAGATCGCAAGCACCAACGCTTCGGCCACCATCGGTCGTACCGATGTCCAGCCGGACCCATCGAGTCCGAGGCGGAGGAGGCCGACTGCCGTCAGCACCGACCAGCCGACGAACCCGATCGACGCAACAGAGACCGTCGGGTTCACGTGGCCGACGAAGCGCAAGCCGATCCATGCGACCTGACCGAGGCCCCACGAGCCTGCCCCGGCGGCCAGCCACCACCAACCCGATTGCTGCGAGCGCAACGCACGACGGGCCAAGAGAAGCACGGCCAGAGCCGGCCCGATCAGCTCGGAAGCGTCCGCGAGGACACCCCACTGGGCTGCGTCGACGCCCGAACGAGCCACCTCGACGCCGTTGAGCAACAGGCAGAGCGCGAGGCCCACGCCGACCAACAGGCGCGGTTGATCGAGCAGACGGGGCACCGCTGCTGTCGTCGCGTCGTCCGCCAACGTCGCGTCCGTCATCGGTGAGGCACCCCGTCGCGCATGTTCGAGACATCCCACCTGTTCGTCACCACCGCAACCCTGCGTCGCGGCTACGCCACTCTACGCGTTGAGACGAACACTTGTACAGCATTTCCGCCGAATTGGTCGCGCTGCCGGTGACCGAAACTCACGTTGCGTTGTTTGATTGCCACCAAACGTCGAGCCGGGACCGAACCTCGTCGTCGCCGAGCATGCCTTCGTCGAGGCGCAGTTCGAGCAGGAACTTCATCGCCTGGCCGACCTTCGGACCCGGTGCCAACCCGAGGTGTTGCATCACCGCCGTGCCATCCATCTCGGGGCGGATCGCGCGCAGTTCCTCGTGGGCGGCGAGGTCGGCGATGCGCCGTTCCAGCTCGTCCATCCGCCGGCTCAGCATCTGCGCCTTCTTCTCATTGCGTGTCGTGCAGTCGCAGCGGGTGAGCACGTTCAGTTCGGCGAGGTACGGACCGGCATCGTTCACATACCGGCGCACCGCTGAGTCGGTCCAGCCGGCCTCGTAGCCGTGGAACCGCAAGTGCAACGCGACGAGTTCGGTGATCGCCTCGACATCGTCGTTGCTGTAGCGGAGGGCTTGCAGCCGTGTCCGCGTCATCCGCGCTCCGACGACTTCGTGATGATGGAACGTGACGCCCTTTCCCTTCATGTACCCGCGCGTGCGCGGCTTGCCCACGTCGTGCATCAGCGCGGCGATGCGTGTGCGGCGGAAGTCGAAGTCGCCGGGGAAGTCACGGCTGACGTTCTCGACCACCGCGATCGTGTGGGTGAGGACGTCCTTGTGGCGATGGATCGGGTCCTGTTCCAGGCGCATGCCGGGCAACTCCGGCAGGAACTCGTCGGCCAGACCGGTGTCGACGAGGAAGAACAGGCCGGCAGCCGGATGGTCGACGACGAGCAGTTTGTCGAGCTCGTCACGAATGCGCTCGGCCGAGACGATCGACAGCCGGCCGTGCATCGCACGAACGGCCTCGACCACTTCGTCGGTGGGCTGCAACTGATAACCCGCCAGGAAGCGAGCGGCGCGCAACATCCGCAGCGGATCGTCGCTGAAGCTGATCTCGGGGCTCAGCGGCGTACGCAGTGTCTTCGTCGCGAGGTCGGCTGCGCCGCCGAACGGGTCCACCAGCACCGGTGCACCGGCGGTGAGTTCGAGGGCCATCGCGTTGACGGTGAAGTCGCGGCGGGACAGGTCTGCCTCGATCTCGTCGGCGAAGGTGACCTCCGGTTTGCGCGAGTCGTCGTTGTACACCTCGGCCCGATGGGTCGTGATCTCGTACAACCGCTCGCCCTTCTTGGCGCCGATCGTGCCGAAGCGCTCGCCTTGGGTCCAGATCGCGTCAGCCCAACCCTGGAGGCAGGCCTTGATCTCGGCCGGGCGGGCATCGGTCGTGGCGTCGTAATCACGATCGTCGTTGGCGCGGTTGATGATCAGGTCGCGCACCGTGCCACCGACGAGGTACAGACGCTTGCCGGCCGCGCGGAATCGTTCGGTGAGCGGTTCGAGCTCGTCGAGCACAGGGGCGAAGCGGTCCGGGATCATGGCATGCACAGGCTAGGGGTGGGGCCCCCGGGCAGCGTGGCTCAATACTCGTCGACACTCCGTCAATCAGTGGCTCAGCGTCGGCAGCAGGTCGCGCCAGATCGACAGACACGCATCGACGTGGTCGTCTCCCGGACCACCGCTCGTCGCTGCTTCGGGGACGACATCCCGGCCAACGAGCGCGCCGAGCGCCGCCGCCGTGCACATCCGCAGTGCGTCGAGGTCGTAGCCGCCCTCGAGCATCACCAGCCGCCTCCCGGGTGGGACGAGGGTGATCGCGCGAGCGGTGAGCGCGGCGTAGTCGCCCGAGGTCAGCCCGAGCTCGGTGATCGGGTCGTCGCGGTGACCGTCGAAGCCAGCGGAGATGATCAGCCACGTCGGCTCGAAGAGCGCGGCCCGCGGCACGACGAGCTCGTCGTACGCGCGGAGGTAGTGATCGCCCGTTGCACCGGGTGGCAGTGGGATGTTCATCGTGTAGCCGCGGCCTTCGCCGACGCCGACCTCGCGGAACGAGCCGGTCCCCGGGTACAGCGGCCACTGATGGAACGAGACGAAGAGCACACGTGGGTCGTCGAGGAACACGGCCTGCGTGCCGTTTCCATGGTGAGCGTCGTAGTCGAGGATCATCACCCGCTCGCCCTGATCGGCCAGCGACATCGCTGCGACCGCGACGTTGGAGATCAGGCAGAAGCCCATCGATTCGGTCTTGGTCGCGTGATGCCCGGGCGGCCGGACCGCGCAGAACGCAGCGTCGGCCTCGCCGCGTTGGAGGGCGCTGATCGCCGTGAGGCCGGCCCCGGCAGCGAGCAGCGCGGCGTTCCAGGAACCGGCGCTCATCGAGGTGTCCGGGTCGAGGCGGCCGCCACCCGCTTCGCTGATGTTCTCCATGTTGGCCAGGTAGGCGGCCGGGTGAACCCGCTCGAGCACCGACAGGGGCGCTGCGACGGGCATCAGCGGGATCAACGCATCGGACACGTCGGCCAGTTCACTGCCCTCGATCACGGCCGTGAGGCGCTGCGGACGTTCGGGGTGATTGCGACCTGCGATGTGATCGAGGTAGGCCGGGTGGGTCGAGAACAGCACGCTCACCGCTCCAGACTACGGGCCGCAGCCAACACCCGACGCGTGCCCACCCGCTACCGTCTGCCTCGTGAGTTCGCGTGTTCGCGCCGGGTCGGCGCCGTCGACCGCTTGGCCGGTCATGCTGCGCAGTGGTGACGGGCGCGCCCGCGTGCGTCCGTGGTGGCACGATCCCACCGTCGCCCAGCTCACGTTCATCGACCACGGCGTCGTTCCGACCAGCACGGTGTTGCGCGTGTGGCTGTCCGAACTTCGCTCCCGCGGGTTCACCTCGGTCCGTACCGGAGCGGTCACCGACGCCGGAGCAGACATCCTCGGACGACAAGGATTCGACGTCCTGCAGCGTTTGTTCCTGCTCGACCTGTCACTCATCGGTTGGCGTCCACCGGCCCAACCTGCTGCCAGAACGCGCCGCCTTCGTGTACGCGAACGGCCGGCGGCCGCCGCAGTCGATCGAGTTGCGTTCAGCGACGTGTGGGCCATCGATGCAACCGGTGTGGACGAAACATGTCAGGCGACACCATCGCACCGCGCCCGAGCCGTCGACGACGAGCACCTCGGTCTCGCCGGCTACGCGATCACCGGTCGCGCCGAGCACACCGGTTACCTGCAACGGTTGGCGGTCCACCCCGACAGCCAAGGCCACGGCTTCGGACTGGCACTCACTCGCGATTCACTCGTCTGGATGCAACGCCGGCGCCTCACCCGCGCCGTCGTCAACACCCACACGGACAACACCGTTGCGCTCGGGCTGTACCAACGGGTCGGATTTCGCGTCCTGCCCCAGAACCTCGTCGTGCTCACCCGTCGCCTCGACGATGTCTGATGGCGTCATGTCATCGGCACGGTTTCGGGCCATGATGCATCCCGCATGAAAGCCCTGAGGCGCGCCCTGGTGCCGCTCATCCCCGTCGCCGCGCTGCTGTTCGCTGCTCCGGTCGCCACGACGGCGGGAGCCCGTCCGTTGCGCGCCGACACCTCGACGGCTCCGGTGGTCACCTTGGTGCATCAGGCGCTGGCGTTGGCCCCCGACCAGGACCTGGCGATCCAGGTTGCCATCGATCCACCGCTCACGGCCGACTCGCAGATCTCGGTCACCTCGTACCAGAAGGTCAGCCGGCGTCGCGACTTCACGCTGGCGACGCAACACCACTTCGGGCAACGTCTCGATCCGGTGAAGCTCGACATGACATCGGTCCCACCTCCGGCTGCCGACGGAACGACTACGCTGACGGTGCACACCGAGTCATCGGCTGCGACCGCCGACGCTTTGCGGCTTCCCGAGCCGGGTGTGTACCCGATCCTCGTCTCCGTCATCACGGGCGACAGCACCAGCGACCTGATCACGTTCGTCGATCGGCTCCCGGGAGCGACCGACCCACCGGCCGGCACCCTCGGCGTCTCGGTGATCGCGTCGATCACGGCTCCGCCGCAGATCCCCGGGTACGACACGCCGCTGCCAGCGGCCGTGGCTCAACAGTTCAGTGACCTCGTCGCGTACGGAACGAACGCGACGACGAACACCAACGCGAACACCACGCCGCTCCCGATCACGGTCTCGGTGTCACCCGAACTGTTCGCCCGCCTGCCACCGCAGCAGCTCGATCAACTGCGCAACGTCCTCGGCGATTCGAACAACATCACGCTGTCACAGCCGTTGATACCGATGGACCCATCGGTCGCCGCTGCTTCCGGTCGCAGGGATGCCTTCAACACATTGCTCGTCAACGGTGAGGACGCCGTCACCGAGCTGGGTGCCCCGTCCAGCGATCGATCGGCCTGGTTCGCCACGGCACCGCTGACGAGCGGTGGCGCGGCTTTGCTGCGCGACCTGGGTGTCAGCTTCCTCGTCCTCCCGTTCGACACGTACGCGGCATCGGACAACGCCTTCGGCGGCCCGGCCGACGTCTTGCAGGGCAACGGTTTCAGCGACTTCTCGCAACTCACGTACGTGACCTTGCCCGACTCGAAGCCGATTCCGGCGACGGTCATCGATCCCGACATCGACAGCGCCCTCAGCACGTCGAATCCGACCGCGCAGGACGCGCTGTACCTCGCCGCGCAGCTCGTGACGTGGCGCGACCAGATCGCGAACACCGTGTCGCCGGCACCGGTCCAGCGTCACTCGATCGTGCTGGGTCTCAGCGCCGGAGGCGTTCCCAATCCGTCTCTCGTCCGTGCCGTCAGCGATCTCACCGTCGACACCAAGGCGATCGAGTTCGACGATCTCGACCGCCTCGCACGCGACACCACGGTGCAGAACGTCGACGGCACGGACCATGCGATCGGTCTCACGACGCCACCCGCAGCTGACCAGAGCCCACGGATCGATCAGCTCGGAAGCGTCCGTTTGCGCGCCGCTCACGTCGCATCGATGCTCGTCGAACGGCCCGAACGCAAGACGACGTGGAACAGCCAGCTCGACACGCTTGCGTCGTCATCGATCACCGATGCCCAGGTGACCGCGACCCTGGGCGACATCAACGCGCAGCTCGACGCGATCATGGCGTGTGTCGTTCAACATTCCGCGTATGGCTTCACGCTCAGTGGCCTGCACACCGAGTTGCCGATTCGCATCGAGAACACGTGCAAGGAACCGCTGAACGTGTTGATCCGGATGAATGCTGGAGCGGACAAACTGACCTTCCCCGATCAGCAGCAGGTGGTCGAACTCGCGCCGACCGCCGTCGACGACGTGCCCGTACGCGTTGTTGCCCGCGCCAACGGCACCACCACCGTCACGCTCAACGTGCTCAGCCCTGACGGAGTGATCGCGGTTGTCCCGGCGGCGACGCTGAGCGTCAGCGTCAACCAACTCACCGGGCTCGCTCAGGTGATCACCGGCGCCGGATTGTTGATCCTCGCCACGTGGTGGGCGCGCAACTTCCGTCGCAGCCGGCGCGCCCGACGCGCGGCTGCCGTCGCCAAGGTCGCCCACCCGGCGATGGTTCGCACGAGTTCGACGGCGACCGAAGCCGATGACGAAGCCACTGACGAAGCCACTGACGAAGCTGACGCCGAAGCCCCGGACGAAGCCGATGACGATTCAGCCGCGCAACCGGCCGACGAGGCGCCTCGCGACCCCGGCCCGGACGCAGAAGGAGATGGATCAGCTAGCCTCGCGGACTCGTGACCGTTCGTATCGTGACCGACAGTGCTTGTGACTTGCCGCAGAACGTTGCCGACGACCTCGGCATCGAGATCGTGCCGCTCACGATCCGCTTCGGCAACGAAGAGTTCGTCGACCGCAAAGACCTGACCACGGCCGAGTTCTGGACGCGCTCGGCAGCCTCACCTGTGTTGCCCGAGACTGCTGCTCCCCCGCCCGGATTGTTCGAGCAGACCTACCGCTCACTCATCGCCGATGGCGCCACCGGCATCGTCGTGATCTCGCTCAGCGGCGGCCTGTCGGCGACGCTCCAGAGTGCCGAGCTCGCGTCGCGCGCGGTCGCCGGCGACATCGAGATCGCGGTGATCGACAGCAACTCCGTCACGATGGGCCTCGGCATCATCGTCAGGGCATGTGCGAAGGCGGCGCAGGGCGGGGCCTCGTTCGACGAGGTCAAGGCGATGGCCATCGACCTGTCATCGCGCACGAAGGTGTGGGGTGCGCTCGACACACTTGAGAACCTCAAGAAGGGCGGCCGCATCGGTGGCGCAAAGGCGATGCTCGCGTCGGTGCTGTCGATCAAGCCGATCGTCGAGGTCCGCAACGGCAAGGTCGAAGAGGGTGGTAAGCAGCGCACCCGCACCAAGGCGCTCGCGTTCCTGATCGAGAAGTTGCAGAGCTACGAGGGCGTCGAGAACCTCGCCATCCTCCAAGCGGACTGCTCGGATGTCCAGCAGTTCGTCGCGATGCTGCGACCGTTGTACGACGGCGAGATCATGATCGGCGACATCGGTCCGGTCGTCGGATCGCACACCGGACGCGGCACGATCGGCCTCGCGTTCCAAGCGCGCAGCTGATTGCCCGGTTCGCCGGGTCGCCCGCCACTAGCGTTGGGCGACGCGACATGCCCAGTTCCACGAGCCCTCTGCCGCCACCGGCGCTCCTCGCCCAGCGATATCGGCTGGAGCGTAGGATCGCGCAAGGAGGCATGGCCGAGGTGTGGCTGGCCACCGACATGTCGCTGTCCCGCCAGGTCGCGGTGAAGATCCTCAAGTCCACGCTCGCGTCGGATCCCGTGGTCGCTGAACGCTTCCGCCGCGAAGCGATCACCGTCGCCCGCCTCAGTCATCCGAACATCGTCGCCGTCCACGACACCATCGACTACGACGGCCGCCAAGCCGTGGTGATGCAGTTGATCAACGGCAAGAGCCTGCGCCAGTTGCTCGACGAGCAGAAGCGCCTCGGTCCGGAGTTGACGATGCACATCGGCTCGTGCGTCGCCGCGGCCCTCGATGCCGCTCACGCAGCCGGGCTCGTCCACCGCGACGTGAAGCCGGGCAACATCTTGATCACGCCCGACGGACGAGTGTTGCTCGCCGACTTCGGCATCGCCAAGGGACTCAGTAGCGCCGACGACCTCACAAGCGAGAACGTCATGATGGGCACCGCCAAGTACCTGTCGCCGGAACAGGTTCGTGGCAAGAAGCTCGACGGCCGCGCCGATCTCTACGCACTCGGACTCGTCCTGTACGAATGCCTCGCCGGACGCGTGCCGTTCCTCGGCGAGACCGATGCGGACACGGCACTGGCGCGCCTGCAGCGTGACCCCACCGATCTCGCCCGCCTCCGGCCGACGCTCCCCTATGGGCTCGCCGCGTTGATTCACGAACTGCTCGCGCGGAACCCGGAGGACCGACCCACGACGGGCGGTGACCTGCGCAACCGGTTGCAGCGCATCGCGAGTGGCGTCGACGATCGCACGACCACGATGACCCCGCCCGCGGGTGCGCAGATCCCCTCGCGCACCGCGACCCCGGCGCGCGGCACGTTGCTGCGCGCCGACAGCACACCGACGCGCACCGCGCCGCCCGGCGGAAGTCGCACCAACACTGGCGCCACGCCGCGGCAAGGGCCCGTCCGTCCGATCAACGCGCCGCCTCCGACCCGGGATCGCACCCCGACGTCGGGCAGCCCTCGTGGCGTGCCGGCCAAGCAGTTCCAGCAGAAGCGCACACCGTCGATCATCGTGGTCGTGCTCCTGTTGCTCGCCGTGATCGTCGGGGCTGTCCTGTGGACGGCCAGCGGCGACACCAAGAGCGGCACCAAGTCCACCACACCGCCCGCGTCCTCGCCGGTGGCTTCCGTGACGACGATCGCTGTCGGAGCTGGTGGACCGGTCACCATCACCGGCGTGACCAGCTTCGATCCAGGGGACGGCGGCACCCATGACGAGCACCCCGAGAACGCTGCGCTCGTGATCGACGGCGACCCGGCGACCGCGTGGCGGACCAACTGCTACAACAACAAGTTCTTCAACGGCAAACCCGGTGTCGGGCTGGTCGTCGAACTGTCGAGTGCCGCCACCGGCACGGTCAGCGTGTCGATGGCCAGCGCGCCGTACCAACTCTTCATCTATGCCAGCAATGCCGACGCCGCGCCGACCACCGTCGACGGGTGGGGCTCACCTGTCCAACCACGAAGTGCCGGCGACACGCCGGGCGTCGTCACGGCACCGATCACGACACCCGCTCGTTTCGTCCTGCTATTGCTGCGCGAAGCTGCCCGCGACAGTGGTTGCGGCAGCTCATTCCCCTACCGAGGTGGCATCGACACCGTCTCCTTCGCTGCCGGGTGACGCCATCGCCACCGCATCCGACGACCAGACATTGGTCGCAGCAGCTCGTGACGGCGACCGCGCCAGTCTCGATCAATTGCTCCGCCGCCACTACGACCGGATCTTCGCGGTGTGTCGTCGGGTCACCGGCAACGATGCCGACGGTGCCGACGCAGCCCAGGAGGCATTGATCGCCATCGTGCGGGGGCTGGATCGGTTCGACGGTCGCAGCACGTTCAGCACCTGGGTCTACCGGATCGCGACCAACGCCAGCCTCGACGAGCTCCGCCGCCGACGGCGCCGCCCGGTGGCGAACGTGATCGACCGCGGCGACGACAGCCACGAGACCGACCACGCAGACCCCGAGTCCGGCGTGCGCATCGACTCGTTGGGCGACCGCTACGTTCTCGACGAAGCACTGGCTGCGCTCGCCGAGGACTTTCGTCTGCCCGTCGTCCTGCGCGATGTCGGCGACCTCGATTACGCCGAGATCGCCGAGGTGATCGGGATTCCGGTCGGCACCGTGAAGAGCCGAATCGCGCGCGGCCGGGCAGCACTCGCTGCGTCACTCGGCCAAACTTTCGGGAACCAACCAGACGATCCGACCCGTCCAACCCCTGCGCCATGAACGACGACACGCCAACCCCCCACGCCGAATTGGCCAGCGCTGCCCTCGACAACGAGGTCACGGCTGACGAGCGCGCCGCCGTGGACACGACCGCCGACCTGGCGGCCGAACGTGATGCGTACGATGCGATCCGACGTCGGCTCGGAGACGTCGCTGTTCCGGCGGAGGCCCGCGAATCCGCATTGGCCGCGGCCCTGGCCGTGTTCGACGAACTCCACGCAGCGCCCAGCGATCACGGTGGGCCGGCGGCCGACGTCGTCGCGCCTGGTGTGCGGACCGCGCCGGTCGTGGCGATCGAGTCCAGGCGCCGGCGTTCGTATCGACTGCTCGGCGGCATGGCTGCAGCCGCCGTTGTCGGTGTCGTTGCCATCGGCGCACTCTCGACGCTCGGCAACTCCGAGGACAAGAAGTCGGCGTCGACCACCACCTCCCCGCTGTCGAGCCTGTCCAAGGCCGCACCGAACGCCCAGACAGAGCTCGCACCGGTATCCGTCGCCCCTGCGGCCGCCGAGTCATCCGCATCCGGCGCGGCGACAGCCGCGACGACCGCGACGGGGGCCGGGGGTGGCATCGGCGCCGCGGCCACCACAGCCGCGGCACCACCGATCGTCGACTGGCCGACCGCGATCCAACTCAACTCGCGCGCCGATGTCGTCGCCCTCGCGACGTCGAGCACGTTCGGACTCGGCAACGTCACGAGTGGTGCAACCGCGAGCACCGATGCATCGGCCGACACGACCGCGGCCTCGACCGCGACCACCAGCGCGTCAGCCGCGTCCACACCATCGGCTGCGACCTCACCCGACAACCACCAGACTCCGAGCGCATCCGCCGACGCGGCCACGCCGTTCAGTCCGTGCCTCGCCGCTCTGTCCGGGCCGTACGAGCTCGCCTACTACGTGGGGCATCCGGTGATCGTCGAGCGCGATGACGCCAACAAGCAGATCCTGGTGATCGACGCCACCAGTTGCACGGTCACACTGATGGTCCCGAACGGCTGATCAGCGTTCCGCGCGCCAAGGCTCGGACCGTTAGGCTCCTCGTCATGCCGGGCAATCCACTCACCGACCCAGATTGGGCACCGAATCTCGCGAACACGATCGAGCGTGTCGTCGGATCGGTCCGTGACAAGACCACCAAGCCGCTGTTGACGGCGTACCGCGCCGTGATCTTCGGTCTGGTGGCAGCATTCGGTGGCGCGGTCGCTCTGGTGCTGGCAATCATCATGATGGTGCGCGGCGTCGTCGCGCTCTTCGACATCGGCTTCGATCATCACAACTCCGTGTGGATGACCTACCTCGTGATCGGCGCCGTGTTCTCCGTCGGCGGTCTGGTCGCGATGAAGAAGCGCTTCCCCGTCACCGAGGAGCCGGCATGACCAACGCCATCAAGCGTCACGTCATCATCATCGGGTCCGGTCCGGCCGGACTGACCGCGGCGATCTACACGGCACGCGCCAACCTTGCGCCGCTCGTGATCGAAGGTGAGCCGAGCAGCACCAGCGACCAGCCGGGCGGACAACTGATGCTGACCACCGAGGTCGAGAACTTTCCCGGATTCCCGATGGGCATCATGGGCCCCGAGTTGATGACCAACTTCCGCGAGCAGGCCAGCCGGTTCGGTGCCGAGTTCGTGACCGCCAAGGCCACTGCGATCGATTTCAGCGAGCGTCCCTTCAAGGTCTGGGTCCGCGACGAGCTCTACGAATCCGACGCGATCATCATCTCCACCGGCGCACAGTCGCTGATGCTCGGCCTCGAATCCGAGAAGCACCTGCTCGGACACGGTCTGTCAACGTGCGCGACCTGCGACGGGTTCTTCTTCCGCAACCAGGAGATCATCGTCGTGGGCGGCGGAGACAGCGCGATCGAAGAAGCAACCTTCCTCACCAAGTTCGCATCCAAGGTCACGCTGGTCCATCGGCGCGACAGCCTGCGTGCGTCGCGAATCATGCAGGACAGGGCCCTCAACAACCCCAAGATCGTCATGCACTGGAATGCGACCGTCACCGAGTTGCACGGTCACGACAAGCTCACCGGGGCGACCCTGACCGATGTCCACACCGGCGAAGAGACGTTGCTGCCCGTGACGGGTGTCTTCGTCGCGATCGGTCACCGTCCGAACACCGATCTGTTCAAGGGTGTCATCGACATGGAGGACAACGGCTATCTGATCACGCGTCCCGGGTCGACGTACACCAACATCGAGGGTGTTTTCGCCTGCGGCGATGTTCAGGATCACACCTACCGTCAGGCCATCACTGCGGCCGGATCCGGCTGCATGGCCGCCATCGACGCCGAACGTTGGCTCGAGACGAATCACGACTGAGGCCCTCGGGAATGGTGCGCGGTTCATTGCGGTTGACGTGAGTAGCATTACGTTCCGATTGAAAGGACGCCATCATGGCTGAAGGAATCGTTACCCTCACCACCAGCACGTTCGACGAGGCAATCGCCGGATCCGACACACCGGTCGTCGTCGATTTCTGGGCCGAATGGTGTGGCCCGTGCAAGACCATCGCACCGATCCTCGCCGACATCGCGTCCGAGCAGGCCGGCAAGGTCACCATCGCCAAGCTCAACGTCGACGAACACCCCGACCTCGCGATGCGTTACAACGTGATGAGCATCCCCACCCTGCTGGTCTTCAACAAGGGTGAACTCGCCAAGCGGCTCGTCGGGGCCAAGGGCAAGGGCCAACTACTCCAGGAGCTCGACGAATTCCTTCCTACTTCCCTCTGACCCCTGGTCAGCGCGGGGAGGCAATACGCGATCTGCAACGCCGCCTCGGTGCCGCCGGGTTTCCACCCTCGCCGGTTGCCGAGGCTGGCTTTTTCTGTGCTGAGACAGAGCGTTCTTTGCGCGCCTTCCAACAGGCACGCGGCATGCGAGTCGACGGTCGGTGCGATGAAGACACCTGGTCAGGGCTGATCGAGGCCTCGTGGCGGCTCGGCGATCGGTTGCTGTTCCTCACTGCGCCAAACCTTCGCGGTGACGACGTGGCCGAGCTGCAGACCCGGCTCGGCCGGATCGGATTCGATTGCGGCCGCGTCGACGGCATCCTCGGACCCAGCACCGCAACGGCGCTGTCCGACTTCCAGCGCAATTGCGGCCTCGTCATCGACGGGACGTGCGGTCCGGTCAGCATCAAAGCGATCGAGCGTGTGTCCCGCCAGACCGGTACCGGGCCCGGCGTTGCGATGGTGCGAGAACGAGACCTCTTGCGGTCGAGGTCGTCGTCGCTGCGCGGCCTGCACGTGGTCGTTGGCCAGTTCGGCGGTCTGAGCACGCTGACCCGCACGCTGACCCGGGAACTTCGCCTGTGCGGCGCAATCGTCATCTCGGTCGACGAACCAGATGCCCGCATCCAGGCGGCCGCGGCCAACAACTTCAAGGCCGATGTGTACCTCGGGTTCGAAGCCCGCCCAGACGATGCCAGTCGGGTCGCGTATTACGCCGTGCCCACCTTCGAGTCAGCCGGCGGCCGCTCGCTCGCGGAACGAATGGTCACAGGCCTCGGCGCCATCCCCGGTCTGCAGCCATGCCTGCATGGGATGCGGCTGCAAGTCCTGCGGGAGACCAAGATGCCTGCGGTTCTGGCGTCGCTGGGTGCCGTACGCAGGACGATGGACCTGGCAACGGATGTCACCCACATCGTCCGCGACGCGCTCGAGGCGTGGGTGGCACAGCCTCTGGTCGAACAGTACCCCTGAGGTACAGACTTTTTCCACAGGTTTAAACACACGATGTGCGTAACCCTCACGCGCGAGCTGCAGACCACGGTGAGAGTGAATTCGGCACGACGGCTGGGAAAACCCGTCCACCTGCGCATTGCCGCCCGTTCAGACGGTATTCACACAGGTTGTGAGGTTGTGTCTCACGCGCGCATCGAGACTTACCCGATCGTGGCTTGAGGACTCTCGACCATCTGACGATAGATGCGCTCGAGGTCTTCGAGATCGGCGAAGTCAATCGTGACCTTGCCGCGCTTGGCCCCCATCGACACTGCCACTTTGGTGTCGAGGTGCTCCGCGAGGAGATGTTCGAGCTCGAGCAGGCCCGGCGGTCGCAGTCGAGTGGCAGGCGTCAGCCCTGCGCCATCTTGTGTGACGGGAGTCACACCATTCGCCGCTGGATCGCCTGATCCGCCCGCGTGGCGATCGCGGATAGCTTCCTCGACCGACCGTACGGACCAGCCCTCGGACACCGCCCGTTTGGCAAGGTGCTCTTGGAAGGCACGATCTGGACTGCCGAGCAGGGCGCGCGCGTGGCCCGCAGAGAGACGGCCGTCGGCGAGCAGGTGCTGAATCGCCGGTGGCAACGACATCAGTCGCAGCGTGTTGGTGATGGCCGAGCGGCTCTTCCCCACCCGGGTCGACACCTGCTCGTGGGTCAGACCGAAGTCCTCGATCAGCTGTTGGTAGGCAGCAGCCTCTTCCAGCGGGGTCAGGTCCTGCCGGTGCAGGTTCTCGACCAAGGCCTGCTCGATCGAGTTGAGGTCGTCGGTTCGGCGAACGATCGCCGGAATCATCGTCAAGCCAGCGCGGCGGGCGGCGCGCCATCGCCGTTCGCCGGCAATCAGCTCGTACTGCCCATCGCCGCGATCGCGGGCGAGAACCGGCTGCAGCACCCCGATCTCCGCGATCGACGCCGCGAGATCGGCCAGCGATTCTTCGTCGAAGTGCACCCGCGGCTGATTCGGATTCGGTGACAGCGCGTTGATCGGGAGGTCGATCAACCGCGCTCGGTCATCGTCTCCCCCACCGGCGGCGACCGTCGACGCGCCTTGCTCCGCGTCAGAGGGGATGAGGGCATCGAGCCCTTTACCGAGTCCCCCGAGCCGAGCCATGGGCACTCACCTCCTTCGCCACCATGCGGTAGGCGACAGCGCCACGCGACGATGAGTCGAACGTGATGATCGGCTGACCAAACGACGGGGCCTCCGACAAGCGGACGGTGCGGGGCACCACGGTGCGCATCACCTTGTCCCCGAAGTGCTCGCGCACTTCCTTCACCACCTGATCCGACAGCTTGGTCCGGGCGTCGTACATCACGCACACGATCGTGCTCACGCTCAGTGTCGGATTGAGGTTGCGACGAACGAGGTCGACGTTGCGCAACAACTGGCCGAGACCCTCGAGTGCGTAATACTCGCATTGAATCGGAACGAGTACCTCGGTGGCTGCCGTCAGTCCGTTCACCGTCAGCAGGCCCAGCGATGGGGGACAGTCGATGAGGACGTAGTCGTAATCGTCCTGAACCGCCTCGATCGCCCGTTTCAGGCGGTTCTCTCGACTGAACGCCGGGACCAACTCGATCTCGGTCCCGGCCAGATCCAGACTGGCCGGCGCAACGAAGAGGTTCTTGACCGACGCCGGCTCGATGCAGTTCTCCAACGGAGCCTCGTGCATGATCACGTGGTACATCGACGTCTCCAGACCACGGTTGTCGATACCGAGGCCCGTCGACGCGTTGCCCTGCGGATCGAGGTCGATGATGAGGGTCCGGAATCCGATCTCTGCCAGGCACGCACCCAGATTGATGGTCGTCGTGGTCTTCCCGACGCCGCCCTTCTGGTTCGCAACAGCAATGATACGTGGCAGCGGATACATCGTCGGCCCCGGCGTCTCAGCCTCCACGGCCTCGACCGATTCGATGGATACGGCCTGGTCACCAACGGCCGTCGTCACCTTGGCCGTTGCCTCCACGGGATCTTTCGGGTGGGGATCAGTGGATTGATCATCATGGTCAGTCACGGAGGTCATTGCATCGGTCTCCCCTGGGCGCGTCTCGTCCGACAGCCAGCAACCCTATCGGCTCGGGATGTCCCTGTGTTGGTTCTTCCTGGAGTCAACCGCGGGAGACACTTCCGACCAGGGCATTCGCGCGGTCCACAACCGATTGTGTTTCACGTGAAACATGAGGGTGATGGTCAGAGTCGCATCGGCGCCAGATGTTTCACGTGAAACAGCACTCGACGACGAACGGGTTGCGCGACGGCGTTACGAAGGGAGTCGGGTGAAGACGGCGACGAAGGGGAGCCGCACCGGCCCCGACAATTGCAGCGCAGCAATGCTCGCGATCGGCCAGCGTTCCGCCGCCGTGGCGGGTGGCTCGGACACGATGATCGTGCCGCCAGGGCGAACGAACCGTCGAGCACACTCGAGAGTCCACATCGGCTCGCCGAAGGCCCGGGCCGTCACAACATCGAATCGTTCAGCGAACCGAGGATCACGACCGAGTCGGGTGACATCTGCCGTCTCGACCGACACCCGTTCGCTGACTCCCAGTTGCGCACACGCCAACCGGAGCAGATCCATCCGCCGCTCGCGGCGATCCGTCAACACCATCGTCACGTCAGGACGGCGGACGGCGATCACCAGCCCGGGCAACCCGCCGCCCGAACCAAGATCGACAATCGTTCGACAGGACGGGGGGAGAGCAGCCACGAATGCCGTGGCATGCTCGATCGCCCCATCCAGCGAAACTTCACCGATCGCACCGCGCTGACGCAGCGATTCGAGAACGGTGAGGAGTTGGGAGTCGTCAGGCATTCGCCGGGGCGATGACGACCCGGCGGTTGGGATCGTCGCCCTCGGAGCGGGTGACGACAGCCGCGTTCTCCGTCAGCACATCGTGAATGACCTTGCGGTCGGCGGACGGCATCGGCTCGAGTGCCCGTGCCTCGCCCGATGCGACGACCTGCTCCGCGATCTGCAGTGCAAAGCGCGACAGCGCCTCGCGGCGACGCTCTCGATAGCCACCGACGTCGACGCGCAAGCGCGTGTCGTGATCGCCGAGTCGGCGCTGAGACGCAACTCGGGTGAGATCCTGGACTGCGAGCAGCGTGTTGCCGCGAGGCCCAACCATCAGCCCGAGATCCGCACCGGACACGGTCAATTCGAGATCGTCGCCGTCCTCACGGAGATCGACGGTGCCGACCAACCCGAAGGCGTCGACCAATTCGGTGAGGAATTTCTTGGCCTCATCGCCAACCTGCTGTGCACTCACTGTGGATTCCTCTCGTTGCGGCGACGGCTTTGCGTCGCGTCGCTCTTGTGGCTTGCGTGGGGGCCGCGCCGCCCCGTTGCGAGAACGGGTTGACGTCTCCGCTCGGGGTCCGGCTGCAACGGATTCGCCCTGTTCGCGAGCGTCGTGCGCGGATGCCGTGGCAGGCGCCGAGGCATCCCGTGCATCGCGACCCTTCCGCTTGTCACGACGCTCGAGCTTGGGACGTACGGCCGTCGGCCGAACCCTGGCGCGAACACGGGCTTCCCCCTTGACTCGACCGAAGAGGCCGCTGCGAGGCTCTTCGAGGATTTCGAAGTCGGTCTCGTCTTCACCGACCCCGAGTTGATCGAGGGCCAGGCTCTTCGCTTCTTCTACTGACTTACCGGTGGTTTCTACCCACTGCATTGCGTCGTCCCATCGTCGTTGGCGGGCTGCGACGCAGCCCGCGGATTGCGTCTAGTTCTTTCCTGGCGGCTTCGGCCGGCCTGGAGCAGCCGGACGACCATTGGCAGTCGGCCGCTGCGGCTTGCCCGCAGATGGCGTCGGCCGGTTCTTCGGCGCCGTGACCCGCTTGCTGACAATTTCCGACGGCTGAGTCGCAGGCGTCGACTTGGCGGGGGTTGGCTGGGCCTTGCCCGTCGTCTCGATCGCGGCCGATTTGCTCGCCGAACCCTTGCTGGGCGCCGGACGGTTGCCTGACGGCTTCGAACCAACACCGGGCTTTCCACCGCCAGCTGGACGACCCGACGGTGCACCACGACCGGACGGCCGCGAGCTAGAAGCGCCGCGGGCTTCCGCCTGAGCGTCCTTGCGCGCTTGTGCATCACGTTTGGCCTGGGCGAACATGCCGCCGCCGGCCATCGCCGGCTCCGCGCCATTGGCTTTGGCCTCGTCGCGGGCACGGACACTGGCGGCCTGGGCCTGCTTCCCGAGGGAATCGTCACCGTGATAGAAGCGCTTCGTGATGTAGAAGTTCTGCCCGATCCGGAAAATGGCCTGGGTGATGTAGTAGATGACCAGACCGGTGAGGAAGAAGATCTGGAAGATCGCGAACACGACCGGCAAGTACTGCATCAGCTTGGCCTGTGTCGCCGACATCGTCGGACTGACCGCAGCCCGGGAGGCGACCATCTTCTGCTGGGCGAAGTAGAGCAAGCCGAGGATCACGACCAGCGTGGCGTAGATCAAACCCTTGCCGAAAGACTGGATGATGAAATGCGCCGGCGACTTGGAGAGGTCGAGGCCGATCGACAGCATCTCGTTTTTGCCGTGGGGCAGTGTGAGGCTCTTGTACAGGGCAGACGACTTGGAGATGTGGTCCGGATCGAACACCGTCTGACCACCGGAGAGGCCCAGTGTCTTGCAGATGCCGGGGAGGTTCTTCGGGTCGCAGGTGTACGTCCGGCTGAGGCCACGCAACACCCGGTACATGATGAAGAACACGGGCATCTGCAGCAGCAGCGGGAGGCATGACGCAAGGGGATTGACCTTGTGCTCCTGGTAGAGCTTCATCATCTCTTCGTTGAGCTTCTGCCGATCGCCGCGATACTGCGCCTGCAGGCGCTTCATCTCCGGTTGGAGACGCTGCATCTCGAGCATGCCCTTGGTGCTCTTCAAGGTCAGCGGCGTGACCAGGATCATCACCGTGAGCGCGACGAGGCCGATGGCCGCGGCGTAGTTGTGGGTCAGGCTGTAGAACTGCGAGACAAGCCAGGCGGGGCCTTCGAACATGGGCGACTACACACCCTTTCTATGGGGCAACGGGGACAGGCCGATCGGTTCCGGAACGGGATCGAACCCGCTCGGTCCGAACGGGCGACAACGCAACAAACGGCGGACGGTCAGCCGCAGACCAAGAGCCGTACCGTGGATCTCCAGGGCTTCGATCGCGTAACACGAGCACGACGGTGTGAATCGACATGGCGAGGGACGGCCCTCGAACGCTCGCTGGTACCAGTGAACGAGTCGGATCAGGCGTCCCGTGGACGCAGCGCCGCTGGACTCGCGGTTGCCGACATGTTCGTGAGCGCCTTCTGGAACAACCGATCGAGATCGAACGCCAGTTCGGTGTACGACCGTTGTGTGGCGTGTGCCGCCGCGCCGAACAGATACAAACCCGCTGGTAGCGGTACTTGTCGTTGCCGGAGGAGCGCTCGCAGACGACGACGGAGAAGATTGCGCGCCACTGCCGGGCCGACGGCGCGGCCGATCGCAAACGCCACCTGAGGGGGCGATTCGAGAGGATCGAGGACGAACGTGCACCACAGCACTCCGGCGCGAGCGCGCGAGCCGTCTCGAGCTACACGCTCAAAGGAGGCCCGACCGCGAAAGCGCCCGATCAAGCGGACAGACGGTGGCGGCCCTTGGCACGACGGGCCTTCAACACGGCACGCCCACCACGGGTGCTCATCCGGGCGCGGAAACCGTGCTTCTTGGCACGCTGCAAATTGTTCGGTTGAAAGGTGCGCTTCAACGCAGACCTCCTCAGGCAAGCAGCCACATGGCTGGAAGAATCAAAAGAACCGGCGCGGCAAGACACTCAGGCGCTACACCAGAACTGCTCAAGGCTACGGGTTCGCGCCCGGCGTTGGCAACCAGTCGGACCGGGTGGCGAAATCCTGTCATGTGAAGCCCGGAGCACCGGGTCGTGGCGGGCCGACGGCACCGACGGGGCCGCTGACGTGCGACTTGTCAACAGGCTCGACAAACGCTGCTAGCGTGCCGAGTTCTGCCCCAGGGGCAGTCGGGTTGTTGTCCACACAGTGTGGACAATGGTGTGGATTCCGTCTCAGCGCGGACGAGGAGGTGCAGGTGAGCGACTACGAGCAGTTGTGGACAGCTGTTGCGCAGCTCCTCCGAGCACAGGTCTCCGAAGCGGTGTGGTTCTCCACCTTCCAGGATGTGATCGCCCTCGAGAGCGGTCCGAACGAGCTGCGGGTCAGCGCGCCCAACACTCACCTTCGCGATCGAATCATGTCTCGGTACCTGGCGCTGGTCCTCGACGCTCTTGAAGAGATCGGGGCATCGAATCGCCAGTTCGTTGTCGATGTGCAGGTCACCGAGGTCAGCGAGGAGCCACGCGAGCCAGAACCGGAGCACCACGACAGCGGCGTCGCGCCGATTCCCGGCGGTCCGGGCACCTCGGGATCACCGGCCACCTCGCGCAGTTCCGGATTGTCGACACCCGCCGACCTGGCCGGTTTGAACCCGCGCTACTCGTTCGACACATTCGTCAAGGGTCAATCGAACCAGTTCGCGCTTGCTGCCGCCTCCCGCGTCGCCGAAACGCCGGGTCGCAGCTACAACCCGCTGTTCATCTACGGCGCGGCCGGCCTGGGCAAGACCCATCTGCTGCATGCCATCGGCCATTACGTCCACCGTCACTATCAGCACGACGTCGTCCGCTATGTCTCCACCGAGACGTTCCTGAACGAGTACGTCGATGCGATCCGGTCCAACACCGCCAGCAACTTCAAGCGGCGCTATCGCGACATCGACGTCCTGCTCATCGACGACATCCAGTTCATGGAGGGCAAGGAAGGACTGCAAGAGGAGTTCTTCCACACGTTCAACACCCTGCATGGTGCGAACAAGCAGATCGTCATCTCCAGCGACCGCATGCCCGACGCGATCCCGACGCTGGAGGAACGCCTTCGGGGTCGTTTCAAGTGGGGTCTGATCACCGACGTCCAGCCGCCCGACATGGAGACACGACTCGCGATCCTTCGCAACAAAGCCGAGCGTGACGATTCGCGGGTGCCGGCCGAGACGCTCGAGTTCATCGCCGCCCACATCACGAACAACATCCGTGAGCTCGAGGGCGCACTGATCAGGGTGACGGCCTACGCCAGCCTCAATCGCGTCCCCATCACCACCCACCTGGCCGAAACCCTGCTCCGCGACCTGCTGACCGACAGTTCGACCAAGGCCCGCACCGACGACGAGTTGCTGGCCGAGATGGCGATCATCCTCGGGCAGAGCATCGAAGCCCTCCGTGGCAAGAGCCGACAGCGGCCACTGGTCACCAGCCGGCAGATCGCGATGTATGTCTTCCGTGACCTCACCGACCTCAGCTATCCCGCGATCGCCCGTCTGTTCGGTGGCCGCGACCACACCACGGTCATCCACGCCGTGGAGAAGATCCAGCGCCTGATGAGTGAGCGCAAACAGGTGTATGACCAGGTCACCGACCTCCAGCAGCGACTCAAGCAGGGCTGACGTGAGCCACGTGACCGAAATGACCAAGGTGGTAACGACAGCGCGAACAACAGGTGGACTGCCTGTGGACACCGCCGCACGAACGGGGTACAACGCGATGTTGTCCACCGCGGCGTCAGTCGTCCATCGTCGATCTGTGGATGGCTGGGGATCATGATGAACGTCGCGAATCGTCGCCTACGCTGCACCGACGTCGACTTGTCCACAATCCACAGCACTTATTAGAACTATTACTTGATACATCACCATCTGGTGGGAAGGGTTGCACTGTGAAATTTCGCTGCGAGCGCGATGTCTTGGCGGACGCGCTGTCAACGGCCGGTCGGGCAGCCACCGGCCGAACCGGCACGCTTCCGGTCCTGTCCGGCCTTCGTCTCGAACTGGTCGGCGACACGCTGACGGTGACAGGGACCGATCTCGAGCTCACGATCCAACTCGAGGCCACAGTCGGGGGCGAGCGCGACGGCGGCGTCGTGCTGCCGGCACGTCTCGCTGCGGACATCGTGCGTTCGCTCGGTGCGGGCAAGGTCGAGGTGTCCGTCGACGGTGATGACGTCTCGATCTCGGGCGGTCGCTCGCAGTTCGCCGTGCGGCCTCTGGCACTCGACGACTACCCGCGACTGGCTTCGCCGGCATCAAGTGCCGTCACCTTGCCCAGCGCGGAGTTCGGCGAAGCACTGCGCCAGGTGGTGCGCGCGGCGAGCACCGACGAAGCTCGCCCGATCCTCACCGGCGTCATGCTCACTGCGGAATCCGACGGATTGCGGATGGTCGCCACGGATTCGTACCGGTTGGCCGTGCGCGACCTACCCGGTGCCAGCGTGCTCGGCGCCGATCAGCGCGTGCTCGTGCCAGGTCGCGCACTCAGCGAACTGCAGCGGCTCGTCGGCAGCGCCAGTGAGCTCACGCTGCGGCTCGGCGAGCGCGACGCGACCTTCGAGGTCGGCACGACACGTCTGACCACGCGGTTGATCGAGGGCGAGTTCCCCAACTACCGGCAGCTGATCCCGGCCAGCTATCCCAACAAGCTGACCGTTTCGCGCGAAGCACTGACGGAGGCGGTCCGCCGCGTCAAGATCTTGGCCCGCGACGCGACGCCGATCCGGCTGCAGATGACGGCCGACAGCCTGCGGCTCACGGCGATCACGCAAGATGTCGGCAACGCCGTCGAGGAACTCGACGCGACACTGGAAGGCACCGAGCTGACCGTGGCGTTCAACCCCGACTACTTCGCCTCCGGTGTCGAAGCCGTGGGCGCCGACGAGGTGACGCTCGAGACATTGGATTCGCTCAAGCCCGCCGTGCTTCGCGGCGTGGGTCGTCCGGATTACCTGTATCTCCTGATGCCGGTCCGCGTCCCGTAACTCGTCGGGACTGGCCTCCGCTTCGCTTCGGCTGCTCCCTCCTGTGGCTTGTCGCTGGCGCTCCGGGCGCCACGACGTCGACTCGCGCCAACAGGCCGTATTGTCGAGCACGTGCTCGTCAAGTCGCTCCAACTGGTCGACTTTCGCAACTACGCCAGCGCGGAGCTGCAGTTCGAGACCGGCACGACAGCGGTCGTCGGCGACAACGGGCAGGGCAAGACGAACCTCGCCGAATCACTCGGCTACCTTGCCACGCTGGACTCCTTTCGCGGTGCGCCCGTCGACGCATTGATCCGGTCCGGCGCTGAGACGGCGATCATCCGCGCTGAAGTGCGTCACGACGACGGCCGCGAGTTGTTGATCGAAGCCGAGATCAGTCGCACCGGTCGCAACCGGGTCCTGGTCAACCGCCAGCGCCTGACCCGCAGCCGCGAACTGCTCGGCGTCCTGCGCGTTTCGGTGTTCTCTCCCGATGACCTGAGCCTGGTCAAGGGCGGTCCCGGCGAACGACGGACGCTGATGGACAACACGCTCGTCGCCCTCGCGGTCAAACACGATGCGCTGCGGTTGGAGATCGACCGAATTCTGAAGCAGCGCAACAGCTTGCTCAAACAAGCCGGCGGAAGGCTGTCCGACGAGGTCGCGCTGACGCTCGACGTCTGGGACGCGAAGTTGGCGCAGAGCGGGGAGCAACTGGGTCATGCCCGCGCGACCTTGATCGCCCGCCTGACGCCGATGGTGATCGAGGCCTACGAACAGCTGGCCGGTCGACCGACGCCGATCGAGCTGATCTACGAGCCTGCATGGCGGCGGACAGGACTGCTCGCCGCACTGGCCGCGGCTCGCACCGACGACGTGCGTCGTCAGTCCAGCACGGTTGGTCCACAGCGTGACGACGCCGAATTCGCGATCAACGGACTTCCTGCGCGCACGCATGCCTCACAGGGTGAGCAGCGCTGCCTTGCGCTCGCACTGCGGCTCGCAGCCCATCGTCTGGTGGCGGACAAGGTCGGCACGCCCCCGGTGCTGGTGCTCGACGACGTGCTCAGCGAGCTCGATCCCTCGCGCGCAACCGCCCTGCTCGCCAACTTGCCCCGCGGGCAGATCTTGATCACCACCGCCAGCGAGCTTCCGGCAGACGCCCGCCCCGATCGCGTGCTGCGGATCGTGGGGGGTACGGTGATCGGATGAGCAGCGAGCCGGTACCGCTGAGCGCCAGCCTGGACGCGGTCGTGCGCGGACTCCACGGCGGTATGGGCGGCGGGGTCGGCGATGCCCGTTCGATGGGCTCGTTGTTCAGTCGCTGGAGTGATGCCGTGGGCGAAGTCGTGGCTGCGCACGCGCGGCCGATCAAGCTCGACGGAGACCGTTTGTTGGTCGAGGTCGACGAGCCCGGATGGGCCACCCAGCTGCGCTTCCTGGAGGCTGACGTGATCGATCGTCTGCGGTCCGTAGCCGGTTTTCAGGTAGCGCGCTTCGATATCCGCGTGAAACCCCTCTGAACGGCTGTTTTTCGGCCGTTTCCGGGCCAAAAAATTGCAGGGACCGTGCCAACCCACAGTGTGGTCGGGAATGACACCGTTGTGACACCCTTCTGGGTAGACTGGTGGGGTCGCGATCCTGGCTGTTCGAGCAGCCATTCCGGGTGCCTCCTCCACGAGATACGGCACACGATCAACCCGGAATCGATCGCCTGTGAAACGTCTGCAACCGCTGATTGATGAACGATTGATGAGGTCCTCTGTGTCGATCACTGACACCCCGCCCGAATCGGGCAACTCGCCCCAGAACGGCCCGGCCAACGGTCAGCCGGCCAACGGTCAGCCCGGCACCGTGCAGCCGTCCAATGGTCAGCCGTCCACGGCGCAACCGGGCAAGAAGAGCAACAACAACGCCGCTGCTGACTACGGCGCGAAGGACATCCAGATCCTCGAAGGACTGGATCCGGTTCGCAAGCGGCCCGGTATGTACATCGGCAGCACGGGTCTTGCCGGTCTGCATCACCTGATCTGGGAAGTCGTCGACAACTCGGTCGACGAAGCGATGGCGGGTTATTGCACGCGGATCACGATCACGTTGCTGGCCGATGGCGGCTGCCGGGTCGACGACGACGGGCGCGGCATCCCGGTCGATCCGTATCCGTCGGGGCAGCACAAGGGCAAGAGCGCGGCCGAGGTCGTGCTCACCATCCTCCATGCCGGCGGCAAGTTCGGTGGCGAGGGCTACAAGGTCTCTGGCGGTTTGCACGGCGTCGGCGTCAGCGTCGTCAACGCGCTCAGCGAGAAGCTGATCGTGCAGGTCGATCGCGGTGGTCAGCGCTACGAGCAGTTGTACCTGAACGGTGGGAAGCCACAGGGCAAGATGTCGGTCGTCGGCGAGACACCGGCGCGTGGCCGCAAGAACGGCACCTCGATCTCGTTCTGGCCCGATCCGACGATCTTCCAGGCAGAGGGCACCGAGTTCGTGGCCCGCACCGTGCTCGAACGGCTGCAGACGATGGCGTTCCTCAACAAGGGCCTCGAGATCGTGTTCCACGACGAGCGCGAGGGCCGCGAGCAGACGCTGACGTACCAGTACAAGGGCGGCATCGTCGACTTCGTCAAGCACCTGAACCAGTCGAAGGAAGCCTTGTTCTCCAAGGTCGCCAACTACGAGGACAGCGACGACGCCGAAGGGCAGACACTCGACATCGCCCTGCAGTGGAACACCGGCTACTACGAGGGTATTCACGGCTACGCCAACGGCATCTCCACGACCGAGGGCGGCATGCACGTCGAGGGCTTCAAGACCGCACTCACCAGCGTGGTCAACAAGTACGCCCGGGCCAAGAACCTGCTCAAGGAAAAGGAAGACAACCTGCTCGGCGAGGACATCCGCGAAGGCATCACCGCCATCGTGTCGGTCAAGCTCCGCGAGCCGCAGTTCGAGGGCCAGACCAAGGCCAAGCTCGGCAACGTGCCGATGCGGTCGTTCGTGCAGAAGGCCACCAACGAGCGGCTTGCCGAATGGTTGGAAGAGAACCCCACCGAGGCGAACAAGATCGTCAAGAAGGGAATCTCCGCCGCCCAGGCTCGCCTGGCCGCCAAGAACGCCCGCAACGCAATCCGGCGCAAGACGGCACTGGCCGGTGCGGGCATGCCCGACAAGCTGAAGGACTGCACCAGCGGCAACCCCGAGGAGAGCGAGATCTTCATCGTCGAGGGCGACTCCGCCGGTGGCACTGCGTTGGACGCCCGCGATCCGCGCACCCAGGCGATCCTGCCGATCCGCGGCAAGATCCTCAACGTCGAACGCGCCCGGCTCGACAAGATGCTCAAGAACACCGAAGTCCAGACGCTGATCACGGCGATCGGTGGCGGCGTCGGCGAAGAGTTCGATTCGGGCAAAGCCCGCTACCACAAGGTGATCATCCTGGCCGACGCCGATGTCGACGGCAGCCACATCCGAACCCTGCTGCTCACGTTCTTCTACCGCCAGATGCGGCCCCTGGTCGACGCCGGCTACGTGTACATCGCCCAGCCGCCGCTCTTCTCGACCGAGGTCGGCAAGGAAAAGGTGTACCTCAAGGACGAGGTCGCCAAGACCCGCTTCCTGGAAGAACGCCCCAACCACAAGAAGGAGTTCCAGCGCCTGAAGGGCTTGGGCGAGATGGACTGGGAAGAACTGCGCGGCACCACCATGGATGCCGGCAGCCGCACCCTGCTCAAGATCACGATCGAAGAAGCCGCCACCGCCGACGAGATCGTCAGCACCCTGATGGGCGAAGACGTCGAGAGCCGCAAGCACTTCATCCAGACCAACGCCAAAGACGTCCGCTTCCTGGACATCTGACCCCCGACGACCCGAGCTGAGAACGCATGTCTGACACACCGAACCCCCCCGAAGACTCGAACCCCACCAGCGGGTCCAATGGCGACGATGCAATCGATCCGTCGTTGTCCCAGCAGCCGATCGCGTTGCAGGACGAGATGGAGCGCAGCTTCCTCGACTATGCGATGTCGGTCATCATGTCGCGCGCACTGCCCGATGTGCGCGACGGCCTGAAGCCGGTGCACCGCCGCATCATCTGGGACATGGACGAGCAGGGTTTCCGACCCGACCGTCCGTTCGTGAAGTCCGCCCGCGTCAGCGGCGACACGATGGCCAAGTACCACCCCCACGGTGACAGCGCGATCTACGACGCGTTGGTGCGCATGGCGCAGCCCTTCTCGTTGCGCCACCCGTTGATCGACTTCCACGGAAACTATGGGAGCCCAGACTTCGGACCGGCTGCCTCGCGCTACACCGAATGCCGTTTGCATCCGTTGGCGATGCAACTGCTTGCCGACATCGGCGAAGAGACCGTCGACATGGTCGCCACCTACGACGGCAGCCGCGAGGAACCGACGGTGCTGCCGGCACGCTTCCCGAACCTGCTCGTCAACGGCAGCCAGGGCATCGCGGTCGGTATGGCCACCAACATCCCGCCCCACAACCTCGGCGAGGTCATCGACGCCACGATTCATCTGATCGACAACCCGGAAGCGACATCGGATGATCTGATGCACTTCGTGAAGGGTCCCGACTTCCCGACGGGCGGCTCGATCCTCGGTCGGGCCGGCATCATCGATGCTTACCGCACCGGTCGTGGCAGCGTGAAGATGCGGGCCACAGCCACCATCGAAGAGACCAAGCGCGGCGGATACGAGATCGTCGTCACCCAACTGCCGTACCAAACCAGCTGCTCGGCCATCGCCGGACGAATCCAAGAACTCGTGGATGCGGGCGACCTCGACGGCATCTCCGATGTCAACGACGGCTCGTCGGGCGGCAAGACCAACCTGGTCATCTCGCTCAAGCGTGATGCAAATGCCAATGTCGTGCTCAACAACCTGTTCAAGCTGACCCAGTTGCAGACCAGCTTTGGCGTGAACATGGTCGCGCTCGTCGACGGTGTACCGCGCACGCTCAACCTCGCGTCGGCGCTGCACGGCTACATCGACCATCAGGTCGAGGTCATCACGCGGCGGACGACCTTCCGTCTCGAGAAGGCCAACGAGCGAGCGCACAAGGTCGAAGGTCGGATCCGGGCCCTCAATGTGATCGACGAGATCATTGCGTTGATTCGTGCCAGCGACGACACCGCCGCCGCTCGTACCGGGCTGATGTCCGCGCCGTTCGAGTTCAGCGAGATCCAGGCGACCGACATCCTCGAGATGCAGCTGCGCCAGCTCACCCGGTTGAGCCGGATCGACCTCGAGACCGAGCTGGCCGATCTGCAGGAACGCATCATCGAGCTGCAGTCGATCCTCGACGATCCGGAGAAGTTGCGCGGCGTGATCAAGACCGAGATGCTCGCGATCCGCGAAGAGTTTGCCACCCCTCGCCGCTGCGCGATCACGCTCGACACTGGTGAGATGAGCATCGAAGATCTCGTCGACGACACCGAGCTGGTCATCGTGATGACCGAAGCCCAGTACATCAAGGCCGTTCCGGCGGGGAACTTCAAGACCCAGGGACGTGGCGGTCGCGGAGTCAGCGGCGCCAAGCTGAAGGCCGACGACCTGGTCCGCCATGTCATCTTCACGACGGCCCACGCGTTCCTGCTGTTCTTCAGCAACCGCGGCAAGGTCTACCGCCTTCGTGCGATGGACATCCCCGAACGCGAGCGCACGGCGAAGGGCATGCCGATCGTGAACCTGCTGCCGCTGCAGGTCGGTGAGACCATTCAAGCCATCATCGACACGCGGGACTTCGCCAGCGAGCGCTTCCTGTTCTTCGCGACGAAGAAGGGCACGGTCAAGAAGACCTCCTTCAACGAGTACGACTCCAGCCGCCGCGACGGCCTGATCGCGATCAACCTGCGCGATGACGACGAGCTGGTCAAGGTGATCGAGACCAGTGGCAGCGACGACATCTTCATGGTGTCGCGCAAGGGCATCACGATCCGGTTCAGTGAGGACGAAGTACGCCCGATGGGCCGCTCGGCCGGTGGTGTGCGCGGCATGAAGATGAAGCCAGAAGATGAACTCGTCAGCGTCGACGTCGCCCGCGATGACACGGCGATCTTGATGATCACCGAGTCCGGGTACGGCAAGCGCACCCAACTCGAACGGTTCAATCGCCAAGGACGCGGTGGCCAGGGTGTGATCGGTATCAAGCTCACCGGCCGCAAGGGCAAGGTGGTTGCGGCGTTCATGGTCGGCCTCGACGACGACATCGTCGCCGTCTCCAGCGGCGGGGTGATGATCCGGATGAACGTCCGCGACATCAGCTCCCAGGGCCGAGATGCGACGGGCGTCCGGGTGATGAGTCTCGACGAAGGTCAGATCGTCGCCTCGGTCGCGCCGATCCTGGCGTCAGACGCCGACTGATCGAACTCTTCTCCTGATCGCGGACGTCGGCTCACCTGAGCTGTCCGCCACCGATTGCCGTCCGTCGGCCACGATCTCGTTCGATTCCGCAATCGGGAGGCGTTCGTGCCCAACCTCGGTCCCCGTCCACCGGGCAATCGCCGCGACAGCGGCCAAGCAATCGGTCTCGTCGTCATGGTCATCGCGGTGGTCGCATCGGTGGGTGTCGGTGTAGCGACCACAGCAGCTCGACTCGCGAATGAGGGTCGGGCGCACACCGCAGCCGACGCAGCCGCGCTCGCCGGCGTCGACCACGGCCGAGCAGCCGCCGAACGTGCCGCGTCCGCGAACGGTGGGCGACTGACCTGGTACGAGCAGTCGCCGTCCGGTGTCGACGTGACTGTGTCCGTCGAGGTCGCGGTCGGCGACGAGTCGGCGGCGGCGCGCGCCTCGACTGCACCGTGAAACGACGCGCCTCATCTGACCGGTCGGGGTTCTCTACACTCGTTTGGGTGAACGCAGATGATGGCGCCAACGGGTCGGGGGACATCTCGGCCGACGCGTCATCGAACGGGCGACCGGCGTCGACCAACCGGGCTCGGCCGTTCCGACCCAGCTCTCGATCTCAGCGGGCCGCCACCAGCAGTCTGGACCCGCGCGACGAAGTGCTCGGACGCCGACCGGTGTCGCGCGTCAATGGTGGCAGTGACGCAAGCCGCCAGACGGGCGGCCCCTCGAGCACCGCGGACGATGGCTCCGCTGGGGCAGCTCTAGACGTGGCCGGTCCGAACACTGTCGTTTCGGCCCCGATTTCGTCGGCTGTTCGTGGCGACATCACCTCCGAGGTCGCCGTCTTCACGCCGCTGAACCCGCCACCGGAGACACCGTCGCTGCTCGCAGCTCGTACCAAGCCGATCAGCACCGATACGGCGGCCGTGCGCGGTCGGCCGCATCTCTTGGGCTCCGTCGACGACGTGGTCCATCTTGCCTCCGACCCCGCACCCACCGGCGTGATGCCGATGGTCGGCGAGCTCACCGCCTTGGCGCCGGTGCCCATGCCGCGCATTCGAGTCACCCCGGACGCCGACGAGCTCATCCCGCCCCCGGTCGTCTACAGCGAGCCCGAGCCAGAGCCCGACGAGGAATCCGCGTTGCGTCGAGTCGTCCGACTCAGCCCGGCTGGCCGGCGTACCCGGCGACCGCGCATCAGACGCGTGACCCGCGTCGTTCGCCACGTGGATCCTTGGAGCGTGTTCAAGGTCGCGCTGTGCTTCAGCATGGTGCTCTACGGCGTGTGCCTGACGGCCGGGGTCCTGTTGTGGAACGTCGCGTACACCACTGGCACGATCGACAACGTCCAACGCTTCTTCGAATCGTTCGGCTGGAACAGCTTCAAGTTCAAAGGCGGACAACTGTTTCACAACGCATGGATCGCGGGCCTGTTCGCGGCGATCGGGTTGACCGGTCTCATCGTGCTCGCAGCCACCTTGTTCAACCTGATCACCGACCTGGTCGGCGGTATTCGCGTCACCGTGCTCGAAGAAGAGGTCGTCGAACGCAACCCCACCGCGGCACGGCAACTCCTACGGCGCCGCTCGACGGAGATGTTCCGGATCCAGGGACGTCGACCACACGGGCCTGGGCACAGTGATGACGACGACGATGGTGACCTCGGGTCGGCGCAGTTCTCGTGAACGCAAACCGGTTGAGATTCGCCGCCGACGCCCGATAACCTGCGGTGCCCGAATGTTCGGGGGCTATAGCTCAGTCGGTTAGAGCGCATCCCTGATAAGGATGAGGTCCACAGTTCGATTCTGTGTAGCCCCACTACGAAGCACGGTTGAAAGCAGGGTGGTTTCGCGGTGATCTCGCGGTGAAAATGCTTCGACGAGCCATCTTGGCATTGAGTGCAGCAGCCACGGTCGCTGGCGTCTTGCGCCTCCGTGGCAAGGGCGGCGTCCCACCGCAGCAAGGCGGCTGGCGCGAGATGTCGATCCGGCCCAAGTGACCGCCGGGATCGACGCCGGCCCGATCATCGCGGTCGTCGGCGCCGGGGCGACGGGTTCTCGGGTCGCCCATACCCTGGCCACCGACGGCAGACCGGCACGGCTGGCCGTCGTCGATCGTCGGCCCGAAGTCGCGGCCAGCGTGGCGCGGTCCGTGGGCGGGATCGCAGCCGAGATCGACGACGCACATGTCGCTGACGTCGCCGTGTTGTCCCGACCGGCGCCGCACGCGCCGACGGCGAGACGGTTGCTGGCCAGCGGGGTCTCAGTTGTTTCGATGAGCGACGACTTCGACGACGTCGCCGAGCTGTTGGAACTCGACCGCGTCGCCCACGGATCGGGCGCGACGTTGGTGGTCGGTGCGGCAATGGCCCCAGGTCTGTCGGGATTGCTCGCCCGATACCTCGCCGGACAGCTGCACGTGGTCGACGAGATCCACGTCGCGATGCACGGCACTGGTGGGCCGGCCTGCGCCCGCCAGCACCATCGCGCCCTCGGCGGCACATCGCACGGCATGCACGACGGGCAGTGGATCAAACGGCCGGGTGGCGCCGGCCGCGAGCTGTGCTGGTTCCCGGAGCCGATCAACGCGTACGACTGCTACCGGGCCGAGATGCCCGACCCGGTCCTCCTCCATCGTGTCTTCCCCGACGTTCAGCGGATGAGCGCGCGCTTGTCGGCGACCCGGCGCGACCGATTCACCTCGCGATTGCCGATGCTCAGCCCGCCGCACCGCGAGGGCGGCATCGGTGCTGTCCGCGTCGACGTACGCGGCGCGCTCAGCACGGGTGCCCGAGAGACACTGGTGGTCGGCACCGCCGTTCGCAGCGGTGTCGCCGCTGCGATCGTCGCGGCGACGATGACGCGCTGGGTGCTCGAACACGCGGCCGCCACCCAGCTCCGTGGAGTGGTGGTGCTCGGCGACGAACGTCTTCCAACGGCCGGCCTGCTCGAGCAGATACAACGAGCCGGCGTTTCACTGTTCGAGTTCACGGGCGTCTCCCGGCCGGCCGATGCCGACGACGAGCCGTGACCGTCGCCAGCCCCGCCTTCGCGGCGAGCACCCTCGCGGTACCATGCCCGAGATGAGTGCCGATCTGCATCAGATTGCTGCCCGTCGAGTCGTCGGCGATCACCAGCGCTACACGTCGATGCGGCGACAACTGGTCGACATCCTCAACCATGCCGAGCATCCGGTGACGATCCCCGACATCATGCGGCTCAACCCCGAGCTGGTCCAGAGCTCGGTCTACCGCAACCTCACGGTGCTCGAACAAGCCGGCGTGATCACTCGCGTCGTCACTCACGACGAATGGGCCCGGTTCGAGCTGGCCGAAGACATCGGTGGGCACCACCATCATCTGATCTGCGAGCAGTGCGGCACTGTGCGCGACGTGGTCGTGCCTGATGCGGTCGAATCCGCCCTCGACGAATCGCTGGGCAGACTGGCGACGATGAACGGCTTTCAACTTCGCCATCACCGGCTCGACCTCGTGGGCGTGTGCGGCGAGTGCACGATGTCCCCCGGCCCCGAATGACGGAGCGCGAATGATGGAGCCCGAATGATCGTTCCCTGGCTGCCGCCCGGCCACACCGCGATGCTCGACGGACGCGGAGAGGTCTTCTACCGACACCATCAACACGCGGATCCGGCCGCGCCCACACTGCTGCTGTTGCACGGGTGGACAGCATCTGCCGACCTGCAGTTCTTCACCGCCTACCCCGCGCTGGCCGAACGGTGCTCGTTCATCGCGATCGATCATCGTGGACACGGTCGCGGAATGCGACCGGCGGCAGCGTTCACGCTCGAAGACGTCGCCGACGACGCAGCCGAGCTGATCAGGGTGTTGGGCGTCGGTCCGGTGATCGTTGTCGGATACTCGATGGGTGGTCCGTTGAGCCTGCTGATCAGCCAACGTCACGCCGATCTCGTCGCGGGCATCGTGGTCTGTGCAACAGCGCTCGAGTGGCGGTCCACGTTGATCGAGCGCGTGCGCTGGAAGACCGTGCGCGTGCTGGGCCCAACGCTGCGGTCGTGGGCGTTTCCGTCATGGCTGCGCGCCGGCCTGCACCAACTGGTCAAGCAGCAGCCGGCCCTGGAGACATCGATCGAATGGCTGGCGGGCGAGATCAGTCGCAACAGTGCGATCCAGCTCGTGCACGCAGGTCAGGCGTTGAGCCGCTACGACGCCACGTCGTGGGCCGGGTCCCTGAACCTGCCCGCAGCGATGGTGATCACGACCAAGGATCGTCTCGTCAAACCACGCAAGCAGCGCGAACTCGCCGCGGCGCTCGATGCGATCGTGCATGAGGTCGCCGGCGACCATCTCGCACCTTGGGTCAACGCGGCGGAGTTCTCGGTCGCGATCTGCGCGGTCGTCGACGACGTGGCTTCGCGGATCAGCACGGCTCGCGTCGACCGCTGAACACCGCAGCGATCACTCGTCGTCGCCGCGAGGCTCGTCGAGTGCCGACGTCTTCGATGTCTGGACCTCGAGGTCGTCCAACCGGTTGGCCATCCGCTCGACCGCTGATGCGAGCCGATCGAGGTGATCGTGGAGGTCCTCGGACGTGACCATGTCGGCGAGCGCCAGACGCACGCTGGAGATCTCGCGGGCGAGGAACTCGGTGTCAGCCTGGGTGCGCTCGGCAATGCGCCGGTCGTTGTCCGTCTGGCCGCGGTCACGTTGCTCTTGGCGGTTCTGGGCCAGCAGGATCAGTGGCGCGGCATAGGCAGCCTGCGTCGAAAACGCGAGGTTGAGGAGGATGAACGGATACTTGTCCCAACGCAGCACGGCTGACGCCACGTTGAGTGTGATCCACACGATCACGATGCACGTCTGCCACACGAGGAAGCGCGCCGTGCCGAGCGTCCGGGCGATCGCTTCGCTGAACTGGCCGAACGCCTCGGGGTCGTAGTGCAGCCCGAACCGCCGACCCTGGCGTGGTGAGCTGAGGTCGTTGTTGCGGGTCATTTGGGACGACCCTCGGTGACGACACCCCCTGTGGGCCTGACCCGTCCAGTGGATCGTTCGTTGTCGCGGTTCGCTGCCGTCGAGCCCAAGGTCGTGCCCGTGCTGTGCCGGCGTCGCTGCCGCCAACCGGTCGGTAGGGTGCGGTCGAGGACGTCGTCGACCGTGATCGCCCCCAGCAGGTGGCCGGCATCGTCGGTGACGCCGACGGCGAGCATGTTGTAGCTGGCCAACTTCTCGGCGACTTCGCGGTCGGCGATGTCCGGTGTGATCGTGGGCTCTTGTTCGAGGCACCGGCCGAGCTCCATGCTCGGCGGCTCACGCAGCAGGCGTTGGAAGTGAACGACCCCGAGATAGGTGCCCGTCGGTGGCCGGTACGGCGGACGACACACGAACACCTGGGCCGCGATGCTGACGAGCCAGTCCGGGTCGCGGATCTGAGCCAGGGCCTCGGCGACGGTGGCCGTCGGGCCGAGGATGATGATGTCGGGCGTCATCAAACCGCCCGCCGTGCCTTCCTCGTACGACAGCAACTGGCGCATCACGGCTGCATCGTCGTCGTCCATCGCGTCGAGGATTCGGGTGCGCTGTTCGCCGGGCATCTCGGCCAGCAGATCGGCGAGGTCGTCGTACTCCATCTCGTCGAGCACGTTCATCAGACGGTCGAGATCGAGGCCCTCGATGATCCGCAGTTGCTCGGCCTCTGGCAGCTCTTCGAGCAAGTCGGCCAGGCGTTCGTCGTCCATCGCCTCGGCCAGTTGCTTGCGTTGCGCCATCGGCAACGTGCGGACGACGATGGCGACGTCGCTGGGATGCATGTCGCGCATGCTCGCGGCTTCGGCAGCCATCGGGGCACCGTTGCTGAAGAGGGTCGGCACTTCGTCCCAGTCGACGAGCCGGTAGCTCGGTCTGCGCCGCAGCGCGTTCCGGCGGGCGAGGCGCACTTTGGCGAGCTCCCAGTACGAGTTGCGTCCGTCGGTGGTGTTGCGCATCGCGACATCGCTGACGGTCTCGTCACCGACCTTCTTGTCGAGCACGTCGACGCCGACGAGCAGTTCGCCGGGCTTGGGCTTGAACGGATGCAGGTCGACGTCCCAACTCCGCAATCGTGCTCCCTCGCCGTCGATGGTGCTGAAGCGGTTGGCATTGACGAAGATCCGCCGCCGTTGGCTGGTGGCGACATAGCCGACGACGCGGGGCGGTGTTCCGGCGCGCGACGGCACGATCACGATGTCTTCGATCCGACCGATTGCCGCCCCACCCGCATCGAGCAGGGGCAACCGCATCACCCGAAACGCGTAGACGAGATCGCCGGCCACGGTCGCAGGTTACCTGGTGGCTCTGACCAGGGAGAGGAGGTCGGAAGGATGTGAAAACGTCACCGACTGCGCATTTGCGCAGAGAGTGCCCAAATGTGCACAAGAAAAGTGCAAGACTCCTGCGTTGCGGGGCTCGTGGTATCCATCCACACGGACACAGCAAAGGATCAAACAACATGACATCACCCATCGACCGTCGAAAGTTTCTGAAGGCGGCAGGTGCGACAGCAGCTGCCGGCCTTGTCGTCGGAGGCACCGCCGAGGCGGCCTCTGCCGCTCCCGCTGTTCATCCCAGCATCACTCCCATCCTCATCACGCCGATCATCCCGATCTTCTTCTTCGGCACCACCGACTACCTCGACATCACCGACTTCACGGCGATGCAGGTCAACAGCGCGAGCACGATCACGTATGGGGGCGCGCAGAGCGGTGTGATCTACCCGACGACGGCTGGGAATAGCCTGGTCGGAACGTTGAAGATACCTGTCGGTGCAACGCTGACGAGTGTCTCGGTCCTCACCAAGGGCGCGGCGTCGATCACCGCCTGGTTGTACGCCCACGACATGACAAACTTCGGCTACGTCAATTCGGCGCCGCTCGCAACGGTCACGGCGGTCCCGCCAGCGTCGGGAGTTCTCTCGATCACGGGCATTCCCGCGAGCCTCGCAGTGCCCGCTGACCACAAGATGGAAGTTTGGATCTCGGGTCTCACGTCGACGACGCCATGCTCCGGCGTGAAGTACACGTACCAGCCGGTCAACACGGGCTACTTCCCGATCAGCCCGACGCGTGTCTACGACTCGCGGCTGACAGGCGGCGGAGGCCCGCTCGCCAGCGGTGCCACCCGTGACCTGTCAGTGGCCAACTCGATCGACCTCACCACCGGTGCGATCGTCACCAATGACGTCGTTCCGGCAGGAGCATACGCGATCACGTACAACCTGACCGCTGCCGATTGCACGAACCAGGGCTTCCTGGCGATCTATGGCAAGGGGGGCACGTTCAAGGCGTCGGCACTCAACTGGTTCACAACCGGCGAAGTCGTGGCCAACGGTGGCGTCGTCACGCTCGGCGGAGACCGTCAGGTCACCGTGCAGGCCGGCGGTGGCGGCACGACCAACTTCGTGATCGACATCACGGGTTACTACATCTGATCCGTTGCTGATCCGTCAGGACTGAGCGAGAGCGCGAGCGACCTCGCCGTAACGCCGAAAGCGTTCCGGCGAGCGCTCGCGCTCTTGGATTGCGTTGTAGAAGACGATGCGCGACGCGAGGCCGTCGTAACGCGCGTGCAGCGCGTCGGCCAGGCCGTCCCACGTGGACTCGACCGTGAAGACCGCGAGATGGTCGTCGGTGATCTGGGCCGCCATCGCCGCCATGTCGCCCGCCTTCTGCTTCTCGCGGAGGCGTGAGGTCGTGCCCTCGAAACCGGCGTCGTCGAAGATGAACGCGTAGTTCGGCGTCGTGCCGTAGAACGCGATCATGTTGCGCATGTGCTCGCGGTCGTGGTGGCGCTCTTCCTCGGTGTCGCCGACCACACACATCACGGGGACGATGAGCGCAATGTCACCGGGATCGCGACCTGCGGATGCCGCGCCCGCGGCGATGGACGGCACGACCGTGCGACGCAGGTATCCGGGCTCGCCGATGGGGTGGATGTGAACGCCGTCGGCGACCTCGCCGGCCATGCGCAGCATCCACGGGTTCACGGCGGCGACATCGACCTTCGGAGCTGCGAACGCGATCGGGCCGGGCGACCACTGCGGGGTCAGGAACGTCAACTCGTAGAACGGACCGTGATGATCCAGCGGCGCGCCCGCGAATGCCGCGAAGGACGCCTTCACCGCGTTGACGTAGTCGCGCAAACGCGGGCCGGGTTGGTCGAACGCGCTCGAGTAGCGCCGCACGACGTGGGTCTTGACCTGGGTGCCGAGTCCGAGCCGGAATCGACCTGCCGTGGCCTCCTGCAGCTCCCATGCGACCTGGGCGGTGACCATCGGACTCCGTGGGAACGCGACTGCGACACCGGTGGCGATGTCGAGCTCGGGCGCGGCGGTCGCCGTGATTGCAGCGGACAGATACGCGGTGCGTCCGCCCTCGGTGAAGAGCACACCGTCGAAGCCGGCTGCGGCGATGTCGCGAGCGACTTCGCCCATCTCCTGGAGCGGACGGGGAAAGGTCATCACGTCGACACGCATGGATGGGGACCGTAATTCGCGTGCTGCTCGATCGGCGTGGCAGAGCCCAGCACGAACACGCTTGACCGTTAGGTTGAGCGTGTGTTGAACGTGCTGTTGATCACCCTCGACCAGTTCCGTGGCGACTGCCTGTCGGTGGCTGGTCACCCGCTGGTGCAGACGCCCAACCTCGATGCGCTCGCGGCCGGCGGCGTTCGGCTGAGCCGGCACTACAGCCAGGCATCGCCGTGCTCGCCGGGCCGAGCATGCCTGTACACCGGCATGTATCAGATGAACAACCGGGTTGTCGCGAACGGCACGCCCCTGGATCGCCGGTTCGACAACATCGCCCATGCTGCGCGGCGCGCCGGATACGCGCCGACGTTGTTCGGCTACACCGATCAGGCGGTCGATCCGCGCGACGCGTCGGGCCCCGACGATCCGCGCATGAAGTCGTACACGGGCGTGCTTCCCGGGTTCGATGCACAGCTCGCGCTCGACGACGATCACGTGCAATGGCGGGAGTGGTTGGTCGCGCTCGGCTACCCCGACCCGGGCAGCGGTCACATCGCGCTCGCGACCGAACCCGATCGACCGGCGGAGCATGGTGTGTCGACGTTCCTCACCGACACTGCGTTGGCCTGGCTCGATCGTCAGGATGGGCCGTGGTTCGCCCACCTCAGCTACATCCGCCCCCACCCGCCGTATGCCGCGGCTGGACACTTCGCAACGATGTACGACCCCGACGAGGTGACACTGCCGATCACGCCCGCGACCGAGCGTCACCGGTTCCACGACATGGTGATGCTGGCCGCACCGGCACCAGTGGGCGAGACTGCGCTGCGACGCATGCGCGCCCAGTACTACGGCATGATCAGCGACGTCGATGCGCAACTCGGACGGCTGTGGCGGCGGTTGCGCGACCGTGGCATGTGGGATGACACGCTGATCGTCGTGACGGCCGATCACGGCGATCAGTTGGGCGATCACGGCCTGTCCCAGAAGCTGGGCTACTGGGAGCAGAGCTACCACATCGTCGGCATCGTCCGCGATCCTCGCCACCCCGCCACGCATGGGTCGGTCGTCGACCGCTTCACCGAGAACGTCGACGTTTTCCCGACGCTGTGCGATGCAATGGGCATCGACGTGCCGACCCAATGCGATGGAGTACCGCTGACTCCGCTGCTCCAGGGCGAGACACCGCCCTGGTGGCGCGACGCAGCCTTCTGGGAGTACGACTGGCGAGACGTCTTCATCCGCCACGGCGAACACCCGTGGCCGTGGGACCAGCGACTCGAACGACAGAACCTCGCCGTGCGCCGGGACGCGACCACGCAGTACGTGCACTTCGCCGACGGCAGTGCGCTGTGCTTCGACCTCGCCGCCGATCCCACCGGACGAACGACGATCACCGACCCAGCGCGTCAGTTGGCCCAGGCGCAGGCGATGCTGACGTGGCGGGCCCGGCACAGCGATCGAACGCTGACCGACATGCTCGTCGACGGCGGTGCGATCGGACGTCTGCCGGTCGGAGTTCACACGGCTTTCACGCGTTGACGCGCATCGTCGGTCACTCGTTCGGCTTGACTGGTGCACTCCAACCACCGGCAATCCAAAGGACACGACAGCGATGGCAAACGAATGGGGTCCACTGTGGGCAATGACAGGTGAGTGGCACGGTGAAGGCGGTCTCGACACGGCGTTCTCGCACTCGCGCAACGAAGTCCTCGGAACGCCCTATCTCGAGAAGGTGACGATGAAGCCGTTCGGTCCGGTCGACAACGGCAGCCAGCACCTCTACGGCCTCGACTACAAGACGGCGATGTGGCGCGACGACGAGGAGAACCCGTTCCACACCGAGGTCGGCTACTGGCTGTGGGACGGTGCGACGGGCGAGATCCTGCGCGGCTTCGTCGTGCCGCGCGGCATCACGGTGCTCGCGGGCGGCACGGCTGCTGCCGACGCGACCTCGTTCTCGATGGCGGCTGATCTCGGTGGCACCAACTACACCATCGGTGAGAACCAGTACCTCGCCGCCAAGGCCAGCTCGATCAGCTATCGGGTCACGATCACGCTCAACGGCGACGACACGTGGAGCTACGAAGAGACCACGATGCTGCAGATGGCCGAGTTCCCCGAGCCGTTCGCGCACACACAGACCGAAACACCTTGCACCGCGTCGCCTGACGTGGCATGCCGTCGGGTCAGAGCCGCTGCACGGCGGCGATGACCTCGGCGAAGCGACCGTCGTTGGCCGGATCCTCGGGCAGGGGCAGGATGACGCCGTCTGCCAGGTCGCCGAACCACTGCTCGATGACGCCGGGCAGTTCGTCCCATGTCGCCTGCGGTACGAGCGCATCGATCACTTCGTCGGTGACGTGCTCCTTCAACGTGTCCCAACGTTGGGTGCGGGTGATGGTCTGCAGCCGTTCGCCGAGGTCCTGCCATCCGTAGAGCGTCAGCGTTCGCCGGTAAGCGGGAGTCGAGTAGAGGAACGCCAGCAGCTGGCGATGGTGCTCGCGGTTGCGATCGACGTCGGCCTGGGTCGGCCCGGTGATGTACTGACTGCCGCTGATGATCTCGAAGGGCGGCGTGCCGAGTCGGTTGTCGACGGCCTTGGCTCGGCCCGCCGTGAGGGCGGGCATGAAGATCTCGCGCAGGTAGCGAGGGTTCGAGTTGGTCGGGTGGGTCGCGATGCCGTCGCCGTGTGAACCGGCCAGCGACACCATTCCCTCGTTGACCCCACCCAGCCAGATTGACGGTGGAGTGACCGACACGCCGTCTCGCTGGGGGAGTGGTCCGGGATTGAAGAACGGCTGGAGCCGTTTGAACTGGTAGTTGGTGCCTTCGTACGCCAGCGGTTCGCCGAACTGGAACGAGCGCCAGATCGCCCGCAACGATTCGACGTATTCGCGCATTCGAGTGACCGGCTCGGTCCACGGCACGGAGAAGCGTCCCTCGATGTTCGGTTTGATCTGCGTGCCGAGGCCGAGCTGGAAGCGGCCACCCGAGAACGCGGCGAGGTCCCACGCACCGTACGCGGTGAGCATCGGGCTGCGAGGGAATGCCAGGATCACGCTCGTCCGCACGATCAGCGCGGTGGTGTGCTCGAGCGCGAGCAGTGACGCAGCCATGCCGTCGTGCACGGTCTCGGGCACGTGCAGTCCGTCGTAGCCCAGTGCTTCGACGCGTTGCGCGTAGGGGATGACATCGCGGAGCGCGACGCGATCGGACATGCCGGCGTAGACGCGCATGGTCAGTGGCTCCTCGGGTCGGTGGTGCTGCTCAAGGTGCGGCCGGTGGCGATGATCGCTTCGCGGCGATCGGCGAGCCCACCCCGGTTGAATCCCTCGACCATCCACTCGCGGGCGCGCAGGTTCTCGACCCGCCAGCCGTCGGGGGGCAACAACTCGGCGACCTCGTCGTACAGCGCCATCACGGCCTGCACTGCGTGGGCGGGGTTGGCGGAGATCGCGGTCGCGATCTCGCGGGCACGCGGCAGCAGTTGATCGTGGGCGACGACTTCGTTCACCAAACCCCAATCCAGCGCGGTGCGAGCATCGATGAAGGCACCGGACAGGCTGAGTTGTTTGGCGCGGCGGATACCGATTGCCTCGGGCAACATCACGGTGAGACCCCAACCCGGGACAACGCCGACCCGAGCGTGCGTGTCTGCGAAACGGGCCTTCTCGGAGGCGATGAGGAAGTCGCACGCGAGCGCCAGTTCGAATCCGCCCGTCACGGCGGCGCCGTTGATCGCGCCGATCACGGGCTTGCGATGTGGTGGCAGCGCGGCTCGGTAGGCCGGCGGCGGGCCCGGCTCGGTGCCACGATCGCGCGTCGCGATCTCGCGGAGGTCGAAGCCGGCGCAAAAGGCTGGATCGGCACCCGTGAGGATGATTGCGAAGACATCGTCGCGCGCGTCGCATTCGATGACGGCGGCCGGAAACGCCGTCGCGAGTTCGGGGTTCAGCGCGTTGCGGGCGTCGGGTCGGTTGAGGGTGATCGTCGCGATGCCATCGGTGACGTCGACGAGAACAACCGCGGGGCCACTCATCAACTGACGATTCCGCGCAGGCGCACCGAGAGGCACGTGACGCACCCTTCGAGCTTGATGTATTCGCTGATGTCGACCAGCACCGGCTGGTAGCCGAGACCGGCGAACATCGCCGCCGTCGCTGGACAATCCGCCGCCATCAGCAGTTGGTCGCCTCCGAGCAACACGACGTGCGCGCCCGATTCCTCTGGCGTGGCGAGGAATCGGGGGAAGAACGTTGTGTCGTCGACCGATGGCGGGTATCCCACGACAGTGCCGTCGGGTAGGGCTGTGACCGCTGATTTGAGATGCAGCACCTTGGTCAGCGGAACCGCGACAACCGTTGCCCCGATGGGCGTCAGGATCGTCCGCAGTTGGCGGATGCCCTCGCCGTTGGTGCGTCCGCCGCGGCCGACATACACGGTGTCACCGACCTTGAGGACGTCGCCACCGTCCAGGGTCCCGGGCGGACGAATGCGATTGATCGAGTAGCCGAGCGATTCGACGACCTGCTCGGCAGCCTCGGTCTCGGCCGTTCGCGAGTCCGTGCCCGGCCGGGCGATGACGGCCACGTTGCGATACACCACCATCGTGTCCTCGACGAATGCAGAGTCCGGACAGTCCGGCGCGGGCGGGACCTCGACGATGTCCCAGCCGGCGTCGCTGAGCGCCGCGACGTACGCCTCCCACTGGCGGATCGCGAGCTCGACATCGATCGGGGACCGTTCGATGTGGGTCACGATGCCCTCGGCCAGGCGTGGGCTGGGTCGCCGCACGAGCGCCGTCGTCGCACGTGGCCTGTCAGTGGTCATCCGCTCACATTAGGCTGGACGGCGCCCGCGGCACCCCGCTGAGCGTCGATCGATCGGAGCGCACCCATGCGCGGGAATGCCAGTTTCAGTCACTCCAAGGCCGCCGTGCTCAATGTCGCGGCGGTCGAGGCTCCCGACGTGATCACGTCGGACTGGATCGATGAACAATTGACCGACACCTACCAGCGCTGCGGGTTGCGGCCCGGTCTGCTGGCGGAGTTGGCGGGCATCAAAGAGCGCCGCTGGTGGCCCGAAGATGTCACGTTCGATCAGGCCGCGGCCAAGGCCGGACGGAAGGCGATCGACGAGTCCGGTGTCGATCCGGCCGAGATCGGCCTGATGATCTCGACCTCGGTCTGCAAGCACCATCTCGAACCATCGGTTGCGTGTGCCGTGCACAACGCGCTCGGCTTGCCGACGTCGTGCAACAACTTCGACCTCGCCAACGCGTGCCTCGGCTTCGTCAGCGCGATGCACCTCGCAGCGACGTCGATCGACGCCGGTTTCATCAAGTACGCACTCATCGTCGACGGCGAGGGCAGCCGCGCCACCCAGTTGGCCACGATCAAACGGCTGCAGAGCGAAAGTGCGACCGCTGTTGACGTGTTCGACGAGTTCGCGTCGCTCACGCTTGGTTCCGGCGCAGCGGCGATGGTGATGGGCAGCCTCGACGACCATCCCGACGCGCACCGTCTCGTCGGTGGCGTCGTGCGGGCCGCGACGCAGCACCACAAACTGTGCGTCGGCAACCTCGAGCAAATGACCACCGATACACGCCAGTTGCTCGACGCAGGCCTGCAGCTCGGCGTCGAGTGCTGGGAAGACGCGAAGGCCGATCACGACTGGTCGGAGGGCATGGACCGCTACATCGTCCACCAGGTCAGCTCGGTGCACACCCGCCTGCTGTGCGAGAAGCTGCACATCGATCCGGCCAAGGTGCCACTGACGTACCCGCACTATGGCAACGTCGGTCCGGCCGCGATCCCGATCACGCTCGCCGGGGTCGCTCCCGAACTGGAGGCAGGTCAGCGGGTCCTGTGCATGGGTGTCGGTTCTGGCCTCAACATGAGCTTCACCGAAATCGTGTGGTGACCCGAGCGCACGATTCGAACGATGCGTCGCGCGGTCCCGTGCCGACGCTGCCATCAGCTGACGAGTTCCGGCGTTGGGGCATCGACCCCTCGTGGTCCAAGCGAATCGATGTCGTCGGCGCGGACGGCGTCAGCCACACATGGCACGTCCTGGAGCACGGCCCGGATCAACCGCTCGGCACGATCGTCTGCGTGCACGGCAACCCGACGTGGTCGTACTTCTGGCGCAGCGTCATTGCTCGTCTCGGTGATCGATACCGCGTGGTCGCAGTCGATCAGCTCGGCATGGGTTTCTCGCAACGGACGACGCAACGCCGCTATGCGCAACGGGTGACCGATCTGGGTGACGTGATCGCCGCGCTCGGCATCGATGGACCCGTCGTCCTCGCCGCCCACGATTGGGGCGGTGCGATCGCGATGGGCTGGGCAGTCGCCAACGTCGACAGAGTGCAGGCGATGGTGCTGTGCAACACGGGCATCGCGGTGCCGGCCGGCCGCACCGCGCCGCGCCTGATCAAGCTCGCGGCGTCGGGTTGGCTCAACGATCTGGTGTGCCGGCGGACGCGCACGTTCGTCGACGGCACATTGTTGCTCTCCGGTCGGCGCGTCGACCCGGTCGCACGCGAGGCATACCGGGCCCCGTATCGACGGGCTACCGACCGGCGTGCGATCGCCGAGTTCGTGGCCGACGTTCCGTTCCGCCCGAGCGATCCCTCGGCGGCGGCGATCGACGAGGTGGCTCGCGGGCTGGGGACGGTCAACGCACCGGTGCTGCTCGCTTGGGGATCCAGCGACCCGGTCTTCAATGACGACTTCGCCCATGACCTCGCACTGCGCCTGCCGCGGGCGGATCGACATCGATTCCGGGGGATCGGGCACCTCGTCGTCGAGGAGGCCGATGTCGCGGCGGCAGTCGATGGTTGGCTGACAGACCACGTGAGTTCGCCGGTGGCGTTTGCACAGGTTCCGCCGGCGGCGGTTGCACAGGTCGCGCCGATCTGGTGGGCGCTCGAAGAGCGACGCGACGACGCGCGGCCGGCCTTCGTCGACGGCGCTTCGGGTGACTCGACATCGTTTGCCCAATTGCACAGGCGCGTGATCGGTATCGCCAGAGGCCTTGCGGCGCAGGGTGTTCGGCCGGGCGATCGTGTCGTGGTGCTCGTGCCACCGGGCGTGGATCTGCTCGCCACCGTCTACGCGTGCTGGCGCGCCGGTGCCGTGACGGTGATCGCCGATCGCGGTCTGGGTCTGAGGGGTCTCGGTGGTGCAGTCCGGGCGGCGCATGTGCAATGGATCGTCGGGCCGCCGAAGGCGCTGGTCGCCGCGCGAGTGCTGCGGTGGGGGCCTCGGGCGCGTTCGATCGCGGTCGGTGCGCGGGCTGTTCTCGGCGCGGTTGCGACCCTCGACACCCTTGCCGGTTCCACAGCGCCGATGCCTGCCGAGCCCGGACCTGATCAACTCGCGGCCGTCCTGTACACGTCGGGTGCGACCGGTCCGGCCAAGGGTGTGCGCTATCGACATGGGCAGATGGCTGCGCAGCGCGACGCCCTTGCCGGGCTCTACTCGATCACCGCCGCCGATCGGTTGGTGGCAGCCTTTGCACCGTTCGCGCTGTACGGTCCCGCGCTCGGAATCGCGTCGACCATCCCTGATGTCGACGTCACGCAGCCGGGTACGTTGACGGCCGAGGCCCTCGCCGCCGCGGCGACGTCGATCGAGGCGACCATCGTGTTCGCTTCGCCGGCCGCACTGGCCAACGTGAACCGCACGGCAACCCGCTCGCTGCCCGCGTTGGCCGACATCCGCCTCGTCCTGTCGGCCGGCGCGCCCGTTCCGATCGCAACCCTGCGCGCCACGGCGCTGCTCTGCCCGTCCGCCGAATTGCACACGCCATACGGAATGACCGAGTGCCTTCCCGTTGCGGACATCTCGCTGACCCAACTCGACGCTGCCGGTGCCGGTGCCGGCGTCTGTGTCGGGCAACCGGTCGATGGCGTGGCGGTGCTGATCGCTGCGCTGGGGTTCGACGCCGAGGCCGCGGTTCCGCCACTCCCGGCTGGGGCAACCGGCGAGGTGCTCGTGCAGGCACCCTGGGTGTCCGCGGGCTACGACCAACTCTGGCGCACCGAGCACGACGCCCGTCCGCACGATGGAAGTGGTCGCGTGTGGCACCGCACCGGCGACGTCGGCCACGTCGATGGCGGCGGACGGCTGTGGATCGAAGGACGCAGCGTGCACGTGATCCACACCGCCGAAGGTGCGGTGACGCCGGTCCCGGTCGAAGTCGCCTGCGAGCGTCTCGCGGGCATCGATCGCGTTGCGGCCGTCGGCGTCGGGCCCAAGGGGTGTCAACAACTGGTCGTCGTGGTCGAAGATGGCGAGGCCCGCGAGGGCATCGCTGCCGACGATCTCTGCCGCCGAGCGCGCGTGGCGGTCGAGCATCCGATCGCGGCCGTCCTCTCGGTGCGGGCGTTGCCCGTCGACATCCGTCACAACACCAAGATCGATCGCACGCTGGTCGCGCGTTGGGCCGGCGATGTGCTGGCGGGCGGACGAGCGAAGCGGCCGTGGTGATCGTGGTGACGGTTCTGACGGTGATGACGGTTGCGCGCGTCGAGTCCGGTCCGTCGACGTGAAGGTTCTCGTCACCGGCGCGGGCAGTCTGCTGGCGCGTCGGACGGCGCTGTTGCTGCTTGCGCGAGGTGACGAAGTCGTCTGCCTCCAGCGTCATCACGTCGAGATCGAGACCCCGCAGGTTCTCGGTGACGTTCGCGATCGTGGAGCCGTGGCGAAGGCGGTCGCCGGTTGCGATGCGATCATCCATGCCGCAGCCAAGGTCGGCGTGGTCGGTGGGTGGGACGACTATCGGACCATCAACGTCGAAGGCACCGACGCCGTCGTCGATGCCGCTCGTCGATCCGGTGTGCCGCGACTCGTTCACGTGTCCACACCCTCGGTCGCCCACTCCGGCGAGTCGATCATCGGCGACCGAGCGCTGCCGCCGGTCACCGGCCGAACAGGCGCGTGGTACGCCGAATCGAAGGCCATCGCCGAGCAGCATGCGATCGCTGCCAACAGCGATGATCTCGCAGTCGTTGCGGTCCGACCGCACCTCGTGTGGGGTCCTGGCGACACGCAGTTGGTCGGACGTATCGTCGAGCGAGCCCGCGCCGGTCGGCTCGCGCTCGTCGGCAGTGGCGCGGCGCTGATCGATTCGACCTACATCGACGGCGCCGCATCTGCGCTCGTCGCCGCACTCGACGCCGTCGGTGCCGGGAAACCGTGTGCGGGTCAGGCGTACGTGATCGCCAACGGAGAGCCGCGGCCGGTTCGCGAGTTGATCCTCGGTATCTGTCACGCGGCTGGTGTCGACGCGGCGCCGCGCAACGTACCGCGTCGCCTCGCTGTCCTCGCCGGCTCGGCGTGCGAACGACTGTGGTCGGCGCGCGGGCTGCACACCGAACCGCCGCTGACGCGCTTCCTGGCCGAGCAGCTCGGCACAGCCCACTGGTTCGATCCGCGGCCGGCACGCGATGATCTCGGATGGTCGCCCGCGATCACGATCGACCAGGGTCTTGCGCTGCTGGCCGAATGGTACGACCAGCAGCGCAGCTGACCTACCGAGCGGTGTGCGCTGAGCGCGACCGGAAGAGGCCGGTTGCGACGATGCCCATCACGACCATGGCACCTTCGGTGATGAGCGACCAGATGCCCAGGGTTTCACCCCAGTTGCCCTTGTCGTCCATCGCGTTCGGCAGGCCGACCGTGCGAGTCAGGACGAATCCGATGAACGTGAGTGCAGCCACCGTCGCACCGAACTGCCATCCGAAACGACGTGCGGTGCGTCCCGGTGAGAGCAGGAGTGCAGCGGCGATGACGCAACTCACCATGAGCAGGATGTAGCCGACGCCGAGATACGGAACCTCGTCGAGTTTCGACTTCACGTCGAGACCGTGGATGTACGTGATCGCTCCGAGTGCGACGACGCCGCCGAGGCGCAGGCCGATCGAATCACCGAGGCGATTCGCCGCGTCCGGCGAGGACTGCGTGGTGGTTGAGGGTGCATGACGGGAGGGGGTGCTCGTGTTCATGCAGATATCCAAATCGTGCGGCGTGAGTCCGCCGTGGGTGCGACCTTGGAGCCAGCTGAGGATTTCAGTACTAAACTTGAGACATCAGTCACGCAAAATCAATCGGTGGGAATGATGTCCGCCGCCTGGTCGCGAGGCAACGTGATCTCGACGACCACGCCTTGGCCGGGACGTGTGTCGAGACGGACGCGACCGCCGTGAGCCGTGATGATGCCGTGCACGATCGCCATCCCGAGGCCCGCGCCGCCGGATCGTCGCGACCTCGACGCATCGGCGCGGAAGAAGCGCTCGAACACTCGGGCTGCCTGGTCGGGTTCCATGCCCGGTCCGTTGTCGCGCACGGTGACGACCGCGCTGTTGGCCCGGGTCCGAATGTCGATCGCCGTCGCTGTGCCCGACGCTGTGTGGGTGCGCACGTTGGCGAGCAGGTTGTCGAACACCTGACGCAACTTGCCGGCGTCGCCGACGACCATCACCACTTCGGCGACCTTGAGCGAGATCGGCCAATCCGGCGCGACGGTGCGTGCTGCGGAGATGGCCTGGACGACCACCTCACTCAGGTCGACCGCCTTGCGTTCGAGGGGTCGACCTTCGTCGAGCCGGGCCAGCAGCAACAGCTCTTCAACGAGCTCGTGCATGCGCGCGGTCTCCAGGTTGATGCCGCGCATCGCCCGCTCGAGGTCTGCAGGATGATCACGTGCACCGCGGTCGAACAACTCGCTGTACGCGCTCACGGCGGCGAGCGGCGTCCGCAGCTCGTGGGAGACATCGGCGACGAAGCGACGCATCCGCTCCTCCGAGGTTCGCAACGCCGCCTCGGTGGTGTCGCGTTCGGCGAACGCAGTGCGAATCCTTCCGAGCATCGTGTTGAGCGCGCTCGCGAGCCGGCCCACTTCGGTCGGCCGATCGGCGCCAGGAACGAGCTGATCGAGATCGCCACCATCGGCGATCGCCAGTGCTGTCTGCTCGACGCGATGAAGGGGGCGCAGGCCGACCCGCACCAGGACCCAACCGACCAACCCGGCGACGAACAGCGCCACGGCGGCGACGAGCGCCTCGATCTCGAGGAGACGCCGGCGAGACTCGGTCACGTCGTGCAACGACTGGCCGACGGCCAGATATGAGCCGGTGTCGAGTCGCGAGACGCGCACGCGGAGTTCGGTGCTGCCCTCAGTGGCTGGCAGGGTGACGAATCGGGATGGATCGGCGTCTCCGGGTTGGGTCGAGACCGGCAGCTTGTAGTCGTCGAGTACGCCGAGGTTCGCGTACAGCTCGTCGTGACCGACTTCGCGAGATGGGATCGACAACAGCTTCGTCCCGTCCTCCTGCTGCAACTCGATGTAGGTCCCTGGCGCGACCACCTCGATCTGGTGCTCGAGGTCGATACCCGTCGCACCCGATGCGATGATCTTCTCGACCGGCTCGTGGGTGCGCTGCAGTCCCTCATCGACCTGCTTCAGCTGTGACGTGGAGAATGCCGTGTACGTCGCGAGCGCGGCGATGGCGAGTGCCACGAGAGCGACCAGACTCGTCGCGGCGACGAGTCGCGCCCGAAGCGACACTCAGCTGTCCCCGTCGGTGTCGCGAAGCACGTAGCCGACGAGCCGCACCGTGTGGATCAGTGGCGGGCCGAGTTGGTTCAACTTCTTGCGCAGGTAGCTGATGTACGTCTCCAAGATGTTGGAGTCGCCGTCGAAGTCGTAATGCCAGACGTGGTCGAGGATCTGCGGCTTGGACAGCACACGCCTCGGGTTGAGCAGGAAGTAGCGGAGGAGGTTGAACTCGGTCGCGGTGAGCTCGATCAGCGTGTTGCTGCGATGCACTTCGTGCGTGTCGGGATCGAGCGTGACATCGGCGAACGTCAGGCGGTTGTCCGATCGGACGTCGCCTCCGGCGGTCCGCTGCAGGATGGCACGCACACGCAGCACGATCTCGGCCAGCGAGAACGGCTTCGTGACGTAATCGTCGGCACCGGCCGAGAAGCCCTGCACCTTGTCGTCCAGCGAGTCGCGAGCGGTGAGGAACAACACTGGCGTCTGCAGGCCATCGGCACGCAACCGGCGCATGATCTCGAACCCGTCGATGTCGGGCAGCATGACGTCGAGCACGATCAGATCGGGCTGAGCCGACTGCGCCGTCGCCAGGCCCTCGCGGCCCGTGCGCGCTTCGATGACGTCGAAACCTTCGTAGCGCAGGGCTGTCGCCACGGCGTCGATGATGGATGGTTCGTCGTCGACGACCAACACTCGGAGCGCGTCAGCCGTCATCGCCAGGCCTCCGTCGCATCCATGACCCAAGAGTCAATCCGATCGTCGGCCATAGGCGACGAAATCGGCGCACACTCTACGAACTTCTTGAACGAGAGCACAGGTCGCTCTCAGCTCGGCGCAGGGGTCGTCAGCGCGCGAATCACGGTGCCGACGTCGTCGACGAGTTCGGCCGAGTAGAACCCCGCCTCACTGAACGTCGCGCCGGCGACGAATGCGTCGTTCGGTGCCGGCAGCGTGCTCGATGGTCCGACCAACACCAGGGGAACAGTGATGGGCGGGATACCGGCGAGGGTGATGCGCAGTGCCGTCGCGGAGCCGCGCTCACGAATAGCCACGATGACGACGGTGGCATCGATCGATCCGTACTGGGTCAGCGGTTGGACGGGATCGAGCGCGAACGGCACGTCGTTCTGGGAGTTGCCGTGATCAGGATCCGAACTCAGCGACGAATCGACCCCGAGCAGCGTGAGGTCCTGACTCATCCGCAACATCCATGACGACCCGTCGGCGGTGACCGATGACCCGATCGGCGTGAACGTCGGTGGCCCGGCATCGCTCGCCGCGTCGGCAGGAACCGCGGCCGGAGATCGGCCGATCTCGATCAGGTGGGCCCACTCCTTCGATGTCGCCGGTCGGATCGAAGCGGCTGCGCGTGTGAGGGCGCCGAGGCCGATGTCGCCGGTGAGCGACACCGTCTCGCCGTCCGTGTGCCAGGTCAACACGGTGTCACCCGAGGCATTCTCGGCGACCACGGCGAGCGGCGCGTCGCTGCCACTGCCACTGCCACTGCCACTGCCACTGCCACTGCCACTGCCGATGGTGACGGTCTGGCGACCGGACGCTGCGGCGCGGGGGTCTGATGATCGTGGCTGCAGCAACGCGACCAGGCTCTCGTCATGATCGAACGTCGGAGCGACCGAGATGTCGATGTAGCCGGTATGACCCTTCAACGTGTAGTACGTCGAGCGTGTCACCGCCTCGTACATCTGGCTGAGCAGGCCGGTGGTCGACGAAGGTCGTGACACGATCGGACTCATGCCGGCCAGCACCTGCCACGCAGCGGCGCCGAACGCAGGTTGCCCGTCGACGAGTTGTGTCGACGTTGCCACCGCGATCATGTCGTCGACGGCGATGCCGCCACCGGTGATGGTGAACTCTCCACCGGCCGCAGATCGCGCTTCGTTCGGGCCGGCCGTGTAGCCGCTGATCTCGGTCACTCCGTCCGCGCTGCGCTCGATCAGCGCCGGTCGCCCGTCGATCATGAAACGGGTCGACGAGCGTGTCAGCCGCTCGCCGGTCCGGAGTGCGGCCGGCCCGTCGAGGTTGACGGCGAGCCAGCGGCCCGATGTGCGGGTCGCGTTCGGCTCGGCGAAAATGTCGAGCCAGCCGATGGGCGAGCCAGGCGTGTTCATGAACGCCGCCGATGGTTCGAAGCCTGGCGGCAGGCGGTCGATGACGTCCCCGGGTTGCAGGGTCGCGGCCGACACAGGGGGAACACGGGTCGTCGAGGGAACACCGAGCCCGGCAGTGGTCAGACCTGTCTGACCGAGGTGTGCCACGTTGGTCGGTCGACGCGCGGGAGTCGGGTTGACCCACAGGAAAAGCACCGCCAGAAAGGCGACCAGTCCGATGATGATGCCCATGGCGAGAGCGGGCGATGCACGCTCGTCGGGTGGGGGTGGCTGCCGCTCGCTGCGCCCGTGGTCGGTCGCGTCGTGGTGGGGTGACTGGTCGTCATCGCCCGCAGCCGTTCGCGTCAGGGCGATCCGAACCTTCAGCCGAGTCGCGTCGTCGAGCCAACGTTCTGTGTCGTGGACGATCGTCGCGATCGGAACATTGGGAGCAGCGTCGTCCAGCGTGTCTGCCGCGCCGCGGAGCAGTGCTGCGGCTTCGGCCTCGGTGATGGCCATCCACGCTGCGACGTCGTCGAATGCTTCGTTCTCGACGATGTGCAACTCGATCACCACCCGTTGCCTGGCTGTCAGCAGTCCGAACCAGTGGGGCGGCGTCGCGAGCGGCGGTTGCGCGCCGTCGAGGAACACCCTCATTGCGAGGTGGCGAATCGTCACCGGATCGACGGTCACTGTCGAGTCGGCGGCGAGATCGCGGAGACGACGGTAGGTGACGATCAGCAGGTGTTCGGCCAAGCGGCGGTCCCCGGCCGTCGCGTGGCACAGGGACGTGAGCACTGTCGCTCCGGTCTCGTCGAAGCACGCCAGGACGTCGGCGCTGTCGCGCACGGGGCGTCCCGGTTCGAGCAGGGTCGGCACGTTCTCATTGTGCGCTCTTCGGGCGCGCCGTAGGGGGAAATCCCGAAATTCGCCATCGACGGGTGAATCAGCGCCGATCCGGCCGATACGGCAGTGCGCGGGCCGCGCCTGCCAGGCGCCGAGATCGGCCGGCAGAGACACGCGGGAGGAGGACATGATGCAGAACCCGAGACACGACTCGAGGCGATGGACCTCGGTTTTCTGCGTCGCCGGCTGCGCTCTGGGGTTGATTCTGTTCGCACCGGCATCCAGCTTCGCGATCTCGCCGTTTCACGTCGCCGCGGCTTCGGCCGGGCATCCGGCTGACGACTCGGCTGCTGACCCGCCCGTGCTCGGCAGCTTCAGCCCGCAGTCAGGCCCGACCTACGGGCAGACCGCCGTTGTGGTCGCGGGCAGCAACCTCGTCGGTGTCACCGGTGCGACGATCGGCGGCGTCGCGACATCTGCCCCGCTGGTCTCCGCCGACGGCACGACGGCCACCTTCGTGACCCCACCGAGTGAGATGGCCGGTCAGCAGGCCCTGATGTTGCAGTCATCGGCATCCGACGGATCGATCACACTGCTGCCGATCGGTACGTTCACCTACGTTGCACCCCACGTCACGAGCATCTACCCGACCGAGGTGTCGACCGCCGGCGGCACCACCGTCACCATCACGGGCTCGGGTCTGTTCGGCACGTTCACCGCAGAACCTGCGGCGCTGAACGGCGCGCCGTCGGCACAGGTGACGTTCGGTGGTGTCGCCGGTTCAGCCGTGTCCGGCACCGCAGACGGGACCGAGGTGACGGTTCGAGCGCCGGCGTCCCCTGCGGGCCCGGCTGACATGCGGATCGTGTTGCCGGGCATGGATGTCGTCCTCGACAACCTCGTCTCGTTCGCGGCGATGCCTGCGATCGAGAACGTCTCGTCGCCGTCGGGTCTCGCGTCGGGCGGTGACACAGTTGTGATCACCGGCTCCGGCTTCGTCGCCGGCGCGACCGGCGTGATGTTCGGCGGCGTGCCGAGTCCGGTGGTCGACGTGTTGTCACCGTCCTCGCTGTCGGCCGTGGTCCCGCCTGGGGTCGCCGGTGTCGCGGATCTGCGTGTCGTCGTCCAGGGAGCGCTGTCCAATGCCTCCAGCTACCAATATCTCGACATCACGGTGTTGCCGGAGACGGGCACGGCCAGTTCGGGTCTGGCCGTCGGCGCGCTGTTGGCGATGGTCGCAGGTGTGCTGCTGCGGGTGATCAGCCGTCGCCGTGACGTCGCGCCCGGCGACGTCATGTCATGACGTGAGGTCGACGACCTCGAACGACAGCAGTTCAGCGTGGGATGACACCGGGCGAGCGTTGGGCGCGCCGGCTCTGGCGTGCTCGCTGGCGAACGACTGACTGGTGACCCAGTTGTCGAACGACTCCTGGTCGGCCCAGCGGGTCACGACGAAGTACCGGTTCGTGCCATCGGTCGGTCGCAGCAGTTCGAAGCCTTCGAAGCCGGGCATCTTGTCGACTTCCGCCGAGCGGGCAGCGAAGCGCTTCTCGAGTTCGGGTCCGGCGGTGTCGGGCACGGTGATGGCGTTGATCTTGATCAGTGTCATGGTTGTTCGCTTTCGAGAGTTGATGAAGATTCTGGCATCACGCTCGAGGATCGACACCGCGGGACGAGCGGCGCGGAATCGTCGGCCGTGACACCGGACACGACATTCCCGGTCACGCCCTCTCCGCGACCAGTGCGACACCCCTCTGTCATCGTGTCCCCATGCACCTGGCCGAATCATTCGTGACGATGCCCCAGAACTGCCCGCTACACTCACCGGGTCATATTCACCCTGCCCCATTGCGGGGCCCCGAACGCTCAAGGTGCGTCCGGGTCCGAAGGGAGGTTCCACACGCATGCAGCGTGCTTACGAATTCATGATCATCCTCGATGGTGATCTCGACGATACGGTCGCACAGGCCTGGGTGAAGTCGGTCTCCGACAGCGTCACCAAGGCAGGCGGAACCGTCCACGGCAAGCCCGATTGGTGGGGCCGGCGCCAGTTCGCCTACCCGATCAACAAGAAGGAGCACGGCTACTACGCCGTCTTCAACCTGTTGGCGCCCGGTGGTGCCCTCGACGACTTCGAGCGTCAGCTCCGTCTCGCGGACGAGGTCGTCCGCCACAAGCTCCTGCGCTTGCCAGATGCCGAGGCCGAGCGCCGCGGCATGGTGAGCGCCGCGGCCTGACCCGGCCGCCGAACCCGATAGGGGAATCACCATGGCAGATAGCACCGTCACCATTGCCGGCACACTCACGCGCGACCCGGAACTTCGGTTCACCACGGGCGGACGCGGTGTCGCCAGCTTCGGCGTCGCCGTCAACCGGCGCTACCAGCAGAACAACGAATGGGTCGAGCAGACCTCGTTCTTCAACGTCACTGCATGGGGCTCGCTCGGCGAGAACGCTTCGGCGTCGCTCTCCAAAGGCGCACGCGTCATCGTCACCGGTCGCCTCGAGCAACGCTCGTACGAGACCAAAGAGGGCGAGAAGCGCAGCATCGTCGAGATCGTCGCTGACGAGATCGGGCCCAGCCTCCGCTGGGCGACCGCAGTCGTCGAGAAGACGCAGCGCACCGATGCCGGCGGCCAAGGCGGCCAAGGCGGCGGCGGTGGCTACCAGGGTGGCGGCGGCGGAGGAAACTCCGGCGGCAATCGCGCCCCAGATCCTGTGTACGGCGACGAAGAGCCGTTCTGAGCAACAACCAATCGTGAACAGAAAAGTTTGATGACATGACCAGCAAGAAGAACAAGGCGCGAGCGCCCAAAGAGACCAACCCGAAGAAGTTCAAGAAGAAGACCAGCGTTCTCGTCACCGACAAGATCGACTACGTCGACTACAAGGACGTCAATCTTCTGACCCGCTTCGTCAGCGACCGCAGCAAGATCCGCAACCGTCGGGTCACGGGCAACTCCGTGCAGCAGCAGCGCGACATCGCCAACGCGATCAAGAACTCGCGTGAGATGGCGTTGCTGCCCTACACCAAGCGCGTGTCCAACACCCGTCCCGGCCGCCCGCCGCGTGACGGCGAGCGTGGCCCGCGCCGCGACGCCGCTGCCGCCGAAGGCACCACCGAGGAAGTCGACGCGGTGACCGCGGACGACACCGACACCGAAGACACGGAGGCCTGAGATGCGCGTCATTCTTCGTGCCGACGACAAGATCCTCGGCAAGCGCGGCGACATCGTCGAAGTCGCCGATGGTCATGCTCGCAACCACCTGCTGCCGCACGGTCTCGCCATCCCGGCGTCCGATGGTGCGGTCGCCCAGGCCGGCTCGATGCGTCGTGCCCGCGACCTGCGTGATGCCGCTGATCGTGACAGTGCCCAGACCGTGGCCAAGGTGCTCGTCGCCAAGGTCATCCGGATCACCGCCAAGTCCGGCGCCGCCGACCGCCTGTACGGCTCGGTCACGGCATCCGACGTCGCCGCTGCTGTGCAGGATCAGGCCGGCATCGAGCTGGATCGGCGCAAGCTGATCATGCCCGAGTCGATCAAGACCCTCGGCGAGTACTCGGTCACCGCCAAGCTGCACCACGATGTCGAGTTCCCCTTCACGATCGAAGTCGTCAAGGCGTAGTTCACGCCGGGCTCCGGCCCTCAGGTGTTCGAAGGTGCCCCGTCGTCAGCGACGGGGCACCTTCCGTTTTCGGCTCGTGCCGGCCGCTCCGTCGGCCATCGCGCACCCCTGCGCGATGCTGCCATCGACAGCTCGATCCACTTGTCCCCCGACGAATCGCTCTTGTCCACAACAGAACCACAGCTAGGCCACAGGAATATCCGTGTTGTTCCTCTATCGATACACAGGGAAGGTGGGGAAGGGTAGATGCGATGTCTTTGACCGATACCTCGCGCGATCGCCCGCGCACCGTCCGCCGTAACGAAGGCCGAGTTCCGCCGCACAACTTGAGTGCCGAAGAGTCGGTGCTGGGTGCATTGCTGTTGTCCCGTGACGCAATCGGCACGGTCGTCGAGCTCGGCCTCAACGAGCAGGACTTCTACAAGCCTGCTCACCAGCACATCTACGACGCGATCCGCAGCCTCAACGGGTCGGGCGAGCCCGTCGATGCCGTGACCGTGGCCGACATCCTCCGCCGCTCTGGTTTGCTCGACGAGATCGGTGGCACGCCGTTGCTGCTCGAATTGCTCAACGCGACTCCGGCGATCTCCAACGTGGCGCGCTACGCCAAGATCGTCCAGGACACAGCTGTCCTGCGCCGCCTGATCGGTGTTGCGTCCGAGATCGCCGAGTTGGCCTACAACGAACCCGACGATGTTCAGAAGGCGCTGGACGAAGCCGAGACCAAGGTGTTCGAAGTCGCCGAAGATCGCGTCACCGACTCGGTCCAACCACTGGTCGACCTGATGCCGCTCACGATGGACAAGCTGCAGGAGACCTACGAACGCGGCGACACCATCACCGGTCTGGCCACCGGCTACAACGATCTCGACGAACTGCTGTCGGGCCTGCAGCCGAGCACGCTCAACATCGTCGGAGCCCGTCCCGCAATGGGCAAGTGCGTGGCGTGGGACACCCCGATGGTCGATCCCTCGACCGGCACGGTGCGGACCGCGCAGGAGTGGTATCGCATCGGCGTCAGTGGCACCGACGTCAGCTGCCTCTCGATCGACGATACGGGCGCGATGCACACGCGGCCGTTCGCCGGCTTCTACGACGACGGTGCCAAGCAGCTGTACCGCATCACGACCCGCAGTGGCCGCAGCATCCGCCTCACCGCGGCCCATCCTCTGCTCACCGGCCGCGGCTGGCAGCCGGTCGAGGACATCACCGTGGGGATGGACATCGCGGTGCCGGCCGCGCTGGCGGTCTTCGGCCCCGACGTTGCGTCACCCCGCGAGATCGCCAACATGGCACGCCGGTCCGAGGATCTCGGTGGCGTGCTGACCGAAGTGTTCACGCTCACCAAGGACTGCATCGCCGTGTTCCTCGACGAACTGGGCGTGGTCGACAACTGTTTCGTGACGCCGTGCGAACAGCTGAGCGTCGACGTCGCCCACCTGCTGCTGCGGATGGGCGCCTGTCCGACTCGCGTCGAATACGAGCTGAGCACGCCGATGCGCCCGTTCCTGTACGAGATCACGTCCGAACCGACCCGGGACACGCTGCCGATCGAGGTTTGGGACGACGTCGTCAAGGAGAAGGGCGAGCGCACCTGGGCCGAGATCAACCATCTCGCCGGGCAGTCGGCGATCCGCAACTGGCATCCCTATCGGCGCGCCCCTCGTCGCGAGACGATCGCGGCGCTGGCCGAGGCTCTCGACTCCGACGTTCTTCGCTGGTGGGTCGCGCCCGACATCCAATGGGACGAGATCGTCACGATCACGGCGGACGGCATCGAGCAGGTCTACGACTTCAACGTCCCCGGCACGCACAACTTCGTCGCCGCCGACATCTACGTCCACAACACGGCGTTCGGCCTCGGCATGGCCGTGCACGCGGCGATGACCGCACGCACACCCGTGCTCGTGTTCTCGTTGGAGATGGGCCACGCCGAACTCACACAGCGAATTCTCTGCAGTGAGGCGCGTGTCGATTCCACCAAGCTCCGCAACGGCCGGCTGACCGAGTCCGACTGGACCAAGCTCGGTCGCGCCGTCGGCCGGCTCGAAGTGCCGCTGTACCTCGACGACAACCCGCGAGTCACCGTGATGGAGATCCGCGCCAAAGCCCGCCGCCTCAAGTCACGTGAGGGTCTCGGGCTGATCGTGATCGACTACCTCCAGCTGATGAGCGGCGGCAGCAGCAGCGAGAACCGCCAACTCGAAGTCAGCGAGATCAGTCGTGGTCTGAAGGTGCTCGCCCGCGAACTCAGTGTGCCGATCGTGGCGCTGAGCCAGCTGAGCCGAAACCTGGAGAGCCGCACCGACAAGCGCCCGATGCTGGCCGACCTGCGTGAATCCGGAAGCCTCGAGCAGGACGCCGATGTGGTGATGTTCCTCTACCGCGACGAGGTCTACAACAACGAGTCACCTGACAAGGGCTCGGCCGAAGTGATCATCGCCAAGCACCGTTCTGGTCCGATCGGCATGAAGCGCCTGGCGTTCCTTGGCACGTACACCCGCTTCGAGAACATGGCCCGCGGCGTCTGAAGAACTCTGGTGCGCCACAACCACGACGCGCGCGAGCCCTCGACGGCCCAATGTGGTGTCAACGACGTAACAGGACGAGGCCGATGAGCACCAGCGTCAGGCCGACCCCCTGACCGGTCGTCAGCCGTTCGCGCAGGACGAACACGCCGACACCGGCCGCAACGAGCGCCTCCAGACCAAGACCGAGCACGTACGTGCTGCTGAGGTTGCCGCGTTCCACGGCGAGGGTCAGGAAGATCGATCCGATCAGGAAGCAGCCGAGCACCGCCGCACTCGGCAGCAGGCGCGTCAATCCGTTCGAAGGTTTCATGAACACGCTGCCGGTGCTGAACGCCGCCGATGCCACCAACAATGACCTCATCAGTCCCCAATCTCTCCCGCCGTCGCGCCGGCAGGTCACAGAGCCCGACGGGCCGCTACAGATACGCGGATCTCGTCAATGCGACGCATCGCATAGCGTGTACCCATGATCCGGGTCGGCGACATCGTGGTCCAGCCGCTGTACGACGGGACCGCGATCCTCACCCCCGACATGTGGTCGGACAGCGATTGGACCGACCATCAGCACCTGCTGGACGAAGGGCGGCTGATCGTGCCGGTGGGTGCGTTCCTGGTGCGCCTCGGAGACCGGCTGCTTCTCCTGGACGCCGGCGTCGGCGCCATCCGGGACGAGATGTTCGAGGGAGGCGAGCTGATGAACAGCTTGGCCAAGCTCGACGTGCGGCCCGAAGCCATCGACACGATCATCGTGTCCCACCTGCACACCGACCACATGGGTTGGCTCGAACTCGACGGCAAGCCCGTGTTCGCGAACGCCACGGTGCACATCGGCGCCGCCGACTGGGACTTCTTCGTGACGGCCGCGCCTGCGCACGGCCGCCGCGCCAACCGGATGCGGGCCATCGCCGATCGAGTCGAGTTGATCGTCACCGATGAGTGCTCGATCATGCCGGGAGTGACGACGCGGGCGACACCCGGACACACCCCGGGTCACACCAGCACCGTCATCTCCAGCGGTACGGAGCGGCTGATCGTCCTCGGCGATGCGCTGCACTGCCCGGCGCAGCTCACCGAGACCGAATGGCAGTTCGTGTCCGACATCGATCCGGTGCTCGCGGTGCGCACGCGGCAGGCGCTGCTGCGGGAAGCGGATGCGCCGGGCACGACGATGCTGCCGTGTCACTTCCCAGGGATGCAGGCGGCCCGCCTTGTCGCGGCCAACGGCACTCGCCGATGGGTGCTCGGCTGATTCATATCGGCACCCTTGACGGGCCCGGAACACGACGACGCCGAATTGGGGCAGACTGTCGCACATGGGGTTTGAGGTTCACGTGGTCGTCGCGCTTCCGACGCGAGTCAGCGAGGCCGTGATGACGGGCCTCGATCATCAGTTCGAAGAGGTCCTGCACGACAGAGGTTCGCGAACGGTGACCATCACCGAGCACGTCTCGATGTCGAGCGAGACCGATGCCGTCGACTTCGTGCGAGCGTTGGTGCTCGGCGCGGTGCCCGACGGTTCGAAGATCTCGACCATCACCGCCGAATCCGACTGACACCGCCTCCGGCGGCTGGTCAACCAGCGGCGAGTTCCGGGATGTGTTCTGCCCATCGCACGAACGAGCTGAGCAGTGCTCGGCGCCGTTCGTCATCGACGAACGCGACACGGAGCGCGTGCAGATTGCACGCCCAGATCTCGGCCAGGGTGAGGCCGAGGGTTTCGTGACAGGCGAACATCTCGTCGGACAACGTGATGTTCGAGATCGTGGTGTCGTCGGTATTGATCGTCACGCCGACGCCCCGGCGCAACAGCTCGGGCAGTGGATGATCGGCGAAGGTGGCGACGGTGCCGGCCTGCACGTTGCTGGTGGGGCAGAGATCGAGGGTCACGCCGCGCTCGATCAATTCGGCGACGACTGCCGGATCACCGACGGCTGATGCGCCGTGGGCGATTCGCTGCGGTCGCAGTTCGAGCGCGCGGCGCACGAGCGCGCCGTTGTCGATCAACTCGCCCGTGTGCACGGTGATGCCGAGCCCACCCTCGCGTGCGATGTCGAACGCCGCTGCGTGGACGAGGGGGTCGGGGAACTGTTCCTCGAACCCGGCGAGATCGAAGCCGGTCACCCCGCGATCGCGGTGGCGCACTGCGGCTGCCGCGACTTCGATGTTGATGTCGGACGTGTCGGACCGCAGGGCGACGACGGTGAGGGTGACCACGACGTCGAGTCGTACCGCAGCGGTCGATGCCGCCGTCGCGACGGCGATGATCACGTCGTCGAGTGACAGCCCACCGATGGTGTGCAGCGCCGGTGCCCACTTGATCTCCATGTAGCGGACACGATCGGCGGCCTTGTCCTCGACCAGATCGGTGGTGATCCGCGTCAACGATTCTGTGTCCTGCATCAGCGCGATCGGCAGCTCGAACGAGCGCAGCAGGTCGGCCTGTGAACCGGGATGATCAGCGGCCACCAGCGCGTCGAACATCGCGAGAAACGACTGCGGTGCATTGATGCCGCGCTCGGCCGCGAGTTCCATCGCGGTGACGGGGCGCAGGCAACCGTCGAGGTGCAGGTGCAGCTCGGCCTTCGGCATCGCCTGCAGCAGGCGATGCGCGGCGCTGGCATGGAACGTCATCGTGGAAAGGCTACGAGCCGCCGTGATCCGCGGCGACCCACCCGACCTATGCTCGACCGCGCGTCAAGCGTCACGCGGCTGGGTCCGAACGAGGGGGAAGTTCATGGGGTTTGCGGGAGGCGGAGGCGGCGACCGGGTACTGGCTCAGATGCAGGCGGACGATCTCAGTCGGCCACCCGGACGAGGTCCGAAGTGGGATCGCAAGGTCTGGCTGAAGTTGGCGCTTGCGTTGACCCCCTTCGTCGCGATCACGGTCATCGCCATCATTTTCGGCTGATCTGTCGAGCGTCGCGCGATTTCCCACCGCGATTCGAACGTGGTGGTACAACAGAGGTTGTTGCGCTCCACCATCGGGGACTGACGGTTCTACAGTTCGGTCATGAGCTGTGGGACGGAACGATGAGTGCATCAGCCAAGGGCGCGATCGCGCTGGTCACCGGGGGCAATCGTGGCATCGGTCGAGCGTTCGTCGACGAATTGCTGCATGCTGGCGCGGTCAAGGTCTACATCGGTTCACGGGAGCCGTTCGACGACGCACTGCCGGGCACCGAGGTCGTCATCCTTGACGTCACCGACGATGCGTCCGTCGCTGCGGCAGCGCTGTCGTGCCCCGATGTGAACGTGTTGATCAACAACGCCGGCCTCCACGCGCGCACGCGTTTGATCCTCACCGATGACCCTGACGCGGCGCGTCGCGAGATGGACGTCAACTACTTCGGCACATTGGCGATGACCCGGGCGTTCGCTCCGGTGCTCGCAGCCAACGGCGGTGGTGCGATCGTCAACGTGCTGTCGGTCGCCGGCGCGGTGCCGACGGCATTCATGGGCGGCTACTCGACGTCGAAAGCGGCGGCGCTGTTCCTCAGCATCATCTCGCGCGCGGAACTCGAGCCGCAGGGCACCACCGTGACGGCGTTGGTGGTCGGCTCGGTCGACACACGGATGGCCGATCACGTCGACGGTAAGAAGGAAGACCCGCGCGACATCGCCCGCATCGGTGTCGCCGCCATGGCGCGGGGCGAGCGCGTGGTCGACACCGATCAGATGGCGATCAACGCGCGAGCCGCATACGCGCTCGATCCGGTGCGGTTCGAGCGGGGGATGGCGAAGTTGCTCGGCGGGCCGTTGTCGACCGGCCGCTGACACTGCGCGTCAGCGAGGCGACGCGATGCGATGACGGAACGTGACGCCCGCGATCACCTGATCGTCGACTGCCGTTGCGCCGGAGGCCAACTGCAGGGTCACTGTCTGGAGTCCCGGTGAATCGGAGGCCACGAACTGGATCGTCAATCCGAAGTCGACCGACGTCGGCGTCGGCTGTGGAACATCGACGAGCGTCGCCCATGTGGTCGCGACGTGCTGCGGATCCGTGACGCCCACGACGACTTCGACGATGTCATCGACGATCGCGTCGGGAGACGGGCCGGGCGTGACGTCGTCCCAGAACCACACGCTTCGATCGGCGATCTCGTCGAGGTCGAGGATCAGGCCGAAATCTCGACGGTGCAACTGCATCACCTTGTGACCCAACGCGAGCTGATCGACGAGCACGCGCACGCCGAGATCGGTTGCTCGCGCTCGGATCGCGTCGATGTCGGGAACTTGCACGGCGACGCAGTACCCGGCCGCACCGCCCACACGTTGCAGCCACGGATGGAGGAAGGACGAGTCGTTCGCGGGTGAGATCAGCTCGACGTATCGGGTCGGGCCGAGCGGGATTGTCTCGTCGGCGACGCCGTGTTCGAGCAACATCGGATCGGTGAATCCGATGGGCAATCGATACGTCGAACGGAGGGTGGCACTGTCGCGCGCCGCATCCGGGGTGGCGATCACGACCTGACGGAGGAAGGCCCACGAATCACTCATCGCGGCAGTCTTGCCCCGTTCGTCGCGACGCGCACAGCGGAGCGTCGTGACGCCCGGGCGCATTGGCAACCGGGGTGCTTGGCGATGCGCCGCTCGATGTGTTCCACTGGCCGGGTGACGACAGTGGCCGCCCGCACGCTGGATCGTGCGGCAGAGGCTTCCGCAGTCGTCGCAGCTGCCGTGCTCGGCACACAGATCGCCCGGCGCAACTCGCCGATGATCGTGCCGGTCGCTCAATCGTTGACGCCCTTTCTGGCGGGTGCGTCTCTCGCGGCCGCCGTCGTCGGATCCGTGCGGCGACGTCCGGTGCTGGCAGCTCTGGCGGCCGCAAGTGCGGCGGGATTGGCGTCGATCGTCGCGCCCGCAGCCCGCCGACCGGCGGCTCGATCGATCTCCGCCGATCGCTCGCTGCTGACCATCCTCCACGCCAACGTTCTGTACGAGAACGTGCGCCGGGCCGGTGAGATGGCCTCGACGTTGCTGGCCGCGGGCGCCGACGTCCTCGCACTGAGTGAGTTGACCGATCATCACGTGCGCGCGCTGCGGGCCGCCGGGGTCGACGAGTTGTATCCGTTTCGAGTCGTTCAGACGGATCGCGGGTCCGAAGGGGTCGGGCTGTGGAGCACGCTGCCGTTGTCCGATGCGCGGGTCGAGTCGATGATGCTCCGGCCCGGCATCGTCGCCACCGTGAACGCGAGCGCCGGCCGTCTACGAATCGTCCTCGCTCATCCGATTCCACCGACGCTGCGCGGCGGCGTGTCCGAGTGGCCGCCGTCGTTGCGCGCGATCGGTGTCCTGGGATCTGTCGGTGACGATCCGACGGTGATCGTCGCCGACCTCAACGCGTCGCGCTGGCATCCTCCGTTCCGGAAGCTGCTCGCGTCGGGATGGCGTGACGCGCACGAGATCGTCGGCCGCGGGCTCAGTACCTCATGGCCGAGTGGTGGCGTCATCCCGCCGTTCATCCGCATCGATCACGCGCTCGTCGATGATCGACTCGATGTCGTCGGGGTACGCGACCTCGTGGTCCCGGGCAGCGATCACCGCGGTTTCGTGGTGACTGTGGCGCTGCCCGATCGAGCTGCGCCGTAGCACCTCAGGCGGTCGCAGCCGCAGGGATCGGCTTGTGCACCACGGCGTTGGCATGACCGTTCATGTCGGGGGCTTCGGCGTGCACCAGCGTCTGGGCGAGCGCGATCTCGTCGGCCGAGAATGGTCGGGTCGTGTGGCAGAACTCGACCATGTTGCCGCTGGGGTCGCGGATGTAGATGCTGACGCAGAACTCGTGGTCGACCTCGAGCACGTGGTGTCCGTGGCTGCGCCACCGATCGCGATGGGCGTGGAGGACCTCCATCGTCGGGGCATCGAATGCGATGTGGTTCACCCACCATGGCAAGCCGGCCGTCGTGTTGATGTCGACCGGGAACTCGGTGCCGATCTCGGTGTCGTGGATCTCCCAGAACGCGATCATGCCGCCGTCGCCGGTGGGGTCATCGCGGTCGAGTCCGGTGTCGTAGAAGAAGTGCTTGCTCCAGCCGCCGTGCTCGCCCGGGGTCGGAGCGACGACGACTTTGACCAATGAGAAGCCCATGACTTCGGTGTAGAAGTCGTGCGTCGCGGCCGTGTCGCGGGTGGCGAGTGCAACATGATGAAAGCCCATCAGCAAACCCCTTTCGAACGTGTGCTCACAGTGTCGCACCAATTGCATTCGCCGCAACGACCCGGCCGGATCATCGGGGACGACCGCGATCGAACGGTTGGGCTGGAACGTGGCCGCGGCAGCGCCATACTGGGCGCCATGATGCTCGCCCTCGGATCAGCCGTGCTCGGCGAGGGCTTGCCCAGCATCCTCGGCGAGGGCTTGCCCAGCATCCTCGGCGAGGGCTTGTTGGGCGATGACCTGTTGCTGTTCCTGGTGATGGCCATGGGTGCGGCGCTGTTCCTCGGCAACGTGCTCGCGTTGATCAAGCCTCCACCGCGACCGAAGGAAGGCGAGTTGGCCCGGGCCCCGAAGGGTCGGACTCTGCTGATGGCCTTGATCGGTTTCGTCGCGTTGATGTGGTCACTCGGCTCGATCGTGGCGAAGTAGGAGCGGCCGTGTCACCCATCCCGATGAAGTTCATCAAGTCGTCGCCGCGTGTCGCGGACCTCCCGCCGTCAGAGCGTGAGATCGCCGTGGTCGGCCGCTCGAACGTGGGAAAGTCGTCGCTCATCAATGCGTTCGCCAATCGCACACGCCTCGCCCACGTCAGCAAGACACCGGGTCGCACGCAATTGATCAACCTGTTCGAGGTCTCGCCCGGAGTCACCGTCGTCGATCTTCCCGGCTACGGCTACGCCAAGGTGCCCACGCGCGTGAAGGCCGAGTGGGGGCAGATGATCGAGGGCTACCTCCTCGAACGCGAATGCCTGCAGATGGTGATGGTGTTGGTCGACGGTGAGATCGGCCCGACCAAGCTCGACGTGCAGATGCTCGACTGGTTGCGCGACAACGAGATCCCGCATCAGGTGGTTGCGACCAAGAGCGACAAGGTGAAGTCGTCCAAGAAGGCGACCCGGAAGAAGGATCTGGCGGCCGGCTGCATGCTCGAACCGGGTGACATCGTGTGGGTCAGCGCGGCCAAGGGCATCGGGATCGAACCCCTGCAGGACTTGATTCGGTCCTGGCTCTCCCCGTAGCAGCGTCCATCGCGACCAGCGTGTGCTGCACATATCGCGGAGTGTGCGCATCGATTGCCACCAAGAGTGGTTGACTGTCGAGTACGTTCGGCTGTCAGACGGACCTGGCAAACGAGAGTGATGACGGTGGCGACACGCAAGGGTTCACAGACGGGTCACGACGCGGCCACGCTCGTCCACTACCAGCCGATGATCAACCTCTCGGTCGGCGACGGGCGCGGTCGCGACGGCGTGGCGGCGGTCGAGGCGTTGCTGCGACCCCTGGACCTCGATCGGATTGCGACCGACAACCGCCTCGCGGCGCGCACGGTCGACGCTGCGCTGCGCGACGCGCTGCCGTTCGGGCAGCTGTCGGTGAACATCGAGCGGCCGCACCTGCAGGCGGTGCTCGACGAGCTGAACACGATGAGCGCGATGCTGCCGTGGGAGCTGCGGATCGAGATCACGGAACGCCACGGCGTCCCGTCAGCCGACGAGCTCCACGCAATCCGCGCCTGCGGGTTCACCACATCGATCGACGACGTCTCCGCCGGCGATCTCGACGCCGTGATCGGGCTGCAACCCGACGAGATCAAGTTCGGACCGGAGTGGCTGGACGAGCTCGATGCGCTTCGAACCGGCATTCGCAACTGTGGTGAGGCGGGCATCGGTGTGGTGTTGGAGTGCATCGAGACCGAGGCCCAGTACGCCTTCGCGCGCAGCGCTGGTGCCAGCGGCGCGCAGGGTTGGTTCTGGGCGCCGGCGCTACCCTCGAAAGAGCTTGTCGCGTGGCCACTTCCGCTCGCCGCGGCGACCCCGCCGAGGGACCACGACCACGGCCACGACCACGGCCACAAGCACGATCACGGACCATCCGGCGTCGCTCGATAGTGCACAAACGAGCGATCCTGAGACGGCAGGTTGTCGGCACTCCTCGCCGAGATTCAACGCTCGGAGCCGTGAAACTTCGTCAAGATTTCGTCAACTGATGAAAAGCATTGCTGGTCTCTCATAGGAGTTGATCGGCTACGTTGCGTGAGATAGGCGACCCGTCGACGGCCACGGAAGCACGCGCTGTGGGCGGTCACCGAGGTCACCCAGTCGGGGTCGAGGATCGCTGTGGGTGAGGTTCTCGTCATACTCCACCTGCGGTTTCGACAACGTCAGTAGTTGTCATGCCAGCCCACGGCCTCGCGAACAGTGCGTTGGACGACGAAACCGCGCATGGTGCGATCGTCAAGAAGACACACAAGAAGAGTTCTTCGATCGTCAATTTCGGAGCAGATTTTGCTTGTCCACTGCGAGGATTGCAGCTCTAGAGTCGCTCAACGCACGGGCGATATCGCATGTGAGGCATCGACGGACAAGAGCCTCACATCGCGTGAGTTGCCTGCGCTCACTCGAGCGAAGGGCTTGATGTCATGCGGGATCTCAGAGCTGCCTGGTTGGTCGTTCGCGGCCGAATTGTCGTGGTTGCTGCCCTGGCCGTGTCGTCGGTCGGCGTTGTCGTCTCACCGTTCGCGGCGCACGCCGCGGGCCCGACCCCGACCGCGGTGTACGACTCGATCGGGCCGAGCGTCCCCGGGAACGTGCCGAGCGAGGCGTTCGAGGCGACGCAAACCAGTGAGTTCGGCGATCTCGTCGGTCTCGGCGCCGGTCCTCGGGGGCTGAAGTCGGTGACGGTCGAGATGTCGAGTTGGGGATGCGAGTCGGTGCAGGCGGGCCTGTGCCACACGACGCCGGGCTCGAAGTTCGCGAGCGCGATCACACTGAACATCTACGCCGTCGACAGCTCCGGCGCATTGCCCAAGCCCACTGGCCCTCCCATCGTCACCAAGACGTCGACGTTCTCGATCCCGTTCCGCCCGTCGGCATCCACCGGCTGTGGCAACGCGTGGAGTCCCGACGGCGGAGTCACGTGCTACAACGGTTTTGCGACGCCGATCTCGTTCTCGTTCGACGGATCGTTCACGTTGCCGGCCCAGGTGATCTGGACAGTCGCGTACAACACGACGCATTACGGGTACGCACCGATCGGTCAGGGGGCCGCGTGCTACTCGACGGGCTGCGGGTACGACTCGCTGAACGTCGGGCTCTCGACCAGTCTGAGTGCGCCCACGTCAGGTACCGACGTCGACACCGACGGCGTGTTCGTCAACAGCGCCACCGCAGGCAACTACTGCGACGGCGGCGTGGGTGGTGTGGGCACGCTTCGCGACGACACGAACTCATCGACGACCTGCTGGGGCAAGGACAACTCGAGCGGGAAGCCGTATCGGCCGATGGCGACGATCAAGACCGTCGGCGCATCGACAGGTTCGACGGCGTCCACCGTGATCGTCAGCACGAACACGCCGAACGGCTGGTCGTTCCTCAGCGACAACAGCGGCACCACCGGCAGCGGCCTATTCGTGACCGGTCCGGGATCACCGCCCGTCGGTCGCGGCAGCGCTCAACTGACCGTCACCGGGATGAGCGATGGCTGGATCCTGGGCAACACGAACTACGTCGGCACCCGCATCGATCAACTGGCCACGCTGAACTACGCGACGTTCCAACCCGGGCCCACCCTCGCGCCCGCGCTCGCCTTCGACATCAAGTTCCGACCGACCGACACGACGTACGGCGGACGGCTCGTCTTCGAGCCGTACATGAACGTCCCCACCGTGAACGCCGGCTGGCAGCAGTGGACGGCGATCAGCGGCAAGTGGTGGGCGAGTCACAACGACGACGTGTCCGGGTCACGCGGTAACTGCACCCAGGGCGCCCCGTGCACACTGTCGCAATTCCTCGACGACTTCCCTGACGCCACCATCGCCGGGCGAGTGGTCTTCAAGGCCGGCAGCAACTGGACCACCTTCACCGGCAATGTCGACGACTTCACGATCGGCGTCGATGACCTGGCCGGCCACACGACCGAGACCACCTACGACTTCGAGAACCGTTGCACCACGGCGTGCTACGTGGCGACGACCGGCGACGACACCAACAGCGGTCTCACGCCCGCCGATCCGATGAAGACGATCCAGGCCGGTGTCGATCAGGTCAGCGCGACCGGAACTGTGATCGTCGCAGCGGGCACGTACGTCGAAGACGTCGCGCTCACGAAGGCGGTCACACTCGTCGGCGCCGCCGATCAGGCTTCGATCATCTCCGGCCCGATGAACGGAGCGCGGCCGCAGACCGTCAACATCACCGCCGCAGGGGTCGTCGTCAACGGCTTCACCATCACCCGCGAGGGCAACGCTGCAGCGACGTGGAACAACAACCTGAACACCGCAGGCGTGGCCATCACGGGCGTCGCCGCTGAGATCGAGAACTCGCGCTTCACGGGGAACCGCACAGCGATCAACGTCACCAACGGCTCCGGAACGAGCATCCACAACAACGTGGTGGACGGCAACCGCACCGGCATGTTCTTCTGGAACACCAACGACAACGTGACCGTCACGCAGAACCAGATCACCAACAACTTCGCCCTCGGTGTGCTGTTCAACTCGTCTCCGCCGTCGACGTCGACGGTGAACTCCACGTTCTCGAACAACAGCATCGCCGGCAACTGGTACGGCGGCGTCGTCGATCGCACGAGCGCGACGTCGGTCCAGGACTTCAGCGACAACTGGTTCGGCACCACGACACCCGTGTTCACTTCGGCCGACAGCGCCGAGCCGGGATACGCCGCCCTGATCCCGTCGACCTTCGTCGGCGGCACGGCCACCAGGCCTGCCTCGGCGCCCGACGTGCTCGGACCGTTCTCGGACCACGTCGACTTCACGCCGTCGCTCGAGGTCGGCACCGACAGCTCGTCGGCGTTCGGGTTCCAGGGCACCACGACGTCCGTGGCTGTCAACTCGCTGGGCGCACAGGCTGGCACGGTCAGCCGGATCCAGGAAGGTATCGCGACGGTGTCGGTCAACGGCACGGTCGACGTCCGCTCCGGGTCGTACCTGACGACCACGCCCATCTCCGTCCCGAAATCACTGAGCCTGCGTGGACCGAACGCCGGCATCTCGCCGAACGATGCGACCAGTCCTTCGACTGCCGCCATCCGCCTGCCAGAGGCGACGATCGCGGTCACCGGATCGATCAACGGCGTCAGCGTCGGTACGCCCGGCGTGACCGTCGACGGGTTCGACTTCACCGACACGGCCGACGCCGGATCGTCGAGCGCGACGACATTGATCGGTGCCGGCAGCAGCTATGGCGGCGATGCGAGTGGTGTGGTCGTCACCAACAACGTGTTCGACCACATCAGTCGCACGGCCGTGTACTTCAACGGCGCGCCGACCATGAACGGTGGCAAGGTCGATGACAACCGCGTCAGCTCGACGACTCGTGCGACGGGTTGCGGAACAGGCACCGTCGCCAGCGGCAGCTGTGGTCACCAGCTGTTCAACATGTGGCAGACCGACCACGTGTCGTTCCAGCGCAACGTGATCCTGGGCAACGCCGGGAACGGTGACCGTGTCCGTGTGCTCAACATCGACTTCCCCAACGGTCCGAGCGCACAGTTGCCGACCGATACCGCGACGAACATCACGATCTCGTCCAACACCATCGTCAACTCGTGCACGTACACGTGTTTCTCGATCAACCACGGTGTCACCAACACCGTGATCGAGCACAACAACGTCAGTGTCGATGTCGGCAACATCGTCGACTTCGGCCCGACCTTCGCGAGCGGCACGATCACGATCGACCACAACGTGTTCGCCGCTATGGGCGGAGCGACCGTGACCAACGAAGCCTCTGCATCCGACCTCAGCAAGGTGAGCGTCAACCGCAACGCGATCACCGGCTTCGGCATCGCACCACAGGCGGGCGTCACCATGGGAGCTCTCGACGCGACGTGCAACTGGTGGGGCAGCAGCAGTGGACCGGCTGCGTCGCAGCAGAACGCTGCGTCGGTGAACACGACTCCCGCGCTGGCCTCGGCGGATCTCGACGGAGTGTGCGGTGCACCTGTCGGCCCGGGTGGAGCATCGGGCGGACCGGCAGAGGGCCCCGCCACGCCGGTGGCGGTCGCACCGGCCCGGCTCCTCGACACGCGCTCCGGCGCGATGCCGGCTGCCGGCTCGATCACCACGATCAGAGTCACGGGGGTTCACGGGGTGCCGGCCGACGCGCAAGCGGTGTTCCTCAACGTGACGGCCACCGACGCGACAGCGCCGGGTTTCATCACCGTCTTCGCTGGTGGCACGACTCGGCCGGGCACCTCGAACCTCAACGTCGACGTCGCCGACCAGACGATCCCGAACATGGTCGTCAGCCCGGTTGGTGCCGACGGCACAGTGAGCGTCTTCGTTCAGAGCAGCACCGATCTCGTCGTCGACGTGATGGGCTACATCCCGGTCGGGGTCGGCTACACGCCCCTCGTTCCGGCTCGCGCGATCGACACTCGTGGCAACGTTCGCCCGGGCGACGGCTCGATGACCAACGTGACCGTCACCAACGTTGTGGGCGCACCCACCGGGGCGACTGCGGTCATCCTCAACGTGACCGCGACGAACACGACCGGAGCCGGCTTCGTCACGGTGTTCCCGACGGGCACTGCCCGGCCGTCGACGTCGAACCTGAACGTCGACCACCCCGGCCAGACGCGGGCAAACCTGGTGATCGTCCCGATCGGTGCGGATGGCAAGGTGAGCCTGTTCACGCAGACGTCGACCGATCTGATCGTCGACGTGTTCGGCTTCTTCACTCCGGCGGCGAACTACAACACGGTGCAGCCGTCGCAGCGACTGCTCGACACGCGTGTCGCACCGGCCATCGAGCCTGCTGCGGGTTCGACGACGTCGGTGAAGGTCGCAGGTGTCGGCAGCATCCCGCTCGATGTGAAGTACGTGATCGTCAACGTCACCTCGGATGCGCCGATGGCGCCCGGATTCGTCACGGTGCATCCCGGTGGGACAACCCTGCCGCTTGCATCGAACCTCAACGTGGATGGACCAGGAACGATCGCGGCGAACCTCGCATTCGTTCCGGTTGGTGCGGACGGAACCGTTGACCTTTACACCCAGAACGGCGGGCAGTTGATCCTCGACGTCTTCGGCTGGACCGAGTAGTGCAACGTCAGGCGCTGCGGACGTGCAGCAGCCGCCGTGGCGTGACGGCGTCAGCCGGCCGCGGAGGGTCGTGCACCGCGACCGCCAGCCACTGGCCGGCGCACGTGACAGCCAACTGCGAGTCCCTGCACTCGTGGAGGAACTCGACGAGTTGGTCTTCGGCGACGGCCTCGCTGCTGATCTCCGGCATATCCATCAACTCGCCGACGGTGCGGGCGCGGTCCATGGAGGTGTAGGCGGCCGCTCGCCAACCGTCGAGTCGAAGGAGACGTTGACCGCCCTCGACGCCGCGACGGGTGTCGTCGATCTCGAGTTCGCCGTCGATCTCGCGTACCCACAGGTCACCGGTCGCCGTATCTGCCTTCCAGTCCGCCGCGTACTCGATCGCAGTGGCCGCGAATTGCGCGGCCGTGCGCCCGTCGCCGTAGTCGAACTCGAAGTAGTACGCAGTGCGCATCAAGGTCTCGGTGTCGAACGGGTACAGCAGTTGGAACACGTGCATCGGTCGCACGTTGGTCATGCCGAAGGCCGCTGGATCGTTGTGGTACGGACTGAACCGATCGAGCCGGATCGGTCCGTATCCGGTCGGCGGGTCGAGGTGCCAGATCGCGTTGACGAACTCGATGGTCTCTTCGTAGTCCTGGTCGGTCTCGTCGGGAAAGCCGTAGAGCAGGTTCCACATCGGCAGGACCCCGTATTCCTTGCACCACTTCAGCAGCTGGATGTTGCGCAGGGCCGTCGTGCCCTTGCCCATCAGATCCAACACGTGGTCGCTGAGCGCCTCGATGCCGGGCTGCACGATCATCACCCGCGCCTCGCGAAGCTGGCGGACTTGGTTGTGGGTGAGGTTGGCCTTGATCTCCCAGAACAAATCGATGTCGAGGTCGGCTGCGGCGATCTCCGGCAGCACGGACCGGAAGTAGCGCATGTCGAGGATGTCATCGACGATCGACGCGGACGTGGTGGGGTACCGCTCGTGGAGATAGCGCAGTTCGTCGACGACGCGCGCCGGCGACTTGCTGCGGAATGCCATCGTCGATCCGTTCAGACCGCAGAACGTGCAATGCGAGCGTTCGCCCCACCAGCAGCCACGCGCCGTCTCCATCATCAGCTGACTGTCGAGGCTGCGCACTGATTCGTGCTGGTCCTTGCCTGCGAAGTACGGGTCGAAATCGGGGACGGGGACCTCGTCGAGATTCTCGATCGCCTGCGCACCCGAGTGCTCGTCGCCACGCAGCATCACGCCCGCGATTCCGCCCACGGTTCGACCTTCACGACGAGCGTCGAGCACTGCGGGGAACGAATGATCCGCTTCTCCCGAGAATGCGAGGTCGACGAAGTGGAACTGCTGCAACTGCGCAGCCCCCATCTCCTCTTCCCAGTTGGCTCCGCCGAACGCGATCGTCAGGTGTGGGTGACGTTCCTTCAGCCGCTTGGCGAGGGCAAGCGATGCGATGTTCTGGTGGAACACCGACGTGAAGCCCACCATCGTGTAGTCCGCCCACGCGACGCTTTCGATGCACGCCGCGAGGAAGGGCTCGACGAAGTCGCGCAGGCCGGTGAGACGCATCAGCTCGCCGTCTCCGGCGACCCCGTGTTGGCCGAGCACGAGACGCTTGTACAGCGCGTCCATGTCGGGTCGCTCGCCGCTCAGCGCAGCGGAGAACAGCCAGTCGCCGGCAAAGGTCGTGTACGGAACCGTGTCGGTGAGCCATTGGTAGTTGGACACGCCGATGAAGTCGGCCATCAGGAAGGTGAAGTACTTCGTCTCGCATTCGATCTCGAGCCGGTTGGCGTGGGCCTGCAGCAGCCCGAGTGCCAGCGACGGCCGTTCCAATGGAGCGAAGGGCATGCTTGCGAGGAGCACGTGTTCGTCGGTCGCCATCGCGGCATCGTAGTACCGACACCGTGGAGGCGATACCGAACTGCGGCGTCGGTTGTGACAGCCTGACGTCGTGGATCAATTGCCGGACGACAACCGCCCCGTCGGCATGGCAGACAACATCTGCGTCGACTGTGGGCTGTGCTGTGACGGCACGATCTTCACCGAGGTCACCCTCGTCGACGTCGACGAGCAGCCACCGTTGCTCGCGATCCGGGCGGAGATCACCCAACGGCGCGACCAGTACTTCCTCGGCCAGCCGTGCGCGGCCAGTACACCGACAGGCTGTGCGATCTACGACGAGCGCCCAGCACTGTGCCGTACCTACAAATGCGATCTGCTCCGACGGCGCGACATCGGTGAGGTGACGTCGGGCGCGGCCGCGGCGATCATCGCCGCGACGATCACGCAACGCGATGTGGTGATGACCCGTGTCCGTCCGCTCCTGCCCGTCGGCAAGCCCGTTGGTTTCGCGGAGCTGATCACCCTGGACGAACTCACCACGCCCGCCGATCTCGTCGACGAGGTCGCACGGCTGCGCGAAATGTTGCGGGAATTCACCGCCGGCTGACGTTCGGCGAGCCCGTCGCTTCGCAACGTGGAGGCAAGAGTGCGGAGAGTGAGATCGAACGCGATCTGATCGTCCGATTTGCAGATAGCAACGGCACTGAGCTGGTGGAACGGCGACAATTCGACCTCAGACCAAGTGTCAAGAGTTCGTCAGGAAATGCACTCACCGTGCGCCGAGAGGCCTATGTTGGTCAGCGGTGGGAAGCGGGCGTCAGCCGTTGTGGTTTGACCTGAGGAGGGCACGTGATTCATCGAGCTGCAAGCCGAGTTGGAGTGCGGACCATTGTCGGGCTGATCATGTCGGTCGGAGGCGTGGCGGGTGTCGTGGCGGGTGCGAGCGCGTCGTCGTCGACGACGGCGTCCGTGACGACCCAGAACGTCGCTTTGCAGAACAACACGGCAACGGTCGAGACGACGTGCCCTGATGCTTCGTCGTCGTACTGGCACTTCGTTATCACCCCAACCGACGGCACGTACACCTTCGCCGCGATCACCTTGAAGATCACGGGCGTCGGCTCGGTGAGCTTCAGCGGCGGTCAGATCGTTCCCAGCGGAAGCCTGCACGACAGCGTGTTCATCAAGGTCCCCAGCGGCAGCGCCGTCACTGATCTCGTCCTCGTCGGCTCGTCCGCGGTGATCTCGCCAACTGGTGGGACCCCGATGTTCAACCTCTCGCACACGTGCCTCGGGAACGGCCAGCCAACCGGTTCGTCGTCACCGGGTGGGTCCAGCAGCTCGTCGAGTTCGTCGTCACCGGGTGGGTCCAGCAGCTCGAGTTCGTCGTCCCCTGGCGGCTCCAGCAGCTCGTCCTCGTCCTCGTCCTCGTCCTCATCGTCTTCGACAACAACGACGCATCCGTCATCGAGCTCGTCATCGTCTTCGACAACAACGACGCATCCGTCATCGAGCTCGTCATCGTCTTCGTCGACGACCACGACGCATCCGTCATCGAGCTCGTCGTCATCGTCTTCGTCGTCGTCGTCGTCGACGACAGCGACCACTCAGCCGGCGAGCACGGTATCGACGACCGCGACCACCAAGTCGCAGAGCGATGCACCGACGCTTCCCGGTGGTGGCAGCTCGTCGACACCGACGATGCCGACGGTCCCGGCGACGACGGGTTCACTGCCCAACACCGGTCGCGACTTCTCGATGGTCATCTGGGGCGGCCTGTTCATCCTCGCCTTCGGCCTGACGTTGCTCTTCATCAACCGCCGTCCCAACCGGGTCTGAGCCACGGGGGTTGGCCTCAACCGCCGCCCAGTATCCACCCCTGGATGTCGACGACCAGATCGACTGGATTCGACGAGTAGACGCACACCATCCGAGCTGCGCTGAGTGCGGCAATCGCGAGAACGGGTCTGTTCTCACGGGCGCCATAGTTGACGTTCGATGCGAGCGGGCGCGAGCCGCACGGATACACCGTGAGAAATCCGGCGACGAGTGTGTCGACAGCGGTCACGTTCGCGATCATCGCGGTCGAGGTGGCAGGTGCTCCGAGACTGGTGGCATCGATCTGCAACGTCTGCCCAGCGGCGAGCCGCGTGCTGGTCGTCCGCGTGTCGATGGCGCGCTGTGGGACCACGAGGTCGACCCGGGCGCCGATGGGTGCCAGCCAACCCGAGACGTCGATCACCACATCGGTGCGAACGTTGGTGGTGATGCAGAGTGCGTGCTGGGCGCCGAGCGCGACGAGCGCAAGGTTCGACACCGTCTGCCCGGCCGAGTAGTTGACGTTCGAGGCGGTGGGCGGAACAGTTCCGCACGGGAACGCGGTGAGGAATCCGGCGGCGCTCGGATTGGTCACGGTGATGTTGGCGGCAACGGCGGACGCGTCAACCGGTGCACCGGCGGCTGAACGAGCAGCGTCGAGCGGGACGACCGCGACTGCCCCTGGGGTGAGCGAGGTCATCGGCAGACCGGTGCCCTCGCGCGTGTCGACGACGCGTGTCGGCGCGATCGCGTTGTAGGCGTCACCGGTGCCAGAGACGACCGCCGCCAGATCGACGACGAGATCGGTCGGTTGCTGGGCGACGAAGCACACGCCGCCGGAACCGTCGAGCGGAACGGTGACGAGGTTGGCGACCGTGTCCGCGGCGACGACGTTCAGGTTGCTGACCAGCGGCACCGCGCCGCACGGGTAAGCGGTCACATATCCGTCGGCGCGCGCATCGACGGCAGTCAGGTTGAGCACGACGGCACCAGCGATCGCATCGACGCCGGAGGTCCCCGTCACCTGCAGGCGCAGCGGCTGTCCCGCAGCGAGGGGGGCGGCCGGTGCGCCGAGGCCCGACCGCGTGTCGAGCAGTCGCCTGGGAGACACGGCCGAGATTCTGCCGGCGACATAGCGGGCGGTGATCGTTGCACCCGTCGCTGGTGCCCGAACATCGCGGATGCCGGCGGCTGACGGCGCATCCGTCCACCCGGCGAACGTGTAGTCGGAACCGTTCATCGACACGCTCGCGGGAGCGATCAACTGCACGTCGCCGCCCTCGAGGAACTGTTGCGTGTACGGCGTCGCGCCCGTACGCCCTCCGGCCGCCACGGCGATTCCCGGTGGATCGGACTGCACCGTGATGCTCGACAGGCGCGGCACGAGATCGACGGTTCGAGACGCGCTCAACCCGTGCGAGTCGGTGACCGTCAGCGTCAATTGCAGAAATGCGTAGAACTCGTGGTCGGGGGCGATGATCGTGCCGGACGGCCCCGCGGGGAGGGTGGACAACGGATGCGTGTGACACGCGGCTCCGCCGACGGCATCACAATGGCGGATCACGACGTTCCACGCGTATGCGCTCGCCGGCAGGGTGGGGTCGTAGGAGTCGGTCGCACGTGCGGCGTACGTGATGACGTCGGCGACCTTCCACCCGTTGGCATCGGCCGACGTCGTGAGGGACTGGATGACCGGTGGAATTCCAGCCTGGATCGTGCGCGTGGTTGAACCCGTGTAGCCCAGTTGATCTTTGACGCAGAGCTTGACGGTGACCGTTTGTGGAGACGTGTAGGTGTGCGTGGTCGTGACCCCTGTGGTGCCTTGGTCGCAGGTGCCGCTGCCGGTGAGATCCCATGTGTACGTGAGCGTGTCGGCCGGTCGGGGATCGGTCGTGGCCGAGGCATCGAAGTCGACGTGCAGCGGCAACGTGCCGGCGGACGGCGTGGCGGTGAAGGATGCGGCGGGTCCAACGGCAGGAGACAGGAAATCGAGCTCGCCGGAGATGATGTCGACCCAATAGATGTCGCCGTTGGGTCCGACCGTGATGTCGACCGGGGCGACGCCTGAGACGAGTGACGTCACCTTGGTCGTGTCGGGGATGCCGAAGCCGTCGAGGGGCATCGCCATCAGACAGCCGCGCGAGTAGTCGCCGAACACGTACGCGCCGTGCAGCGCGCTGGGCCAATTGGCGTTGGCGACGAATCCGCCGCCGACCGCAGCGCCCCCGCCGCCGGTCGTCCTGCACGGAAGCGGCGGAATGCTCTCGGCTTCGAATCCCAGCGTGCCATACCGAGACCAGGAGTACTTCGGCGCAATGAGCGGGCTCTCGACCCCGCCATCCAAAGTGACGGTGGGATCTTTCTTTTGGTACAGCGATGTACAGAGCGCGTTGCCAACTGTGTAGTACGACGAGCTCCTCTTTGAGAGGCCCTCGTAGCACGGCCAGCCGAAGTTGGGTACCGAAGCGGGCGTCGCCCCGAGCGTTGCGGTGTCGATCTCTTCATACGTGTTGTAGCCCACATCGCCGAGCCACAGATCGTTCGTCCCTGGCCGGAACGTGAACCGGAACGGATTGCGCAGGCCGTAGGCGACGATTCGGTCGTCACCATCGATCCCGTTGCCGATCAGCGGATTGCCGGCTGCCGCAGCGCCTGTGTTCGGGTCGATGCGCAGGATCGCTCCGTCCCAACTGACGTATTCGTGGGCAAGGGCGTTGCGAACCGACTGGACCCGCAACGCTCCACCGCGCGACGTTGCGGCGGACAGTGCAGTCCCGCGCGCGCCCGAATGGACCGAGGGATCGCCGGTCATCTGGTTGTCGTCACATGGATTGGCGGGCGTCGGCGATCCCGGCGATCCCCCCTTCTGCCCGTAGTCCAGGAAGTCGTAGCTGGCGCCGTCGCCTGACCCGACGTAGAGCATGCCGTCGGTGCCGAACTCGACCGTCCCGATCGAGTGTGACGGGAACTGATCGCACCATCCACCGCTGGTCCCGGCACCGTCGAGCAGGGTCAATTTCGAATTGACGTCGGCGTGTCCAGCCGAGTTGATGGTGTACCGATCGAGTCGAGCTGTGACGGTGCATCCGTCGGTGTTGCCGCCTGGCGGATCGGGACAGTCGTGATTCCAGCGGGGCACCGTCGTGTTCGAACCGAATGGGTCGCGGTCGTAGGTGTAGAGCACGTACAGGTACGGACGAGTGGTCGTGAACAGTGGGTCGAGGGCGATGCCCAGCAGGCCGCGATCGACGTACGTGTTGATCTGCGAGCTGATGTCGAGCGTGGTGATCGGCGAGGTGTCCGTGATGCTCTGGTACATCAGCACCGTGCCGCCTTTGTCGGCAACGAAGATCCGCCCGTCCGTCGCGAAGCGCACGGCGACGGGTGTGATCGAGGGCGGAAATGTGATCGCTGTCGACATGACCAGACCGGCGGCATCGACAGTCGGCGGCGCAGCGGCTTCCACGGTCGGAGGCCGGACGCCGTGCAGCGAGATCACCAGCGCGCCGCACACGACCAGGGCCGCGACACCCAGACGTCTCACCCGCTCCACCAGCGTCAGACTACCGATCGGCGTTGGTGGCGTCCGAACGCACCAGGCCGCGCTCGGGTGTGACGGACGTCGAAATCGTGGCGTTCACGGTGGCGGACGACTAATCTCTCTCCAGCGACGGTGCAGCATTCACGTGCTGCGGAATTCATGCGGGTATAGCTCAGTGGCAGAGCGCTTGCTTCCCAAGCAAGACACGCGGGTCCGATTCCCGCTACCCGCTCCAGAGGTACGGAGGTCGCGAGATCGAAATCATCCGTCAAGTGCGTCAGCGATTCCGCCGATACCAAAACATGGATGTGGCAACCGGCATCGCCAAAGCTTCGCCACCAGTGGCTCGAGGCCTCGAGCAGCGAAACGGTTGGTTGCCGCCGGGCGACCAGCCTTCCGGAAGTCACGACCATCACCTCAATCGCGTCGGTCGCCACCTGGATCACGATCATCGAGCACGGACCGCAACGATCCTGTTGCTGGTGCCACTGCGCATCTTTCTGGCCGCGGGCTGGATCCGCGCCGGCGCCGAGAAGCTGATCAGCAGCGACTGGTGGAACGGCCAGTCCCTGCATGCGTTTCTGGTGCAACAACACGCCGAGGCGCTGCCGTTCTGGCGACCGGTGATGGACCACGGCGTTGCGCCAGCGGCTGTGCTCGTCGCTGCGATGGTGTGTGTCGGCGAACTGGCCTGCGGTCTGATGCTCGCCACGGGTCAATACGTCCGGGCCGCGCTGGCGATGGGACTGGTGATGAACGTGGCGTTCGTGCTGTGCGGCGTCGTCAATCCCTCCGCGTTCTACCTCGTGATGGAAGTCGTCCTGGTGTTCGCGACGCCCGTCGTGATCGAGCGGCCCGCAGTTGGTCATGCATCGCCTCGCTTCCCGCGCGTGTCTCTCGTGTGGTTCGTGGCGACCGCAGCCTTCCTGCCCTTCATCCGCACGCTCGAGCCCGCCAAGGTGATCGGGGATCCGGGGGCAATGCTCGCGTTCTTGTCGTTCATCGTCGGGGTGACCTACATCGTCCGCTGGAACGTCGCCTCGAGTCACGGCCGAGAGGACGGGGCTCACGGGCGATGGACACGGCGCATCGAGACATGGCTCGGTGTGCGCGACCGTCAGCCTCCACCGCGGCGCCGATCGACCGATCGTCGGCCACCCGGTTCGCCTCCTCGAGCGACCGTTCACCATGACGATCGTCGGCAGACGGCCTGACCGGTTGGGTTCAGGCCGAGCGGTGCGAATCGGTCAGGGCATGCTCGTCTCGACGATGGCCCTGTCCTCGATCGTGGTGCGGATTGCGACCGGCTTGCGCCGAGGCAGCACTGCGTGCAGCACACGGCCGAGAATGTGCTCGATCGTTCCGACGACGATGGTGAGATCGAGCGTCATCGACCAGTTCTCGACATAGAACAGGTCGAGCCGCCGGTAGGCCTCGAATGACGGGTTGTCGCGTGCCTCGACCTGCCACAAGCCGGTGATGCCCGGCAAGACCTGCTCACGCAGCCGGAGATCGTCGGGGAAGTTGAGTACCTCGGCCGGCAGCGCCGGGCGGGGACCGACGAGGCTCATCTCGCCGCGTAACACGTTGAGCAGCTGCGGCAACTCGTCGAGGCTGGATTCGCGCAGGAACCGGCCGACGCGGGTGACTCGCGGGTCGCGCGTCATCTTGAACAGTGGACCGTTGCGCTCGTTGGCGAGGTCGGCGCGCTGTTTCTCGGCATCGACCTGCATGCTGCGGAACTTCAACAGACCGAAGCTCGTGGCATGGCGACCGACGCGACTCTGGCGGAAGAACACCGGTCCGCGATCATCGAGTTTGATGGCGAGGGCGACCATCGCCATGACAGGACTGAGCGCGACGAGTGCGGTTCCGGCGACGACGATGTCGAAGGCTCGCTTGATGCCGAGCTGCACCCGGCTCAGCGCCGGCGCTTCGACGTACACCAGGGGCTCGTGGGCGATCGGAATCGACCGCATCCGCCGCGCGTCGATGCCGGCCACCCCGGTCGCCAGGTGAACATGGCAGTTGCGGGCGTGCATGTTGCGGATCAGCTCGTTGAGGCGGCCGGGCGGGAGCGTCGCCGGCGAGACGACGACACCGGAGACGTCGAGGAACCCGATGAGCGCTTCGGTCCGATCGATGTCCCCGAGCCACAGGTTGGTCAGCCCTCGTGAGGAGGCTTCGACTCGGTCGCCGATGATGCCGACGACCACGATTCCGAGGTCGAGGTGCGTCGCGAACAGATTCATCAGCCGCATCGTCTCGTCGTCGGTGCCGACGATGACCACCCGGCGCTGGTGGCCACCGCGTTCGCGAGACATCGCGAGACGGGACCGGTAGATCGCCCTGGCGATGTAGACCAGCACGAAGCTGAGACAGGTTGCCAACAGTGTGTTGCGGATGTACAGGTCGGAGTGCAGAATTCGGTCGAGGAGCAGGAAGAAGCATGTGAGCAACGTCATCGCCCGCGCCGTCCGGGTGATCTCGACGACGCGGACCATGCTGACCCTCGCGAGGTACAGATCCTGTGACCTCATCAACAACACGCCGACCGTCGCCGCAACGATGACCGCCAGCAGAGCGTGTTTGGTTCCCTGTCGTCCGGCGTATCCCCCACGCCACAGCGCGAACGAGAACGCCGCTGCGATCGCCGCTGCATCGCCACCGACGAGCACGATCTTCAGCCTCCGACTGTAAATGGCTCGCGCAAGGCGCGGCCCAATCTCGACATCATGCTGCTGCACAAAGAGATCACTCACCGCACTACCGCCCATCCACTCGCTGGGAAAAGGGTACGCCTTTGGTCGAATTCCGTCATGGGCCATTCGGCTCATTTTGTTGAACAACATGTTGCCAATTGTCGAACAATGGGTACAGAACAGGTATCCCGACGCTGGCAGTCGTGCTGCCGGCACACAGGGTGGGCCAGTTCCAACGGTCGGTGCACGGTCCCGGTTTGACTGATCCGTGAGGGTCAGGATGGCCGGTGCTGTTGACCACCACCGACCGTTGGAGATACCAGGATGCCAGGCTTGCCGTTGTCGTTGTGCGAGCGCGAGGAGA